>CAWGGS010000001.1:0-132213 GCA_963822095.1 uncultured delta proteobacterium
ATGTATTGCTCTACCATTCGGGCCTATCACTGGATTTACCTTTGGAACGAACCAACAACTATCGAGGAGCTATGATCAACGCTATGATCTGACCGGGATCCAGACAGGCAGTTTGCATTATCAATACAGCCGAGATCTGTTGGGCCGGGTCAAGACCATCACCGGAGTGGTGCCCATTGATCCCCAGGCTGGAACAGATAGTTTTACCTACCAATCCGGCACCAGCAGGCTTTCTCAAAAGACCGGGAATGAGCCGAAGAGTTATACATTGGATGCCGACGGCAATATCACTTCCGACGGGACTCTGACCTATCTGTATGATGCCCTGAATCGACTTATCCAGGTGAAGCAAGGTGAGAACGTCATTGCTGACTATGTCTATGATTCCTCCAACCGCCGGATAAAAAAGGATGTATCCGGTATGGTCACCTTGTATCAATATGATCTCCAGGGTAATCTTATAGCCGAGTCTGATGGATCCGGCACCGTGCAAAGGGAGTATATCTATTTTAATGGAGTGCCGATAGCTTTACGGGAGTATGTGAACAATCCCGGCACCTATTACTATATTAACGATCATCTCGGCACTCCCCAACAACTTGTTTCTGCAACAGGAGTCGTTGTCTGGCAGGCTGCCTATTTCCCCTATGGCAAGGCTCAGGTACAGATTGAGACTGTTGGCAATAATCTGCGTTTTCCGGGGCAATATTTTGACTCTGAGACCGGGTTGCACTATAATTGGCACAGATTCTATGATCCGGAGACTGGGCGGTATATTTCTGCTGATCCGATTGGTTTGGATGGGGGGATGAATCTGTATGCTTATGTTGGAGGGGATTCTATCAATGGATCAGACCCAACTGGATTAACTTGGAAAGAATCTTTCAAAATGTTTAAAGATTGGATTACAGGAGGTGGACCTGATTCAATCCCATTTGGACCAGGAAGTAATCAAGTTGACGATATGAAGGGTTCAGCGGGTGTAGAGCAAGCTCGCCAGGCCTTTTACTCTAAAAATGCTGGAGCGTCTTGCAATGGGGAATGTTCAAATAAATATCAACCTCTCACAAACTACAATCCTGGTTTTGGCCTATCAGGGTTATGGAAAGCTGGTTTTAATAGCACTCAACAATTTGTTGGAAATTTTAGAGTAGATATTTACCCTGACAACTCAACATGTACCATTACTATCATGCTTTCTAATACAACAAGTATGACCTCATTTTCTTATCGTTTGCTTCCTAGTTGGGAAAGATCATCTTTTGGGCCTGGCGGCAATACCAGACAGGTCTATTGGTGGACGGAGCCAATCAAATGAGATTGCTTGTCATTTTGATCTGCTTGATACCTCTCATGTCAAGTTGTTCAATGAAGATCAATGATAACGATTTAATTGGAGATTATATTGCGAATCATCCGTTTGGGTATGATGAATTATCAATAAAAAAAGATGGGACTTATATTCATATTTATAGTGGTAATGATGGTTCTAAATTTGAGAATCGTGGCAGATGGGATCTTAAAAGAAGTGAGGGAAAAGTCGAATTAACTTTCTCAAAGTTTAAATTTGGCCCACCGGAATATGGAACTGATGTTCCAGGTTACTGGGTAGTTAATGCTCAAAGATCAATCCTAGGACAAATTCGGCTAGTCATTGATTATGATTTAGACTATTATTATTACAAAAAGAATTGAGATCTGCCAATGAAGAGTTTACCGGCTCCGCCCGGTTTAACGACTGATTGATTCTCTTTCCCAGCATCCGTCAAACATCTCCGTAGTTCGTTTCCTCTCGTCAGTCCCCATGGGCTCCCCTGGAAAATCATCCTTCTTCTCTTCTTCCCGAAAAACCCGGCATGGAGATCTATTACCACTAAACAGCCTTGCCATGTCAGGCAGCATGGTGTAGAACTAAACCAGCTCTTTGACATGGCCCGAACCCTAAAGAAAAACAGCTCTTTGGGGTGAGAAGGCGTATCGTGGAATCTTGGCACCGATTACTATGATCCGGATACTGGGCGGTATATCTCTGCTGATCCTATTGGGTTGGATGGGGGGATTAATCTTTATGTTTATGTTGGGGGAGATCCAGTTGACGGGATTGACTCCAAGGGTCTCAATAGCGTTGTTATACCTAAAATATTGGGGGAAGTGATCGGAGAGTTTGGAAAAAGTCTGTTAGACGCCGGAATTTCTTGGACTATAGGATCTTCAACTGGTGCTGTTTGTGCATCTATCTATTGCAAGAGGAGATATGTTCCTTCTTGGAATCATGCACTTTCAACATGCATGCGAGTTTTTAAGTTAAACAATATTCCTCCAGGTTCTCCAGGTTCATCGGCTGATTTGTTACTTGAATGTGCCGATAAATGTGTTGAATTTACTAAGAGACCTGAGTTTAAAAAACATTGTAGTTGTAAGTGAATAGAAAAATATGCGTGCTATTATCTTAACATTCAGAAGTACAATTCTTTTGTCGTTCATTTTATTTTTTCAACACAATATTGCTGTCGCTTCTGGCGGTAAGGAATATATAGATAGTGCCATAAAATACAATGAGTTAAATGAAATAATAATGAAGGATACAAGCAAAGAGCCTTTTGCAGAACTATATAATAGGAGGGAAAAACAGAAAGATAGACTATTAACCTCTCATCCGCCTACGAAAGAAACTCTTATTGAATTATCATTATCGACGAACCGAGAAAATAAAATAGCGGCGATACTCAATATTCTTTTAAGGCAGCTAGTTGGGGAGGATTACCTTCAGCAGGTATTAAACCTTATCGAGAAAAATCAAGATGATTATATGATAAAGTTTTATTCATACTCCTACCTTGACGATAACTCTATAAAATTATTATCGAATCATAAAAAACAAATTTTATACTTACTAAGCCTTGAAAAGGATGAAAATCTTTTTATTGTTAATCTTCCATTGTTGGTTAGATTTAACTCAAAACAAACCGATAAGATTATTGAAAAGTTCTTATTAAAAAGTTCCTTAAAAATTAAAAAAGTAATGTGTGGGTACATTGAGGTGAATAACAAATTATTAGCTAAAAAGTTCTGTTCAAATTAAACAAATAAGCATCAACAACAAGGTGACCCGTTCTAGTTATTTAAACTTCACTCTCGCGAAGCGACAAACCACGGGCTGACTTTGCCGAATCACCGCCCTCCAATTGTAGAAAAGTGGCAATGTCGCATAATGGCCCATTATGTTGCAGGGAAAAACGTAGGGGAGAAAGGGACGTCCTTCAATAATCAAATAAAGGCGAGAAAAAAACCCAGGGTCAAAAAACCCAGGGTCAGGTCTACACACTTGACAAAGCCACAATTCAATAAGGAGTTCACCGGCTTGTCCGGTGTAACGGCTGATTGGCAAAATTGGGCAACCACATCTTCCAACAAACCGGGGGCAGGCCTAACCTAACTACCGCCCTTTGCGCATAACCAAGAGTAATGTCGTAAAAATTCAACCTACATGAGTGCGTATTGGCGTTTAATGTGAGCCCGACTTTATATTTGCAAGCCCATTGGCATTTAATGTGAGCCCGTTGGCAAATATTGTGGGTCCGGCTCTATTTATAGTGGCAAATAATGTGAGCCGAAATGGCCCTTGTTTGCAAGCCCAAGGGTGTTACGTTTGCAAGCCGTTACAGCTAGTCCTGCCAGAATATTTTTTCTCATTTGCCCTCTGCTGTTTTAAAAGAATAATGAGCCTTCCCTTAAAAGGCGGTCATTCTCCCAAAATTTTCTGTATTCAGCCACGGATACTCCTGCTCATCATGATCCCCATGGGACCACCCATAACCACCAGCATCTCAAATTCGTTATATTGCGGTAGCGGGTCATCTGCAAACAACCGGGTACAGGAAAGGGTATGCCCCATTTTCCCGGCCCACTTCTCGATTGAGCCCAAACCCTCAAAAGGCACATGCTGCAACCAGTGAATATTCATGTTCATATCCATTTATCGAAAAGTTCTGCACTCTCAATCCTCAACGTGGCAGGCGGTAATCCTTGCCGGCATATTGGATGTTCTCGGCCGTCGGTGACATTGGCGCGACAGCGTGTACACCTCCGCATTCCGGACACGATCCCATGTATGTTTCCAGGTCAAAAGCGGCCTCGCATTCCTGGCAGACTGTTGCCAATGTCCCCTGCATAATCTTCTGGTCCCTGACGGCGCCGCCGTGAGCATGAAAAACGAAGTCAACCAGCTCTCTGCCCTTGGAAAAAGGCCTACCTTCGCTGCCGTTACAGCTATATCCACATCCAGACATACCAACCATCTTTTTTTATTTTTGATTTGAATTTCGACGTGGAGGGTTTCTTGTACTGTCGGCTACTGCATTTTGCGCCAGCCTTCACTAGTAAAGCGTTTTTCCCGCTCTATGCCCCACTCCTTTATGGCTTTAACATAGGCCAGCAAATCGGTTTTAGCCAAGACCTGAATTTCTTGGCGTTCCCTGTTGCGTGTTTCGGTGTCATCGGGGGTAATACCTGCCCAGGTGACATATCCTCTGTCGAAGACCCAGTTCGCCGTCAATTCATCTGCATCCATGCCGAAAGTGGATGCATAGGTCTTGATGAGATCCATATTCAGTTCCAAAACCCATTCGTTGTCCCATACCCTTTCCGGCCGGGTATGTTCTTGCCCCCTGCTGCACTCAGGGCAGAAGAGGATGTTGACGGATTTTTCATCAAGGAGCATCTTGCCAAAGAAGATCTCCGCACTTTTTCTGCCGCACCGACATTTTAAATGATAACTTTCGCACATAGCCTATCTCCTTTTTCGCCGCTAAGTCAATGCTGGTTTCTAAAATTATACCATCATGCTAATAAAAGAAGGGCGTATCTGCATTGACTTAGATCAAGACCATGAATTTGTATACTACAATCACTATTTGAGATGGGCAGGGGATAATGCTGTCTTGATATCTTGAAAATTGATTTTTGGGTATGCTCTTTTCTCCTGTAGTGCAGTGGAAAACACGTATTCCATGGCCAACAAAATGGCTCATTTGGGGTTGAGCAATTATTATTTGGTTTTAGGTGGAATTTGTTTTGTAGACGATTTTCCTTGACAAGAAGTGGCATATTTATGGATAGTGATTATCTATAAATATTATCTATCAGGGACTTTACTATGAGCAAAGCTGAAATTACATCTGAAACACGACTCAAACAAATGATCGAGAAGCTCAAAAAAAATGAGTTTCGTATAACACCACAGCGATATGCTGTTTTGAAAATACTTGCTCGTAGTGAGAATCATCCTTCGGCAGAGCGTATTTACGAACAATTGAAAGCGGACTATCCGACGATGAGTCCGGCAACTGTTTATAAAACGATTAATCTTCTCAAGAAGAACCACGAGGTACTTGAATTAGAATTCAGTGAAATGAGCAATAGGTATGATGGAAACAAGCCTTACCCTCATCCTCATATGATCTGTACGAAGTGTGGGACAATTATGGATCCACCAATGCTTGATATTGAAAAACTGAAAATTACAATGATGGAAGAAACAGGTTTTAGCATCAGCAGTCACCGACTGGATTTTTATGGTCTGTGTCCTGACTGCCAAAAGGGATGATTTTTTTTGCGCTCTTCCAGATAATAATTATCTATAAAAATCAAATATCTTTTGATGACGGAATCGTGACGAGCAAATGGGATGGGTTGGTAAAAAGTTTAATCGTCACGTAAAAAAGCATCTTCTGGGCACTGCACAATAGACAATACAGTGTAGAAGACATGTTCAGAAAACACTAACAGGAGGCATTATGAGCAACAATGGCAAATGCCCGGTAACAGGGAAAACGAATAAACCTACAGCCGGCAGCGGCCCAACGAATCGGGATTGGTGGCCGAACCGGTTGAACCTCAAAATTCTTCATCAGAACTCATGTATGAGCAATCCGATGGACGAGGGGTATACCTACGCCGAGGAATTTAAGAAGCTGGACCTGAATGCATTGAAGAAAGACCTCTATGCGTTGATGACCGATTCGCAGGACTGGTGGCCGGCGGATTACGGTCACTATGGTCCTTTGTTCATCCGGATGGCGTGGCACAGTGCCGGTACATACCGAACTGGCGACGGCCGCGGGGGAGCGGGATCGGGAACCCAGCGTTTTGCCCCTCTGAACAGCTGGCCTGACAACGTGAATCTCGACAAGGCGCGCCGACTGCTCTGGCCGATCAAACAGAAACACGGCAACAAAATCTCCTGGGCCGATCTGATGATTCTTGCAGGCAACTGCGCGCTCGAGTCGATGGGGGTCACGACCTTCGGTTTCGCCGGCGGCCGCGAAGACGTCTGGGAGCCGGAGGAGGATATTTACTGGGGGGCCGAGAGCGAGTGGCTTGATGATAAGCGCTACACCGGAGAACGCGACCTCGAAAACCCGCTTGCTGCAGTGCAGATGGGCCTTATTTATGTAAACCCGGAAGGACCGAACGGCAATCCGGATCCGGTAGCTTCAGGCCGTGACGTTCGAGAGACCTTCGCCCGCATGGCAATGAATGACGAGGAGACTGTCGCGCTCGTCGCAGGAGGTCATACCTTTGGCAAATGTCACGGTGCAGGCGATGCGGCGCTGGTGGGACCCGAGCCGGAGGCCGCAGGTATTGAGGAGCAGGGGCTCGGGTGGAAGAGCAGCTACAGGAGCGGCAAGGGTGGCGATACAATCGGCAGCGGCATAGAGGGCGCCTGGAAGCCGAACCCGATCAAATGGGATATGGGGTATCTCAACATCTTGTTTAAATACGAATGGGAGCTGGTCAAGAGTCCGGCCGGGGCCAACCAGTGGCTGGCCAAGGACGTGGCTGAAGAGGATATGATTGTTGACGCGCACGACCCGTCGAAAAAGAACCGGCCGATGATGACCACGGCGGACCTTTCCTTACGCTTCGATCCGATCTACGGGCCTATCGCGCGTCGCTACCAGCAAAATCCCGAAGAGTTTAAAGATGCCTTCGCCCGGGCATGGTTCAAGCTGACCCACCGTGACATGGGCCCCCGCTCGCGTTATCTCGGCGATGAGGTTCCGGCTGAAGAACTGATCTGGCAAGATCCAGTGCCCGAAGTCGATCACGAGTTGATCAACCCACAAGACATTTCTCAGCTCAAGGTCAAAATTCTCGATTCCGGTTTGTCCATTTCTGAACTGGTCTCGACTGCCTGGGCCTCGGCATCCACGTTCCGCGGCTCAGATAAGCGCGGGGGAGCGAACGGGGCGCGCATTCGCTTTGCACCGCAAAAGGATTGGGAGGTCAACCAGCCGGTCCAGCTGAAAAGCGTTCTTGCGACCCTGGAGGGAATAAAAAAGGAATTCGATGGTGCACAAACAGGCGGAAAGAAGGTTTCGCTTGCTGATTTGATTGTCCTCGGAGGGTGCGTCGGTGTCGAGCAGGCTGGAAAAAATGCCGGCCATGATGTAACGGTGCCCTTCACGCCGGGACGCACAGATGCACTGCACGAGCAAACCGACGCTGAAGCGTTTGCAGTACTCGAGCCGGTTGCTGACGGGTTCCGTAACTATCTCAAAACCAAGTTTACCGTATCGGCAGAGGAATTGCTGATCGATCGGGCGCAGCTCCTGACCCTGACCGCACCTGAGATGGCTGTTCTCATTGGCGGCCTGCGTGTTCTGAATGCCAACTACGGGCAGTCTCAACATGGTGTATTCACTAAGAGGCCGGAGACGCTCACCAATGACTTTTTTGTGAATCTGCTCGATATGAGTACGACCTGGAAGGCAACCTCGGAAGACGAAGATGTCTTCGAGGGTCGTGATCGCTTGAGTGGCGAACATAAATGGACCGGCACACGGGTTGATCTCATATTCGGTTCCAATTCCCAACTCCGGGCCTTGGCTGAAGTCTATGGATGTAAGAACTCCCAGGAGAAATTCCAGCGCGACTTTGTAGCTGCGTGGAACAAGGTCATGAACCTTGATCGCTTCGATCTTGCTTAACCCGAAGGTATAAGCCATTGGCATGCCGGTGGTGTGAACAATGGCTATGCCAGTGATGGGTGTCGAAAAAGAAAAAATCTCCTGCAATGAGAGCGCCAGCTACCCAATTGCAGGAGATTTTAATGGAACGCTTCAATAGATTAGCACATTCGATTTGGGATTGTAAGTACCATATTATCTGGATACCAAAGTATAGGCGCAAGGAATTATACGGAGCCAAAAGACAGAGAGTGGTGGATACGATAAAACAATGGGCTCGAATAAAAGGGATAGAGATCATAGAAGGGCATGGGATGCCAGATCATATTCACCTGTGTCTGTCGACACCGCCCAAATATGCTGTAGCAAATGTAATTGGACTATTTAAGAGTTCATCCGAATGAAGCTTCACTTTTGTGAAACTAAAAGGAATAATCCGGCAGAGTGCATCACTTCCAGACGCTCCTCTGCGGCCTCATCGAAGGTACACCACGGCTGACAGACAGGCCGTCCCTGGGCTACTGCCAGGTGCGGACGTCCTTTCCGCACTCCTCCGGGCCTGATGTGGTTCCCAGTCGGGCCTCCGCGATGCGTCCATAAGCGACACCCTCCGCCTCCCGGGTTTTAGATATGTACGTTTACTCCGGAAGACCCTTAAATATTATGCACAACTTGTGGGTAATACCCACCCCCACAATTTTGGGAGGAGGAAAGGCTTTTTGAGGGGCGGCAGTGCACATTTGATGGCGGTCTAAAAAAGTTTGAAGAGGGAAGGATTACGAAGGAAAAAATTGAAAACTTGAGGGCTTAAATCGAAGAGGAAGAAGTCCCTGTATGTATATTGACTTGCCAGCTTCTCCTGAGTATTGTCTTTTCATTGGGAGGAAGTTTGAAACAGAGGATATGGGGAGGTTCCCGGAAATTTCTTTCATTTAGTGCGATAAAAAGGTATAGCCCTTTGTCGTTGAGTGTTGTGAAGCACAATTTTTTTTAGCAAAGAGCGGTTTCCGGTGCCTCGGTGCCTCAAAAGGTTTTGAAACAGATGGAGGTATTCGGTTCTTGTATGAAAACCTTTGGCCAGATCGGCAAAACGCAAAAGACTCTGTAACGTTGAGCACAGATTCATGAAAGGAATGGGAACAAAAAAGGTCGCAAACCCTTGTGAGCCTGCGACCTTGAAAGACTTTTTTCCCAAGTCTTTGGAAATCAGATTGGTGCCGAAGAGAAGACTCGAACTTCCACGAGGATACCCCCACTAGACCCTGAACCTAGCGCGTCTACCAATTCCGCCACTTCGGCAACGGACTTGAATATGCTTTCTGAGCCGGTTTTTGTCAAGAGTTTCTTTGCAAGAGATTGAAAAATCAAGATGGTGTGCTGAAATCTTATGAAAATATACAGAGAAGTTGATGAAATAAAAGAACCGTTTCAAAATGCCTGTGTGACGATCGGCAATTTCGATGGCGTGCATCTCGGGCATCAGAGACTGTTTGATGTTGTTGAGCAAAGGGCCTACCATTCCCATGGGACAAGTGTAGCCATTACCTTCAATCCCCATCCTTTGCAGATATTGCGTCCCGGCGGGATCAAACTGATTTCTACATGCGAGCAAAAAATCGAGTTGATAGGCTTATCCGGAATAGACGTCCTTTTGATCATCCCTTTTACCAGGGACTTTGCCGCAACATCCGCGGTTGAGTTTGTGGATGAGATCCTGCTCAAGCGTATCGGAGTGAAGCATCTTTTTATCGGATATGATTATGCCTTTGGAAAAGGACGGACAGGCGATATCCCTTTTTTGAAACGACAAGGTGAGGAAAAGGGCTTTTCGGTGACGGTCATTGAAGCCTACCATGAGGACAACATCCTCATTAGTTCGACAAAGGTGAGAGAGCTGGTAGCTGCTGGAAATATGAGTGAGACCAGGAAGTTATTGGGGAGATGCTACCAACTGCGGGGAGAAGTGCAGAGAGGCAAACAGCGTGGTGGCAAGGAAATCGGTTTCCCCACTGCCAATCTGCATGTGGACGAAGAGGATCTGATTCCCAAGTATGGGGTTTATGCATGTCAGGTCATAAGTGATGGTAAATGTTACGGAGGAGTTATAAATATCGGATTTAATCCGACATTCAGTGAAAACAAGCTGATTGCGGAAGTCCATATTTTTGATTTTAATCAAGACATTTATGGAAAACCCATTAAGGTGAACCTGCTTCAGTTCCTCCGGGAAGAGAGGAAATTTTCCGGGATCGAAGAGTTATCCGCTCAGATAGCCCGAGATGTCGTATGCGCCAAGGAGATTCTTTCCCAGACGACCAAACAGATAGATCGTTTCTTGTGGTGAAGGCGGGTGGATAATACCTTCACCGGTCGATGTGTAGACTTTTTATCCTTGCAAGTGAGGGCAATATGCCTATAGTGTAACCGCTCGATTTGGGATGGTGCTGAGGATAATTTGAATTAATTAAGAGAGGATTTATGTCGGAACAGCTAACAGAAGACCTGGCGAAGGTCACAGATGAACTTGAAAAAAAATGTCAGCAGAACCCGAAAAACGCGATGGCACACCATCATCTTGGGCTCGTCTATCTCAAAGCCGGCCGGGTTGACGATGCGATTGCATCTCTTGAGAAGGTGATCGTGCTGGACCCGCTATCGGTTGAAACAATGATCAATCTGGGGGCTGTGTATTTTGGCCGGGGTGATGTGGCCAGAGCCAAGGAACTCAATGAGAGTGCGCTGAAAGTCAACCCGGAAATCGCGCAGGCCCATGCCAATATGGGGCTCATCTGGCAACAGTACAATGAGCCGGACAAAGCCATTGCTTCCTATGAGAAGGCAACCCGTTACAACCCTGAACTTGCCACGGCATGGATTAATCTGACCTCGGTACTCACTATGAAAGGTGAAGACGAGCGGGCCCTGAAGGCCGCACGAAAAGGCGTTGAGCTGGAGCCTGATTCCGGTCTTGCCCACAACAATCTCGCTGTGACGCTCTATTTCAGTTCCAAATTCCATGAGGCCAAAAAACACATGGAAAAAGCAAAGAGCTTGGGATATTCCATTGACCCGAATTTTGTAGGCAAGCTGGACGAACAACTGGCTGCAGGCAATCAGTGACCGCGTGGTTTTAGTTAACTCGTTATTATGAATAAAGGAAGAATTGTAAAACGTCCCTGGTGTCCCTTTTGTGGCCAAAAGGTGGAAAAAGCAACAGACGCCATGAGACGGAAGATGCGTGAGTTTCCGGTCGGGCGTTGTGGCTGTGGAGCTGTATATACCTGCGATCCCACTGGCCATAATGTTGGTTCGGCCATGGTGGAAGCCCTGGTTTTCGCCTGTGATGACAATTGGGATTTTGCCTGGGAGCTGATGCCGGAGGATGATTACCTTACGGGAAGGATTGAAAACTATGACGAGATCACCCATCAGGTTGTCGACATAAAGAATCTTGATGGACGACCTGTTCGCGGAGTGTTGTATTTTGTTCGTTTGCACACCGAGATTGCCGATATTTCCAGGCGGGTGGGCGAAAAAAAACAGCAGAACATCAAACGGATGAAACCGGAAGATTCCGATCCCGATCAGGACAGGACTTTCGAACCGGCCCCGGAACAAAACCGTCCCAAAATGAAAGCCACCAAGACAAAGGTGAAGGAGCTGGTCCTGGCAGGGGACATCGATGCCCTTGTCTCTCTGTGTTTTGACGACAAAAAAACCCTTCGTTTGATGCAGCGTCTTTTATATACTCCCCATGAGGATGAAAGATGGTATACTTCCTGGGTAATTGGCAGGGTAACAAAAAGGGTGGCAAGTCGTGAACCGGGGCGGGTATCGGAACTTTTGCACCGGCTTTTTGAGGCCTGCTCGGACTCGGCGGCGACTCCGTGGGGAATGGTGGAGACCATAGGCAGCGTCATTGCCGCACGACCCGATATTTTTGGTGCGTTTACTAGGCATTTACTGGGCTTTATGGCCGATACTTCCTTACAGGAGCGGGTGATCTGGGCGATGGCCGAGATAGCTCTAAAACGCCCCGATTTGATACGTGATACTCCTTTCTATACGCTGTTCCACTTTCTCAATCATCCTGAGCCGGGAATCAGAGGTCAGGTGGCCCGCCTGCTTGGTCGTATAAAGGCCACGGAGGTTGCCGTTCAGCTTATGGGGCTAAAGAACGACACGGCTGAACTGATCATCTGGGAGAATGGAGAGGCCAGAAAAACCACAGTTGCATCGGAGGCTGCCACGTCTCTTGCCGCGATCCATGGAGGAACGAAAGAATGACCCAAAAGCCAGTTCAAAGCCTGAATTCGATTACCAAGATGCAAGAAGGGGGTGCACCGGATGCATCCGCGGATCCGATTCAAGCGGATTTCAATAAAGGTAAGGGGTATCTGGAGAGAAATGAGCTTTCTCTGGCCGCTGCCGCATTTCATAATGCGCTGATCGGATATCAGGAAAAAGGAGACGATCCGGGGATTGCCAATGCATCCAACCAGATGGGGCATGTCTGTCTGGCAAGAAAAGAATACGATCAGGCCTTGGAACATTATGGCCAGGCCTGGAAGATTTGCGAGAGACTGGGAGATCAGATGAGTCTGCTTGCACTGTCCCATCAGTATCTACAGGTTTTCCGAGAGCAGGGTAATTTCCAGAAGGCCATCAGTCTTAGCCTTGATCTTTTGGATAAATATTTTGCCAACAATGATCCTCGTGGAGCTGTAGATATCCTGGAAAAAATGGCGGAGATCTATCTGGAGGCAGGAAAGAAGGAAAAGGCGGCGGATGCGTATCGAACCATCGCCTCTATCCATGATAATTTTACGCATAAAAATATTGCAAAGAGTTTCAGGGAAAAGGCTGAAGAGCTTGAGCAAGGAATCTGAGATTGTTAAACGCCATGTTCACCGGGATTATTGAAGGGACAGGAAAATTGATTGAGAAGCGGGCCATGGGCGGGGGGGTGACCTTCCGCATCGAGTCCGGCTTTGATCTATCTGACCCTCGTGAAGGTGAGTCCATCGCCATCAACGGCGTCTGTCTTACAGCCCGCGAAATTGACGGCAGACGGTTTCTTGCCGATGTCTCCCCGGAAACGCTGTCTCGTACGACTCTTGGGGCGCTTACCATGGGAAGTCCACTGAACATGGAACGGGCATTACGGCTTTCGGACCGGCTAGGAGGGCATATTGTCTCTGGGCATATAGACTGTACAGCCCAGGTTTTGGAAAAACGACCGGACGGTGAGTTCACGCTTTTTTCGTTTCGGCTCCCGGAAAAATTTGGAAGATACATAATTGAAAAAGGGTCTGTCGCCATTGATGGTATTAGTCTGACGGTGAACAGCTGTAATGGTGGAAAATTTTCGGTGTCCATTATCCCCCATACCTTTGAAATGACGACTCTTGGCAGATTGGAAAAGGGAGGCCGGGTGAATATCGAGGTCGACATTATTGGAAAATACGTTGAAAAGCTCCTTTCAACCGGAGCGGATGATACCCGGACTTCAACAGGCAAGACCATTAATCCGGGATTCTTGGCGGAGCATGGATTTTTGTGATTTTGGCAATAAATTAAACAGATAAGTGAGCGTTATGGCAGTCAGTCAAATTGAAGAGGTAATAGAAGACATCAAGGCCGGGAAGATGATTATCCTGGTTGACGACGAAGATCGTGAAAATGAAGGTGACCTGTGTATGGCTGCCGAACTGGTGACCACGGAGGCCATCAACTTCATGGCTAAATATGGCAGAGGACTCATCTGCCTGACCTTAACTCCAGATCTGGTGGATAAGCTTGAGCTTCCAATGATGGTTGCCAACAACCAGTCTCCTTACGGAACCGGATTTACGATCAGTATTGAGGCCAGAACCGGGGTGACAACCGGCATATCTGCAGCTGATCGAGCCCGGACAATTCAGGCTGCAGTGGCAACGGACGCCCAGGCCCGAGACCTGGTCAGCCCCGGCCACATCTTTCCGCTTCGAGCCCGGAAAGGTGGGGTTCTGGTACGAACAGGCCAGACAGAAGGCTCGGTCGATCTTTCCCGGCTTGCAGGTATGAAAACGGCCGGCGTGATCTGCGAGGTCATGAACGAAGACGGTACGATGGCTAGAATGCCGGATCTGGAGAAATTTGCCGAGGAACATAATCTGAAGATTGCAACCATCGCCGATCTGGTGGCCTATCGCCTGCGTCGGGATGTCTTGATTCACAGGGTGGCAGAGGCACGGATTCCCACCGATAATGCTGGAGAATTCACCGCGATTGTCTATACCAATGATATCGATACCTACGAACATCTTGCCTTGGTGAAAGGAACGATTGAGCCCGACAAGCGGACCCTGGTCCGGGTCCATTCCGAATGCCTTACCGGGGATGTTTTTGGATCCTCTCGGTGCGATTGCGGTTTGCAGCTCAATGCTGCAATGCGGATGATAGAACAGGAGGGCTGTGGTGTATTGCTCTACATGAGACAGGAAGGTCGGGGCATAGGGCTTGGCAATAAAATCAAGGCCTATAAACTTCAGGATGAGGAAGGGATCGACACGGTCGATGCCAACATCAAACTTGGCTTCAAGCCCGATTTGCGAGATTATGGGATCGGAGCGCAGATTCTTCGTGATCTCGGCGTACGGAAAATGGGGCTGTTGACCAATAACCCCAAAAAGATAATCGGGCTGGACGGATACGGGCTTGAGGTTGTTGATCGATTCCCTCTGGAAATTGAAGCAGGGGATGAAAACAAAGAGTATCTTCAGTGTAAACGTGATAGAATGGGACATCTTATCCAGGTCGATTGACGAGGACATGTACAGCCAACCCGTCCGGCAGGAACGGATTGGCCGGCAACAACAAGACATGAAAGTTCCGTAATAAGGCATGACAAGGTCGGTACGTCAAAAGACTTTCATATAATTTTGAGAACAAGGCGGAAAGAAATGGTAAATGTGATTGAAGGGCACCTGAAGGCGGATGGAAAAAAATTTGCCATAATCGTTGCACGATTTAATTCATTTATTGCAGAGAAGTTGAGAGAGGGAGCGCTCGATACCCTGATGCGTTCCGGGGCCATGGAGGCAGATATCGATGTCATAAGGGTACCGGGAGCGTTTGAAATACCACTTGTTGCCAAAAAACTTGCAGAATCCCAGAAATATGATGCTATAATCTGTCTCGGAGTTGTGATTCGTGGGGCTACTCCCCATTTTGACGTGGTCGTCAATGAAGTTTCAAAAGGGGCGGCCCATGTGGGGTTGGAAACCGGAATTCCAGTCCTCTTTGGTGTCCTGACCACCGAAAATATTGAACAGGCCATAGAGCGGTCGGGAACCAAGGCGGGGAATAAGGGAGCCGAGGTGGCCGTGGCTGCAATAGAGATGGCCAACCTGATGGCCAATCTCCATTAATCTGCCTGGCTGAACCGAACCGGACCGGCAACAACGCAATATGAAAGCTCGCCCCTTCGGCATGCTCAGGCCATCGCTTCATGGAGACTTTCATATTAAGGGCGGTTGCTCCCTGTTGATCCTTCTTTGTAAATACTTGGAAATGTGCTGGAGCTGTTCCGACAAGAGAGTTGTTTTTATCGGACGGCTCCATTTTGATTTGATTAAAGCGAGCGGATTATTAGATGGGAATTCGTAGAAAGGCCAGGGAGTCCGCCCTGCAGTTTCTCTTCCAGGACGACTTTGCAGATGCCGGCACCAGACGGAAAGTGTCGGCCGAAAGCTTTGAGCTTTTCTGTAATCTCTATCAGGTCAACAGGAGGGCACGTGGGTATACCTTGGAGTTGTTGCAGGGGATATGGAAAAACTGCGACCATATCGACAATCTGATAGGAGGATGCGCCAAGAACTGGCGGTTGGAAAGAATCGCCATCACCGACAGGAATCTTTTGCGAATCGGTGTTTATGAAATGGTATACAGCGAGGATGTTCCTGTTCAGGTGGCAATCAACGAGGCGGTCGAGATAGCAAAACGTTTTGGAAGCGATGATTCGCCGTCCTTTATCAACGGAATACTCGATGCCGTCAAAAATGTGATACAGGACCCTGTCCGTCAAACACCGAACGTCCCGGAGAAGGAGTAATTGGACCCAAGGGGCGGTTATTGTCCGTTATAACTCTCATCCCATCTGATCGGGGAGCTTCATGGAAAAACAAGCAATGCACCCTGGGCTGAAAAAGGAAGCGGCTGCCGTTTTCGGAATCTTTACCTCGATTTTTCTTGTTCTGGCCCTCATCTCCCATTACTCATTACACGGTTCGGGGAATTGGTGTGGTGAAGTGGGCAAGCTGGTTTCCGAGATATTGATCGGTTTTCTGGGCTGGGGGGCCTTCCTGATGGCCGGATTGATATTTTTTTCGTCCTTTCTGTTTTTTACCCCGGACATGTCCTTTAAGCGTCTGCCCCAGGTTGTTGTCGGGCTGACCGGTGCAGCCATCTCCTTTTGTGGCCTGCTCTCCTCGATGTCCTTGTACGACAAACGATTTTTCGAGTCAGGTGGCTTTATCGGCAAAACGGTGTTCGGCCTGGCCGCTTCGATGTTGGGTGGGGTTGGAACGGTCTTGACCCTGTTCCTGGTATTTCTTATCTCCCTCATGGTTTCGACATCATTTTCTCCCTACAGGCTCTGTTCATTTTTTCTGCGAGGGATCAAGAGAACTCTGTGGGGAATAGCAGGCTTGGTCTCAGGTGCAGGCCGGAAAAGAGGGCCGGAGAAAGAACGACGGATTACTGTCCGAAGATCTGAATCGATTCCGGAGCAGGCGTCGTTACCTTCGGCCACAATTCCCGTTGTAAAGGAGTTGCCCAGGGTCACCGATGCGTCTCAAAAGGAAGAAACATTTGCCCTTCGGCCGGTGGCCCGTGGTGACTGGAAGCTTCCCACCCTTTCGCTGCTCAATAAAAACCGTCAGGTTCACAAAGACGTCGACAAGGAAATCTATTATGGAATTTCCAAGAAGCTGGAAGAGAAGCTCGGGAATTTCGGGGTATCCGGTAAGGTGGTCGGCATATCGCCCGGACCAGTAGTTACCACCTATGAGTATGCCCCGGCCCCGGGAATTAAAATCAACAAGATAGTAGGTCTTGCAGATGATTTGGCCTTGGGGTTGCGAGCGCAGTCGGTTCGTGTTGTCGGTTCGGTTCCGGGAAAGGCAGCACTTGGTATTGAAATCCCCAATGCCTTCAGGCAGATCGTCTATATTCGGGATTTGATTGGTTCGGAAAATTATATCAATAATTCCAGCAAGCTTTCAATAACACTTGGTTTGGACGTGGTGGGAAATGCCGTGATTGCGGATCTGGCTAAGATGCCCCATCTGCTCATAGCAGGAGCCACTGGAGCTGGAAAAAGTGTGGGGATCAATACCATTATTGCCTCCATCCTGTTTAATGCGACGCCTGAAGAAGTTAGATTTTTAATGATTGATCCGAAGCGAATCGAGCTCTCAGGTTATGAGGGTATTCCTCATCTCCTCCATCCTGTCGTTGTCGACCCGAAGCTTGCCTCACGGGCTCTGCAATGGGCGGTTAGAGAGATGGAACGAAGGTACCGTCTTTTGGAAGAGGCAAAGGTTAAGGGGTTTGATTCATACAATGAAGTTTCCAAGGAAAAATTGCCCTATATTGTGGTCATCGTCGACGAGCTTGCCGATTTGATGATGGTTGCATCAAAGGATGTCGAAGGGGCGATTGCCAGGCTGGCGCAGATGGCACGGGCGGCAGGTATTCATTTGCTTCTGGCAACGCAGAGACCCTCTGTTGATGTCTTGACCGGGTTGATAAAGGCCAATTTCCCAACCAGGATCTCTTTTAAAGTATCCTCGAAAATAGATTCCCGTACTATTATCGACACCTCCGGGGCGGAGCATCTGCTGGGAGCGGGGGACATGCTCTACCTTCCACCGGGTACTTCCGGGCTTGTCAGGATACACGGTGCCTATATTTCTGAAGAAGAGACAACGAAGCTTGTAGAATTTCTCAAGAAACAAGGTCGGGCAACCTATGATGACACGGTCATTGAAGAGATAGAGTCGGAAGATCCACTTTCGGAAACCGACAGTGAGATGGAAATGGATGATCGATACGACGAAGCAGTAGGAATCGTCGGTGAGTCGGGTCAGGCATCGATTTCCATGCTTCAGAGACGTCTTCGTGTGGGGTACAACAGAGCCGCTCGGATGATCGAAACGATGGAGCGTGAGGGGATTGTCGGACCGGCGGATGGAGCCAAGCCTCGCGAAGTCCTTGTGCGTAACAGTTACGATTAGCATCAATCCAGGGAATTTAGTGTGAAATTTCCTTGACAATATTTTACCAACAAATTATATCTCTAGCTGGTAAAAATGAGTGACCGTTCATTTTTCTGAGCGGTAGGTCGTGTCTCGTTTTGTTCTGGAATACTAACCATTTACTTTCTGAATCAGCAGTCCTCGGAGGGTAAATGCGATCGGTGTTTGCAAGTTGTGAGAGTTTTGCATAGGTCAAGTGGGTCCTGGATGCTCAGGGTCACAACAGTTAAACCAAACTGAGGAGGTAGTTTAATGCCAAGTTATGTAGATCCTTCCAAGTGTGATGGTTGTAAGGGTGGAGACAAAACCGCATGCATGTACATCTGTCCCAACGATTTGATGGTTTTAAACGTTGAGGAAATGCTGGCGTATAATCAGGAACCCGATGCATGCTGGGAATGTTATTCCTGTGTAAAGATTTGCCCCCAGGGTGCAATCTTTGTTCGCGGTTATGATGACTTTGTACCAATGGGCGGCCAGGTTCATCCGATGAGGTCCTCCAATGACATTATGTGGACCGTCAAGTTCCGTAATGGTAATTTGAAACGTTTTAAATTCCCTATCCGCACTACTGCTGAGGGTGAAGCTAATGCCTATGGCGATCAGACAGGCGCTAGCCTTGATGATGAGTGTCTGCTTTTGGAGACCGAACTCCCGACACCGAAGGTATGATAAAGGCTGAGCTGGGAACTTTAACAAAAAAAATCTTTAGCAATAAGGAGATTTGAATATGGCATTACCAAATAAACCGAAAGGTGAGCTTAAGGCCGTAGTTAATCCTGAGGTTGTGGAACACGATGAAGATATTCTCATCATCGGCGGTGGTATGGCTGCCTGTGGCGCTGCTTTTGAGATTAAAAAATGGGCACCCGCAGACATGAAGATTAAGTTGATCGACAAGGCCTCTCTGCAGCGTTCAGGTGCTGTTGCTCAGGGCCTTTCCGCCATCAACACCTACATCGGCGAAAACCCGATTGAAAGCTACGTGAAGATGGTTCGTAACGACCTGATGGGCGTTGTTCGTGAGGACCTGATCTATGACTGTGGTCGTCACGTAGATGAGTCCGTTAAGTTGTTTGAAGAGTGGGGACTCCCGGTTTGGAAGAAAGATGACAAAGGTGAAAACCTTGACGGCGCCAAACCTGCTAAGACCCTGCGAGAAGGCGGCATGCCTGTTCGTACCGGTAAATGGCAGATCATGATCAACGGTGAGTCTTATAAGTGTATCGTTGCTGAGCCTGCAGCTACCGCTCTTGGTGCCGACAATGTCCTCGAGCGTATTTTTATCGTTAAACTGCTTCTTGACAAAAATAAAGCGAATCAGATTGCCGGCGCAGTCGGTTTCTCTACTCGTGAGAACAAAGTTCACGTATTCCGTTGCAAAGCTGCTCTGGTTGCCTGTGGTGGTGCTGTTAATATCTTCCGTCCGCGGTCTACCGGTGAAGGTAAGGGACGTGCCTGGTATCCTGTATGGAATGCCGGTTCCACCTATACCATGTGTGCTCAGGTAGGTGCTACCCTGACCATGATGGAAAACCGCTTCACCCCGGCCCGTTTCAAAGATGGTTACGGCCCGGTTGGTGCATGGTTCCTGCTGTTCAAGGCCAAAGTTCAGAACGGCCTCGGCGAGTTCTATGCCAACAGTGATTCCGTCAAGGAAGAGCTGTCCCAATTCATGCCGTACGGCGGTTCCCCGGTTACCCCGACCTGTCTGCGTAACCATCTCATGATCAATGAGATGAGAGCAGGTCGTGGCCCTCTGTACATGGCTACCGATGTGGCTCTGAATGCTTTCCTCGATGAGAAAAAAGCAGCTGGTATGGACGAGAAATCCTTGAAGAAATTCTGGAAGCACCTTGAGTCTGAGGCGTGGGAAGACTTCCTGGATATGTCCGTTGGTCAGGCCGGTCTGTGGGCTGGTGCAAACGTTGAGCCTGAGAAGGTAGGCTCCGAGATTATGCCGACTGAACCCTACATGCTTGGTTCTCACTCCGGTTGTTGTGGTATCTGGACCTCCGGTCCGAACGAAGACTGGGTCCCGACGATCAACAATCCTTCCCGTTCCCATCAGTATAAATGGGGCTACAACCGTATGACCACAGTTGACGGTCTGTTCACTGCCGGTGACGGTGTTGGCGCATCCGGTCATAAGTTCTCCTCCGGTTCCCATGCAGAGGGTCGTATCGCTGCAAAACAAATGGTTAAATTCTGTCGTGATAACGCAGATTTTAAACCAGAGTTGAAACAAACCGCTCAAGAGCTCGCTGATGAGATCTACGCTCCGGTTAAACTGTATCAGGAGAATGTTGGTCTGTCTACAGCAGCTGACGTTAACCCGGCCTACTGTAAACCAGCCGGTTTGATGATGCGTCTGATGAAGGCTACCGATGAGTACGGCGGTGGTGTTGCAACCTACTATATGACCTCCGGCAAAATGCTTAATATCTGCCTGGATCTGCTCAAGCTCCTCCGTGAGGATGCAGAGAAGATGGCAGCAGGAGATCTGCATGAGCTCCTTCGTTGCTGGGAGAACTATCATCGTATCTGGTGTGTTGAGGCGCATATTCGTCACATCGAGTTCCGTAAAGAGTCTCGTTACCCCGGATTCTACTACAGATCTGATTTCCCGACCGTAGATGATGAGAACTGGAAGTGTTTCGTTAACTCCACCTTCAATCCTGAGTCCAAGGAATGGAAGTGTGAGAAGGTAGAATGTGTCAATATTCTGCCGACCGAACCCTGGCTGTAATAAGGGCTCGGCTCTAATGATGTAAAGGAAATCTCCAGGAGTCACTTGTGATTCCTGGAGATTTTTGTTATGTACTCAATTTTGGCTTATATGGGTCAGAATCGTATCCGGTATCTGGTCCATATAAGCTAAAAATGTTTGTACTATCGCGGTAAATTTATAGCCGGCCTGAAGAGGATTACCTTTCCGGTCCGGAACAGGTAGAGAAGGTTCGATCTGTTAATGAGTGAAAATTGTACAATATATTTAAGAGCAACAATGGAGGAAAAGTATGACTGACGAGCAAGGCACCTCAGGTGCAATTTTGGTCGTGGGCGGTGGTATCAGCGGGCTGACATCGGCCCTTGAAGCCGCTGAAGTCGGAAATGATGTGTTTCTGATTGAAAAGAGCGCCTCTTTCGGTGGTCGTGTGGCGCAGCTAAACCAATATTTTCCCAAACTGTGTCCACCAAGCTGTGGTTTGGAGATTAATTTTCGTCGTGTGAAAAACAACCGTAAAATTCGTACCTACACTATGACCACAGTCAAATCCGTAAGTGGTGGTCCGGGAAACTATCAGGTAGACCTCGAGATTGCTCCTCGATATGTCAACAGCAACTGTACCGCTTGCGGAGACTGTGCTGAAGCATGTCCGGATATGATAGACAACGAGTTTAATTTCGGGATGAATAAATCCAAGGCCGCATACCTTCCTCATGAAATGGCCTATCCGAGAAGGTATGTTATCGCCAAGGATCAATTGTCCGCTGACGGAGCCGAGGCTGTAAAAGCTGCCTGTAAATACAATGCGGTCGATCTCGACATGCAATCGCAAAATGTGACGCTTAATGTATCATCCATAATATGGGCAACCGGATGGACTCCCTATGATGCAACCAAGATGGACAACCTGAAATACGGTCAATCAGATGCCATTATCACCAACATGATGATGGAACGATTGGCGGCGGCAAATGGACCTACCGGTGGATCCATAGTGCGTCCCGGTGATGGGAAGGAAATTGAATCAATAGCCTTTGTACAGTGTGCCGGATCTCGCGATGAGAATCATCTGGAGTATTGTTCGCATATCTGCTGCATGGCAACTCTGAAGCAGATGACCTACGTGAGAGAACGCTACCCGGAAGCCAAGATGTATGTCTTCTATATCGATCTGCGTACTCCTGGAAAATATGAAAAATTCCGTGAAAAGGTAAGCGGTGATCCCAATGCATTCTTTATTAAGGGGAAAGTTGCGGAAATTACTCCCGAAAGTGATGGTGGTGTGACAGTCGTCGCTGAAAATGCAGTCAGCGGGGAGAAAATTCATCAGAAGGTTGATATGGCCGTACTGGCAACAGGAATGCAGCCCTCATTGGCTGTTCAGGGAGCGCCTGTCAGTCTGAATATGGATACAAGTGGTTTCGTCATTTCCGATAATGAGCAAGGAATGATAGCAGCCGGTTGTGCGAAAAAAGCCGCCGATGTCGTCACCACTACTCAATCATCCACCGCAGCTGCCTTGAAGGCAATTCAGATATCCAGGAGGTAATGATCAATGGCTAAGACAGCTAAGACATATTGCGCATATATATGTACAGGTTGCGGCATTGGTGAGGCGCTTGATATTGAGGCTCTTTCCGAAGTCGTAACTGGTGAAATGTCCATGGAGTGCAAGACCTTTGGTTGCCTCTGTGGTACTGAGGGTCGTGCCCTCATTGAAAAAGACATCAATGAAAGTGATGTGAATACGGTCATAATCGGCGCGTGTTCGCCACGGGTAATGCAACAAGAGTTTGATTTTGGATCCGATAAGATAACAGTCCGGGCAAATCTTCGTGAACAGGTCGTCTGGGCTCAAGGTGTTCCGGCTGAAGGTGAAGAACCGCATGCGGAAGCAGCAGAATTTCTTCAGGAATCTGCCAGTGATTACATGCGCATGGCATGTGCCCGAGCCAAAAGGACAGATTTGGCCGAACCGTATCAGCTTGAAGGTGGTATTAACAAGACCATTCTGGTTATGGGTGGTGGCATGGCAGGTCTTACTGCAGCCCAGGAAGCTGCGGCGGCAGGTTACGAGGTCATCCTGGTGGAAAAAGATGCCAACCTTGGTGGCATGGCAGCCTCATGGCGTAAATCTTTTCCGACCAAGGCACCATGGACTGATCTGGAAGAAAATCCTGTACAATCCTTGATTTCAGCAGTTACTGCAAATGCAAAAATTACTGTAAAAACAGAGACTGAAGTTGCCCGTATAGCAGGAGCACCTGGTGATTTTTCTGTAACATTCAAGAAAACAGGTGAAAAAACAGAGTGGGATGCACCCGCCAAGGTTACTGTCGACGAAAAGGAATTGATTGAAAAAGGTGAGAAAGAAGACCCGAATAAAGGGTTGAAGGTCTACACCGAGATTGATCCTGCTGCTACAAAAGTCGGATCGGTTGTCCTTGCCACAGGCTGGAAGGCCGCTGATGTTTCTCAATATGAGCATCTTGGTTACGGCAAAATTAAAAACGTCGTGACAAATGTTGAATTTGAGAAATTGGCCAAGGCTGGAAAAGTTCCAGCAAACGTGGCCTTCATTCAAAGTCCCGGTGGTGCTGAAGATGATAAGGACTTCCCGTATTGTAACTCTGTAACCTCGATGGTTGCCTTGAAACAGGCCCAGTATGTTTGCGAAGACAATCCCGACGGTAAAGCCTATATTCTCTATCAGCATATGCGGACTCCGGGGCATATGGAGCTCTACTATAAGAGTGCCCAGCAGAATGACGGAATTTTCCTTACAAAAGGAAACGTAATGAAGGTCGAGGAAGCAGGCGGAAAATTGGCAGTTGACGTAACTGACACCCTGCTTGGAGATGCAATCAATCTCGATGTCGATATGGTTGTTCTCGCGGCCGGCATGGAACCGACAACACTTCATGAAAATACTGTCAATCTTGCCTATCGCCAAGGTCCGGCCTTTTCAGACCTCAGTCTCTTTGACGGCTATGCCGATTCCCATTTTATCTGTTTCCCCTATGAAACAAGAAGAACCGGCGTCTACACCTGTGGTGGCGTTCGTAAGGCCGAGACCATAGATGAGACCATAGATGATGCAACAGGTGCTGCACTGAAAGCGATTCAATGTATAGAATCCACTGACCGCGGCGTTTCTGTTCATCCAAGATCGGGTGATGCTACCTATCCCGACTTCTTTATGCAGCGTTGTACACAGTGTAAACGTTGTACAGAGGAATGCCCGTTCGGCGCCCTTGATGATGACGAGAAAGGAACGCCTCTGCCAAACCCGACCCGTTGCCGTCGCTGTGGTACCTGTATGGGCGCATGCCCAGAGCGTATCATCGGATTCAAGGATTACAATATCGACATGATCGGATCCATGATCAAGGCAATAGAGGTACCCGAAGACGACGATGACAGACTTCGGATTCTGGTGCTGGTTTGCGAGAACGATGCCTATCCGGCAATCGATATGGCAGGTATGAAACACCATAAGATTAATCATATGGTTCGCTTCATTCCGGTGCGATGCCTGGGTTCGGTCAATATGGCCTGGATCAGGGATGCTCTCTCCGCCGGTATGGACGGTGCAATGCTGCTTGGCTGTACCTATGGAGATGACTATCAGTGCCATTTCGTCAAAGGTTCTGAGATTGCCAATAAGAGGATGGAGAACATCGGTGATACTCTCTCAACCCTCGGTCTGGAGTCGGAGCGCGTGACTGCAAACCAGGTAGCTATCACAGATTATGACAAGATTCCCCAAATGTTAGAAGAATTTGTTGAGGAAATCGTTGAGATGGGACCGAATCCGTTCAAAGGCTTCTAAATCTGATAATTCAAGCTGCGGCAGGAATTATCTTGCCGCAGCTCTTTGCTTTGCATGTAAAGGGTATAATTTTAATATGGGAATTATTTAATGATATTTTAACTGAGGGAGAAAAATGAACATCCAGCCGGACTTAGAATTTATTAAATATCTGAAGGGAGTCGGAGGTGATACACTGAAGAAGTGCTATCAGTGTGCCACATGTTCTGTAGTATGCCCACTTTCGAAAGATCAAAAGCCTTTTCCACGCAAAGAAATGATCTGGTCTCAATGGGGGCTAAAAGAAAATCTCCTTGCCGACCCTGATGTCTTTCTTTGTCATCAGTGCGGTGATTGTTCTGAGCAATGCCCCCGGGGTGCCAAACCTGGTGATGTCATGGGCGCCATCCGGGCGTATGCCTATACCTTCTATGGATGGCCTAAAGGGCTTGCCAAGTTGGCATCAAGCGCAAGAGGCCTGCCCGTGATGATCGCGATCCCCGCTGTCGTCATCTTTGTCATGTGGCTGCTCTCCGGTGCCAATGGGATTCCAACCCATGAGGAATTTGCTAAACACGGATATCAGCAGTTTTTTGGTCATTGGGATTTCCGCTGGTATGCCAAAAATATCTTTTTCATTGTTGCCTTCATGGTCCCTTCAGCGGCGATTGCTGTTTTTTCCGCTTACAAAGGTATCAGTAATCTCTGGAATGCTATGGCTGAAAAATCCGGTTTCAATCCCAATTTCCGACCGTCAGCCGTTCAGTTCGTCATCCAATACCTCTGGCCGTCTGTTGTTGAGATTTTAAAACATTCCCGATTCCGTGAGTGTAAGGTAAACACGGACAGGGAATCCGGACATAAACCGCTGATGTATGCCTTTATCGGACTTTTCATAGTGACCTGCTGGTCACTGTTTGCAAACGATATACTGGGATTGTGGATACCAAGCATGCATGGACCCATGAATTTCTGGAGTCCGTTTAAACTTTTAGCCAATGTTTCTGCAATCGCTATGATCTATGGTATCTGGGTCCTCTGGACGAATAGAGCCAAATCTGAGAGTGAATCAGGCATTCAGGGGAATTTTTATGACTGGTTTTTGATCTGGGAGATCATGGCTGTAGGTGTTACCGGCCTTTTGGCCGAGGTTGTTAGGTGGGCAGGTCTTCCTGCGGTGGGATATGTTATTTATTTTCTGCATCTGATAGCTGTTATGATGCTCTTCCTGTATATGCCGTACACGAAATTCGCCCATTTTGTTTACAGAACCTTTGCGATGGCCTTTGAAAAATGTCGGGAAGGTGCCTTTGGCAATGAATTGAGTCAATGATTAGCCATTTGAAATAAAAAAAAAGGCCGGGTCCTTGTGATCCGGCCTTTTTTTTTGGCGGAATATGTATGCTCTTGATGCAGTCCAACTGTGATCAGGATGAAAATGTAACCAAACATACCGAAGACAATTCGTACTGATAACTAAAAAAATTATTGCTATAAAATTTCCAAATGAGTATACTCACGTCCTTTGCAGGCTGGCGTAGCTCAATTGGCAGAGCAGCTGATTTGTAATCAGCAGGTTGCGGGTTCAAGTCCCATCGCCAGCTCCAAAGGGAAAATACTTTACAAAGTGTTATTAATATGTTGTATTGGGATATTGTCTTCAATGTCCAACTGGAGGGGTTCCCGAGCGGTCAAAGGGAACAGACTGTAAATCTGTCGGCAGAGCCTTCGGAGGTTCGAATCCTCCCCCCTCCACCATTTTCTCTTTCAGTAATCAAATTTTGTGAGCGGGAATAGCTCAATTGGTAGAGCATCAGCCTTCCAAGCTGAGGGTCGCGAGTTCGAGCCTCGTTTCCCGCTCCATTTTTTTATAGGTCAGGGCCCACATAGCTCAGATGGTAGAGCGCATCCTTGGTAAGGATGAGGTCACCGGTTCAACTCCGGTTGTGGGCTCCAGAGATGGAAAGGCGCAATTTTATAAAAAATTTTATAAGGCCTGAGGAGACAAAAAATGTCAAAGGAAAAATTTAACAGGACAAAGCCGCATGTCAATGTAGGAACGGTAGGTCATATTGATCATGGAAAGACTACTTTGACAGCAGCCATAACCCGCGTATTGGCTCTCAAAGGTCAGGCAACGTTTACTGACTTCAGCGAGATCGATAAGGCCCCTGAAGAGAAGGAACGTGGAATTACAATTGCTACAGCTCATGTGGAATACGAGACGACAAAGCGTCACTATGCCCATGTGGACTGTCCTGGCCATGCGGACTATATAAAGAACATGATCACCGGAGCCGCCCAGATGGACGGAGCGATTCTGGTTGTTGCGGCAACCGATGGTGCCATGCCCCAGACCAGAGAGCACATCCTGCTGGCCCGTCAGGTAGGTGTTCCTGCAATCGTTGTGTTCCTTAACAAATGCGACATGGTCGACGATGAGGAACTGATCGAACTGGTGGAGATGGAGCTTAGAGAGCTTCTGGACAAATACGAATTCCCGGGTGACGATATTCCGATAATTCAGGGTTCTGCGTTGAAGGCCCTGGAAGAGCCGGAAAATGAAGCCGCTACCAAATGCATCTGGGAGCTCATGGAAGCCATCGACAACTATATTCCCGAGCCGAAACGAGATATTGATCAGCCGTTTTTGATGCCGATCGAAGATGTTTTCTCGATATCTGGTCGTGGAACAGTGGCCACTGGTCGTGTTGAACGCGGTCGAATTAAGGTTGGCGAAGAGGTTGAGATCGTAGGCATTCGTAAGACAACGAAGACCACGTGTACCGGTGTTGAGATGTTCAGGAAGCTGCTGGATGAAGGTCAGGCCGGTGACAATATCGGCGCGTTATTACGTGGAGTCAAGCGTGATGAGATCGAGCGTGGTCAGGTATTGGCGGCGCCGGGATCGATCACTCCGCATACGAAGTTCAAGGCAGAGTGTTATATTCTGGGCAAAGAAGAGGGTGGTCGCCATACGCCGTTTTTCAACGGATATCGTCCGCAGTTTTATTTCCGGACCACGGATGTTACCGGCGTGGTAACGCTTCCCGAGGGAGTTGAGATGGTAATGCCCGGAGATAATGTATCGATAAGTGCCGAGTTGATCACTCCGATAGCCATGGATGCCGGTTTGAGGTTCGCCATTCGTGAGGGCGGCCGGACAGTCGGTGCCGGCGTTATTAGCGAAATTGATAAATAATTACTGCCGGTTATAATCAAATTGCCCTGCTTCCCATTGGGGAGCCGGGTAATTTTTTATTAAAGGATAGACCAGAATGAGAGATATAGTAACTCTTGCCTGTGGTACGTGCAAAAGACGCAATTACACCACGACAAAAAACAAAAAGAACACGCCCAGCAAGCTCGAGTTTAAAAAATACTGCGCTTTTTGCAAGACACACACGCCTCATAAGGAAACCAAATAGCTGTATGATGCAGGCCAGTAACTCTAATGGTAGAGTGCCGGACTCCAAATCCGGATGCTGGGGGTTCGAGTCCCTCCTGGCCTGCCATAGACAGAAAGAGTTTGCCGACATTTTGTTGGGTGATGCAAAAACATATGGCTTGTGAAATGCATGTAAAAAAAAGGTATCCGGGCAGCTTGTGGGGGCCTTACGCAATGTGCTTTTGCACCGTTACGGTTTGGTCTGAAATCTTCTTGAAATGGTAGAGTGGAATAGGCATGGCAAATAAATCAAAATCCAAGAAAAACGGTGCGGTAACAAAAGAAGAGACCACAGGTTTTTCTCCTGGACAGATTATTAAATTTCTTGAAGAAGTACAGATAGAGTTTAAGAAGATTGTTTGGCCTGACAGAAAGGTAACCCTTAGTCTCACGGGAATCGTCGTGGTTTTATCGCTCATTATTGCAGCTTATTTGGGATCGGTGGATATGTTGCTCGGCAAGATAATATCTAGTTTTTTGAAATAGAATATAGTCTTGCTGTGTGAGTGCAATTCTATAGCAGATATTCAAGGTTCGAAAAGTAGTCAAATACAACTCTAAAGAACAGGTCAAATCATTCCAATGGCACGACAATGGTACATACTTCAGGTTCATTCAGGGTTTGAAGACAAAGTAAAAGCAACGCTTGAAGAGCGCATTCGAAAAGAGGGTCTTGAAGAACTTTTTGGAGAGATTCTTGTCCCCACCGAACAGGTCGTTGAGATGATAAAGGGTTCGAGAAAGACCTCGGCAAGGAGATTCTTTCCCGGATACATGCTTGTCAGTATGGAGTTGAATGATCAGACATGGCATACAATTCATGAAAATATGCCCAGAGTCGTTGGATTTGTTGGTGACGATAAAAATCCAGTTCCTCTTTCAGACGAAGATGCAGGAAAGATTATTGGAAGGATTCAAGATGGATCAGAACGTCCACGGCCGAAGGTTATCTTCGATGTCGGTGAGGTTGTAAGGGTCATAGACGGCCCGTTTGCGAATTTCCAAGGTGTCGTGGATGAGGTATATCCGGAAAAAGGAAGGGTCCGGGTGCTAGTCTCGATATTCGGACGCGAGACTCCGGTGGAACTTGAATATGTACAGGTCTCCAATACGTAATATCCCTTAAGAATATGAAGAACTTAAAAGCTTGTTGAAATGCAAGCTAACAAAGCGTTTTTTGTTTTAAAAATCTGCTAGTCGGAGTGAGCAATGGCCAAAAAAATTACAGGATATGTAAAATTACAGATTCCTGCCGGAAAGGCGAATCCGTCACCACCTGTGGGTCCTGCATTGGGGCAACAGGGGGTGAATATAATGGAGTTTTGTAAGGCGTTCAATGCCAAGACACAGTCCATGGGAGATACTATTGTACCCGTTGTTATAACGGTATTCCAAGACAGATCTTTCACCTTTATCACCAAGACACCTCCTGCTTCGGTCCTTTTGTTGAAAGCAGCTGGGATTCAAAAGGGTTCCGGAAACCCCAAGGTACAACGTGTGGCGGAGATCGGGCGAGATAAAATTCGTGAGATTGCGGAGATAAAACTCCCGGATCTTAATGCCTATGATATTGAAAGCGCTATGAAAATTGTTGAAGGCACTGCCAGAAGTGCCGGAATTACAGTTGTTGATTAAACATTAATTTTACTACAATCAAGCGGATTTGTGCTTGAAATCGTAGGAGGCTGACATGCCGAAACATGGAAAAAAATATAGAAATGCAGTTAAAAATATTGAGCCGACGGCCATATACACTCTGCAAGATGGGATCAAAAACGTCCTCCAAGCAACCTATGCAAAATTTGATGAAAACTTTGATATTGCCATGAAGCTCGGGGTCGACCCCCGACATGCGGATCAGATGATCAGGTCGTCTGTTGTCCTTCCCCATGGGAACGGAAAAGTTGTCAGAGTACTGGTATTTGCCAAAGGTGCAAAGGAGATCGAAGCCAGAGACGCCGGTGCTGATTTTGTTGGAGCGGATGAACTGGTAGAAAAAATCCAGGGCGGTTGGCTCGACTTTGATAAAACGGTTGCGACTCCGGATATGATGGGTACCGTTGGAAAGATTGGGCGTATTCTCGGCCCGAGAAACCTGATGCCGAATGCTAAGCTCGGAACTGTAACTTTTGATGTGGCAAATGTCGTTAATGAGATAAAAAGTGGTAAAGTTGATTTTCGAGTGGACAAATCAGGTATTATCCATGCCGGGCTTGGGAAGGTATCGTTTGGCGAGCAGAAGCTCATGGAAAATGCTCTAGCCTTCATTGAACGTATTGTTCAATTAAAACCATCGACCAGCAAGGGTGTCTATCTTCGGTCGATTGCCGTGTCTTCCACAATGGGGCCCGGATTTAAAATTGATCCTTTGGATGTTCGTAATCAGATAAAATAAAAGTGTGAAAGCGGCCAATCTGTAAGTCAGGTTGGCCATGTAGTCTGAGACAGCAGGCACGAAAGTTTAATCAGTGGATATCCCACCACCTGCCGAGACGTGATACTTTCAAAAAATGTTACCTGAAATATCGTGTTGTTTTTTGTAACTGCTGTTTCGGAATTTAATATTCAACCAAAAGGAGGAGTGCTTTGAACCGTGATGAAAAATCGGCAATAGTATCAGAACTCCACGACTCGCTCGAGCGCGCAAAGTTAGCGGTAGTGACTGACTATTGTGGATTGACGGTTTCAGAGATGCAAAAGATCCGCATCGAACTGCGGAACTGCGACTCTGAAATTCGTGTTGCTAAAAATACTCTTCTCAAAAGAGCAATTACCGAAACGGATAAGACAACGCTCAGTGATGATTTCACTGGCACCACAGCCGTAATTATGGCCTATGGTGATCCTGTTGCTCCTGCAAAGGCTGTCGCAAAATTTGCAGAGGATTATAAAAAATTCCAGATTCGGGGTGCTGCTCTTGAGGGAGAAAAGTTGAGTTTGGATCAGCTGATTGCCCTTTCAAAACTCCCTGCCAAAGAAGTTCTGTTGGGACAGTTTCTTTCAGTGCTCAACAACGTACCTACAGGACTTGTTCGTGTTCTTTCCGGAGTTCCACGAACATTTTTGTATGGATTACAGGCAATCAAAGAGCAGAAGGAAAAGGCTGACAATTAAGTCTCTTATTCCTCGAAACAAAACCATTTCAATACAAGAGGTAAATAATAATGGCTGTTACAAAAGAAGATGTAATTGATTTCATTTCCAATATGTCCGTTCTCGAGCTTTCAGGACTTATCAAAGAGCTTGAGGAGAAATTCGGCGTTTCTGCTGCGGCGCCCGTCGCTGTAGCCGCTGCCGGAGCAGCTGGTGCGGATGCTGCAGCACCTGCAGAGGAACAAACAGAGTTTGATGTCATCCTGGCAACTGCAGGTGACCAGAAGATCAAGGTCATCAAAGAGGTTCGTGCCATCACCAATCTTGGATTAAAAGAGGCAAAAACCCTGGTTGAAGATGCTCCGCAGCCTTTGAAGGAAGGCATCACCAAGGAAGAGGCAGCTGAAATTAAGGAAAAAATCGAAGCAGTAGGCGGTACTGTTGAGATTAAGTAAATAGATGATTACAGTTGTTGTGCACAAAACAACAACAACATGAAAACCAACACGCTACGGGCTTTGCGCCACGTAGCGTGTTGCGTTTCTGATGTACTCGCAGCGTTATAGGAAAATAGTGTGTGATTGTAATGGGTTGTAGGATGTCAGTCAGTTATAATACTCAAGGAATCTTACCCAATGGTTGATAACATGATTCTACGTACTGCTCCCTTTTTTGTTTCTTTCCTTTATTTTTTCGTGAAGTTAACTACAATTTATATAAGCGATCGCTTTACCCCTATTGTTACACCCTGACTTATTATTCCGCTTCTACTATGATGACATTTCGATGTCATACAGTTGTAAATCAAGGTAAAAGATCTTAAGGCAACCTCGAGGACGATATATGGAACGAGTTAGAAAGAAATTTGCCACAGTGGCGAGTATAATAGAGCCGCCGCATTTGATATCCATGCAGAGAAAATCCTATGAAAAGTTTCTGCAGATGGATAAGGACCCGGATGATCGGGAAGATTACGGGTTGCAGGCTATTCTCAAAAATATCTTTCCTATCAATGATTTCAATGGCCTTTGCTCCCTTGAATATGTCCGCTATAAATTTGGTGAGCCGAAATATACGGTTCAGGAATGTCTGCAACGGGGAATGACCTATGACATTCCTCTAAAGATAATTGTCCGTCTCTTGACCTTCGATATAGATGAAGAAACGGGAGTCCAGACTATACGGGATATAAAGGAGCAAGAGGTTTTTCTCGGCTCGATACCGCTGATGACGAGTGACGGTGTTTTTGTTATCAACGGTACAGAACGGGTGATCGTTTCCCAATTGCAGAGATCTCCCGGACTCTTCTACACCCATGACAATGGAAAAAGCCATGCCAGCGGCAAACTTTTGTATTCAGCTCGGATTATTCCGGTACGTGGGTCATGGATAGATCTAGAATTCGATATAAAGGATATACTGCACGTTAGGATTGACCGTAGGCGCAAATTTCCTGTCACCACGCTGTTGAAGGCCATCGGATATACCGATGAACAATTGTTGCGTGAATTTTATCCCATAAACACAGTGCTTTGCGAGGGAGATGCCTACAAGATTCGCTTTGACCCTGAAACGGCGAAGGGGCAACGTCTGGAATTCGATCTCATAAATCCTGAGAATGGTGAAATTATTGCCAGAAAAGGAAGAAAGATAAGTAAAGTTCTATCGAAAAAGATAGAAGCAGCAGGAATAGAATTTCTACAGATTTCGAAAGAGGAACTTACCGGAAGATTCCTGGTCAAAACAGTTTTTAAATCTGGTGTGGATGATGAGCCTCTGGCGCTTTGTAACAGTGAAGTCACTGATACAGTCCTGCAGTCTCTGAAGGATGAGGGAATTAATGAATTTGAAGTCCTCTATATAGACGGCGTACAGTATTCTGAGGCCTTCAGGCGCACCCTCGCGCTGGATAAAGTCGGGTCCAAGGATGAAGCCTTGCTTGAGATATACAGGAGGCTTCGGCCATCAAGCCCTCCGACGGTTGAGGTGGCGGCAACCTTTTTCGATAATCTTTTCTTCAATCAGGATCTCTATGATCTCTCCGAGGTCGGGCGCTATAAAATCAATGCCAAACTCGGACTCGATATTGATATCGGCCATCGGGCTTTGACCCAGGACGACATCATTCACTCGATCAGGTATCTCGTTCGTCTTAAAGATACCCAAGGTGGTGTCGATGATATCGATCATCTCGGCAACCGGAGAGTACGGACCGTTGGAGAGCTTGTGGAAAATCAGTACCGGATGGGGCTGGTGCGAATGGAAAGGGCGATCAAAGAACGAATGACCCTGCAGGATGTCGAGACTCTGATGCCCCACGACCTGATCAACCCCAAACCGATTTCTGCAGCCATCAAGGAATTTTTCGGAACCAGTCAGCTTTCTCAGTTTATGGATCAGACCAATCCGCTTTCCGAGGTAACGCACAAAAGGCGTCTCAGTGCTCTCGGACCCGGAGGCCTGTCACGGGAGAGGGCTGGTTTTGAGGTCCGCGATGTGCATCCGACCCATTACGGACGCATCTGTCCTGTTGAAACGCCTGAAGGGCCGAACATCGGTCTCATCGTTTCTCTGGCCACCTATGCCAGGATCAATCCTTACGGGTTTATCGAGACTCCGTATCGCCGGGTGGAAAACAGAATCGTACTCGATGACATCAAGTATTGCAGTGCATTGCAAGAGCAGAAGCACATCATTGCACCTGCATCCGTAAAGGTCGATAAGGATAAACGCATTATTCCAGACACCCTGATCGTTCGGGAAGACGGAGAGGTTGTTACCTCGACTGCCGATAAGGTGACCTACATGGATATTGCACCGAATCAACTTATCAGTGTGGCTGCCTCCCTGGTGCCTTTCCTTGAAAACGACGATGCCAACCGTGCTCTGATGGGTTCGAACATGCAGCGTCAGGCTGTGCCGTTGATGACAACGGCCGCTCCCCTTGTCGGTACAGGCATGGAAAAATATGTGGCCCGTGACTCGGGAGCCTGCCTCTTGGCAGGAGGGGACGGGATTGTCGAAGAGGCTGATTCCAATCGAATTGTCGTTCGATACAATGAACCGGGAACCGACGGATTTGAAACCGGTGTCGCTGTCTATCGACTTGAAAAGTATAAGAAATCCAATCAAAACACCTGTTTTAATCAAAAACCCCTCGCCCTGCCCGGGATGCTTGTCAAAAAGGGTACGGTGCTGGCCGATGGTCCGTCCTGTGAACAGGGCGAGCTTGCGCTTGGGAAAAATGTGACCATTGCCTTTATGCCCTGGCGAGGATTCAATTTTGAGGATTCAATTCTAGTCAATGAACGCCTGTTAAAAGAGGATACCTTTACCTCGGTACATATCGAGGTTTTCGAGACCATGGCCCGAGATACCAAACTCGGCAAGGAGGAGATCACCCGGGATATTCCCAATGTCAGTGAAGAGACGCTGAGGAACCTGGATGATTCCGGTATCGTTCGGGTCGGTGCGGAGGTGAGGGCCGGTGATACCTTGGTCGGCAAGGTTACCCCTAAAGGTGAGACGGTACTGTCTCCGGAGGAAAAACTCCTGCGCGCCATCTTCGGTGAAAAAGCCCAGGATGTCAAGGATTCGTCATTGCGGGTTCCTCCGGGAATCGAGGGGGTTGTCATTGATGCCAAGGTCTTTTCCAGAAAGGGAGTGGATAAGGATGAACGCTCCTTGATGATTGAGGACCTGGAAATTGAGAAGCTGAATCGTGATAAGCTCGACGAAATTGCCAGCCTGAAACGCGGCGTTTGTCGTGAACTTGGGGAGATCATGGACGGCAGGACGGCAAAACATGATATCCTCGCACCCGATGGAACGGTGATTGTCAAACTGGGGAAAAAGATAGAGGCTGATGTGGCTTTGGATATCGGTTTCAATAATCTCAGTGCAGTTGATTTTTCCGAGAAATCAAAATATACCGACCAGATAGACGCTATTTTTGAACGATATAGGAATCAGTCGCGGCTTATTAATGAGAGATACGATGGAATTATCGATCGGATGAAAAAAGGTGACGACCTGCCTCCCGGTGTCGTCAAAATGGTCAAGATCTATGTGGCGACCAAGCGTAAGCTTTCGGTCGGTGACAAAATGGCCGGTCGGCACGGGAATAAGGGTGTTGTCTCCAGACTTTTGCCTGAGGAGGATATGCCCTTCTTCGCTGATGGAACCACCGTCGATATCGTCCTTAATCCTTTAGGTGTGCCGTCTCGTATGAATGTCGGACAGGTTTTGGAGGTTCATCTGGGGTTTGCCGCCAGAAAACTTGGTGAGCAACTGGAAGCAATGGCCCGGAAAGGCGCTGCCGACGAAATACGGAAAAAAATGTCGGTCATATATAAGAAAGAAGAATACAGCCAGCTCACCTCCGGCCAATCGGATGAAGAGCTGATCGCCTGGGCCAGAAAGCATCTCCGGGGTATTCATATGAGCACGCCAGTCTTCGATGGGGCGGCAGAATCCGATATCCGAAACCTGTTGGTTGAAGCGGGTGTCGACGAGGTCGGTCAGAGTCAGCTTTACGACGGTCTGACCGGTGAGGCGTTTGCCAACAAGGTGACGGTGGGTGTTATGTATATGCTGAAGCTGCATCACCTCGTCGACAATAAAATTCATGCCAGGTCGACTGGTCCTTACTCTCTTGTTACCCAGCAGCCACTCGGCGGCAAAGCCCAATTTGGCGGCCAACGGCTTGGAGAGATGGAGGTATGGGCCATGGAAGCCTATGGCGCAGCCTATACCCTTAAGGAATTTTTGACCGCAAAATCCGATGATGTCGAGGGACGGACCACGATGTATGAACGTATTGTCAAAGGGAATAACTTCCTGACGACGGGTCTGCCCGAATCCTTCCATGTATTGGTCAAAGAGTTGCAGGGACTTTGCCTGAACATGGAACTTATTGAAGAATAGGTGTGAAAGATGCATGACCGTCCTGGCTTTCAGGGTGGTCATGCACCTGGGACCATTTGTAATAGCCCACTAAGTGGCCTAATCTCTTCATGGCCCGATGCTTGCATCGGGCATTTAAAATAATCTCTGGAAGAGGTGATTCGTGGAAGAGTTATTTAATTTTTTTCAGAAACCGAAATCTCCCGTTAAGTTTAATAAAGTAAAAATTTCTCTTGCCTCACCTGAGAAAATCATGGATTGGTCCCATGGTGAGGTAAAGAAGCCGGAAACCATTAATTACCGAACATTTAAACCCGAACGAGATGGTCTGTTCTGTGCCAAAATATTTGGACCGGTAAAGGATTTTGAGTGCAATTGCGGAAAATATAAACGCATGAAGCATCGTGGTGTCGTCTGTGAGAAATGCGGTGTCGAAGTCATTCAATCAAAGGTTCGTCGGGAGCGTTTAGGCCATATTAAACTCGCTGCACCAGTTGCCCATATCTGGTTTTTGAAGAGTCTTCCGAGTAAGATCGGGGCGGTTCTGGACATGACACTGAAACAGCTCGAAAAAATCCTATATTTCGAGCAGTATGCGGTCGTTTCCTCAGAAACCGAAAGTGTTCCAGTTGGAACCTTGCTGACCGAGGAAAAGTATCGTCAGGCCCGCGATGAATACCCCGGGCAGTTTACCGTGGGCATAGGTGCCGAGGCTATCAGAGAGCTACTTCAGGGCAAGGATCTGCCCGCTCTTTCAAAAGAGTTGAGAGAGGAGATGGCAACCACCAATTCCCAAACCAAACGGTTGAAGCTGGGCAAGAGACTGTATGTTGTCGAGGCCTTCCAGGATTCGGGGAACCGACCGGAATGGATGGTCCTTGAAGTGATCCCCGTTTTGCCACCGGACCTCAGACCCCTGGTACCCCTTGAAGGTGGACGGTTTGCGACCTCCGATCTGAACGATCTCTACCGAAGGGTAATAAACAGAAACAACAGATTAAAACGTCTGCTTGAACTGGATGCTCCTGATATCATTATACGAAATGAAAAGCGTATGCTCCAGGAGGCGGTTGACGTCCTCTTCGATAATGGTCGGCGCGGGCGGGTGATCACCGGCGCCAATAAAAGGCCGTTGAAATCTCTCTCCGATATGCTCAAAGGAAAACAGGGACGTTTTCGCCAGAATCTTCTTGGAAAACGTGTCGATTACTCCGGCCGTTCAGTCATTGTCGTAGGCCCGCATCTCAGATTGCATCAATGCGGCATTCCGAAGAAAATGGCCTTGGAGCTGTTTAAACCGTTTATCTATAATAAGCTTGAGAGAAGAGGGTACGTAACCACCATAAAGAGTGCAAGAAAGATGGTGGAAAAAGGATCGAAAGAGGTCTGGGACGTTCTTGACGAGGTGGTAACGGAATATCCTGTTATTTTGAACCGGGCTCCGACCTTGCACAGACTCGGTATGCAGGCCTTTGAGGCTGTTTTGATAGAGGGGAAAGCGATCCAGCTGCATCCGCTTGTATGTATGGCCTTCAACGCCGACTTCGATGGTGACCAGATGGCTGTGCATGTGCCACTTTCCGTTGAGGCACAGGTTGAAGCCCGAGTTCTGATGATGTCGACCAACAATATCCTCTCTCCTGCCAACGGTGAGCCGATTATCATACCTTCACAGGACATCGTTCTCGGTCTCTACTACATGACCAGGGAGCGTATTAATGTGAAAGGCGAGGGCAAGGTCTTTTCCAACCCCCAGGAGGCAAGGATAGCCTATGACCATGACGCCATAGATCTGCAGGCGAAGGTCAAGGTCCGCAGGGACAGTGAGATGGTTGAGACCACCATGGGGAGGATTATTCTTGGAGAACTTCTGCCTGCCAGTGTTCCCTTTGCCGAGATAAACAAGGTTATGAGTAAAAAGGCTCTTGCTCAGCTCATTGATTTCACTTACAGGCATTCGGGAACCAAGGAAACGGTTATCCTTGCAGATCGCTTAAAAGATATTGGATATGAATATGCGACTCGGGCAGGGATATCGATTTGCATCAACGATATGAAGATCCCCCTTAATAAAGAAGACCTTGTTGAAAAGGCTGAAAATGAGGTATTGGACGTTGATCAACAGTATTCAGACGGTCTGATTACCTCTGGCGAGAAATACAACAAAGTTGTGGATATCTGGTCGAAGGTTACTGAAGACGTTGCCAACGAGATGATGGAAGAGATCAAAGTCGATTACTTCCGTGACAAGGATAACAAGGTCGTCGAGGCTCCGAGTTTCAATTCCATTTTTATTATGGCGGATTCAGGTGCCAGGGGCTCCCGTGACCAGATACGACAACTTGCCGGTATGCGTGGACTTATGGCCAAACCGTCAGGTGCTATCATTGAAACTCCGATCAAGGCCAATTTCCGTGAGGGGCTGGGCGTACTTGAATATTTCATCTCAACCCATGGTGCCCGGAAAGGACTGGCCGATACAGCCTTGAAGACTGCAAACTCCGGATATCTTACCAGGCGTCTGGTGGATGTTGCCCAGGAGGCAACTATCGTCGAATTGGACTGTAAGACTTTGGACGGTATCGTTGCCGAGCCTCTTATCGACGGTGGTGAGATCATTGTTCCCCTGGGTGACCGTATCTTGGGAAGGGTGGCACTGGAGGATGTTTGCGATCCTTATTCCGCCGAGGTCATAGTCGAAGCGGGAGCTGAGATTACCGAAGAGAAGGTGCGGCTGATCGGAAGGGCAGGTATTGACCGGGTCCTGATCCGTTCGGTCCTCTCTTGTCGATCACGGCGCGGAGTGTGCGCGGCTTGTTATGGGCGTGATCTGGGAAGGGGCCATATGGTGAATATCGGTGAGGCCATCGGGGTTATTGCCGCCCAGTCAATTGGTGAGCCGGGTACCCAGCTGACCATGAGAACCTTCCATATCGGCGGCACTGCCAGCCGGTCCGTTGAACAGGCTGAGTTGAAGACCCAAAGGGGCGGTTCTGTGGCCTTTAGAAACCTCCATTCCGTCGTTAATGCCGAAGGGATCAAAATCGTTATGAACCGTAATGCGGAGATTCTGATCCTCGACGATTTAAAACGAGAACGGGAACGATTCAAGGTTAACTATGGTGCTCAGATTCTGGTGCAGGCAGACCAGGAGATAGAAGCAGGAACCATTTTGGCTGATTGGGATGCGTACACTATCCCCATTGTTGCTGAGGTGGGCGGTGTCATCAAATACGGGGATATCCTTGAGGGTGTCACCATGCAGGAAAAGGTCGATGTGGTTACCGGCAAGTCTTCAAAGGTTATCATTCATTCCAGCAGCACTGCCCAATTGAACCCGCGGGTATCTGTCAAAAATGAACGTGGTAAAACCTTGAAGCTTTCGGATTCCGATGTCTATGCACGGTATAGTCTTCCTGTGGGTTCTATCATATCTGTGGCCGAAGGAGATACGATTAAACCGGGCACGGTTGTCGGCAAGATTCCTCGTGAGACTTCGAAGACCAAAGATATTACCGGTGGTCTCCCCAGGGTGGCCGAATTGTTCGAAGTACGAAAACCCAAGGAGCCGGCCGTAATCACTGAAATTGACGGCAGGATTAGCTTCGGGAAAGAACTTAAAGGAAAACGAAGAGTTATCGTAACCCCTGAGCATGGTGAGCCCCTGGAATATCTGGTTCCGAAAGCGAAACATCTTATTGTCCATGAAGGGGACTATGTCCAGGCCGGAGAACCTTTGATGGAGGGAACCGTTGTTCCCAATGATATCTTGCGCGTACTGGGAGTAAAAGAGCTGGCAAAATTCCTGGTCAATGAGATTCAGGAGGTGTATCGATTGCAGGGTGTTCGGATTAATGACAAACACATCGAGGTCATTGTCCGACAAATGCTGCGCAGGGTTCAGATCACCTCACCCGGAGATTCAAAGTTCATGCTGGGAGAGCAGGTGGAATGGTGGAAATTCGAAGACGAACGTGATAAACTCTTTGCCGAAGGCCTTGCTCCTGCTGTAGCAGAGCCCTTGTTGCTAGGAGTGACCAAGGCATCGCTTTCCACCGAGAGCTTCATTTCAGCAGCTTCTTTCCAGGAGACTACCAAGGTCCTCACCAACGCTGCCATGGCAGGCAAAGTGGATGAACTTGCTGGTCTTAAAGAAAACGTGATCATGGGACGGTTGATCTCTGCCGGAACCGGAATTCTCGGGAATTCGTAGAGGCTCTCCGAAACAGGTTTGAATGTGTTTTTATCTTGACACTACAGCTGCATTAGGGTATCTATCTTTCTTTTCGTGCTGTAATGCGGCCCATTAATGCGGCGGCTGTGTCATAATATTATTAATAAGGTAAAGCGAACAGGAGCAGTAAAGGTAATGCCAACTATCAATCAACTCGTTCGGAAGGCCAGAAAGAAAAGTGTGAAGAAGACCACCACACCTGCCTTGAAAGGATCACCGCAAAAAAGGGGTGTCTGTGTACGGGTGTATACGACCACACCCAAAAAGCCGAACTCTGCTCTTCGTAAGGTTGCCAGGGTCAGGTTGACAAACGGAATAGAGGTAACTTCGTATATACCTGGAATTGGGCATAATCTTCAAGAGCATTCTGTGGTATTGATCAGAGGTGGCAGGGTGAAAGACCTTCCGGGTGTTCGTTATCATATCGTTCGTGGTACCTTGGATACGCTGGGAGTCTCTGATAGACGTCAAGGTCGATCCAAGTACGGAGCAAAACGGCCTTCATAAGTGCCTGCTGAAAAGAGAGGAAATTAATGTCGCGTAGAAAGATTATAGATAGAAGGCCTATTGACCCCGATCCTCGCTATAACAGCGTGCTGGTCAGCAAATTTACCAACGGTCTGATGGAACGGGGCAAGAAGAATCTTGCCCAGCGCATCTTCTATGAAGCGATGGATATCGTCGCAAGTAAAGTCACCGACAGCGATGTTCTGACGGTATTTGAGGAGGCGATGGAGAAGGTCCGGCCGAAGGTCGAGGTTAAATCCAGGCGTGTCGGTGGGGCAACTTATCAGGTTCCCATGGAGGTACGTCAGACCAGGAGAAATGCCTTGGCCATCCGGTGGATAATCGACTTTGCAAAATCCAGGTCGGGAAAATCCATGTCGGAAAAATTGGCTGCCGAGTTTTTGGACGCCTATAATAACCGGGGTGCCTCCGTCAAGAAACGCGATGATACCCACCGCATGGCTGAAGCGAACAAGGCATTTGCCCACTATCGCTGGTAAGGAGAAGAGTCAACGATTGACTGACTAACTTTCAGGGGCTGACGTCGACTGAAGATCAGGAAAATATTTTTAGGTAACGTTTCATGACTGCCCATGATGATCTGTCGGACGTGCGAAATATCGGCATAATGGCCCATATCGATGCAGGGAAGACAACAACAACTGAAAGGATACTTTACTACACTGGTCGATCGTATAAGATTGGAGAAGTCCATGATGGCAATACCGTCATGGATTGGATGGAACAGGAACAAGAGCGGGGAATAACAATTACATCCGCTGCCACAACCTGTTATTGGAAAGAGCATAAAATTAATATTATCGATACCCCCGGACATGTCGATTTCACCGTTGAAGTGGAACGATGTTTGCGGGTGTTGGATGGCGTAGTAGCTGTATTCTGCGCAGTAAGCGGTGTCCAGCCACAGTCTGAGACGGTATGGAGACAGGCTGATAGGTATTCGATTCCACGTATTGCCTTCGTCAATAAGATGGATCGAATCGGTGCAGATTATGATCGTTGTCTGAAGATGATTTCAGACAGACTGGGAGCAAATCCTGTTTCTTTGCAGGTCCCGGTCGGCAGAGAATCGGATTTTGCCGGTATTATCGACGTCATCGAAGAGAAAATGCTCATCTTCGAAGAGGATTCTCTCGGTCAGGAGGTTGTTGAAAAACCTATACCTGACGAATATATAGAAATTTTCACGGCCGCACGTATGACGCTCCTCGAGAAGTTGGCCGACTTCGATGAGGGGGTCATGGAAAAATACTTAGAAGATACTCGAGTATCTGCGGATGAAATATACATTGCTTTGAGGAAGGCCACCCTTGCGCTGCAAGTGGTTCCCGTGCTCTGTGGCAGTGCCTTTAAGAACAAGGGTGTCCAGCCACTCTTGGACTGTGTTATACGGTATCTGCCTTCGCCCTATGATATACCGACGGTGGAAGGCGAGGACAAGTCTGGAAAACTGGTTAAGAGGAAGACCGGCATCAAAGATGATTTTTGCGGTCTGGTCTTTAAGTTGATGAGTGACACATTCGTTGAAAATCTTGCTTTTGTGCGGATTTACAGCGGCAAGCTCAAGGTAGGAGACAGGGTCTTTAATCCCGGTAAGAACAAGAAGGAAAAGATAGGAAAGCTCCTTCGACTGCATGCCAACAAACGGGAAGAGGTCCAAGAGATCGGAGCGGGTGATATCGGTGCCGTTGTGGGGATGAAATTCACGACCACAGGAGATACGCTCTGTTCGACCGGGGATTACATAATCCTGGAAAGTATAGATTTTCCTGAACCGGTAATCGGGGTTGCGATCGAGCCGAGGAGTAAGGCGGATGAGAAGAAACTCTTGGATACTCTGGATAAGATTGCTTTAGAGGATCCATCGTTCAAGATAACGGTGAACGGCGATACCGGACAGACTATCATTTCAGGGATGGGTGAGCTACACCTGGAAATCATAGTTGATCGCCTGTTAAACGAGTTCAAGGTATCGGCAAACGTCGGCAAACCCCAGGTTGCCTTCAAAGAGACGATCACCCAAAAATGCACTGCTGAAGGAAAATTCGACCAGCAGACAGGGGCGAAAGGGCAGTATGGGCATGTCGTCCTGGAAATTGAACCGATAGAAAGAGGGAAAGGCTTCGAATTTGTCAATAAGATAGATAAAGAGCTTATCCCGGAAATTTTCCTGGGCGCCATCAAAAGGGGAGTTGCTGACAGTCTGGACTCTGGCCCTTTGATTGGTTATCCGTTGACAGATCTGCGAGTGAGTCTGGTTGGTGGGTCGTACCATGAAGAAGAGTCATCGGATATGGCCTTCGGGATTTCGGCGGCCATGGCAATAAGACGGGCAGGGACCCTTGGTAAGCCTGCTTTGCTTGAGCCGATTATGGATTTAGAAGTTATCACACCTGAAGAGTACATCGGGGATGTGATATCTGATTTGAATACAAAACGAGGTAAAATTGTTGCGGTGGAAGCGGAAAATGATGCCCAGAAATTACGGGGGCATGTGCCGCTGACAGAAATGTTCGGTTATTCGACATCCCTGCGATCTGCAACACAGGGCAGAGCAAGTTTTACTATGCAGTTCTTGCAGTATGATTCGGTACCTGCCATCAAGGCTGAAATGATTATTAAGAAAATCAGAGGAATCTAATTAAGAATAGTGGGGAAAGACTATGTCAAAGGAAAAATTTAACAGGACAAAGCCGCATGTCAATGTAGGAACGGTAGGTCATATTGATCATGGAAAGACTACTTTGACAGCAGCCATAACCCGCGTATTGGCTCTCAAAGGTCAGGCAACGTTTACTGACTTCAGCGAGATCGATAAGGCCCCTGAAGAGAAGGAACGTGGAATTACAATTGCTACAGCTCATGTGGAATACGAGACGACAAAGCGTCACTATGCCCATGTGGACTGTCCTGGCCATGCGGACTATATAAAGAACATGATCACCGGAGCCGCCCAGATGGACGGAGCGATTCTGGTTGTTGCGGCAACCGATGGTGCCATGCCCCAGACCAGAGAGCACATCCTGCTGGCCCGTCAGGTAGGTGTTCCTGCAATCGTTGTGTTCCTTAACAAATGCGACATGGTCGACGATGAGGAACTGATCGAACTGGTGGAGATGGAGCTTAGAGAGCTTCTGGACAAATACGAATTCCCGGGTGACGATATTCCGATAATTCAGGGTTCTGCGTTGAAGGCCCTGGAAGAGCCGGAAAATGAAGCCGCTACCAAATGCATCTGGGAGCTCATGGAAGCCATCGACAACTATATTCCCGAGCCGAAAAGAGATATTGATCAGCCGTTTTTGATGCCGATCGAAGATGTTTTCTCGATATCTGGTCGTGGAACAGTGGCCACTGGTCGTGTTGAACGCGGTCGAATTAAGGTTGGCGAAGAGGTTGAGATCGTAGGCATTCGTAAGACAACGAAGACCACGTGTACCGGTGTTGAGATGTTCAGGAAGCTGCTGGATGAAGGTCAGGCCGGTGACAATATCGGCGCGTTATTACGTGGAGTCAAGCGTGATGAGATCGAGCGTGGTCAGGTATTGGCGGCGCCGGGATCGATCACTCCGCATACGAAGTTCAAGGCAGAGTGTTATATTCTGGGCAAAGAAGAGGGTGGTCGCCATACGCCGTTTTTCAACGGATATCGTCCGCAGTTTTATTTCCGGACCACGGATGTTACCGGTGTGGTAACGCTTCCCGAGGGAGTTGAGATGGTAATGCCCGGAGATAATGTATCGATAAGTGCCGAGTTGATCACTCCGATAGCCATGGATGCCGGTTTGAGGTTCGCCATTCGTGAGGGCGGCCGGACAGTCGGTGCCGGCGTTATTAGTGAAATTGATAAGTAAAGGTGCGTGATGATACCTACAGAAAAAATACGGATTCGTTTGAAGGCTTATGATCATAAGCTGCTTGATCAGTCAACATCTGAAATAGTTGAAACAGCCAGAAGAACCGGTTCCGCAGTGGCCGGCCCTATTCCACTGCCGACGTCAGTAAATAAATTTTGTGTGTTGCGCTCGCCGCATGTGGATAAAAAATCGAGAGAACAGTTCGAGATGAGGACCCATCGTCGTCTCCTCGATATCCTGGAACCTACGCAGCAAACCATCGACCTGCTGATGAAACTCGAACTTTCCGCAGGTGTCGATGTTGAAATAAAACTGCCCTAATAAAAGAGCCAAGGTAAATTGAAGCATTAGGTAATATTATGCCAAAAACAATAGGAATATTGGGTAAAAAGGTTGGAATGACCCGTGTTTACAGTGAACTTGGTGAGTCTACTTCCGTCACTGTAATTGAGGCTGGCCCATGCAAGATACTTCAGGTGAAATCCGAAGCCAAAGACGGATACAGCGCGATTCAGGTTGGCTTTGAAAACAAAAAAACCTCCAGGATCAACAAACCGCTCGCCGGCCATTTTCAAAAGACCGGATCCGAAGGGTTTTACCATGTGCGCGAATTTCGAGTAGGAGATTCTGAAAGTTACAAAGCGGGCGATGCGGTTAGCCTGGATGCCCTCTTTAAGATCGGTGATTATGTCGATGTTCAGGGCCTGAGTAAGGGGCGTGGCTTTCAAGGTGTTATTAAACGGCATGGCTTTAAAGGTGGTCGTGACACGCATGGTTCCAACTTTCATCGTGCTCCAGGTTCAATAGGTTGCAGCGCATGGCCCTCAAGAGTCGTTAAAGGAAAGAAAATGCCCGGAAGAATGGGAAATGAAACCGTTATCAAAAAGAATATAAGAGTGGTTGATATCCGTTCCGACGAGAACATAATTATTCTGAAGGGACCGGTGCCGGGTGCAAAAAACGGCCTTTTGAAAATCTTTTCAAAATAAGAAACGAGGGACTTGATCCGGTTCAAGGAGATAATGATGTCAATGGTAGATATATATAACACCCGAAATGAAAAGGTCGGTGAAGTAGGGTTGAACAAGGAAATCTTTAATGTCGAAGTTAAAGAGCACCTCCTGCACGATGTGGTTCGGATGCAGCTTGCGGCCCGACGCGGAGGTAAGGCCTGCACCAAGACTCGGGTAGAGGTGAGGGGAGGTGGGTCCAAGCCTTGGCGACAAAAAGGTACCGGTCGCGCGCGTTCAGGGAGCAGACGTTCGCCTCTCTGGCGGGGCGGTGGTGTGATTTTTGGTCCGAAACCCCGTGATTACAGCTTTAAATTAAACCGAAAGGTTAAAAAACAGGCATTGGCCATGGCCCTGAGTGCCAGGCTGCACGAAGGCAATCTGGTAGTCCTTGACGCTTTCGAAATGGAGGCCATAAAGACGAAGGATTTTATGGGTGTGATGAATGTGCTTCAAATTGAGAATTGCATTATCGTCACCGATCAAGCCAATGAGAAATTACAGAAATCATCACGAAATGTAAACGGTTTCAAAGTTCTTCCTGTTGATGGTTTAAATGTTTACGATATTCTTTTACATAAAAAATTGGTACTGGTTCAGCCTGCTATCGATACCCTTGAAAAGAGGTTGATGTCATGAAAAATTTATATGATGTACTCCAAGGGCCACGACTCACTGAAAAGGCCTCGGCTTTACAGGAAATGGATGGAAAGATCGTCCTCAAGGTGAACCGAAAGGCAAACAAGATAGATATCAAGAATGCGGTGGAAAAGATGTTCAAGGTGAAGGTTAAGGATGTCAAAACAGCCACTATGCATGGAAAACGAAAAAGAGTGGGACGTTTTGTCGGCATGACCAATGACTGGAAAAAGGCCTATGTAACGCTTTCGGAAGGTGAAATTAATTTCGCCGATGAATTATAAACCGATGCGTCTCGCATGAGAAAATTTCAGTAAACCGCTAAGAAATAATCTATCTTAATCTAGAGATGATGGAGCGACTGGGAAATCATGGCAATAAAAACATATAAACCAACATCGGCCGGCAAACGACACCATGTATCGATACTGGATCGTTCTTTGTCGGATAAATCGCCGGAAAAAAGTCTTGTCACGAGTTTGTCAAAGACCGGCGGAAGAAACAATTACGGCCGAGTGACATCCCGACATATAGGCGGCGGCCATAAAAGAAAATATCGTGTTATTGATTTCAAACGAAATAAGACAGATATTGCAGCCAAGGTCATAGCCATTGAGTACGATCCAAACAGGTCGGCGAACATAGCACTTCTCAGCTATACTGACGGTGAAAAAACCTATATTCTTGCACCGGATGGAATATCGGTTGGTGACCAGATCATTGCAGGCGACAATGTAGACATCCAGCCGGGTAATTGTCTGCCTTTGATAAATATTCCTTTGGGTACCGTTATTCATAACATTGAGATGAAAATCGGCAAAGGGGCTCAGATGGTTCGGAGCGCAGGTACCTCTGCACAGCTTATGGCAAAAGAGGGAAACTATGTTCTCGTTCGGCTGCCTTCCGGTGAAGTAAGGAAGTTCAACAAATTATGTCGTGCCTGTATCGGGCAGGTCGGCAACAGAGAACACGAGAGTAAGAAGCTCGGAAAGGCCGGTAGAAAGCGTTGGCTTGGGAAAAGACCTCACGTTCGCGGTGTGGCAATGAACCCGGTTGATCATCCGATGGGTGGTGGTGAAGGGAAAAGTTCTGGTGGACGTCATCCCTGTACTCCTTGGGGATATCCGACAAAAGGATATAAAACTCGAACAAATAAGTCCACTGACAAGTTTATTGTTAAGAAGAGATCATAACATACAAGGAGTAAAGTATGTCTCGTTCAATAAAAAAAGGACCGTTCATTGATGACCATCTCTTAAAAAAGGTCGAAAAGGCAAATGAAAGTGGTTCAAGAAAGGTCATAAAAACCTGGTCAAGACGGTCCGAGATCAGTCCAGAGATGGTGGGGCTGACTTTTGCAGTTCATAACGGGAAAAAATTTATACCGGTTTTTGTTTCTGAAAACATGGTTGGCCATAAATTCGGTGAGTTCTCACCAACAAGAACCTATTATGGCCATGCATCGGATAGGAAAGGAAAAAGATAATCAGAAACACATTGTTGATGGAAGGAATTTTTCAGGAGTAAGACTATGGAAGCAAAGGCCGTAGGTAAATATATCCGAATTTCACCTCAAAAGGCGAGACTCGTAGCAGATGTGGTGAGGGGCATGGGGGTCGATAAGGCTATTACCACACTGAAGTTTATGCCCAAAAAGGGAGCCGGAATATTAAGGAAGGTTATTGAATCGGCAGTGGCCAATGCCACTCAGAATGACCAAATTGATGTTGATAACCTCTATATAAAAAGGATCTTCATTGACGGAGGGCCTTCTCTTAAAAGAATCAGCCCACGGGCGATGGGTCGGGCTACAGGTATAATAAAGCGTACCAGCCACATCACGGTAGTTCTTGATGAAGTGTAGTCCACGGGATTACAAGGCAACGCTTTTTTTACCATCTACCTTATTATACTAAGAAATTTGTTGGAGGAATGTTTTGGGGCAAAAGGTTAATCCATTAGGACTGAGACTGAATATAACCCGGACATGGGATTCGATCTGGTATGCGGATAAGGATTATGCCGTATATCTGATTGAGGATCAGAAAATACGAAAGTTTCTGAAGAAACGTCTCCATCACGCCGGCCTCGCCAAGATCATTATTGAACGTACCGGAGATAAGGTGCGTGTAAAACTTTTCACTGCCAGACCTGGTATTGTAATTGGAAAGAAAGGGAATGAAATTGAGGCGTTGAAAGTAGATTTAGAAAAATTAATCAATCGAAGAGCAACCCTTGATATTCAGGAAGTCAGAAGGCCTGAAGCTGATGCACAACTGGTAGCTGAAAGTGTGGCCTCCCAACTCGTACGCAGGGTTGCATTCCGTCGAGCTATGAAAAAAGCCGTGAGTTCCGCACTGCGGTTCGGTGTTCAGGGAATCAAAATCTCATGCTCCGGTCGTCTTGGTGGAGCGGAAATGTCCAGATGCGAATGGGTTCGCGAAGGAAGAGTCCCGTTGCATACCTTAAGGGCTGATGTCGAATATGCACTTGCAGAGGCCAATACCACTTATGGAATTATTGGTGTTAAAGGTCTGGATTTTCAAAGGTGAGGTACTGAGCGAGACGGATATCTGCCGTAAATCGGCTGATCAGGTAACCGGCTGAAAAACTCTTATCAGTATTAAAATGTGGAGTAGAAGATGTTAAGTCCGAAGAAAGTAAAACATAGAAAGGTTTTCAAGGGAAGAATGAAGGGGGCCTCGACCAATGGTTCCACTATTTCCTTTGGTGAATACGCCTTGAAAGCCGTAGTGTGTGGGAAAATGACAGCCCAGCAGATAGAGGCGGCCCGTATTGCAATCAACAGAAAAATTAAACGTGGCGGGAAGGTTTGGATTCGTGTATTCCCCGACAAGCCCATCACCAAAAAGCCGGCGGAAACTCGTATGGGTAAGGGAAAAGGTAATCCAGAGTATTGGGTTGCTCCGATAAAACCCGGAAGAATCCTCTATGAAATTGGAGGGATTGACGAGGAATTGGCCGTGCGGGCTTTGACCTTGGCTGGAAATAAGCTTCCCTTTGCCACAAAAGTAATTTCAAAGAGGAGCACATTATGAAAGCGTCTGAATTACGAAAGATGCCCAGTGATGAATTGATAAAAAAAGAAAAAGAACTGCGCGAAGAATTGGGTAATCTTTCTTTTAAACACCGGATCAGACCTTTGGAGGATACGGCGAAACTGAGACAATTAAAGAAAGATATTGCAAGGATAGAGACCATATCCCAGTGAGAAATTAGATAATTAAGATTGGAGTGCATGGAAAGGTCACAAAAAATTTTTGCTATACAACATCTCAAATAGATCACATTATGAGTGAAATAAAAAAATCAAAAAAGACAAGAACCGGTTCTGTTGTCAGCAACAGGATGGAGAAAAGTGTCGTCGTCCGGGTTGAACGCAAAGTACGTCATAAGCTGTACGGAAAGTACATGAAAACGAGTGTGAAATACTTAGCGGATGATCCTGAAAATCATTTGTAATATTGGCGATACCGTACTTATTGAAGAATGCCGTCCGCTCAGCAAGAAAAAGAGATGGCGGGTTCGGACTATACTTGAACAGGCAGTATGATTTAGTCTAACCGTTAGGAAAGACAATATATTGCAACTGATGAGATCATCAGGTGAAATTATGATACAGACAGAAACTATACTTAACGTCGCAGATAATTCCGGCGCTAAAAAGGTTCAGTGTATTCGGGTTCTTGGCGGTACGAGAAAACGTTATGCACGGATCGGCGACGTTATTGTCGTTAGTGTAAAAGAAGCAATACCGCATGCCAAGGTAAAAAAAGGCGATGTCATGAAGGCCGTAATTGTCCGAACCGCAAAAGAAATTAAGAGGATGGACGATACCTGGGTCAAATTTGATGAAAACGCTGCCGTTGTTCTTTCGACCAGCGGTGAGCCTGTCGGTACCCGTATATTTGGCCCTGTGGCAAGAGAGCTGAGGAATCAAGGATTTATGAAGATTAGTCTCATTGGCTCCCGAAGTACTCTAACCTTCTTTGGCTAGGTGGAATGCAATTAAGCTGAATTGAACAAAGGTATTGAAAATGGGACAGGGTAAAACGTACCTGAAAAAAAATGATCAGGTAGAAGTTATTGCTGGAAAGGATAAAGGAAGAGTCGGTAAGATCCTGAAAATCGTTCCTGCATCGTCAAAGGCCATCGTTGAGAGGGTCAACATTGTAAAGAGGCACACCAAGCCAAGAGAAATGAACCAGCAGGGGCAGATAATCGAGAAAGAAGCGCCGATCCATGTATCTAATCTTCAACTCATTTGTCCCGAGTGTACCAAGACCGGTCGTATCGGGAAAAAAATTCTTGAAGATGGTACCAAAGTGAGGTTTTGCAAGAGCTGTGGTGGTGCTATCGAAAGTAAAAAATAAGCATTAATTAGGCTTAGTTCAGGAGCTATAAATGGGTACGCTGAAAGAATTTTACAAGGAAAAGTGTGTTGCCGGACTTATTGAAGAGTTCGGCTATAAAAACACCATGCAAATCCCCAAGGTTGAAAAAGTTGTTGTAAATATGGGGCTTGGGGAGGCGGTACAGAATCCTAAAATCATTGAAGGTGCAAGCGAAGAGTTGACAAAAATTGCCGGGCAGCGATCAGTTGTCAGAAAGGCAAAAAAATCGATTGCAACCTTCAAATTGAGGGAAGGTATGCCAATTGGCTGTTCCGTCACCTTGCGCGGTGACAGAATGTATGATTTCTTGAGCAAGTTGATAAATATTGCTCTTCCCCGGGTTCGTGACTTCAGAGGCTTGTCTCCCAAGGGATTTGACGGGCGTGGAAATTACTCGATGGGAGTAAAAGAGCAGATTATTTTTCCTGAAATTGATTACGATAAGATAGATAAAATTAAAGGCTTAAATATATCCATCGTGACCACTGCCCGGACTGATGAAGAAGGAAGGTCTCTGCTGAGGTTGCTGGGTATTCCCTTCCGGAAATAAAAATTTAAATTTGATTTTTTTAAACTTTATATACTAACTGGAGGCTGGCTTGGCTAAAAAATCGATAATTGCAAAATCCCAACGCAAACCGAAGTTTGAGGTTAGAAAATATAACAGATGCCCTCTTTGTGGACGGCCGCGTGGGTTTTTGAGGAAGTTCGGTATCTGTAGGATTTGTTTCAGGAAATTGGCATCAAATGGTGAAATAACAGGTGTGACGAAATCCAGTTGGTAACGCGGTTGGTTGTATTTGCGCTACGGATTTTGTATGACATTCGAAAAAATAAGGAGTGTTCGCTATGTCTATGAGCGACCCCCTGGCCGACATGATGACCAGGATTAGAAATGCTGTAATGGCAAAATTCAATACTGTAGTAATGCCTCATTCTAACAATAAGGCTAGCATTGCAAAGGTATTGAAAGAAGAAGGATATATCACTGATTACCAGGTTTCTTCCGAAGGAGTACAGGGCACGTTGACCATTACTCTGAAATATGGACCCAATAGAGAGTCTGTCATTACCGGAATTAAAAGGATCAGCAAACCTGGGCTTCGCAGGTATTCAAAGGCCCATGCATTGCCGACGGTATTGAATGGTCTGGGAATCGCGATTATATCTACCTCGAAGGGCATAGTTACGGATAAAACGGCGAGATTGCTGAACGCCGGTGGAGAGATTCTTTGTGAGGTCTGGTAAGTCTCGCAAATAACGGAGGTAATAATGTCTCGTATTGGAAAGCAACCTATCCCTGTTTCTTCAGGGATCAAGGTCCAGATCGATGGACAGCATATTGTTGTTAAGGGTTCCAAAGGTACCCTTGAGCGCGATATAATTCCCGAAATTGAAGTTCAGTTGAACGGGAATGAAATTGTAGTGAATAACCGTGTGGAAAATAAGAAAGTCAACGCCTTTCGGGGTTTGACCCGTTCTCTTATTAATAACATGGTGATCGGCGTCGACAAAGGGTTCAGTAAAGTATTGGTTATAGAGGGTGTCGGGTATAAGGCCAGTGTTGCTGGTACTAACCTGACGCTCAATGTGGGATACTCCAATCCGGTAGACTTCTCCCTGCCTCAAGGGGTGAATGCGACGGTCGACAACAATACTAAAATAACCCTCGACTCCATTGATAAGGATCTGCTGGGCTTAACGGCATCCCGCATTCGCAGTATCAGAAAACCTGAGCCGTATAAAGGGAAGGGGATCCGATACGAGAATGAACATATTGTCAGAAAGGTTGGAAAGGCCGCAGGCAAATAAGCATCCTTGATGGGTCTTATGATCAAAGCATTAACATGGTAATACAACGATGACAAACTCAAAATTACTGGCGAGGGCTAAGCGGATAAGCCGGATTCGAAAGAAGATCAGTGGCTCGGAAGAGCGGCCCCGCCTATGCGTATTTAAAAGTAATAAACATATATACGCCCAGATTATAGACGATGTGCAGCACAAAACCCTGGTGGCGATGTCAACTGTCGAGAAGGAGTTCTCTCAGGGTGAAGAAAAAGGAAAAATCGGTGCTGCAAAGGTAGTGGGAAAGATGATTGCCGAACGGGCCAAGGCAAAAGGCATCCAAAAGGTGGTCTTCGACCGCGGCGGGTATCTTTACCATGGACGTGTAAAATCCCTTTCCGATGGTGCTCGGGAAGGGGGGCTTGAATTTTAATGAATCTGCTAATTATGGGGGTGTCCCTTGTCTGATTTTAAACGTTCTAAAAGTGAAAGTACTGAAGAACTGATAGAAAAAATCGTATATATCAATCGCGTTGCCAAAGTCGTCAAAGGTGGACGCAGGTTCAGCTTTAGTGCCATTGTTGTTGTAGGCGACGGAAAAGGCAAAGTCGGTTATGGTCTTGGCAAGGCAAATCAGGTGCCTGAGGCAATTCGAAAAGGAGTTGAGCGTGCCAAAAAAGATATGGGGGCGGTATCGCTTACATCCTTGTCCATTCCTCACCAGATTGTCGGCAGATATGGTGCCGGAAAGGTATTGCTTAAACCTGCATCTGCCGGTACCGGAGTTATTGCTGGTGGACCTGTCAGGGCGGTTCTTGAGGCCGCGGGCGTATCAAATATTTTGACAAAATGTCTTGGCTCTCATAATCCACATAATATGGTCAAAGCAACATTAGATGGTTTGAGAAGTCTGCGTTCGGCTCAAGCAATTGCGGATTTAAGAGGTAAGACAGTTGAAGAAATGGCTGGCTAAACAAAGTATTTCGAATTTCTTCTTTGTTTAAAGAACGAATTCACCTAATTTAATTTATAGGTAGTAATATGGCCGAGACAATAAAAGTAACTCTGGTTAAGAGTGGCATTGGCAGTATAGAGAAAGTACGGGCTACCTTGATCGGTCTGGGACTCACCAAAATGAATAAAACTGTTATCCGCAAAGATACTCCTGAAATCCGTGGCATGATAGCCAAAGTGAGTCATCTTGTCCGTATCGAGGAGGTTTGAAATGATAACTTTAAGTAATCTCTCACCCAATAAAGGTGCAAATAAAAATAAAAAACGCGTCGGGAGAGGACCAGGATCCGGAAATGGCAAGACTGCTGGACGTGGGCATAAGGGTGCCAGATCACGTTCGGGATTTAAGAGCAAACCAGGTTTCGAGGGTGGCCAGATGCCACTTCAACGGCGCTTGCCCAAGATCGGGTTTAAAAATATATTTTCTAAAGAATACAAATTGATATCTCTTTCTCAGCTCGATAAATTTGATGACAATGCTGAGATAACCACCCAAACACTCGTAGAGGCAGGATTGGTCAAAGAGAATATGTTGGTGAAAATTCTTGCCAATGGCGAGATAAGCAAGGCCATAAAGGTCAAGGTTGATGCTGTAAGTGCCGGAGCACGTGCCAAGATCGAATCTGCTGGTGGTACTGTTGAATTAGCTGGAAAAGAGTAATAGACATTTTTAATTCTTTTGTATTTCTTAATGTTGCACAAATACTTCCTCGATTCCTCTCCTTGGGGAAAAGAAGTTAAAACAGGTTTAGATTATGAGTGGAATCCAGCAAGCAGCTAATATTCCTGAGCTACGGAGAAGGATACTCTTTACCATCATTATGCTGGCGGTCTATAGGATCGGAGTACAGATTCCTACTCCTGGCATCAATGCTGATGCACTGGCTGCTTTTTTTGCAAAGAACGCATCGACATTGTTCGGTATGTTTAATATGTTTTCAGGTGGGGCTCTGACAAAGTTTTCCATCTTTGCCCTCGGCATTATGCCATATATCAGTGCATCAATTATTATCCAGCTTCTGACTGTGGTTATTCCACAACTTGAATCACTGAGCAAAGAAGGGGAGGCTGGGCAACGTAAAATAACGCAATATACCCGATATGGAACAGTGGGTTTGTCACTCATTCAAAGTGCGTTTATCGCCAGAGGACTAGAAGGGATGACGGGGCCGGGAGGACAGGCAATCGTCATGAGTCCGGGACCGCAATTTTTGTTCATGACTGTCTTGACCCTCACAGCAGGCACATCTTTTATTATGTGGCTTGGCGAGCAGATGACAGAGCGCGGGATAGGAAATGGTATATCGCTAATTATTTTCGCAGGTATCGTCGCCCGTGGTCCATCAGCATTGATAAGTTCTATAGAGTTAATTAAAGCTGGAGATATAAAACCTTTTCTCATTCCGTTTTTTCTGGTCTTCATGTTTGCAATAGTTGCGATCATCGTTTTCTTTGAAACGGCTCAGAGGAAGATACCTATTCAGTATGCTAAACGCGTGATAGGGCGTAAAATGTATGGTGGGCAGAGTAGCCACTTGCCGTTGAAAATTAATATTTCAGGTGTTATCCCTCCCATTTTTGCATCTTCAATAATGATGTTCCCGGCAACAATCGGCAGCTTTGTCCAGGTAGATTGGGTACAGAAGGCTTCCGCGGCATTATCGCCTGGAAGTCCGTACTATTATATTCTCTATATCGGAATGATCGTCTTCTTCTGTTTCTTTTATACTGCGGTTACCTTCAAGCCTGATGATGTCGCGGATAACTTGAAAAAGAATGGCGGGTTCATACCAGGCATTCGCCCCGGTAAAAAGACCGCTGAATTCATAGATAGGGTATTGACGAGAGTAACAGTTGTCGGAGCTATATATCTTAGTGCTGTTTGCGTACTGCCAACCATTTTGATTTCGAGGTTCAATGTTCCCTTTTACTTTGGTGGTACAGCCTTGTTGATTGTGGTCGGTGTGGCAATAGATACAATATCCCAGATTGAATCCCACCTGGTAATGCGCAATTATGAAGGATTCATGAAACAGGGACGAATGCGTGGACGGAACTGATCTGTGCTTGCATCTAAAAACGATCAAAATAAAAATATGATGGTAAAAAAATCGGATGAGATTCTGATTATGCAAGAGGCGAATCAGATTGTTGCCGAGACGTTGACACTTTTAGAAGATGTTGTAGAACCCGGAATTACAACCTATGAGCTCGACAGGTTATCAGAGGATCTCTGTCGAAAAAGAAAAGCTGTTCCGGCCTTTAAGGGATACAGAGGATTTCCAGGAAGCCTCTGTGTGTCTATAAACGAAGAGGTGGTGCACGGGATTCCTTCCCGGAAGAGAAAACTGAAAAAGGGTGATATCGTTTCCGTTGACTTCGGAGTTAAATATAAAGGGTTCTATGGAGACTCGGCAATGACCATTCCGGTTGGTAAAATCGATCATTCAAAGCATAAGCTTATTGAAGTTACCAAGGAATCGTTACAAAGAGCCATAGCTCAGGTAGAGATCGGAAATAGGATTGCCGATATATCAAATGCTGTTCAACAGTATGTGGAAGAAAACGGATTTTCAGTGGTTCGACAATTTGTTGGTCATGGAATCGGTACATCACTTCATGAGGGACCTGAAATTCCGAACTTTGTGCAGGAGGAACCGACACCCAGGATTCTAGAAGGTCTGGTGCTTGCTATCGAACCCATGGTCAATATGGGAACGTATAAGGTGAAGATTCTACGGGATGGGTGGACAGTCATCACAGAAGATCGAAAACCGTCTGCGCATTTCGAACATTCGGTAGCTGCAACCAAGGATGGTCCTCTGGTACTGAGTTCCAGAATGGGGATTTAAAAGTTAACCAAAAAAGTACTTCTCTTTTTTGGTGGGATATATTATAGTAACTGCCTTTTGGGTTATTGTTTACTACTTTTCGGGAGCCTGTATGGCAAAAGAAGAAGCTATCGAAGTTGAAGGTACTATAATAGAGCCGCTGCCCAATGCTATGTTTCGGGTCGAGCTTGATAACGGACATAAGGTTCTTGCTCATATTTCCGGTAAGATGCGGATGCATTTCATCAAGATATTACCTGGTGATAGGGTGACCATAGAACTTTCTCCGTACGATTTGAGTAGAGGCCGGGTTACATTTCGGGCTAAAAATTCTAAAAAGAAATAAATTGAGAGCTTACTTATAATGAAAGTGCGATCGTCTGTTAAAAAATTATGCAGTGAATGTAAAGTCTTTAAGCGTAACGGGGTAGTACGTGTTTCCTGTAAGGTTAAAAAACACAAACAACGACAAGGATAATTCATTCTCTTACAATATTTATTTTACTACTCTTTTAAGGAGATAGATCTTGGCACGTATAGCTGGAGTTGACCTTCCGAAAAATAAGCATATGGATAGGGCTTTGACCTATATTCATGGCATTGGTTTGACATCTGCCAGGCAGATTCTAAATAAAGTTGACCTGCCATATACCATGAACAGTGACGATCTTGACGGCGATGACGTAAGTCGTATACGAAAAGTCATTGAAGAAGAGTATTCGGTTGAGGGTGATCGCAGGCGTGTAGTCTCAATGGATATCAAGAGACTTATGGATCTCGGCTGTTACCGGGGAAGGCGACATCGTTCGGGGCTCCCATGCCGTGGGCAGAATACCAAAACAAATGCCAGAACCCGAAAAGGCCCCCGACGCGGCGCAGCTCGCAGGAAATAAAAGATATAACGAATAGGTGTTGATATGGCAGGTCCCAAGCGTGGTGAATCGAGAACCAAAAGAAAGGTCAAAAAGAATATTTCTGAGGGAATAGTCTTCATATATTCAACCTTTAACAATACAATTGTCACCATTTCCGATAAACAGGGAAATGTTATTTCCTGGTGTAGTGCAGGGGTATTAGGCTTCAAAGGGTCTCGAAAGAGCACACCTTTTGCGGCCCAGAATGCCGTTGCCGATGCCGCTAAAAAGGCAATTGATCAGGGGATGAGGAAAATTGAAGTAAAGGCAAAAGGGCCTGGTCCCGGAAGAGAGGCTGCGCTTCGGGCTTTAATTAATACAGGTTTTGAGGTAAGCCGGATCTATGATGTTACTCCGGTACCGCACAATGGCTGTAAACCTCCAAAACGTCGTCGTGTTTAAGCCATCAATAAGAACTCGAATTAATATAAATTGAACGGAGGCCTGCGTTGGCTAGAAATATAGGAGTTGTGTGTCGCAGTTGCAGACGGGAAGGTCTGAAACTGTATTTGAAAGGAGATAGGTGCTATTCTGACAAATGCGCCTTTGAAAGACGGGCATTCGGACCGGGACAACACGGCCAGTCGAAGTTCAGAAAGCTATCGGATTATGCTGTTCAGTTACGGGAAAAGCAGAAAGTAAAAAGCATGTATGGTATGCTTGAAGGACAATTTCGTTTAACCTTTAAAAAGGCCGATCGACAGAAAGGAGTTACCGGTGAAAATCTTCTGGTGCTTCTTGAAAGACGTCTCGACAATACTGTTTTTCGACTTGGAATTGCCTCATCCCGAAAACAGGCCAGGCAACTGGTCAGACATAATCATATTCTGGTAAACGGAAAAAAAGTCAACATCCCATCTGCCCTCATTTCTGTAGGTGATGAAATTACTCTCAAAGAAAAGAGTAAGACGAATGCCTTAATTGTTGAAAATATGGAAGCAGTGGCCAGAAGGGGTGTGCCAAGCTGGCTCGAGCTTGACAAAGACAATTTCAAAGCTAAGGTTATAACGTTGCCGAATCGGGAAGAGTTGACGATGCCGATTCAAGAACACCTGATAATTGAGCTCTATTCAAAGTAGTGAGTTGGATACTGTTCGGCCGGAATTTCGTGCCGTTTAGGTATCTTATCATCTTGTAATGTGCGGATAGTGATATGGCGGGCAGATGAAGTCTGACCGGCATATCTCTATTTGTATTGTTATCCATTAAGCCGATTTACATAATGCGAGAAGGAATTATATGACCCAGAGTGCCGATGAAGCAATCCCTTTCTACCGGAACTGGCATGAACTCATTAAGCCTGAAAAGCTTGAAGTGGATAAAGATTCCCACACTGATTCCTATGGGAAGTTTATCTGCCAACCTCTTGAGAGGGGATTCGCTTCGACCATAGGGAATTCCTTGAGGCGGGTTCTTCTCTCGTCGATTCAAGGCGCTGCTATTACGACTGTAAAGATAGACGGAGCCTTACACGAATTCACGTCGCTCAAGGATGTAGTTGAGGATGTCAGCGAGATTATACTGAATATCAAGCAGATAGGAATAAAACTTAATTGCGATGAATCGCAAGTCATCACGCTTGAAAAGACAGGCCCTGGAGTAGTGACTGCGGGAGACATTGCAGGATCTGCATTTATAGAAGTGATGAACAAAGAGCAGGTAATTTGTACCCTTACCGGTAAAAACACCTTTCGGGCGGAAATGACCGTTGAATGGGGAAAGGGATACCAGCCTGCGGAAAAATATGCCAAAGACAATCTGGCAATTGGCCAGATTCCTATTGATGCGATATTTTCTCCAATAAAAAGGATTCAGTTCATCGTCTCTCAGGCTCGGGTAGGACAGCAGACCGACTACGACAGGCTTACGTTGGAAATTGAGACCGATGGCAGTATCCGTCCGGACAATGCGCTGGCTTATGCGGGAAAGATTTTAAAAGAGCAACTCAGCATCTTTATAAATTTTGATGAAGAATCGGCTGAGCCGGAATTGAGTGAAGATGAAAACCAGCGATGGGAACCGCTCAATCCTTATCTCGATAAGCCTGTTGAGGATTTGGAATTATCGGTTCGTTCAGCTAACTGTCTGAAAAATGCAGAAATAAATTTCATTGGTGATCTGGCCCAGAAAACTGATCAGGAAATGTTGAAGACCAAAAACTTCGGCAGGAAATCTCTCAATGAAATAAAGGCGCTTCTGGCCCAGATGGATTTAACGCTGGGAATGAAGTTTGAAAACTGGACACCGCCTGATATCTCGAAAAAAGATGAAGAAAAGGATTGATCAGGAGCAGGTTCTCATTTTGATCAGAATATTTAGTTGAGGGTATTTACATGAGACATAAAAAATCAGGTCGGGCTTTGGGACGCTCAAGTGCGCATCGTTCGGCCATGTTCAGAAATATGGTTACCTCGCTCTTCGAATACGAGAGAATAGTTACAACCACTGAAAAGGCAAAAGAGCTACGACCAATCGCTGAAAAAATGATCACTCTTGCCAAGAGAGGTGATTTGCATGCCCGTCGTCAGGCAATGAGCTTTATACGAAGTAAAAAAGTCGTAGCCAAACTCTTCGACCAGATTGGTGAGCAGTTCAAGGAAAGAAACGGTGGATATACCCGAATCATTCAAACAGGTATCCGAAAAGGTGATGCTGCCACTATGGCGATAATAGAATTGGTTGGGTATACGGAAAGCCAGGGGAATTAAGAGAAGGATAATTGATTTCGCAATACATCAGGATGAATACAAGCTGACGTGAATCATGAATTCACGTCAGCTTTTTTTGTTTGCGATGAACGTATCGAGCACTTGGTTGCCCAAAAGTATAAAAATGTAAATTTTTGGTTCGAATCAGGTGTCGTATGATTTGAAAAGTGTTCGTGGGGTAGACGATGGATAAGGTTTTTCCAGAACATATGGTCCCTTTGGGAACAAAGGAGTTTAATTTTTCATGCCATTCAGGACTGAGTTGTTATATGTCCTGCTGCAAGAACGTGGAGATGTTCCTCTTTCCTTATGATATCCTGAGGCTCAAAAATAGCCTACGTGTTGATTCTGTGACGTTTTTGAATAAATATGTCAATATTGTCCGTGGGAATAACCCCTATTTTCCGTCACTCATGATGAAGCTCGTCGATGATGATACCAAAGCCTGCCCATTTTTAAGCGAAAAAGGCTGTTTGGTCTACCAGGACCGCCCGTCTTCATGTAGGACCTATCCTCTTGAGAGAGCGGTGGACCGGAATCCAGATATTAAAGGAACATATGAGTATTATTTTTTAACTGACCATCCGTATTGTCTCGGACACAACGAATCGAAAATCTTTACGGCGCAAAAGTGGGTCAGGAATCAGCAGATTGACACTTTTAATGTTATGAATGATCTTTGGGCAGAGATTGAAAGCATTTTTCTTTCCAACCCCTGGAAAGGAGAAGGAAGTGGAGGCCCCAAACAACAACTGGCCTTTATGGTTTGCTATAACATTGATGCTTTTCGAAGCTTTGCTGATGAGCATTGTCTTCAGGACATGTTTCGTCTGGAAAAAGGGTGGAAAAAAAGAATGCAGACCGATGATGCGGAGCTATTGAAATTCGGTTTTCAATGGTTAAAGCTTTTTTTGACGGGTCGTTCCAACCTGGTGCCGAGATAGTTTTTTCTCGATGCTTAAAATGGATGGCACTTCTGTTGAAAAGTTGCATAATTGCCTGTCTGGTGGTAAAGTAAACAGTTTTGTTTTTTAGAGGAAATGAAAGAGAGCTCTTTTGTTTCCTGAGAGGAATTGAGCAAGTCTGCTCTCAAACGGTAAGATCCCAACTTCATCTAAAGATAATGAGTTGGGATTATAGCTGAAATAATCAAAATACGCACACCCTGGGAAAAACTGGTGCCTGCTTTTATGGTCCAATGGAATGATCGAAAGCAAGGGGTAAGGCCGGGGTGGAGGTACAACCAGCAACGGAGAAAAGTATGGCAAATGCAACAGTAAAAGAGATGCTGCAGGCGGGGTTACATTTCGGACATCAGACCCGAAGGTGGAATCCAAAAATGAAACCGTATATCTATGGTCCGCGCAACGGGATATACATTATCAACCTTGATATTACCAAAAGGATGTTTGACCGGGCCTGTGAATTTATCACAGGCGAGGTTGCCAAAGGCAGCAGCGTAATATTTGTTGGAACCAAGAGACAGGCCCAGGCTATTATCAGCGAGGAGGCAAAGCGCTGTGGGATGTACTATGTGGACCATCGATGGCTGGGTGGAATGATGACCAATTTCCAGACGATCAAAAACAGTATCGATCGTCTAAAATCTATAGAGAGTATGCAGGTCGATGGTTCAATCAACCGCTTTCCGAAAAAAGAAATCTTGCTTATGGAGAAGGAGCGGATCAAACTTGAGCGCAATATCGGCGGGATAAAGGATATGCGTTCTCTTCCCTCCGTACTCTTTGTCGTTGATCCGAAGAAGGAGTCAATTGCCGTGGATGAGGCAAGAAAACTTGGAATATCGGTTGTGGCAATTGCGGATACCAACTGCGACCCCGATGGTATCGACTACCTGATTCCCGGAAATGATGATGCGATTCGATCTATTCGTTTACTCAGTAGTTATGTTGCCGATGCAGTGCTGGCAGGAGTGGCGATGAGAGAGGGAGACAATGCCTCGGAAGAGGCCATTGCTGCTGCGATGGGTGATACCGAAGACGAAAAGATGGAGCAGGATATCAAGTCAGAGGAGTAAGGCGTTACGGCTTTGTTCTTTGGTATAATAACCAATTGATAGTTTGCAGTTGAAAAGAGGCGGCCCCGGTGACCGCCTCTTTTGACATAAATATGGGGCATTCGAGCACCTGAGGCCGGTTCAACGATCCAAGGCTGAGTTCCCCGGAATGAGATGCAGAAACAGACACATCCCACGATGTGAGAAAATGGAGGTACCATGAATATTACAAGTCAGATGGTGAAAGACCTGCGTGATAAGACCAGTGCAGGAATGATGGATTGTAAAAAGGCTCTTACCGAGACCAACGGTGATATGGAAAAGGCTGTTGATCTTCTTCGTCAGAAAGGTCTTGCGGTTGCTGCGAAGCGCGCCGGGAGGGCGACCAGCGAGGGAGTCATTGAGACATATATACATGCTGGTGGCAAGCTCGGTGTCATGGTTGAGTTGAATTGTGAGACGGATTTTGTCGCCAAGACTGACACCTTTAAAGAGTTTGCCAGGGATTTGGCCATGCATATTGCTGCTACAAACCCGGTCGCTGTAACCCGTGAAGAGGTACCGGTTGATATCATTTCCCGTGAAAAGGAGATCTATATTCAACAGGCTCTTGATTCCGGCAAGCCGCAAAATATCGTTGAGAAAATGGTTACCGGAAAAATTGAAAAATTTCTGTCTGAGATCTGTTTGCTCGAGCAGAAATTCGTTAAGGATCCGGATCATTCCATTCAGGAACTGTTGACGGATATGGTCGGTAAAATAGGTGAAAATATAACGATAAAGCGCTTTGCCCGTTTCCAGGTAGGTGTTGAGTAGGTTTGCAGACGATAACGGGCAATGTGAGATATCCGTCCCCATGGGCTGAAGGTTAAAAAAACTGCTGTGAATACAAAGCGAGGATGACTATGCAGCCGGAGTACAAACGAATTTTGTTGAAACTCAGTGGTGAGGCTCTGCTGGGCAACGACTCCTTTGGAATTAACACCGATGTCATAGACTATGTGGCCGACGAGATCAGAGAGATCGTGGAGATGGGTGTCCAGCCCGGTCTGGTAATCGGGGCCGGTAATATATTCAGAGGCGTTGCCGGGGCCAGCAAGGGAATGGATCGAGCAACAGCCGATAATATGGGGATGTTGGCCACTGTCATGAACAGTCTGGCCCTGCAGGATGCCTTGGAGCGAAAAGGCGTGTATACCAGGGTCATGTCTGCCATCCCCATGCAATCGGTCTGTGAACCGTATATACGGAGGCGGGCGACCAGACATTTGGAAAAGGGGCGGGCCGTAATTTTTGCCGCCGGGACGGGAAATCCCTATTTCACTACGGATTCCGCAGGGGTTCTGAGGGCCTTGGAGATAGATGCGGACCTGATAATAAAGGCAACCAAAGTCGATGGTGTCTATGATAAAGATCCTGTGTTGAATCCCGATGCTGTTTTTTTTGAACGACTTACTTACGATGATGTTCTCACCAAAGGGCTCAAGGTAATGGATGCCACCGGTATTGCATTGGCTAAAGACGATAAGAAAGCTATTATTGTATTGAACATGAATGTTCCAGGAAACATTAAGAAAGCCATATGCGGTCAGCGTGTCGGTACAATGATATCGTTATGATGTAAACCCTGGATCGTAATAAGATAAGCAAAGGTGACCTATGAGTGAAGTGATTTTTGAGATGGCTGAAAAAATGGAAAAAGGTATTGAGACCTTTAAAAATGAATTGTCAAAGGTCCGGACGGGCCGTGCGTCTCTGGCTCTACTCGATAATATCTTTGTTGATGCCTACGGCAGTTCTCTTCCCGTGAACCAGGTAGGGACACTAACGATTCCTGAGAGCAGGATGATTGCCATCCAGCCGTGGGACCCGCAGATGTTGCCTGCCATCGAAAAGGCCATCCTTAAATCAAGTATCGGCTTGACCCCCATAAGTGATGGGAAAATAATCCGTTTGAATATTCCACAGCTCACTGAGGAAAGGAGAAAAGAGCTTGTCAAGCAGGTGAAAAAGACCGCAGAAGAATTCAGGGTCGCGCTCCGCAATATTCGAAGGGAAACAATTGACACCTTGAAAAAGATGAAGAAAGACAAGGAGTTGTCTGAAGACGAAATGTTCAAACTTCAGGAAGAGGCTCAACAGGAAACCGATAACGCGATCAATCAAATAGATTCGATTACCCAGTCCAAGGAAAAAGAGGTATTGGAAGTTTAGGGACGGCCCTATCCTTAAGACATGCTCTTCCTCCTGTTGGAACGCGTGGCTTCGATCTCAATTATTTAGTTTTTTAGAATATTATGCCCGCCGATTTAAACCTTGACCTGCAATATCTGCCGTGCCATGTCGCGATCATCATGGATGGAAATGGTCGATGGGCTCAAAAGAGGAGCAAGCCCCGTCTGTACGGTCACAAGGTGGGGGCGGATTCGGTACGTGATATTGTTGAAGCGGCAAGAGAAATCGGGATACAGGTTTTAACCCTTTATGCCTTTTCCTCAGAGAACTGGAACAGGCCGGAGAATGAGGTACGTGGCCTTATGTCCATCCTTAAGTCGTATTTAAACTCCGAGCTTGCCAGGATGTTGAAAAACGATATCCGGCTTACCTGTATCGGAGATATGTCCAGGCTCCCCGGAGGGGTACGCAAAGTACTTTCGGACTCTATCGTAAAAACGTCGAAAAACAAGAGTCTTACTTTGAATCTTGCCTTGAGTTACGGTTCGAGAAATGAAATTGTCCAAGCCGTCCAACTCTTGGCTAATCAATGTGCAGATGGTCAGCTATTGCCGCAGGACATTGATGAACGGATGGTTTCCGAATCCCTTTATACCAAAGGCTTGAGCGATCCTGATCTATTGATTCGAACCGGCGGTGAGTGGCGATTATCCAACTTCCTTCTTTGGCAAGCGTCGTATGCAGAAATTTATTTCACCGATGTGAAGTGGCCTGATTTTCGTAAACGAGAGTTTTATAAGGCTATTTCCGACTTTCAACGTCGTGAACGTCGTTTCGGCAAGACCGGAGCGCAGGTAAAGACAGGTTAAGCCATGGGACGGACTCTTCCAGGTCTGGCCTTAGCGGCATGTTGGCTTTTGCTTCTTCTGAAGGGGTCGTTTTTTCTCATCTGGGCAGTAATCCTGTTGATCGCTTTTGTCGGGGGCTTGGAGTATGTGGCCATGGCCGCCGATAAGGACATCGGTTTCGCGCATAAATTGATCCTTTGCTGCATACTTGTTGTACCGGTCTTGGCCGTCGGCGGTGGATCGGCTGTTGCAATGACCGGCGGCCTATTCCTGGCATTTTTGCTTCTCTCCTGTTATATCCTTTTTAATTTTCGCCATATTGCAAATAGTTATGAAACGCTTTCCAAATATGGTCTCGGGATTGTCTATATTGGCTTTTTGATCTCCCATCTGGTGTTGATTTGTCGTTTGCCCAATGGGCCCCAATGGCTCGTTATTCTAACGTCTATTACTGCCGGTTCGGATTCCGGAGCGTATTATTGTGGAAGATTTTTCGGAAAAAGAAAACTCTGTTCCAATGTCAGTCCCAAGAAAACCGTCGAAGGGGCGATCGGCGGATTGGTTTTTGGTCTGCTTTTTTCGGCACTCTTTGCCTGGATGTTGCTCCCAACGGTCAATTGGCTGTTTCTTCTTCCTGTGTCGGCGGTTTTGACCGGCACAGGCATCCTTGGGGATTTGACCGAATCCGTAGTGAAAAGGGGAACGAATACCAAGGATTCCGGTACATTACTGGCCGGACATGGTGGCGTTCTCGATAGAGTAGATTCTCTGTTGTTTGCCGGGCCGCTTCTCTATTATATGCTCGTTTTGGCTGGATAAAAATGAAAAGAATATCACTACTTGGGGCAACGGGATCAATCGGGCTGAACGTTGTCGATATCGTTCGCCGTTTCCCTGATATCTATTCCATTGTAGGTCTCGCCGCCGGGCGGAATGTTGAGCTGGTCAAGGATCTTGTTCTCGAATGCAGACCACGGCTGGTCTCGGTATTGGATGCAGAACATGCAAGACGCCTCTGCTCGATGCTTCCGGCCAATTTGCATGACAGGGTGGTCTGGGGTGCCGAAGGTAATGAACAGGTGGCCTCTTTGGCAGAGGCCGATATCGTCATTTCGGCCATCGTCGGGGCGGCCGGACTTCTTCCAACTCTTGCTGCTATTCGGGCTGGAAAGGATATAGGCCTTGCCAATAAAGAGACACTGGTCATGGCAGGAAAACTGGTCATGGATGCAGTGCGGGAAAAAGGCGTTCGTTTTCTTCCAGTTGACTCCGAACACAGTGCCATCTTCCAGGTTCTGGAGGGAGGAAGAAAAGAAGATCTGGAAAAGATCATCCTGACAGCCTCCGGTGGGCCTTTTCGGAAAAAGTCGCTGGCAGAGGTGGGACAGGTTACCTCAAAAGAGGCGCTTAGTCATCCCAATTGGAGTATGGGAAGAAAAATATCCATTGATTCAGCAACAATGATGAATAAGGGGCTGGAGGTAATCGAAGCAAAATGGCTCTTTGATGTGCCTCTAGATATGATTGAGGTTGTTGTTCATCCCCAGTCAATCATCCACTCTCTGGTCGAGTTCCAAGACGGCTCAGTTCTCGCCCAGCTGGGAATTCCAGATATGCGTATTCCGATTGCCTATGCACTTTCCTATCCTGCCCGACTGCCCCTGAAGCTGGAAAAACTCAAACTTTCTCAATGTGGAAACCTACAGTTTCAGGAGCCCGATTATGATCGATTTCCCGCCTTGTACCTGGCTTTTGATGCTGTTCGCAAAGGCGGGGTTATGCCCGCGGTCTTGAATGGAGCCAATGAAATAGCCGTTGATGCCTTTTTACAGGGACGAATCAGTTTTCCGTCGATAGCCAGGGTCGTTTCTCAAACAATGGAAAAAGCCGATAACGGAAATGAAGATAATCTGGAAGATATCCTGTCAGCGGATGCTGCCGCCCGCAGGCAGGCCGCAGACATTATCGACAAGTTGGCCGGACAATCGTGATACCGCTTGGCAGAATCGTGCGTCGTGACTATTATCTTTAGTGACTTTAAATGAAACTTGTCCCTTTTCGGGACTGTTGAACATATCCTCTGTCCATGAATACGATTATAACTTTCATTGTTGTTTTAGGCGTTCTTATTTTTGTCCACGAATTCGGCCATTTCCTGTTTGCCAAGCTGTTTCGGGTTCGGGTTTTGAAGTTCTCCCTCGGCTTTGGTCCCAAGGTTTTCGGCAAGAAGATCGGCGAAACCGAATATCTGGTGTCGGCCTTTCCTCTTGGAGGGTACGTGAAGATGCTGGGAGAAACACCCGATGAGCAGGAATTGGATCCCGAGCTGGAAAAGTGCTCGTTTGCCAACAAGCCTGTTTTTCAGCGTTTCTGTATCGTTCTTGCCGGACCTGTCTTTAATTTACTGTTTTCAATAGTTTTGTTCTTTGCCGTTTATTCCGTGATCGGGCTTCCCACTGCGGTTGACAATACCAAGGTGGGAAAAGTGAGTGAGAAATCTCCGGCAATGACTGCCGGCATCCGGCCGGGAGATATGATAGTCCAGATTAATGGTCAGCCGACCAAAGTTTGGGCCGATGTCCTCAAAGGAGTAAAAAAGAGCGATGGGAAACCGCTGACCATTTTGCTGCAAAGAGGCGATAAACAGGTCGGACTTACTGTAACACCAGCAATAAACAGTGCTAAAAACATCTTTGGCGAAGTGGTTGAAAAGCGGTATATGATCGGAATAATGAAAGCCGACGACATAACCTATACCCGAACAAACCTCTTCCGAGCCTTTAAGGAGGCCTGTCTCCAGACGTGGATGTTCATTTATCTCACAGTATTGGGATTCGTGAAGATAATACAGAGGCACATTCCCGCCTCAGAACTGGGGGGGCCGATACTGATTGCTCAACTCGCCGGACAACAGATGAAAGCCGGCTGGACGAATATCATTTCCTTTACGGCGCTTATCAGTGTGAATCTCGGGATCCTAAACCTCTTACCGATCCCTGTCCTCGACGGAGGGCATCTTGTGTTTCTAAGCTTTGAGGCGATCCGCAGAAAACCATTGAATGAACGAGTTCAGGTCATCGCCCAACAGATTGGGATTGCCTTTCTCGGGACCCTGATGGTTTTTGTCTTCTATAACGATATCCTCAGGTTCTTCAAATGATGGAAGCACAAGGACCTCTGATCCTGGCCCTTGATACATCCACCGCTTGCTGCACACTGGCCATAACCTGCGGCACTGCGGTTCAGGGGAGGATTTTGGCTTCAGTTTCTCTCAACAGCAGGGTCAGACATTCGAGACGGTTGCTCACCGCCATAGACTGGATGTTTTCCGAGACCGATGTCGATTGGTCAATGGTGGAGGGAATTGCAATAGGGCTCGGTCCCGGGAGCTTCACCGGACTCAGGATCGGCATGGCAACCGCAAAAGGGTTGGCTGCAACCTCGGGAAAGCCTCTTTTAGGTATTTCTACGCTTGATGCCCTGGCCTGCAGGTGCACCACGGAGAAGATGATCTGCGCTGTGTTGGATGCCAGGAAAAAACAGGTCTATACGGCCTGGTATCGCCCGAGTCTATCCGGACCGGCTCACAGGATCGGGGAGATACGGGCGGTCGATCCCGAGGTTTTGGCTGCTGAAATTGAGAAACCGGTGCTGATGGTGGGAGACGGCGTCCTGACCTATGGAGAGCTGTGGCGACGGAATTTAGGGGATAAAGTGGCCTTTGCCCCGATTGACCTGCTGTACCCCTCCGCTGCAGTGATCGGCCTTCTAGGTGGTATCGAGCTTGCCGAGGGCAGAAGCCTTGATCTTGCCTCAGCGGTGCCTCTGTATATTAGGGCCTCTGATGCCGAGTTGAGTATAGAACGGAAAAAGCATCCAAAGGTGGGTGTCGGTTCATGATCGTGCGGCGAAAAACGAAAAAGATCCGGATCGGTAATGTGGAGATCGGCGGCAACGCTCAGATCTCGGTCCAGTCAATGACCAATACCGATACCAGGGATGTTCAAGCCACCGTGGACCAGATCCACGAGCTTGCCGCGGCCGGTTGTGACCTGATTCGGGTTGCTGTTATCGATCGTGAGGCTGCTTTGGCCCTTCGGAGCATCCGTGATTTGATCACCATACCCCTGATCGCTGACATCCATTTCGATTACCGCCTAGCCATAGCGGCAATGGAAAACGGCGCCCAGGCCATTCGAATTAATCCCGGAAATCTCGGAGGCAAAGGCAAGCTGGCCATGGTCGTCGCTGCCGCCAAGCAGCACCTTGTTCCGATCAGAGTTGGAGTCAACAGCGGGTCCATCGAAAAAGACCTGTTGAAGAAATTCGGCTACCCCAATCCTGAAAAACCAGATGCCCTAATCGAAAGCGCTCTTCGTAATGTGAGACTGCTGGAGGAACAGCGATTTGACGAGATTAAGGTGTCCATAAAGTCCTCGGACACCCTGACCACCATAAGCGGATACCGTAAGCTTTCAGGGCTTACCGACTATCCCTTGCATCTGGGGGTCACGGAAGCAGGAGGATTGATTGCCGGTACGGTAAAATCCAGTTTGGCCGTCGGGTTGCTCCTCTTTGAAGGTATTGGCGATACTTTCCGGATCTCTTTGACCCGGGATCCATTGGAGGAGGTCCGGGTAGGTTTTGAATTGCTTCGCTCTTTGAAGATACGGGAGAGGGGACCGGAATTGATCTCCTGTCCGACCTGCGGCAGGACCCGTATCGATTTGTTTGCAATTGCCGAAGAGGTCGAGCGCTATGTCCAGACCATGACCGCTCCGATCAAGGTGGCGGTCATGGGGTGTGTCGTCAACGGGCCGGGCGAGGCCAAAGAGGCAGATATCGGGATTGCCGGAGGGAACGGAGTGGGGATCATTTTCAAAAAGGGAGCACTCTATAAAAAGGTCTCGGAAGAGAACCTGTTACCGGCATTTTTGGAAGAGCTGGCGGAGATGGAAAAGCAATGGATATTGAGGTCCAAAGGTAACTGACCAACATGGCAGAACCTGACCGCTTAGCTGAAACGAAACAAAAAGCTCACCCCCTTCCAATCCGATAGGCTGAGGTTTAGGGCTCATCAGATTTATATAAACAAGAGAAGCTTACAAAACCTGAAAATTGGGAAGGTCGGCGTTTGCGTTCAAGCTGCCGGTCGGATATTATAGGGGAAGAACTGTCAGGCGATGTCTGGCCATCATTTTTTGAAATTTAAAACTATCTTTGAATACACAATGCGCTACTCACAAATTTTGTTGCCGACACTAAAAGAGAACCCGGCTGAGGCTGAAATAGTCAGTCATAGGTTAATGTTGCGGGCAGGTTTTATACGAAAGCTGACTTCCGGGATATATACCTATCTTCCCCTGGGTCTGGCCGCAATCAGGAAAGTGGAACAGATCGTACGCGAGGAAATGAACAGGGCCGGAGCTCAGGAACTGGCCATGCCCATGGTACAGCCGGCCGATCTCTGGGTCGAGACCGGTCGTTATGAAAAATACGGACCGGAGCTGCTTCGTTTCAGAGATCGTCATGATCGGGAGTCCTGTCTTGGCCCCACCCATGAGGAGGTTATCACCGATTTGGTAAGAAGAGAGCTTCATTCCTACCGAGACCTTCCGATCAATCTTTATCAGATCCAGACCAAATTCCGGGACGAAATCAGACCCCGATTCGGTTTGATGCGGGGCCGTGAATTTATCATGAAGGATGCGTATTCCTTCGACGTAAACGATCAGGCGTCCGAAATTTCCTACAAAAAGATGTATGACGCTTACAAACGAATCTTCACCCGTTGCGGTCTTGAATTCAGGGCGGTTGAGGCAGACTCCGGCAGCATAGGCGGAAGCTTTTCTCATGAATTCATGGTCTTGGCTGAGACCGGTGAAGATACCATTGTGGTCTGTCATGGTTGTGACTATGCGGCCAACCTCGAAAAGGCGACTGTCGGTTTGCCCAAAGAGTCTCCTGATGCTGAATTGCTCGACCTGGCCAAGGTGGAAACTCCCGGCAAACGCAAGGTCGACTCGGTCTGTGAATTCCTGCAGATTGAGCCCAAGGACTTGGTCAAAACCCTTGTTTATCTTGCCGACGGGAAGCCGGTGGCGGTTCTGGTCCGGGGGGATCGGGACGTTCAGGAGGTGAAGCTAAAAAATCTTCTCGGGGCAACAGATGTAGAACTGGCCGATGATAAACAGGTATATGACGCCACCGGAGTTCCGACCGGATATCTCGGGCCCAAGGGGATCGGCATCAGGGTCGTGGCGGACCGGGAGATTGCAGCGATGCGTAATTTCGTGGTCGGAGCCAATGAGAAGAACTATCACCTGAAAAACGTCAACCTGGGCCGAGACTTCGAGGTGGAGGCGATAGATGATCTGCGAATGATCACTTCGGATGATCCCTGTCCGCATTGTGGTGCCAATCTGGAGCTCACCGAGGGAATTGAGGTCGGCCATGTCTTCAAGTTGGGAACCAAGTATTCCGAGTCGATGCAGGCTGTTTTTCAGGATAGTGACGGCCAGGAAAAACCGTTTGTCATGGGGTGCTACGGAATTGGAATAACCCGTGTTGTGGCAGCCGCCATTGAACAGAATCATGATGAAAACGGGATTATATTTCCTGTCCCTTTGGCCCCATACAAGGTCATTATTTTGAATCTCGATCCCAAGGTGGAAGAAATCACCGCCGCTGCCGAGGACATCTACAAGAAACTCCAGACACTCGGAGTCGAGACCTTGATAGATGATCGTGATGAGCGGCCGGGATCCAAATTCAAGGATGCCGATCTTCTAGGGATTCCTTACCGGGTCACAGTCGGCAAACGCTTTGTCAAAGAAGGTCTTGTTGAGGTACGGCAGAGGCGTGACGGCCAAACCGAAGATGTGCCTGCCGAGGCTGTCCCGGATATCCTGAAGTCCAAGATAGATACAGAAGTATCCGCGTAATATTGAAGGATTATCGATGACAGCTCCTTCCACAATCGATCTTAAATGCCTGACTTCCATTGTCCAAGGCTATCTCCACGATACCGATCTTTCGGTACTTGAACAGGCCTGGTCTTTCGTGTTGGAGGTGCATGAGGGTAAAGACCATTTTTCTGGAGAGCCGTATGTAACCCATTCCCTGGAGGTGGCAAGAACCCTGGCCTCGATGCATCTCGACCTTGATACTGTCCTTGCCGGGCTCTTACACGGAGTATTGAAAGAGGGGATTTCGGCAGACGAGCTCGAGGAGAAATTCGGTTCCGATGTGGCGGCCATCGTCAAAGGCTCGACCCGGATAACCAACGTCCAGTATAACAACAAGCTTGCCCATCAGGCGGAAAATGTCCGTAAAATGCTTTTGGCAATTGCAGCTGACATCCGGGTTCTGCTGGTTAAACTGGCTGACCGTCTGCAGGATCTGTGTGTTCTGGACCACGTCGCGAGGGCTGCACAAAGAGAGATAGCCAAGGAGACAATGGACCTTTATGCTCCCTTGGCCAGCAGGCTGGGTATCGACTGGCTCAAGAGAGAGCTGGAGGACCTGGCCTTCAAATTCCTTCACCCTTCCGAATTCGATGAACTCTCGAAAAAACTGGAAAGCTCTCTGGAAGAACGTCAGCGCTATGTCGAAGAGGTTATCTCCATCCTGCAAAAAAAACTGGCCACGAGCGATATTCGTCCGATTCGTATCATCGGCAGGCCCAAGCATCTCTATTCCATTTACAAAAAGCTCATTGCCCAGAATATCCCTCTTGATAAGGTCTATGACAAGGTGGCCTTCCGGATTATCGTCTCCTCCGTTAAGGAATGCTATGAAGCATTGGGGGTGGTACACGCCAATTGGGCCCCCGTTCCGGGCCGGATCAAGGATTTTATTTCAGCCCCTAAGGCCAACAATTACCAGTCCATGCATACGACTCTGATTGGGCCCCATGATAATTTTATAGAGATTCAAATTCGCACCGAAGAGATGGACCGGATCGCCCAGGAGGGCGTTGCGGCTCATTGGGCATATAAAGAAGGGCAAAAGATTGGCCAACGAGACGCCAAACTTTTCAAGGAGTTGAACAAACTTGTCAAATCCCTTCAGGAAGTGGAGGATCCGCGCGAGTTTTTGGAAAGTGTTCGGGGAGAACTCTACGAACCGGATGTCTATGCTCTGACTCCTGGAGGGGAAGTCAAGGAGTTCCCACAGAAAAGTTGTCCGATCGATTTCGCTTTCGCCATCCATTCGGAGGTGGGAGATCATTGCGTCGGAGCCAAGGTGAACAATCGGTTGGTGCCTCTTAAATATCAACTGCAGAACGGGGATATTGTCGAGATTATAACCTCGCCGAATCAGACCCCCAGAAGAGGGTGGCTGGAAATCGTCAAGACCAGTCGAGCTCGGGCCAGAATACGCGCATGGCTCCGCCGGGATGAGAAGGAAAAGGCCTTGAAGCTCGGTCGTGAGATCTGTGAGCGGGAGCTGAAAAAACACGAAACCACCTTGAAAAAGATGGTGAAAGGCGGGCATATTCGTCTGTTGCTGAAGCAGTTGCACTGCAATTCGCTGGATGACATGTTGGTTAAGGTCGGCAGTGGTGCCATCACGGTGCAGACCCTGATCAGGTATCTGCAACCTCCCGAACTGCTACAGGAAAAGGAGACTCCTTCTGAGCGTTCTTCCGAACAGATTGCGCAGAAGGTCATCACCCCACAGGCGGATGCCGGTCGTCAGGAAGGGTCGGGTATCAGTATCGACGGGATCGATGATATGTTGATCAAGATCAGTCAGTGTTGCAAACCGGTGCCCGGAGATCCGATAGTCGGTTTTATTACCACAGGGCGCGGAGTTTCAATCCACAAGGCGGAATGCACCAATCTCTTGACCACCGATCCCCGCCGGTGGCTGGATGTATCCTGGTCGGAGAAAATTAAGGGGCAACATAGGGTCGAACTCCATGTCAGTGCCGAAAACAGGCGTGGTATTTTTACCGATATCAGTTCGACGATAAATTCCGACAACGCCAATATCGTCGAGATTAGCGCCCGTACCACACCCGATGAAACAGCCGATCTGCGTATCGCTATTGAGGTTGAGAACCTGGGACATTTACAGGTTGTCATCCAGCATCTTCGACAGATGGAACATGTTCACACTGTTCGCAGGGTATGAAAAAATGAAAAAGCAGCATTGAAGGAGATGAGAGGGGTGTTGTGGGAATCTGTATTGTTTGCGGCAATGAGCTAGAGGTCGGAACCAATGCCTGTAGATTCTGTGGGGCAGAACAGCGTCCGGATGATGCGAGAGGAAAGGGTATTTTCCACAAGACCGTCAACCTGGAAAGAGGACGTCCCCTTGTGGCAGCGGCGATGAAAAAACTCGATGGCGAGATTCAGGCTGCAAAAATCGAACAGGTAAAGATCTTGACCGTCATTCATGGGTATGGTTCCAGTGGAACGGGGGGGGCCATCAAGAACGAATGTAGAAAATGCCTGGATTATTTCTGCAGTGTCGGGGAGATTAAGGATTACATTCCCGGCGAAGAATTTTCCGGGAGGTCGGGACGGGTCAAAGCCTTGTTGAAAAGATTTCCAAGGCTTGCCTTCAACCGAAACCTTGACAGGCGCAATCCCGGCGTTACACTTGTTGTTATGCAATAGGCCAGCACTTCTTTAGCCTGCAAATTTCACAGATCGATATGGCCAAGGGGTGAAAACACGGGGAATAACCAACTCACTACGGCTGCAACTTGGCCTCCTGTGCCAGCAGGAAAATTATAGCGTAACTATACTATATTTAATAGATGATTATATGTCTCCCCGTGGTTTTCATGAACGGCAGGTTAGTGTTTCCAATCTCTATTCGATATACAGTGAATAAGGTTGAAAATGAGAGTCCGAGCGAGAAAATACGATGAACCTGTGTGAACTGTCTAAACGTTTGTAATTGTAGTGTATAAATTTAACTTGAAGAGAGGAGTGGAGATGAAAAGAACCATTGGTTTTGTAATAGCCTGTTTACTTCTTGTCCCGAGCGGACTGATGGCAGGCCAACAAGGGAAAAAGACTCATGAGTTAAAGACATTTCAGGAAAAACTGAGTTACAGTATGGGGCTGGATGTCGGGGCCTATTTTAAAGGAATTGGAGATGAGATCAATTATGAGATCTTGATTAAGGGAATTGAAGATGGCTTTAAGGGCAACAAAAAACTGCTCAGTTCCGAAGAGATGGCTGCGGTACAGAAAGAGTTTTCCCAAAAAATGAAGGTTCGTCAGGAAAAGAACCTTAAAAAGATCAAGGAAACCAACAAAAAGCTTGGCGATGCCTTTTTGGAGAAAAACAAGAAAAAACCAGGAGTTATAACCACTAAAAGCGGTTTGCAGTACGAGATTTTGAAAAAAGGTAATGGGCAACGGCCGAAGGCAACCGACAAGGTCAAGGTTGATTATGTCGGTAAGCTTATAGACGGCACTGAATTCGATAATTCGATCAAGAGGGGCGAACCCGCTGTTTTCGGTGTGAATCAGGTTATCCCCGGCTGGAGCGAAGCCTTGCAGTTGATGAGTGTCGGTTCTAAGTTTCGTCTGGTTATCCCTTCGGACCTGGCTTACGGAGAACGTGGCGCTCCACCGGTTATAGAACCCAACTCCGTGTTGGTCTTTGAAGTGGAGTTGCACGCCATTGAGAAGGACAAAAAATGATTGCCCTGTAGCGGAGAATTATCTTTCGAGATATTCAAAAGGCCCCTGGGACGCACCGTCTCCGGGGCCCTTTTTTTTAGCTCTCTTCCGGGTCGTCAAGTTTGTAGCGTATTCGAAGAACGCCATCATTGTAATCTTTTGAAATCAAACGGAATTCACCTATTTCTGACGTATTGCCTACGTGCTCGCCGATACAGGGGCAGGAATCAAAATCACCGATGTGTACGATGCGAACGGTTTCGATTCCGTCTGGAAGACGGGTAAGGTTAAAGTTCCTATTGGCCTCCTCAAGAGAAACCATCTCTTCGGCTACATCCAGGTTGGACGAAATCACCGTATTGACCGCTGCTTCCACTTCCTTTGCTTCATCATCGGTCAGTGTTCTAGCGAAGTGGTAGTCACACTTGGACTTCTTTGGGTTCACATGGGCGCTGAAGCAACGATCACAGCTGAATTTTCTGACCATTGCCTGGTTGAGGATGTGTTCCGCTGAATGCATACGCGGGGCATAAGATTTTCCCATATTAATCTGTTGGTGGTGTTTGACTGTTGAAAAATAATCGCCGGCTCATGTTCATGAGCCACGATACGATTCTATTAATTCCATAATCGTATCAAGTTGTCAAAAATTTGTGAATTACGATTTATGTATATCCTTATCACGGACAAAGACATTGTTCGATTAAAACCGAGCCACCTCTTTCTGCTTGGGGTGTCGATAGGTGTTGATCCCTGTTTTTGGATTTTACTTGGGAGTTGGAATACCGGATTGAATAATGGATTTAAGGCCTTCGAGCAGGACGAAACGTCCAAGTGATACAACCCGGCAGGGGAACGAGTTGACAAAAAGGGGGTTGTCGCAAAGGCCGCCTGAAAGGTGGAGTATTTTGGGCTTTCCTGCAAAATTGTAAGCGTTTACAGCAATCCCTTTGACGAATCGGGCAACTGCTTCGGACTCGCTTTGACCGTTGACCACTGAATCGAAGATGTGGCTCATTCCCAAAACGCCGCAGGTGACTGAAAATGAAGAGGCGGGGACATCCAGCAGGGAAAAATCGAGGTTGTAGTATTTCTCCAGGAGTTCGATGGTAAAACCCATTGAGGCACCGCATTCGGCATTCCAACCCATATCCTTGATTTTTCCCAACTCATAGCGAACAAACTTGATATCCCTGCTGCCGCAATCGAGGAGGGTGAAACTTTTTTCGTGGAGCAGGATTTCTCCGCCTTTTGCAAGAGCCGTCAGCTCGTTCACATAGTGTTCAGCGTATCGTTTGCCGTTATGGCCTGTGGCGATATCGACCCGCAGTGAAGATCTGGTAAGTTCCCGGGTCGGAATCAAACGGGGCGTGTTTTGGTTCAGGTCCAGAAATTTACAATACGATGTGCCGAAATCAGCCAAGAGCATTGGTCACTCCTGAAAGTTCGAGAAAGGCCTGGATCTTTGCCTTGGCACTGCTTCCGGCGGTTACGTCGCAGTCAAGGTAGAGACTGCGGGGATGACAATCGGCCAGATGCCTGGCAAGTGCGGTTTTTGCGCAAAAGGATTGGGCAAAGAATACGGTCGGAATATCGGGGTTCACGTACTCTTCAAGCATTCTGTTGTCTGGAGTCTTGTTCTCCATGCACCGGGTCCATCCGTAGATATGGGTGGTGTCCGGAAACAGGGAAAGAATGGAAAAGTCCCGTGGAGGCACCCCCCAGAAACCTGCAGTGGGCACACAAGAAGGAAGCTTCTTGTGCGGTTTGGAAGATTGCACCGATGATGTGATTGCTGTTAATTTTTTGAGAAGAGGCATTTCACAGTCGCAAAGAGGGGTTCCAAAATCCGTTTTGTCCTGGTTTATGGTCCGGGTAATTTTGCTGTCGGGAAGAATTTTTTCAAGGATGGTTGCGGTATGTTGAGCACAGTCGCATTTCCCCGGACCGACATCGATATAGATGGTTGCAGGCTTCAGGCTAAGACTGTTGACAACTGCGGTACGCAGTATGGCGCAATACACACGAGGCAGAAAGGGAGAGGCATTTTCGATGTCCTGGTCAACCAGTGGCTCATCAAGATCATAGATGGGTGAGCTTTCTATTTTCTTTATTATATGAAGCGGTGGAATACCTACGATACCAACAGATTGCATCTTGTCTTTTTTCACTTTGTCCAACCTGACTAATTATCCATTCTGTGGAGGAGAAAGAGTCCAGTCCCGGCAAAGACGATATGAACGATGCTTGCTGCAAAGAGGGGAGAAATGTAATCCGCTTTGGCCAGTGATTGCAGGGCCCCCCAGAATCCCCAGGCAACGAAGGCAGTCCCGCAGCTTACCGGAATGGAAATGGCCAGATCGCGGCCCCACTTTTGATAGGAGAGGAAAAGTACGGGTAAACCGAGAAAAATCAGCGGGAATCCTAGCAATATATAGGATATTCTGCTGAAGAATTCCGCCCATGCCGCCGTTCTCTCTCTTCCCGGGTCTTTTTTGAATATGTCCTTGTAAAGATCAGTGAGAGACATCTCACCGGGTTTATATTCAGGCACGAAGAAGGCCTCGGGGGATTCCGGAAGGTCAAGCGTTTTCTCGTGGAATGCTTGAATGTCGTAATTGTTGTTGGCGCGTTGCTGGATCTGCCCCGATTGAAGATGCCACGTTTTGTCGGCATATTCTGCTCTATTGCAGGTTATCAGGGTCTGGAGTTGATAGTCCTTGTCCCAGGTTGAGTAGGAAAAATTGCGAAAAACAAATGTTCCTGGTTTATGCCATTCAAAAGAATAAAAACCTTTACTCCCTTTGTAATAATATCGACCGTTTCTATGGGCGCCGAGGGGTACCTTTCCCTGTACGTCCTGATACCAGATCTTATCGCTGGCCGAGATTGTAACCGGCAGGATCCATTGGGCCATGAACATATAGATAGCCATGGTTGCGACGCTTGCATAAAGGATGGGGCGGGTGATGGTCCTCAGTGGAATTCCACCTGCTTTCAACGCAAGGAGTTCATGATTATGATTCAACATCCCCATGGTTATAATCCCGGCGAGGAGGATCAGGACAGGGCCTAATTGGTCGAGAATAAAGGGAATATTTAGGGTGAAGTAGGCTAGGGCGCTGGAAAATGATTTGCCAGCACTTGTAAAATGATCGATTTTGTCAAAAAAATCTATCAGAATATAAACTGCGATAAAACCTACGGCAACGGTAAGGAAATTCCGTATGTATTGAGCAAAGAGATATCGATAGAGTAGAATCAAAATTATTCTTCCGTGGATTTCGAAAAGATACTGCTTATTGTCTCATCAATGATCTGTATCAGGTACCACTATCAGGGGTTTCCGTCAAGTGGAAGCTGGGTCAAACTTTTCCCCGGCTGCCATGATGATGGCTTCCTGGGTGTGATACTTAACGAGTTGTTTTTTTTAATGAAAATACCTATGGGGAACACTCTGTTAGAAGTGTAGGGAAGGCAGGATATCTTTCTCAAGGCTTGCATTTTCAGGGAAAAATGTGCTATACTATAAATTCGTGTAGCGTCAAAAGGCTTTGCGGACATTTATCCGCAATACTTTTTTTTGACGTGTTAATTGCCCCTCAAAGCCCTTCCAAAGATGAGGAGCGGGGCTGAATTTTACAGGAGGAGGGCGGCAATCCAAACAAGAAGGACTCTACTGGATCCAGCTCGGGAGGTCGGGCAAGGAAACAGTAAAATATGGATAGCCGGACGGGAAACATACAGTGCCTACAGATAATTACAACAACCTGTTACAGTTACCGCATCTTTTACTTATGAAAATTCAGATCACCGCTGTTACCCTTCATGGCTCGGAATCATAGAAGCCGCAATGCCGTCCATTGCGAGCAGTCATATCGCAAGTCGGCAAAAGAACGGTTACAGGAATTTTGGGATGTCTTCGACAAGGAAGACGAGGTTCTCGTTTGCATTAATGCGGACCCGGATGCACTGGCCTGTGCAATGGCCATCAAGAAGCTGCTTCGTTACCGTGTTAAGAATGTTGTCATAGCTCATCCCAATGAAATCAGGCGCCTGAACAACGTGTCGATGGTCGCCTCGCTCAAGATTCCTCTAGAACGTTTTGGTTCCGTTAAGGTCAAAGAGTTTACCAAGAAAGTCCTCGTCGATTCCCAGCCCAATCATCTTCCGTGTTTTGAAAAGATCGACTTTGATGTGATCATTGATCACCACCCCAAAAGTGGAGATTGGCAGGCGCAACACGTCGATATACGGCCAGATTATGGTGCAGCTTCCACCATGCTGGTTGAATATCTTCGGGCTGCCGGGATGAAGCCTTCGGTTTCGTTGGCCACGGCATTGTTTTACGGGATTAAGGTGGATACCACCAATTTCGAGAAGCAGTCACGTGTGGCTGACGGTATATGCTTTCGCTATCTCTTCAGCATAGCCAACAGGAATTTGGTCCGTAAATTTGAACTGACAGACCTGAGGCGCTCAGAACTCAGATATTTCAATATCGCGCTTGCCGAACTCAAATATTCCAAGAGGCGGTATTATACTCACATCGGCAAGGTCAGGAGCCCGGATGTGCTTGTTATTATAGCTGATTTCCTTAATCATGTCGGCGAGATAGATTGGGTTTTCGTTTCCGGTATTTACGGAGAGAAACTGGTGGTGATTTTCCGTTGTGACGGATATCGCAAAAGTGCCGGGAAGTTGGCCTCCAGGATTTTCGGTTCGGTCGGCTCCGCCGGTGGTCACAAAGAGTCGGCCAGGGCCGAGGTTCCGCTGAAAAACCTTTCGATCAATGACAAAGATTTTAATTCTCAGACCTTGATGCGGTTGACAATGCGTCATATGTAGTTGACAATCAAGTGTGGTCAATGGAAATCCTCCATTCCGATAGGCTTAGTTTCAGGGGTAATCAGAAAATATTTTGGACTTGACTGGGGTATTTTTTTTAATCTCCTGGTTTTCAGGGGGGAATTATGCTGAAACCCACTACACTAGCAATGATTTTGGCCGGAGGCCGGGTTGATGAACTGAATGTATTGACCTATTACCGTCCCAAGTCGGCGGTACCCTTCGGTGGATTTTGTCGGGTAATCGACTTTTCACTCAGCAATCTGATGAACTCAGGTATAGAACAGGTTGCCATTCTCAGTCAGTACCGCAGTTATTCTCTTATAAATCATATCGGCACCGGCGCGGCTTGGGATATGACCGGTCGCTATCGCCGGGCCTCCATCCTGCCACCGTTTACGGCATCCGAGGGTGGGAGTTGGTATCGAGGTTCTGCCGATGCCGTTTTCAAAAATCTCGATTTTGTTAAATATCAACAACCGGAAGACATCATGATCTTATCCGGAGATCATATCTACAGGATGGAATATCAGGATATGATTTCCTACCACCATGAAAAGGACGCGGATCTGACCATTGCTTTCACGAAAGTTGATAGAAACACCGCCCAGCGTTTCGGGGTGGCGATAATTGATGACGAGGACGGAAACCGGGGCGGCCGCATTCAAGAGTATTGGGAGAAACCGGAAAAACCGGAGTCCGATTGGGTATCTCTTACAGTCTTCTGTTTCAAACCCGAGACACTTTACCGTGCCCTTGAAGAGAACCAGTCCGGCCAATCTTTTGAATTCGGGCGTGACATCATACCATCTCTGATACAACAGAAATGCCGGATCTACGGCTATAAATTCTGTGGGTATTGGGGCTATACCCGTACAATTGAGGAATATTGGCGATCCAATATGGATCTGCTGGGCGAAAATCCCTCCATCGATATGGAGGCGTGGGGAATACGTACCAACCTGGAGCATCGCGGGATACGGGATTTCCAACCTGCCTTGATTGGAGATGGAGCGGTGGTTGAAAACAGCATGATCTATAATGGGTGCATTGTTGAAGGCACTGTGAAAAATTCGATTTTGTTCCCTGGTGTCCAAATAGGTCGGGGGGCGGCGGTTGAGAACTCGGTGCTGTTTTTTGACAATGTCATCAAGAGGAACTGCCGATTGAATAAAGTGGTAGCCGACGTTAATTCGACCTATGGTGAAGGGACAGTGATAGGCCCTGAACTCGAAGGTGTGCCTGCTAAAGTAACGGTTGTGGGATGGAACAATCAAGTTCCCAACCAGACCATCATCGAGGAAGGAGCCACCATCTATCCACATCTCAAAAATGGGCAGTGGCTTAGACATGTCAAGAACGGGGAGGTGCTGCGATGATCCGGTCAAAGGAGGTCCTCGTCCTTCTTCTGGCCGGCGGGGTCGGAAGTCGTCTGAATATTCTTGTGCAAAATCGGGCCAAACCGGCGGTTCCGTTTGCCGGCCTGTACCGGATTATTGATTTCAGCCTCAGCAATGTGATGAATTCCGGCTTGACCAAGGTCGGGGTTCTGACCCAGTATAAACCGCTGTCTTTGATGAGCCATCTCGGTACCGGCGAGGCCTGGGATTTTACCGGACGCAGCAGGGGGGTTAAAATTCTTCCGCCACGAACTGGTTCCAGGGACTCGGACTGGTATAAGGGGACGGCCGATGCTGTAAGGCGCAATATCGACTTTATCAATGCCAATCCCACCGATGAGGTCCTGATTCTGTCCGGTGACCATATCTATCACATGGATTTCGATGCGATGATCGAATACCACCGCTCAAAGAAGGCCGATGTGTCAATCGGTATGATGGTGGTTCCAAAAAGCGAGATCCATCAATTCGGAGCCGGGATAACCGACAGGTACAACAGGATTATCGGATGGGAGGAGAAGCCCAAGGACCCCACTACCAATCTTGCGTCGATGGGGATCTATGTCTTCGACCGGAAATATTTATTAAACGCGCTGGCCAGAAATAATGATGATGTCGATTTCGGCATGCATATTTTGCCCTGGGCCATCGACAATGATAATGTTTTTGCCTACCCCTTTTATGGGTATTGGCGCGATGTCGGAACCGTTCAGGCCTATTGGGAGGCCAATATGGATGTGATTCGCAGGGACAGCGGTATTTCGCCTCAACAATGGGGGATTCGTACCAATGTAACGACTGCCGGGATGTCGGCAGATCGGGCCCCTGCACGTTTCGGCAGCAAGGTGAAACTTTTAAATTCTATGATTTCATCTGGATGTAAAATAATGGGGCATGTGGAAAATTCGATTCTAGCCCCGGGAGTAATCGTTGAAGAGGGAGCGGTCGTTAGGAATTCCATTATTTTCACCGATTGCCATATCAGCCGGAGGGCAACGGTCGATCTGTCCATTTTGGATAAACGAGTCAGGGTCGGGGAGCAGGCTGTGGTCGGTGCCGGCAAAAATTTCAAAACGGCCAATCGGTTAAAGCCCACCCATCTCTACACCGGGATCACTCTGGTTGGCAAGGGCACGGAAGTTCCGGCAGGGCATAAGATCGGAAGAAACTGTGTGATAAACTCTTATATCAGGGAAGAGGCCTTTCCTGGCAAAGTGATAGAGGACGGCGAGTCGCTTTTCCCCGATGGAGAAATTTCATAAAGGGCTGTCAGGAAATATGTGTTAATAGCTGGGGATAGCTGAACAGGACAAAAAAAGATACATTTTTTCGATGCAATATGGTATGTATTTCCGACTCTGCCGGAAGATACCTGTTCGGTGTGCAAAGCCCATGGCGGAGTTTCATAAATGTACCCATGCCCCCGTAGCTCAGTGGATAGAGCACAGGATTCCTAATCCTGGTGCCGCAGGTCCGATTCCTGCCGGGGGTACCAATAAAAACAAGGGGTTAACCAGATAAGTCAGCTGGTTAACCCCTTTCTTTTTTACTTTTTGTTCCATCTCGGGTTGCCATTTTTTGCTTTATTTCCCCATGAATTGACAGTACACTGGAACAAAAATGGAACAAAAATCCGTACGAACAAACTGCAGGGAGTCTTGGCTATGGCGCGCATTCAGACCCGCAAAGGAAAAAAGAGGACGACCTATACGGCAACAGTTCGTGTGAAAGGTTTTGATCCGCTGGCCCGGACCTTCGATACCAAAGGGGAGGCGAAGGCTTGGGCTGCCGAAATCGAACGGGAAATGCGCATGGGACGGTATCAAGACGTTCGTCCTGCCGAAAAAATCACCTTTGCCGAATCGTTGCAGAGGTACCTTGAACACATATCTCCCGCAAAGCGGATCAATTCCGAACGACGGGATAGGATTGCGGCTGTCGCACTTCTCGGCGGATTCGGTCAGGAAATCTCACTTGCCTCTGTTACTCCGCAACGATTGGCGGTCTATCGTGATGCCCGCTTAAAAACGGTCTCTCCATCAACAATCCAAAAAGAGTTCGCCTTACTCTCCCATCTGTTCAATATTGCCCGCAAGGAATGGGGCTGTCGGTCGATAACCCGGTCGCAGGGATTAGTCGGCCACGAGTGAATAACAGCCGTACTCGTTTCCTTACCAAGGAAGAGGCCCAGAGACTGTTGGATTGTGCCAAGGAAAGCCGGAACCAGAAGCTCTATCCCTATGCTTCTACTCATGTTGCATACCGGCATGCGGCCCAGCGAAGCTGCCGGCTTAACATGGGGGAATGTCGATTTGGAGGCAAGTCTCGTCAAGCTCTTGGTAACCAAGACCGATATGCGATATGTCCCGCTTACCGATGTGGCTATAAAAGCACTCCGTTCCATTAAGCCGTTGGAGACTGAAAAGGACATGCATGTCTTCCTTCCGCCAAGAAGATTGCTGTCACAACAGGTTTTAGACGTTCCCTGCAATTACTTCAAAAAATCCTTTGGTACCGCCAAGACCAAAGCTGGACTCGACGATGTTCATCTCCACGATCTTCGCCATACGGCAGCAAGCCATCTCCTTATGGCTGGTGTGGATATCAGGACATTAGCAGAAATCCTGGGGCACAAGACGATGCAGATGGTGCAGCGCTATACCCATCTTCTCAATGATCATAAGATACAAGCGGTAGAGAAGATTAGCTCGCTGGGGGTGAAATCAAATGAGTAATAATGAATACAAATTGAAGTCCATAGATGGCGTAGAAAAAATTTGAATTTGCACCAGATAACACGGCGCGATACCAATAATCACGCCATAAAAAATGCATTATGCTCGAGGATGATCTACTTGCCGAGACTATTCAGGAATAAGCTCAACAATGCCTTCTCACGACAGATGTAAAGGGGTTCATGGATTATCTCAAGTCCAAGATTTTGTTTTCGATGTTAGGATTCTTAAGGGACGCAAGTTCCTGGATTACAGTAGTAGTATTAAGTTGGGTTATATGGAACAAATGTTGAGATTCAAAATGGCAGGCTTAAGATCGGGTCTTACCTATTTATGGTAAAACCTTATATCTAATCCGGACTATTCAAATTGTTTTTTCTCATTGTCCTGATAGAGTCTTCAAAATATTTAATGCATCTGGAAGGCTTAGGTGATTATTTTTATCGATGTCCCATCTGTTAATTTTATTCTGACTATAATAAATCTGGTTTATATAAATGTCTTTCTCGCTACCGTTATAACCGACCCATACTATATTATCCCCAGAAATTTGTGGTGAAGTGTCCAAATTAGAGCTGTTTAATGTTAGATTAATAGTCCTTGTTCCATCATAAAAATAAATATCATGGTCAGAAGCTGTAACGCATTTCTCCCAAACAATGTTATTGCCAGATATTTTTGGATTCAAATCATCATAAGCATCATTGGTTAGTTGTATTATTTTGGCACCATCATAATAAAAAATATCGTAGTCGTAACCATCTTCTGCCCGCCAAACAACTTTTTCCCCAGATATATGTGGGTCTCGATGAGTTACTGAATCTTTTGTTAACTGGGTCACCTTTGATCCATTATAGAGAAAAATTTGTCTATAATGAAGAGGATAATCACCTTCCCAAACAATGTTGTGACCTGAGATTTGCGGATTAGAGTCTTCGGTTGAATTATTTGTTAATTGAGTTACGTGAATTCCATCAAATACAAATATCTCATAATCGTGTCCATCAAATCCACTCCATACAATGGTATTCCCAGAAATTTGAGGATCTGTATCATCGTATTCATTATCAGTTATTTGAATCGTTTTTGAACCATCGAAAAAATATATTTCGTAGTCATTTCCGTCATATCCTTTCCAGACAACATTGTCTCCTGAGATTTGGGGGGAATCATCATCGGTTGTATTGTCAGTCAGTTGGATTATTTTATGTGAGGTGCCATTAAAGAGGAAAATCTCATAATCTGACCCATCATATCCTTTCCACACAACGTTATTACCAGATACTTGCGGATCAAGGTCATCAAACGAATTATTTGTTAAAGAACCAGGCAGAGATATATTTGATGATAAAAAACTTAACCCAGATGCCATTATTTCGTAGTCTGTTCCATCATAGACAACCCAAACTATGCTGTTTCCTGAGATTTGAGGTGATTCTTCATCGAACGAGTTTCTGTATAATTGTGTCGAAATCCTCTCACCTGCATAACAATTTGTAAAATAGCAGATCAATATCGTAGAAATCAGTAACATATCGAGCCTCTTGCAAAACGTCAAACCTGACAATATGAAGAGTTTTCCCGTCGAGACGGATCTTGGAAATTGCCAGTTGTAGTTGTTACCGCCGATTTTTTGCTGTTTTTATTGAATATTATGGCGACATAAGCGCACTTCTCCTGCGTGTATTTGGTTTCCGGTCTTTGAAAATTTATCCGATCAGCCGTATGAGCTGATCAGCAAAAAGTGCGATGACTCCGAGCATTAAGTGAAGGGTCACTTTGGCGTGGCCTTTCACCATAACATTGGAGGCGCCGAAATCTTCTTTCAGTCGACTATTTGCGCGTTCCGAAGATGTCCGCATTTTGTAGCGTTCCGCTTCGTGAGGTGCCATCGGTACGGTTTCTTTGCCTCGTCCATTTTTATCAATGATCGGAACATGACCAAGTTCTCGACTTATTTCAATAATCCTTTGTGCATCATAGGCAGCATCCATCAAGTCGTAGAGATAACTTACTTTGTTGCTGGTCAACTTAATCAGCGGAATAGCAACCTGGCTGTCATGAACCGAGGCTGAGGTAACAAGGGCACTGACCGGCAGGCCCACATCGTTAGTGTCCAGATGCAGCTTGTAGCCATTCCAAGACGTTTTATATCCTTTGGCGTTCTTCTTGGTCCCTCGGTCACAATTAGTCGGCAATTCACTGACAGCTTCTCCCGCTGACTGACTGAACTGACGATCAAGTCGTTTTTCGGCAACCGGTTGTCTTTGTTCTCCTTTGGCTGGACGGCCTCTCTTGCGAGGTTTCTTCTTCACTTGTACTTTTTTGGCTGGTTTTTCCCGGCCGACAATGGCTGTAGAGTCCCGGCTGATATGCCCAATCAGCTCACCTGCAAGATAGTCCTTCACCATGGCATCATGTGTCCAATTTCCAAGCCTGCTTGCGGCAAACTCGGAGAATGCCCGTGAGAAGGTCGACTCTGACGGAATGTCACCAAGAGCTATAAAACCGCAGATACGCCGAAGGTTCCTGTTTGCCTGGAGCGCATGAATCAGATCCCTTGTCGTGGGAAACCGATACACCGCCTTGGCGACAAACGCTCTTGCCAAAGATTCCCGTTCAAGAGTCTTGCGGCCCAGCCATTGGGTTGCTGCTTTCTTCGGGACGTATCTTTCAACCTTAACAAACTCGAGAAGCGTGACAAGTCGTTGTTCCTGCTCGGTGAGGGCTGTTTCCAGACATTCATTGAGATGGGGAAACAGACTTAATTGGACACGGCCCATTAACCATGATATCTTCTCTTTGAGCTTCATTGGCATTTCCTTTGGTTTTGTTTTGGATGCAACCTAACATTACCATAAAATGCCTTGAAGCTCAATTATTTCAACATCTTGTCGTGATATTAATTGCTAAATCATTTTGCAAGAGGCTCATAATAAAGCAACTCTTCCATAACATCCGCCTGATCATTGAGCCTTTTTGTTTCTGTTTTTGAATACCCGTGAACATATTTAGCCATTTGATTACCTCTCTATATTTTTCTGTGTCTTAATTATTGGTAGAGAGCATATCCACAAAGTATTATTTACTCTTGAAGAAAATTGCGGTAATTACCCGGACTGATACCATACACATCCCTGAAACAACGGCTCATATGCGCTTGATCAGCAAATCTGTATTTATAAGCCACTTCAGCCAGATCTTTGCCTCTGAGTAGTTCCTTTCTTAGATTTCTTAACCTTGACTGTATCAGGAATTTATGGGGAGTGAGGCCTGTCTCCTCTTTGAAAATTCGTATGAAATGATATTTACTAACATTAACAATGCTGGAAATCTGATCTAACGTCACATCCTGACGGCAGTTATCTATTAGATATTCTTTCGCTTTTTTCACTGACGGCAAGCTCTTCTTGTATTTCTTTTCTTGAAATTTATTATCCGCATACCTCATCGCAAACTGCAGGAAAAATTCAAACAATCTCTCTTGAATTTCTAAAGTACAGAGTTTCTTGTCAAGAATGTCCGAATGGAGCTGGAAAAGCTCACATGCAAGCGCCTTGTCATCTATTACACCATCCTGAAAATAGGGCAGCTCCTTTTTATTATTGGTTAATTCCTTCACAATTTCATTGAAAACAAAAGGCTCGAGATAAAACATCCTGTAGAGCCATCCCTTGTGATCAAAATCGTATCCATCATGAGGTTCATCCGGGTTGACCAGATTTAAATTACCCACAGAGGCACATAATGATTCGCCTCTATACTTAAATCCCAGATTACCTTGTTCTACAACACCAAAGGCATAACCTTCATGACTGTGTTTAGTAAATTCATGATCAACATACCTGGCATGCATTACATGTATACCAGGATAACAAGATATGTTTTTTAATCTTATGAAGGGATTCATATCAATAAGTTAGCCTATCCAATAACTACAACTCAGCTTTTAAGAAACCTCAACCTGAATCAACTTTTGTAATGTTATACAGAAAAAAAGACTCTTAAACAACCTGCGCGATACCACGACATTATCGAGAATTTTCGGATAGAGATTTCCACTGTTAATGTGAATGGACAAGCAGGTCCAACGACTTGACCTTCTTCCCAATCTTTTCCTGGCTGCCGCGGATTTTTGTCGTCAGGATCATCTCCAATGTCGATAAATTCTCTATCCTGATATGGCGGTAAAAAATCAAATTTGTCTTCGTGTTATACACATCCTTACGGTCCTCTTGGGAACCATGCCAGCACGTCTCTGCCAACAAGGAAACCTTTATGTATAAAGGTGATGAATTTTTTGGTCCCAGACGAAGAAGTGCCAAGGGGCTGCAATTATAAGGCATTGAAAGTTTTTCCTAAGGATTGTGACTGATTTCGGCGGTAGTGATTATTTACAAGGGGACATTAGTCACTAATGTTTAGGAATGCCTAAACGCGAAAGCGGCACCTTCCGCGGCATAAGAAATCCGGGTTGATGATTACTGAGTTCGGGAACAACTTCTATTAAAGTAATAATATAACAGAAAGGAACCGAAATGAGGATACTATTGAATGTGAAAATCCCTCACGAACCGTTCAACACGCTTGTACGCGAGGGAAAAGTGGGGGACATTATCAAGAAAATTATTAAGGAATTGGAGCCTGAAAGCATTTATTTCACAGAGCAAGGTGGTGTTCGGGGAGCTGTGGCTATCGTAGACATCAATGATCCTTCCCAGATACCCTTTTTTTCCGAACCGTTTTTCTTGAACTTTAACGCGGATTGTGAATTTAGGATTGCAATGTCTCCTGAAGACCTTGGCAAAGCCGGGCTTGACGAGTTGGGTAAGAAATGGAGTTAAAAGATGCACCCCAATATTCGTGTTGAACACTCCGATTTCCATCTCCAATTCAAAGGATGATATATTATTTCCGGTTAACAATTACACAGCAAAGCATCAAGGAGCAGGTTCTGTGAGAATTGTGTGATTTGTTATTGTGTATCTCTAGCCCAAAATGAGGAAACATTATGAATATGATCAACAAATCCATTCCAATTAAAATCAGAGAACTTCATAATCATCACTTTGATTCCACTATCTGGAATGATTTCAACTTTAGAGACGACGATATTGTCATTTCAACCTATGGCAAATCAGGGACTACCTGGTTGCAACAAATCGTTGCTCAACTCTTGTTTAACGGAGAGGAAGGTCTTGAAGTGTCAGAAATGTCACCGTGGCTCGACCTGCGAGTTCCACCAAAGGATGTTAAGCTTCCCCAGGTTGAAGCACAGACCCATCGCAGGTTTTTGAAAACGCATCTCCCAGTTGATGCCTTGGTTTTTTCTGAAAAAGCTAAGTACATTTATATCGGACGCGATGGTCGAGACGTTTTGTGGAGTTTGTACAACCATCACATGACAGCGAATGCAAACTGGTACGAAGCGCTCAATGAAACACCCGGAAGAATAGGACCACCAATTGGACCTCCTTCATCGTCAATAACCCAGTATTACAATGATTGGCTTGACAATGACGGCTACCCTTTTTGGCCGTTCTGGGAAAACGTTCGATCCTGGTGGGCAATAAGGAATTTACCGAATGTTTATCTTTTGCACTTCGCAAATCTAAAAAGGGATTTGGCCGCAGAAATTCGTAGGCTGGCAGAATTTATTGACACCCCCATCAATGAGACGAAATGGGATTCTATATTGAATCATTGCAGCTTCGAGTATATGAAAGCAAATGCCACTAAAAGTGTGCCCCTTGGTGGTGCCTTTTGGGATGGGGGTGCACAGACTTTCATTCATAAAGGAACAAATGGTCGATGGCGCAATGTCCTCAGTGCCGAGGAGATTTCCAAGTATGAGCGTCGCGCCGCAGAAGAACTTGATAGCGAATGTGCCCTATGGCTTGCAACGGGTAAAATCATATAGAGTTGCGAACTGTTTACGCGATTTGCAATGAGGCTTCAGCTGAAAAACTGGAGCTGGAAAGCATTCAATGTCACAGAGATGGATACATCTTTTGCCAAGGTATCACTGCAAACCAGAGAGAAAACATAATAGTATAGATTGTTTATCAATCCCCCGTATCTTTAAATAGTTCACGCCCGATCAGCATGCGGCGGATCTCGCTGGTACCGGCACCAATCTCATAGAGTTTGGCATCTCGCAGGAGCCTGCCGGTGGGGAACTCGTTGATATAACCGTTGCCGCCCAGGCACTGGATTGCCTCCAGGGCCATCCAGGTGGCCCGTTCAGCCACATAGAGGATGACGGCAGCCGCATCCTTGCGGATATTGGAGCCCTGGTCGGCGGCCTTGGCCACGGTATAGGTATAGGATCTGCAGGCGTTCCAGGTGGCATACATGTCGGCCAGTTTGCCCTGCATCAACTCGAATTCTCCGATAGGACGACCGAACTGCTGTCGGTGGTGGATATAGGGCAGGACCACATCCATGCAGGCGGTCATGATCCCCAGGGGGCCACCGGACAGGACCAGGCGTTCGTAGTTCAGGCCGTTCATCAGGACTTCGACCCCGTGATCCAGCTTGCCGAGAATATTTTCGGCCGGAACCATGCAGTTGTCGAAGACCAACTCACAGGTGGGGGAGCCGCGCATTCCAAGTTTATCAAGCTTTGGGCTGGTGGAAAATCCTTCCATTGTCTTTTCCACCAGAAAAGCGGTAATGCCCTTTTGATGCTTCTCCGGAGACGTCTTGGCATACACGACCAGGACGTCGGCATAGGGACCATTGGTGATCCACATCTTGGTGCCGTTCAGAATATAGGCATCCCCGTCCTTTTTGGCCGAAAGCCGCATGCCGACAACATCAGAGCCTGCGCCGGCCTCACTCATGGCGAGTGCCCCGATGTGGTGACCGCTTACCAGTTTCGGCAGGTAGCGCTCTTTCTGGGCATCGGTGGCGTTGAGCTTTATCTGGTTGATACAGAGGTTGGAGTGGGCACCGTAGGCCAGCCCCACCGAGGCTGAGCCCCGGCTTATTTCCTCCATGGCAATCACATGTCCGAGATAGCCCATATCCGCACCTCCGTACTGCTCAGGAACGGTGATGCCCAAAAGCCCCAGGTCTCCCATTTTACGCCAGAGCTCCGGCGGGAACTGATCGTTGCGGTCAATATCGGCTGCCAGCGGCGCTATTTCGTCGGCGACGAAGTCATGTATCGATTCCCGCAGCAGATTTGCGGTCTCTCCCAATCCAAAGTTCAAGTGTGGAAATGTCATGGCGCGTTCTCCCGGTAATAGAAAACAGACAGGTTACAACACAGGGCCGGTAGGACTGGCCCAATCACGTTTTGAGTTCATCAAGATTTGCGTAATAGTTCAGTGCTTCCGGGTTCTTCAAGGCGTCTTTATTTGTGACCTCCTGACCATGGATGACCTTGCGGACTGCAAGCTCAACCTTTTTCATGTTCAGGGTGTACGGGATGTCGGGGATACTGACTATTTTGGCCGGGACGTGACGGGGGGACGCCCCTGCTCGGATTTTCTTTTTGATTCTGTCCTTCAGGTCATCGCTTAAAACGCCGTCTGTACCCATTTTAACAAAGAGGACGACACGGATATCGTTTTTCCAGCTTTGGCCCACCACGACACTGTCCTCGATTTCCTCCATCTGCTCGATGACTCTATAGATCTCGGCTGTGCCGATCCTGACGCCGCCGGGATTCAGGGTGGCGTCGGAACGTCCATACATGATCAGGCCTCCCCGCTCGGTTACCTCGATAAAATCGCCATGGGTCCATACACCAGGAAACCTGGCGAAATAGGCAGCCTGGTATTTGGCACCATCGGGGTCGTCCCAGAAATAAATAGGCATGGAAGGAAATGGTGCGGTGCAGACCAGCTCTCCCTGTTGGCCCACAATCGGTTGGCCGTCTTCATTGTAGGCAAAAACCTTCATCGCCAGTCCCCGGCACTGGAGTTCGCCCTCGTAGACAGCTCCCATGGGATTGCCCAGGGCAAAGCAGCCGTTGAGATCCGAGCCCCCGGAGATCGAGGCCAGCTGCAGGTCTTTTTTGATCTCGTCATAGATGAAATGAAAATCCTCCTTGGAAAGTGGTGAGCCGGTGGAGAGCAGGGCCCTCATCGGACTGAGATCGAACTGCCTGCCGGGCAGTACCCCGGCGTTCTTCAAGGCGGCAATGTAGCCTGCGCTGGTGCCGAAGACGGTGATTTTTTCATCCTGGGCCATACGCCACAAAGCATCCGGCCCGGGATGGAAAGGGTTGCCGTCATAGAGGACAAGGGTTGCCCCGACTGCCAGGGATGTGGTAAACCAGTTCCACATCATCCAGCCGCAGGTGGTGAAGTAGAAGATGGTATCCTCCCGTTTCAGGTCGGTATGCAGGATCAGTTCCTTGAGCTGGTGGAGAAGGACACCGCCGGCACTCTGGACCATGCATTTTGGCAGCCCCGTCGTCCCCGATGAATACATGATATAGAGAGGGTGCTCGAAGGGAAGCTGGGCAAAGCTGATTTCGCAGGCCTCATTGTCTGTAAAATCGCGGTAATGAACAGCCTTAGGAAGACCAGCCAGATCGGGATCCGGATTGGTGTAGGGGATAACCACGATCTTCTCGATGGATGGCAGCTTTTTGATGATGCCCGCTATCTTTTCCAGGCAGTCCAGCGGTTTTCCCTTAAAGAAGTATCCATCGGCGGTGAAAAGGACCTTGGGGCGGGTTTGACCGAAGCGGTCGAGCACACCCTTGATGCCGAAATCGGGTGAGCAGGACGACCAGATCGCACCGAGACTGGTTGCTGCCAGCATGGCAATCATTGCTTCGGGCATGTTGGGTATAAAACCCACGACACGGTCACCGGGACCAATCCCCGATTCCTTCAGGGCTGCGGAAACTTTGGCCACGGCACTGTAGAGCTCTTTATAGCTCATCGTCCGGCGGACCGAGTCTTCACCTCGGAATATCAAGGCGGTTTTGTCATCACGGTAGCGCAACAGGTTTTCGGCAAAATTTAACTGACTGCCGGTAAACCAGTGTGCGCCAGGCATCTTGGCGGGATCGTCGATCACGGATTCCCACTTTTTTGAGGCCCTGATATCAGAAAATCGCCACATTTCGGCCCAGAAAGTCTCTAAATTGTCCACAGACCATTGATACAGGGAGTCATAGTCGACAAGATCCATTTCCAGGCTGCGGTTCACCTGCTGCATGAACCTGTACATGTTGGAGTTTTTGATCCTTGCCTCCGAAGGTTTCCAAAGGGCTTTTTTCATGATTTTCCTCTCCGGTGATTCCAGGATTTACAGTGTGTGCGGGATGTAACCGGGCCTATTGCAGTTCTTTGGTAGCCATCTCCCGTAGTTTGTATTTTTGGATTTTGCCACTGGCGGTTGTGGGGTAGTTATCGACAAAAAAGATATATTTGGGGTTTTTGTGAAAGGAGATCTGATCCTTGCAAAAGGCACTAATCTCATCCCCGCTTGCCTGCTGACCGGCTTTTAACTGGATAAAGGCGGCAACCTCCTCTCCGTAACGTTCACTGGGGACACCGACGACCTGGACATCCTTGATTTTGGGATGAGTATAGAGAAATTCTTCAATTTCGCGGGGATAAATATTCTCTCCGCCACGGATGATCATATCCTTTATCCTGCCTGTAATCATGCAATAGCCGTTTTCATCCATCACGGCGAGATCTCCGGTGTGCAGCCAGTTGTCGCTGTCGATGGCCTTGGCGGTTGCCTCGGGCATCTTGTAGTATCCCTTCATCACATGATAGCCTCTGGTGCAGAGTTCCCCCTGGGTACCGACGGGCATCTCGTCTCCGGTCACCGGGTCGACGATCTTCACTTCGACGTTGGGCAAGGCCCGGCCCACAGTGCTCGTCTTCAGCTCCAGGGAATCGCGGTCGCGGGTCTGGGTGATACCGGGTGAAGCCTCGGTCTGACCGTAGACGATGGTCATTTCATTCGCTCCCATATCCTTGATGACCCGTTTCATAACCTCGACCGGGCATGTCGAGCCAGCCATTACGCCGGTACGCAGGCTCGAAGTATCGTAAGGAGTCTTGTCCATCTCTTCGAATTCGGCAATAAACATGGTCGGTACGCCGAGCAGGGCATTGCATTTGGAGGCCTCGACGGTTTTGAGAACACTCTCTGCGGTAAAGGAGACTACCGGCGCCATGGTAGTTCCGGAAACCATGCAGCACAAGGTCCCTATGACACAGCCGAAACAGTGGAAAAAAGGGACCGGGATGCACATTGCATCATCGGGGGTCAGCTTCATGCATCCAGCCATGCTCAAGGCATTGCCGATCAGGTTGGTGTGGGAGAGCATGACCCCCTTGGGAAAACCTGTGGTACCGGATGTGTACTGCATATTAATTACATCATCAGGGGCCAGAGAGTCAAGGCGCTCCTTGAGCTGCAGGTCGGTGATCTGGTCACCCAGGGTGAGCATTTCGTCCCAGGTGAACATCCCGGCCATCTTTTCGCGGCCAAGGTAGACGATATTTTTCAAAAAGGGGAGTTTTTCGCAGGAGATGTTACCGGCTTGGCTGTCTTTGATTGCCGGGCATACCTGATCCAGGACCTTGAGGTACTCGTCCGCCTCTCTCACGCCACCGGTCAGAATAAGGGTTGTGGCGTCGGATTGCTCCAGGAGGTATTCAAGCTCCTTGGCCCGGTAGTTGGTATTGACCGTTACCAGGACTGCCCCCATCCTGGCGCTGCCGTACTGGGTGTAGACCCACTCGGGAAGATTGTTTGCCCAGATAGCCACCTTTTCCCCCCTGGCAATGCCCAGGGCCATAAGTCCTTTGGCAACACTGTCGAAGGTCTCTCGCAACTGTCTGAAGTTTTGTCTGATACCCATGGAATGGTATTCGAGGCCGATATTGTCTCCGAAGCTGTCAGCCAGCATATCCACAAGTCCGCCGATGGTCGTCTTTCCCACTTTAATGTCAGGTTTTTTCATTTCTTTCCCTATTCTTTAAAAGTGATGGTACGTTGTCAGATTTTGTGATGGCAAAACATTCGGCGCAGGCCTTAATAGCGTCTCTTTATAAGCCCGTCCGGAGCGCTCCCGCGTTTTGACCTCCTCCCGAGTCCAATCAAAACATCAGGATGAAAAAGGCCCTGTTGTTGGGCCTTTTTCGTCCGGTACTCCATGGCTTAGAAGCTGAAACCCTCCGGCAGAAGCTCCGGTGCGGTTCCTGCCGGGACCCAAGACAGATCCAGGATCGTAAAAGTCGGTCCCGAGGTCTTGAAAATCGGGACCACCCTCATCCCGAATACAGGATCTCCTATGGCAAGATAGCTCATGAGTATGGTTGCAACCCCGTCAAACTCGATGTTGATGAATTTTATAGGCTTGTCAAGGACATTAAAGGCTCCGGAGCGCTCGCAGACCATGAAGGTATGGATCTTAGCAGTCTTCTTGGCAAGATCGGTAAGGTCGATGGCCGTATTTTTGCCAAGGCAGTCCGGACAATGGATCCGAAACGGGATATGGATGGTTCCCTTGGTCTCGCAGTCAGAATTATCGCAACGGGTGGCCATCAGTTTCCCTTTGCTCAGGGATTCGAAAAACACCGCTTCGCCTCCGTAAGAATGGATATAGGTCATATCTCTCGGGTTGGTTACTCCCATGAGTTTCCATTCGTCGTCGGCGTTGCGGATCGGAGTATTCGGCGTCAGATGATGAAAGGCGCCTTTCAGACGATAGTGATTGTTTTTGACATAAACCTGTCCGTACATAGTCATGATAGATCTCCTTTATGCGTCTTTCTTCAGCAGATGATCCGGGTCGTTCAGGATCGTTGCCGTCACATGGGAACCGACCCCGGCATGGCTGATGGCCAGCCCTCTTTTGGCGCCTTCCACCTGGAGATTCGTCCAGTCGGCCGGCTTCTTACGATCAAATTCTTTCCAGAGTTTTTCATCGCCGTGAATTTCGGCCCAGCGGTTCCAGATGTGGGTTGCGATCTCAAAGGTCTGCATGATGCCGGTGGCGCCGACCGCATGCATGCAGCCGATCAGTCCGCCCGAGAGGTTCGAGGGAAGTTTCCCCGGTTTGCCGGTATGGGGGTTGGTGTGATAACAGTCACCGGACTCGACGTAGTCCCTTCCGTAGCCATAGGGCCTCAGTCCGATGTCTTCATAGGTTTGAACGTCACTGATGGTGAACGCATCGTGGAGCTCGATCACATCGAGGTCTTCCATCGGATCGGTAATTCCTGCCATGCCGTAGCCGTAGTAGGCTGCCATTCTGGCGGCAAGAAATCCGGTGAATCCCGGATACCGTCCTCCGCCGGGGAATTTTTCTTCCAGATCGGCATAGAGGTCTGCCTTCTCATGGGGGAGCAGCGGGATATCCATATGACGGCGATCCGCAGGACGAAGCGTATGGGAACCGGCTCCAACCCAGATGCGCAGCGGCTTATTCTTGGAGTTTCCGGTCAGTTTGATTGCGGTATCTTCATCGCAAAGGATGGCACAGGCTGCGCCGACACTCATCAGGCAGCAGTCAAGCGCCCGGAGAGGGAAGGCAACCACCGGAGATTTCAGAACATCATCGACGGTGATCTTCATCGGCGACTGGGCAAACGGGTTGAAACGTGCATAGCCGTGGTGTTTAACAGAGATCTCTGCCAAGGTCTTCCTGAAGGAATCTTCCGCCTTGCCGAAGATCTGCCAATAGCGTTGGGCCATGACCGCGTAATAGCCGGTATAAATATGGCCTAGCGGCGATTCCCAGTCCTTGTCTGCCGCGCAGGAGATCAGGAAGTTGCCCTCATCGGTGGGGACTTCGTCCATTCGCTCCCAGCCCATGGCCAAAACGCAGTCAGAATAGCCAGAGGCCACGGCCTTCATGGCCTCCCAGAGAGTCGAACCGCCGGTGGCACCACCGGTCTTGACGCCGACATTTCCCAGGGGATCGAGTCCGAGCCTGTCATGGATCACTGACTCTCCCAGGAGTTGATCGCCGAAGTGATCGGCAAAATGGCCATAGTAGCAACTATGTATTGATCGCTTCAACTCGGCCGGAGAGATATCGAGCAATCCGGCTGCCATGGTAAAGGCGTCGACACACAGTTCTTCGGTTCTTTTGCCTGGAAAGGCGCGATCGAATTTGGACTGTCCAGCCGTGACCAGATATACGGGGCGTTGCAGCTTGGGAATTTTCAGCTGTTGTTTGCTGAAGGTGATCATAGCTCGGTCTCCTTATGGTTTAGGGTTTACAGGTTGCCAAGATGTGCCGACCTCATTTGAAAGAGCGGGATTTTTCGAAGTCTTCTTCAAAGGGGATGCGGGTTTTTAAAATGAAATAATTATCCCTGACACATAAAAAATATTTCCAACTTTTCAAAGCGTTCCTACCCAGAGAATAAAACCGGTGGTGGAACTGGTATTGGTGATTCTTTGATTTTCCGGATTCGACAGGAAATGCACCGAGTCACCCTCCTCGAGAATGAAGGTTTCGGCATTGTGGGCAAGCTCAACCGATCCTTTTAAGACACAGAGCACTTCCTGGCCGTTTTTGAGATTTTTTCGTGCCGGAATGGATTTGCCGGGCTTAAGGACCAGGATCGCCGAGTCGATGGCACTCCTGTATTCCGGTGGAAAAAACCTTCGAGTGACAAAACCGGTATGGGAAAGTTCAATATCGTCCCATTCCGATCTCTTGATCAGAACGATATTTTCCTGCTTGCTGGCCTGGGAGATGAGATCCCCTGCGTTTACTCCTATGGACTTGCAAATGCGCATCAAGGTGTCAACGGAGGGTGAGTTGACGTCGTTTTCCACCTGGCTGAGAAACCCTTCGGAGATGGATGCCTTTTCGGCAACGGCTTTTAACGTCAACTTCTGTTGTTTCCGGTATCGCCTGAGCAAGGTGCCTATATTCATGCAGTTCAGCAGGTGTTGGTCAATGCCGACACATTTCTTGATTGTCGGATCGTGTTAATTTTTTATAGTAGTTAATATTTACCTATATTAAATATTAATATATTGTCAACAGAAAAATTATCGGTGCAATCGTTTTCGAAGAGAAAATTTCTGATTTCAGCGGGACAGGAAGTATAATAGGAAGATGGAATCATCGGTAATTAAACATCCGGCAGCATTGTTGAAGGTTGCCATTTTCCTGATCTGGCTTGTACTCATTGGGCTTGTCTTGAAACGGGATGTCTTTATACATGTTCTAGACCTCCGGGAGTCTGCAGCTATCCAGCAGGCGGAACATGAAGACTACCAGGGAATATATTTCAAAAGGCAAAAGATCGGGTATGCCGCGGATTTTTACCACCCTCGGAAGGATGGCTCGGTGCAGGTCGAGCAACTGGCGCATATGAGATTGAACGTTTTGGGGCAATCCAATCCCATTGTGTTGCATCTGAACGCCTCTATGGATGAAAGAGGACAGCTTGAAAAATTCTCATTTTCCTTTCAATCGCCTTTCTACAAGATGAATGCCACCGGTTCGGCAAGAGGGGAAAACATTAATTATACGCTCTTTACAGGCAGTGCCACAATTCACGATAAACTGGAGTTGCAGGCCCCCCCCATGCTTTTAACATCGCGGCGGGCCTATCTCCTGAAAAAGGGAATGGAAAAGGGAGATAAGTTCAAAATTCCCAGGTTTGATCCTGTGTCACTCTCTGGGGAGAATTCCATTGTTGAGTATTACGGCAAGGAACGAACCTTTATTCATGGGCGGGTCTACAACCTCCATCATTTCGTTGAGACGTTTTCCGGAACCAGAGTAAATTCCTGGCTAGATGACAAGGGAGAGGTGATAAAAGAAGAATCTCCGGCAGGTTTCGTTTTTATAAAGGAACCGAAGTTCAAAGCCATGTCGGGATCTGGCAAAGGACCTGAGTTGTTGTCCGCCGTATCTGCAAAGCTGGTTGGTAAGATGCCGTCTTTTAAGGGGCGTACGCGAATGGAGTATCGTTTGAGCTTTCCCGACAATGGCAATTTTCAACTCAATTCCGGAAGACAGAGTTATGCTGACGGACTTTTGACCGTGCGCCTCGAATCCCTGGCGGATTTTAAACCTATCGCCAAAGTTGCCGATCAAGAAAATAGTTCATATTTGGCACCAACCCCCTCGGTGCAGTCGAGGGCTCCTGCCATTCGCAAGCTTGCCTCGAAACTCGTTGCCGGCAGGGTTGAAGACCTGAGCAAGGTCAAGGCTATTGCCGATTATGTCAATGGACATCTTGAGAAACGGCCGGTCCTGGGCTTTCCCGACGCATTGACCGTCTTGAAGACGGGCAGGGGAGATTGCAATGAACACACGGTCCTCTTCACCGCGCTGGCTCGGGCAGAGGGAATCCAGACCCGAATGGTAGCCGGGGTCGTCTTTTTCAAGGGGGCATTTTATTATCATGCCTGGAATGAGGTCCGTATCTCTGGAAAATGGCTCAGTGTGGATACGACAACCGGACAGGTTCCGGCGGATCTTGGCCACATAAAATTTGTTGAAGGAGGCATCAGGGAGCAGATGCGTATCGGCGCTCTTCTCGGACACCTGTCGATCGAGCCTGTTGTTCAACCAGCAGGAGATGGCAAGCATGCGGGAAAGGACTGAAGGAAGAAATGGAGGGCTTTCTTCGGGAAATTGAGCTGCTTTTAAAAAAGACCATTATATAAAAAATCAGGTTATGAGCGATACTGTTCTGCAAATTGATCATCTTACAAAGAAATTTGGCAATTTCAGTGCCGTGGATGACGTTTCACTGACGGTTGAGGCTGGGGAAATCTATGGTTTCCTCGGCCCCAACGGTGCGGGGAAGACCACTACCATCAAGATGTTGGCCGGACTCTTGATGCCGACCAGCGGCCGGGTTACCATAAAGGGTTTCGATCTTGCCCGTTTTCCGATGGAGGGCAAACGGTTGACCGGTTATATTCCCGATCGCCCCTTTCTCTATGAAAAGCTTACCGGGGATGAGTATCTGCGATTTATAGCCAGCCTCTATACCAAAAAAGATATCGGGGGTGTCCTGTCCCAGGCCGGTAACTATCTCGAACTCTTTGATCTGGCCTCCTGGCGGCATAACCTCATAGAAGGCTATTCGCATGGTATGCGCCAAAAATTGATTATGGCCTCCATCTTTATGCTTAACCAGCCGCTGATCATCGTTGATGAACCGATGGTGGGGCTTGATCCGAAAAGCGCAAAAATTGTAAAAGAGTTGTTTAAAAATCTTGCCCATAGTGGGGTCACGGTTTTTCTCTCAACCCATTCCATGGAAATTGCCGAAGAGCTCTGTGACCGAATCGGCATCCTGGTCGAAGGCCGGCTCTCCACCTCAGGGACCATGGCGGACCTTAGGGGACAGGCGGCCTCCGGTCGGGAGAATCTCGAGGACATCTTTCTGGAACTGACGGGTGTGTTCGAGCTCCAGGGAATTATCAAGGCCCTGCGTCAGAGCTCCACCAACGGATCGTCCGATTCCAATGGCGGTTAGGGTGACAAGATGACGCGCAGGCTCTTTCGCCCCTGGATTCTCGGCAATATCAACCGCTTCTTTCCCGGGAAAAGGTTCGGACTGCGACCGCTTTTCATTCTGGTGCTGGGAAGTTTGGTCTGTGGTATCATCTATTATGTTACCTTCCGGGTGCTTAGCTATTTTCATAGCCAGGATGAATTGGGGGTGATCCTAAGTCTGAAGATCTTTCAGATGGCTTGGATAACCATCTTTGCGATGCTGATTTTTTCTTCCATGGTTTCCTCGGTCTCGACCCTTTATCTGTCGAGCGATAATGAAATAATCCTCGCTGCTCCCGTCGACTACGAGGAGCTCTATTTGATGCGTTTCATCACCACCATGCTCGGTACATCATGGATGATCCTGATATTCTCCTTTCCGGTATTTGGAGCCTATGCGGTGGTGTTTAAGGCCGGTCCGCTCTTCTGGCCCTTGCTGCTCCTTGCGGTTCCGTCGATGACCCTCATTGCTTCGGGTATCGCTATGCTGTTGACAGTAATCCTCGTGTATTTTTTCCCTGCCAGGCGGACCAAGGACATCATCCTCTATCTTTCGATCCTTTTTGGTATCCTGCTTTATCTGATATTTCGTCTCATGCGTCCTGAAGACCTGGTGAACCCTGATAAGTATGGTGAGTTTATAGAATATTTCTCTGCAATCTCAACTCCGGTAAGTGTTTGGCTTCCTGCGGGATGGGTGGCAAACCTCCTTTCCTCCTATCTGCTGGATGGGAAGGTTGACGGGCTCCTCATCGGTTTGCTGATCACCACTCCTCTCGTCTTCTACTTTGCCGGTGAGATTGTTATGAAGCGCTGGTTTTTTGCCGGTTTTACTAAATCCCAGGAGTCTTTCGGTGGGCATATGCGCTTCCGACCGACCACAAGGCTTCCCGCATGTTGGGCCTGGATTTTCAGGAAGGAGCTGAAGTATTTTTTGCGTGATTCCAGTGAGTGGTCTCAACTCTTTATGATTGGGGCCTTGATCGTTGTATATCTATATAATTTCAAGGTCTTGCCTCTGGACAGGGCGCCGATGCCGACAGTCTATCTGACCAACCTCATCGCCTTTGCCAATATTGGGCTGGTGGGCTTCATGGCGGCATCGCTCTCAGCCCGTTTTGTGTACCCTTCGCTTAGCAGTGAGCAGGGAGCCTTTTATCTGATCGGCAGTGCCCCCTTGTCTCTGGGAAGGTTTCTGTTCTACAAATATCTTTTTTACCTGCCTCCCTTTACCCTCTTGACCCTTATTCTGGTTGTCGTTTCCAATCGTCTGTTAGAGATCAACGGACCGATGCTGTGGATCTCGTGTTTTCTCTCCCTGCTTTTAACGTGGACCACCGTGGCTATGGCCCTTGGTTTTGGGACCTTTTTTGCCGATTTCAAATCAGAGAACCGGACTGCGGCGATGGGACCGGGTTCCATTCTCTTCCTCTTCTGCGCCATGCTCTACCAGTTGTTGATAATCGGTTTGGGGATTTTCCCGATCTATCGCCTGATGATGACCTGGGTAAAGACGTCTTCTCTGTCAATGGATGCTGCGGTCTTTGTGGGGGGCTGGGCTGTTGGGGCGGTGGCGGTTTCCGTTGGTATCGGGCTCTTCATTTGTCGACGCGGTCTTAGAGTCCTGCGTCGGTGAGTTTGACTGCAGAGAAACCCGGTTTAATCGGCAAAGCGAGACCGTATGTCGATAATCAGCTCGAGATTATTTGTAAAATCATCAAAAATTTGGGGGTCGAAGTGGCTTCCCCGTCCCCTTCGCATGAGATCGAGGGCGTCGTCGATGGAGATGGCCTTTTTGTAAACGCGATCACTGGTCAGGGCATCGAAGACATCACAGACTGCCGCAATGCGACCGGAGATCGGGATGGCATTGCCTGCCAATCCATGGGGATACCCGCTTCCGTCGAATTTTTCGTGGTGGGTCAGGGCAATCTCGGCCCCGAGCTTCAGGATATCGGAGGTGGATTCCGAAAGAATCCTGAAGCCGATTTCGCAATGGGTTTTAACAATCGTGAATTCTTCGTCGGTAAGCTTGCCTGGTTTGAGCAGGATGGTGTCTGATATGCCGATTTTTCCAACATCATGAAGAAGGGCTGCATCCTTTAATTTTTTACAAAAAGCCTCCGGAAGACCACGAAGTGTGGCGAGTTGCTGGCAATAGAATCCCATTCTGATGGTATGTTTTGCCGTTTCGTCATCACGAAACTCCGCAGCCTTCGAAAGAATCAGGAATGATTCCTCCCGGGATTTGAAGAGTTCCCTGGTTCGTTCTTCAACCAGCATTTCAAGTTCTTCGCGATGTCTGCGGTTTTCCAGTTCAAGTTCCCGGCGTCTTAAGGCATTGGTTATATTTATTATTAATTCATTGAACAAAAAGGGTTTGGTTATATAGCCGTATGCTCCCATATGCAGTGTTTCGATGGCTGTTTCCCGGTCATCTATTCCCGTCACCATGATCACTGCCAGCTCCGGATAGAGTTCCATGGCAACCCGAAGCAGTTCCACACCGCTCATACCTTCCATATTGATGTCGCTTATCATTAACTCAATCGGTTTCTCGCTGAGCACCGTAAGGGCAGTTTCGGCGTCCGGCGCCAGGCTGACTAAAAAACCCTCTCTTTTGGTGAATGCTGCAATGAGATCCCGTATTTGATCATCATCATCGACGATGAGAACGTGTTGGTTCTGTGTATTCATAGGGTTGTAATAGAAGGTAATCTCCGGAATATTTCTGGGTACTCTTTATATTTAAGCACAGATTTCTGCTTAATTGCAATTTATTTCGGCCGAAAAATTGCAATCTCCGGTCCGTCATTTGAGCAAGAGGCAGTTGGCGGTACCATTTAAATAGACAAGCGCAGGTTTCTTCCAATGCTACCCCTATGGAATCGTGTCCTAAAGAATCAGCGGCGGGCTCGGATCGATGCCAAAACCTGTCAACGCATCATGGATTTCATTGTCGTCGAGCTCCCTGTTTTTGTCGCTGCGAGGATCAATGGAAGGGGCGATCAGGTATTGGGAATGAGGGAGTGGTTGGGTGAAGTCTGGCAGGGAAAATATGCTGGAGTCAAAAATTTTCTATTTCCTTCTCATTGCAGATCCCTGAAGAAACAGGCTTTGTCTTGTATGTCATCAGGTCTCTTAATAGTTCACTGGCTGAGATAACAAGGTCAAATGGATATGATGTCACTAAATCTGATTGTTGTTTATCAGGAGTTAAAAGGCAACACAACCAACGAAAAGTTCCGGTTATGATTTGGCTTGGTTCACCGAGATGACAGCAAAGAGGAAGCAGACGCAGCCGACTATGGCCAGCAGCATGTAATCCGAGGAGTGAGGTGTTTCCTTGAAGGCGGCTGCCCGGATAGCATTTGAGGCGTGGGTCAGCGGCAGCACTTCAAGTATCCGTTGTCCCCAGAGGGGAAGCTTCGAGAGCGGGAAGAAGGTCCCTCCTAGAAAGGCCATTGGGGTGATGATGAAATTATTGAGAAGGGCCTGGTCCGCATGTGACTTCACGTGCATGGCGAGTCCCACCGCCAGGGAGGCGAAAACAAAGCTGTTGAGCACGAAGGCAAACCAGAAATGCAGGTTATAGGACAGAACGACTCCGAAAAGGGCCCCCAAAAGCAGGATCACGCAGCCGGCCATCAGTGCTCTGCTCATTCCGGCAAGTACTTCGCCCAGGACGTAGGCCGGATTGCTGATCGGTGCCGCCTGGAATTCGTCGAAAATATGCCAATAAAATCTTGAAATATTGATTTCTTGTGCGATTGCAAAGGCCTGGGTCATGCTGGCCATCGCGGCAAGACCCGGCAGCAGAAACTCGAGGTAGCTGTGGCCGCCGATGTTGACATGACGCCCAACGGCATAACCGAAGGCAATCAGATAAAGAAGCGGTGATACGGACCAGGCCGGGATCAGTTTGGTTAGTCGTCGCCTCAAGATGATCAGCTCTCTAAGATAAACAGCCGTCCAGCCTTTCAGCATGATATCTTCCTCCCTGTCATGGAGATAAAGGCATCCTCCAGGTTGACCCTTCGCACCGTGCAGCCGTTGGTTTGGTCGAGGACGTAGTCGCGTGCTTTGTCGCGGGAGCGGAAATAAATGGTCTGAAGTCGGTTGTCTTCGAGAAAGTCCACCGCCCATTCGCCGATGTTTGCCATCAAATTTTCGGGGCTGTCTTCGGCGACTATCTGACCTTTGTCGAGGAAGGCCACCCGGTCGGTCAGGAATTCCGCCTCTTCGATATAGTGAGTAGTAAGGAATATGGTGGTTCCATCATTTTGGATTTTTTTTATAAATCCCCATATTCTCCTGCGGATGGCTGGATCGAGGCCGACGGTGGGTTCATCCATGAACAGGATGGAGGGCGTATGCATCAGTGCCCGTCCGATCAGAAGCCTCCGCTTCATTCCGCCGGAGAGCGTCTTGGTCAACACTTTTCTGCGGTCTTCCATTTCGATATAGCTAAGAATCTCGGCCGTACGGCTGGTTATGTCGGCTCTAGACATATGGTGCAGAAGGCCGTGGATTAAAAGGTTTTCCTCGACAGTCAGTTCGGCGTCGAGGTTGGTATGTTGCGGCACCAGGCCGAACTGGGCTTTGCACCTGATTGGCTCACGCTCAATATCGTACCCATTTAATAGCACTGTTCCGCCGTTGCGTCTGGTCAGGCCGGTGAGGATGCGAATGGTGGTTGTTTTACCAGCTCCATTGGGGCCGAGGTAGCCGTATATGGTACCGGATCCTACTGTAAAAGAGACGCCCGCCAGTGCCTGGCGGTCGCCGAATTTTTTGCTTAGGTTGTTGACTTCAATCACATTTTGCCTTGCTGTTTTCGCTGCATCGCCCCCAGCACTTCATCAGGGGATAGTTTTCGATTTAATGGTGTATCGGCGACCAATGGTTATAAGGTTTCTGCGGTCATGTCAACGTCTATCTGCTTTCAGCACTTTCCGGTTGGTAGTCCATCAGTGGAGATTTGAGCAGGTCGGGTATTTCTATATATTGCAATCACAATGATTTTGCAGAATTCCAACTGGTTGAAGTCCTTAAACCATCAAAGCTGTAAAGAAAAAACACTAGTATACGGAATACGGCATGAAAAGCTGAACATAAACGATGTCGGTGGTCGGTCACGTCGGATGGGGGGAGTATCCCTCTTCGGATGGAGCCTGACAGTATTGAAGGTGTGTTCCAATCATTTGAATCCATGGAATGCGGGATAAGCAATACATGATGGCAACAACAGAAGCTGCCAAGGCTACCCGACACCCATCGGGCAGCCTTAGTGGGATTTTTTGGCAGACAATAACGGGTGCTGATTCAAGAAACGATTGTTTTTAATTGTGTTGTTATTACGAATCTTGAATATGTATTATCGATACACTGTCTCCCGAAGGCTGTCAACAGGAAAATAACATCAAAAACAAAAACGTATTACTCCTTGTTCCCTGCTGTCATCTGAATTTCAGTTTGCATAGGTAGGAACAACGATCGGGACCCCGCTGATCTGATGGATCTCGGCATCGATATGAAACACCTCCCGGATACTTTCCCTGGTGATAATACGGCTGTCACCGGCTGCGTAAAGGGTTCCTTCCTTGAGCAGGATGAACCGGTCGGCAAAACGCAGTGCCAGGCTCAGGTCATGGATGACCACCACCACCGTCAGCTGGAGTTCTGCGGCAATTTGTTGCAATAGCGAAAGGGTATCCATCTGGTTTTTGATATCCAGGTGGCTAATGGGCTCGTCGAGCAGCAAAACCTTCGGTTCCTGCGCAAGGGCCCTGGCGATGATTACCTTCTGCAGCTCCCCGCCCGAGAGTTCGGTGGTCCGGCGCAGGGCATAGTTCTCGAGGCCGAGACGCTGCAGGCAGTCGCCAACCACTTCGAGGTCCTTCTTCCCCACATTCCAATTGATATGCGGCTTGCGCCCCAAGAGGACCGCATCGAAGACCGTACAGGGGGATGGCGCTGACTTTTGCGGCATGTAGCCGATACGTCGTGCCACCTCGTTGCCGGTCATGTTGTTAAGTTCCCTGCCTTCTATCAGCACAGTTCCGTATTTCGGCTTCAGGATGCCGTTGAGATTTTTTAAAAGCGTCGATTTCCCGGATCCGTTCACGCCTAAAATGGCGATAAAACGCCCTGCCTCCATCGTCAGATTCAGGTCCTGAAGGATCGGCCTGTTGCTGTAACCGAAGGTGAGATTTCTGATCCTAAGCATGGTTCACATCCTCTTTTTCCTTGCCAGCAGATACAAAAAAAGCGGTGCACCGGCAAAGGAGGTGATGATCCCCACCGGCAGGATCACCGGGGCGATGATCGTTCGGGCAATGAGGTCGGAGACCAACAGGAGCAGGGCTCCGCAGACGGCGGAGGAGGGGATCAGGAAGCGATAGTCGTCCCCGACCGCAAAGCGCATCAGGTGCGGGGCCATCAGACCGACAAAACCTATGATCCCCAGAAAGGACGTGCTGACCGCCACGGTACAGGCGGCAAGAATCATGGCCGTCACCCGTAAACGCCGAACCCGTACCCCCAGGCTACGGGCCACATCGTCCCCCCATTTCAAGGCGTTGTAGTTCCAGCGATTGGCGATGAAGAAGAAGGCCGCAGGCACGACGGCAAACAGGATGAGGCCGTTTTCCGTCCAGCCTGCCTTGCCCAGATCACCGAATGTCCAGAAGACGGTGGCCGCCACCTGGACATTATCGCCGAAGTATTGAAGGAGCATGGTGCCGGCTCCGAAAAATGCGCTCAGGGCCACTCCCGCCAGGATAACAGCCTCCGGGGCGATGTCTTTCAGCGACGAAAGGGCCAGGATGAAGATTACGGTGATCAGCGATCCGACAAAGGCACAGGACACCACCATGTGCGGGGAGGAGACGGTTACCATGTCTGTTCCGGCGAGTTGGGTCTGCCCTGCACCGAGGACGATGATGGCAAAGGCGGCACCGAAAGCAGCCCCCTGGGAGACGCCGATGGTAAACGGTGATGCCAGTGGGTTTTTCAGGATGTTCTGCATGACCGCCCCGGCCATGCCGAGACCGGCTCCCGCAAGAAGGGCGGCGACAGTTCGCGGCAGCCTGATATTCCAGATAACATGGCCGATCCGCCCGTCCCGCGACAGCGAAAGCAGGCTCTTGAACACGTCGGCGTCGCTTGTTGGGAGCGAGCCGGTCCGGATGGATAGAAGCGCTGCGACTATGAGCAGCGCCAGCAGGACAAGGCCAATGCCGTTATTCCGTTTTAACAGGTGAAGGTAGCCTGCTGTTATGTCATGGTCAGAAGAGTACAAGTTCATCATTGCTAAAGCGGATGCGGCTGAAACCGTGATATTCTTTTTGCAGGGCGGCATACGCCTTGACACCCAGGAAAAATGTGAAAATTTCGTTGGCTTTGACTGTCGGCTCGACGTCGACAAAACGCTCAGGATAGAGGGACTTGCCGATAAACCAGGCATCTGCCAGGGCGATTTCGATGTTGGTATGGTAATTATTGTACGGCATGATCAGAAAAACATGACCGTCTTTGACCGCCCTGAGCCGCTTAAAGAAGGCAGGGTTCCTGCGGTATCCGTCTACCACCTTTTCCAGGCCGCCCGCATCGATGAAGATGTTCGCCGGATTCCAGACCAGAAGCTGCTCGGGATCAATGAAAAAATGTCCGGTCCGGCCGATTTCATCGGCAACATTATATCCGCCGGCCCAGATCAGGGGAACGAATTGCGACTCGGTGCTGGTGATCGGCTGTACGCCCATGTACGACACCGCTCCGACATAGGATCGGGAACGATTGTTTTCGTCTATGGAGGCAGTTCGGGATGCCAAATCTTTTTCCAGGGAATTGATGTAGCCGACAAGCTGGTCGGCTCGGTTGTTCCGTCCCAGGAGATGTCCCAAGGTTTGTATAGCCTTTTTGACCGTTGTGATGTCAATAGCTCCAGGGATGCCGTAACTGAGCACAAAGACCGGGATCCCTGTTTTCCCCTGGATGGTTGCTACCTGCGCCGGATCCATCCCCATAGCCAGGATCACATCGGGCCAGACGGAAATGATCTTCTCGAAATCCGGCAACCGACCAGGCCCCCCTTCACCGATCACCGGCAATGTCTTGGCCCTTTCAGCGGTGATGAGACCATATGGGCGTCCGGCGGTGGTCCATTTTGTCTCGATGGCCTCCATGCCTGCCACCAGATCCAGACTCTGCAGATACACCATGTATCGGGTGGCTGCCCCGAGGGGGACGATCTTCTTGATCTCCGCGGGAACCTGTAGGGTTCTGCCTGCCATATCGGTTACCGAAACTGTAGCGGTACGTCCTGCAATCGGGAGAATCTGCAGGACGAAGAGTACGGTAAGAAAAAGGATGAATGTTAGTTTTCGTGCCATACCAGGACCTCCATTTCCACATGGGTCGTGTGGCTTACCTTGCCGTCCCGGCAGTGCCGGGAGACTATTTTTTTGATGATGTCGTATTGTACCTCCATGTCGGAGCCTGCTTCGAGGTAGCTCGCGGCATTCTTACAGGCCTCCTCCAGGCTTCCCTGCCAGTCCCAACTGGTCAAGACCTGCGTCGTCCGGGGAGATATGCCCTGGTTTTCAAGAAGAGCGCAAATTGCAGCGGCCCCTGGAGGTGGCCCGAAGACCTGGTTGTGGGCGGTGAACACCTCTTCCAGGAGATCGTTTTTCCTGAGCTTTCCCCATCCGATATAGACGCATGATTTTCCGGCGCACCGCCGCATCTTAGTAATGTCGTCTCTGGTGCGGATTGCAGGCGTCATCGAAGCCCAGACGATATCGAAAACGCCTGTAAACTCGAGGGAGTCAATATCATCTGCTTGCCAGTCCATTCGCAATATACGGACATTTTTTATATCATGAGCCGCAATTCCCCTCCTGCAACAGTCAAGCATCTTCTCCGAGGAATCGACACCCGTGACCTGGGCCGCACGCTGAGCGAGCGGCAGAGTGTAGGTACCTGTTCCGCAGCCGATATCGAGGATCTTGGCCCTATAGACCTGGACACCTTCCGCCTCGGCTATGGCGATAATCCTGCGGGTGTCGTCCAGCGTTTTGGGGTCGAAAGGGAGCGGATACCGTTCGGCCATACTGTCCCAGAAGGCTTTTTGACGATTACGTTTATGTGCACATTCTGCCAAGACGATCATACTCTACCATCCTCTGTTATAGTCGGGAAAGCAGTCGAGACAGACCTTTTTACCGTCGTGCAGTCGGATCTTATGTTCCGGTACCGCCTCGCCGCAGAGTTCACAGGTTTCGCTTGCAAAGAGCCTGGCTGCCGAAGGTGGGGAATAGGAAGGGGTACTGAAGGCAAAGAGTTCCTCCGCTGGTCTGGTGAGGATATCCTGTTGCATTTTGGCTCTGTCTACCTCCTCCTCACCGCGACGCATGGATTTTTTAAAGAGGATCCGTATACTGTTGCCCTTCTTGCGGTCGAAGAAGCTGAAGGCCATCTTGCCGGTACCGCGATAGATCAGGTTGCCCTTGCCGATGCTGCATCCGGTGAGGACCTGCACGGCGTCGACACCGCAGGCGTCGTTTTCTGTTACACAGACGATCTCCTCATCGGCGGAGAAGGTGATGTCCAGCCTCTTTTTTGCAGCTATGGCGGCCCGGTAACCGATGGCCAGTCCTGGGCAGGAATGGCCGTGAAAGGTTATGCAGTTCTGCCAGGTTGTTTCATCAAACATCTTCATGCTCCTTGGTTCAAAATTAACATTTCCTAAAAAACCTTTGAATTGAAGATGGCTAGGTAAAAAGCTTCATATACGAGGCACGTGAATTTTTTATCGTTTCAGCGTACAAGAGGTACGTCGTGACGATTAAAAATGAGCAGCAACGAAGCAGATAAAAAATTTTACGACGCCACCATGGTTAAAAATTCCATTTAAAGGAGGTCCCCACCATGATTCCGGGGAGCGGGTAGCCGTATACCTCTTCATAGCTTACATTAAAAAGATTCTGGACGAAGAGATTCCATTCGCCATGATCAGCTATCGGTATTTTCAGGTTCAGATCGCAGGTCAGGCTGGAGTTGACGGTGACGAGTTTCTTGCTCGTTGTCCCTGTGCTGTCCGTATAGGCATAGATGCCGCTCCGATCCCCGCTGTAATGAAAATCCACATTCAAAAGTGATCGATATGGCAATTTGAATTCCGCACTGAGAGTGGCTTTCCATTCAGGCAGAAAATCGAGCTCGTCGGTTAGATGGGTGGTATCGAAGATATCGCCGTCCTTTTCACTCTTCTGGTAGGAAAGTGATGCTCGACCTGACATCCAGGAAGTCAGTGCCAGGCGTTGCTCTATAGACGCCCCGTAAAATGTTGCGTCGTCGATATTATAGACGCCGCGCCAGTCGGAATCGTGGCGGAAAACAATGAATTCATCGATTTTGTAATAGTAGGTGGAAATACGGCTCAGTGCAGTTGGAGAGTATTGGTGCTGATAGATTAATTCGGCAGCATTGTTTCTCTCCGGTTTCAGCTCAGGCTCTCCTCGAGTCATGCCGTTGGCCCACCACCACATCTCCGGAAGTCCCGGTGTCCGCACCGACTGGTATAGAGAGACGGTTATCTTGTCATTATCGGTGAGAGCATAGGTGGCGGTCAGCTTTGGGGCCAGTGTATTGTCGCTGAGTTCAGACAGCTGAGCGCCGTTTATGGGTTTGAGTTTGTAGGTGTCGTAGCGAAGACCCGGGGTGAGAATGAATTTGTCCGATATCTTCCAGGTATCCTGGATATAATACCCGATCATCTCCGCCTCCTGGCTTGGATTTGAGCTGTAATCGGGCCTGCCGTTGTAGACGACATCGATATAATTGACGGTGATATCGCCGTAGGAGAGGACCTTATACTGGATGCCGCCGATCAGCTCATGCTCGCCGATGGGCACGGTTGCCTTCAGGGTGCCGCCGTAGGACCGGTCGGAGGCTACCGACTGGTTGAGGACCAGGGTTCCGGAGTCGTAACCGGAGACCAGACCAGCCTTGGCGTAGTTCTTTTCGTCTCTGTCCTCGATGTTCTTGTAAAGTTTGAACTCCACCATCGCATCGCCGATGGGTTGGTCGTAGCCAAAGTCCAAATAGTATTTGGTCTTATCCGAGGTGGCGCCCGGGGCGGAGAAAAAGGCCCTGCCGAAAGGAGGCGCCAGGTTTTCTCCAAAGGAGAGGGGATAGTCGGAGTTGATCTTCTGGTAAAAATCCGGGCTGTCAGGATCCGTCGATTTCCGGTTGTTGACGATGAAGCCCCGGATGTCCTCGGAGAATTGCATGCCAAGTGTCATCATGCCTTTGAGCGGCATGTCGATGTTGGTTGATATGTTGAAATTTTTCGCTTCGAAGTCGTTGTTCCAGAGGAAAGCATCAGCCTTCTGGTAGCTGGCTCCCAGTGAATAGCCTAGAACGCCGATTTTATAGGAATGGGTGAATCTGTAATTCTGGGCCAGGTCCAGACCATCGGCGGAAGAGATGTTGCCGTAAATGGATGTTTCAGGTGTTGTGGTCGGGGTTTTGGTTATGACGTTGATGACGCCGCCGATGTTGTTGTTGCCGTATAATGCGGAGCTTCCTCCCCTGATTATTTCGATCTTCTCAATATTATCCAGAGGGATGGTCGCCCAATCGATGTAATAACCACCGACGACACCGGCGGCGTTGACTGACCGTCCGTTGATGTCCAGCTCGATCCTATTTGTGGAAAGCCCGCGGATGGAGACGATATCCTTGGTGTCGCCAATACCTGCCCGACGGCTGATGGTGATGTCGGGCTCATCCTTTATGGCATCCGGTATCATTGTATTCTTACCCTTCTCAATGGTTTTTTCACCGACGACGGTGGTGGCATTGGAGATTGCGGAATCACTGACGACGATTGATTCCAGGGTCATATGTCCAAGTGTCGTATCCGTCACATCCTGTCCTGCAAGCAGAGGCGGACAACAGATGGCGGCTGTCGCTGCTCCCAGAATCACGGCCTGAACTGTTTTGCCTCTTTTTCGTATTCGCATTTCTTCCCCTCTATCATTCTCTATTATTATCGCATCAACAATGTGAGCCAATAATACAAAAAATTAAATAGTGTTATTATAGCAGGAAACGAGCGGTTTGCAAGCTGTTTGTGACACGAAAATAGAAAATGTATTATTCGTGGGGTGTTTCTCGTAGTTGCTTGGTATTATTCTTGGCCCGCCGTTCATGAAAACCACTGAAAGACGCGGGATAGCGGGCCATATCGATTCGTGAACAGCAGACTAAGCTCTCACGGAACGATGCCTTTCAGGTCAGTTTGAAGACGAGGGTAAGCTCCACCGATGTGGCCTTGCTGAGAATACCTTCAGGTGGCGGCGGCATGGGAGATGCCTGTTGCACTGCATTGACAGCTGCTTCATCAAGGCAGTCTTGCCCAGAACTTTTGCTCACACGTACTGCCGAGACCTGTCCGTCCGGACTTAGAAGGAACCGAACCAGGACTTCACCTTCGAGACGATGGGATCTGGCCCAGAGAGGGTAGCGTTTTTGACGCTCTATTCGGAGACGGATAATCCCCAGATAGCTACGAAGCTTTGACCTATTGTGAAAGGAGGTCGCTTTTTCCCGGAAACCGGCATTCGCCTGTGGCCTGTTTCGGGTCTCGGTCTGAACAGGGGATGGTTTCACTGGTGAGGCAACAGCCTGTCGGGGTGGTTCTTCCACATGGGGGACCGGTGCTCTTTCGGGTTTGATTGCCCTCGGCTTCGGTATGATTTTTTTGGGATGGAGGGGAGCAATCTTCGGCTGAGATTTGGGGACAGGTTGCGGTTGTGCCACAGGTTGAGGAGTAGGTACCACTATCTTGTAAACAGGGGGTGCTTGGTGTAGAGGAGCGGCAACCTGTTCAAGCACCGAAAAATTAAGACGTATGGTTTTAGGCGGTGTCCTGATCATACCTGCTACCAGAATGAAAAGACCCGCGATGCAGGCATGCAGAAAAAACGATTCCGCCAAAGCCCGTTCACTCTGTTTCATTGTATTAGCTCCGTTTGCAGACTCATCTTGGTGAACCCAAGTTCTCTCGCCATATCCAGCACATTAACAAATGGCTGCAGGGCCACAGCCTTATCGGCCCGAATCAGAAGTGGCGTCCGCCGGTCTTCAAGGGCAAGGGCTGTACGAAGACCCTCAGTGCTCGTCTCATAATCCCGATAGAATATCTTGCCATCCCGGTCGATGGTAACCGTAAGCCCACGGCCACCCATCGTGTTGTTCTGAGCTTTTGGAAGATGCACCGGAATAGTGCCGTTTGCTATAAATGTAGCTGTGGTCAGAACAATTGTGAGCAGGACCAGCATAATATCGATGAATGGGATCACGTTAATTCCGTCAAATTCTCTCTCATCCATTTCGCATCTCCCAGGTCAAAAGCAGTTCCTTGGCCCGCCGCAACAGCAGGTTGTAGAGGACTACGGCTGGGATTGCGACCAGCAGACCGGCAGCAGTGGCTTTCAGGGATAAGGCCAGCCCTGTCATGATCCGAGCCGAGTCCACCATTCCCTGCTGGCCCATGGTGTAGAAGATCAGCATAATACCGAGCACAGTGCCGAGCAGCCCAATATAAGGGGCGTTGCTGCCAATGGTGGCGATGATATGCAGACGGCGGGTCAATGCCAACTCCAGAAGACGTCGGTCGGTGAAATTGCCCAAATCCAGTTTTTTGAAAAAACGATACCGTTCGATGGCTACACCCACTGCGATTATACTGAGACAGGCCAGCAGACCGATAATGCCGTATTCGATGAGAGATTTGAGAAATTCCATTTTTCCTCGTAATGTGCATGTACTCGTTCGAGTAACACGAATTAAAATTAAGTGTCACTATAGCAGGGCCTAAAACTTTTTCAAGCGCTTTGTAACACAATAAATAAAAAAGTATTATGGAGTGTTGACAAATATGCGGTTGTCCGCCTTATTTTACGTCCTGTTGGGGATGGAAGAGTACAAACAGCCTTTCCTGGCAATCAAGGATTGAATAGGGTTACGGATATGATCTGGGCCTCCTGACCAAGAACGTAGACCATCTCGGTCAAACTGGACATCAGGGAGACGCTGCGCTGGGGATTGTCGGGAACCAAAACAGTCTGTCCTGTTTGATCACGGTACGAAGATCTCCTTCTCGTTGAGAACGGTGAAAAAATGCCTTCCAATGTCAAGATAATATAGTGCATTTGTTTGTGTGAAGAAATCTTTTTAACATACCGCTTTGAGCGGTTCCTAAATTAAACTGATTACCACTAATATTCACCGACTGATCCAGGGATTGAACTGTTCTCACACCTGTCCATTTCGATAGGCTGAGTTTCAGTGGTAATCAGATAAATTAAAGCCACCCGATTTTGCCGGTGAATATTAACGTAAACAGACCTTTCATCTGCGGGGGCATATGCTCTTTTACAAATTAACTTATGACTGATAGGTGTTAGTTTGAATAAATTGAGCAACTTCTGTGATTAGATCGATAAACATGGTCTCAATTGTCTTGAGATCCAGCCGGGTTTCATGTAATTCTTTTAATGAGCATATGTCTGGATCATGGATGCCTCTTTAAGGCGGTCTGCTCCTCTTTGGACATAACACTAATTTTATTTTTTGGAGTTCAATGGAAATCGTCAATATTTTGTATGCCTTTTTTATCCTGTTGTTGCTTGTCTTCTGCTGGTTCGGCCTTCATTATCTGACCAATAAACCGCTTGATAACCCAGATGGCCACGCCAGAGTCACAGGTAACTGCGGCGATACCATGGAAATTGCCCTTCAGTTCAAAGAAGGCAAGGTGTGTGATAGCTCGGCTTGGACCAACGGCTGTTCAATCAGTAAAACTTGCGTTGAGGCGGCGGCCATGCTTGCCCGTAATCGGGATATCAGCCAATTGCAGAAGATCAATATGATAACGATTATGGAACAGGTTGGCCAATTACCAGAAACTCACCTCCATTGTGCACAGTTGGCCGAAACCACTTTACAACGAGCGACGAAAAATTATCATTTGAAACGAAGGACGGATTGTTGCCACGGGCACTAACCCGGTTCATGAGGGCTAATCCGTGTGAATACGACCCTTACAGCATGAATAACCAGTGTCCATAGAGCGCAATAATGACAACCTCTTTGGGAGAACTTTTAGAGTGCGTATGTATTTTCCAAGTCTCCTCGGCCAGCAGGTCACCTCAATTCGTGACATTCACGGGTTGTTTTTAAAAAAAGGAACATTGAATCATGGGAATGTGTATCAATCATCCGAGTCGTGAGACACCATACATCTGTATGAAACACCAGGTTTACCTGTGTGAAGAGTGTCTCAAATGCCGGGATCCGAAGATTTACTGTAAATATAGATCTTCCTGTCCGATCTGGTTTATGAGCAAACATCAGGAGAGATGGGAGGAGGAAGCCAGGGAAGAGGACGCTGTGGTCTCCTGCAAGGTCACCTTTTTGCCGGACGGACAAACAGTGTCTGTGCCCCAAAACAGTACACTTTTGGCAGCCGCTCAGGCCGCAGATGTCCATCTCAACGCTTCGTGCAACGGCAAAGGTTCCTGTGGAAAATGCAGACTCGTGGCTGTTTCCGGCGATGTGAAGGCGCTGCCTACTCCGATGTTGACAGAAGGAGAAAAAGAAAAAGGCTATCTGCTCGCCTGCCAGAGTAATGTCACGGGTGATGCAACCGTACAGATTCCCCAAGAGGACATCGAGCGAAAGTTGAAGATTGCAGGAATGGGCCGGGAAATTACCGAAAGACTCAAAGGATTGGTGGCGGAAATCGATCCGATGCTCAAGCAAATCCACTTGAGCCTGGATCCTCCGACCTTTGAAGATTCGGTAAGCGACCTGGACAGGCTGAACCGGGGACTGAAAAAAGAGGGATGCGATGTCGCCAAGTTGAATGTCGGTATTAAGGTCATGCGTCAGTTGTCCGATGTTGTTCGCCGGGATAACTGGAATATCACGGTTTCGGTAATTCGTCGTAAATGTGCCAATGAGATTCTCGAGGTCCGTCCCGGAAACGGGCAGCGGCAATCGCTGGGCTTGGCAATCGACGTGGGAACGACAACCATCGTTGTCTATCTGGTCGATATGACGGATGGATCAGTATTGGCTGCCGCTGCCGGTCATAATCGCCAGGCGGACTGTGGGGACGATGTCATCAATCGCATAATCTGTGCTGAAAAAGACGGTGTTAAGAAATTAAGCCAAATGGCCCTTGTCACAATCAACAGTCTTATAGGCGAGGTCCTTGGCAGTACGGGCAGTAAAAAGGAAGAAGTCCGCAACGTTGTTATCTCGGGTAATACGACGATGATGCACCTGTTGCTGCAGATTGAACCCCGTAATATCAGGAGGGACCCTTACATCCCGACGGTGTCTGATTTTCCTATTCTTAAAGCCGGCGAAATCGGCTTGAAAGCAAGTCCTGTGGCGGCTGTATTCATCATGCCCGCCCCTGCCAGCTATGTGGGCGGCGATATCGTCTCTGGTATTTTATATACGGGATTTCACCGGCAGGATCCAATGACCTTGTTTATTGATATCGGAACCAATGGCGAGATAGTCCTCGGGAATAAAGAATGGTTGATGACCGCTGCCTGCAGTGCCGGTCCGGCCTTTGAGGGCGGAGGCATTCGCTGGGGAATGCGGGCTGAGGAGGGAGCGATTGAAAAGGTGATAATCGATCCGCAAACCCTGGTGCCGGAGATATCAACGGTTGGTGAAGAGCCACCCCGCGGGATATGTGGCTCTGGGATCATTGATTTGATTGCCGAACTCTTACATACTGGTATCGTTGACCGAAGTGGTCGTTTTGTAGAAGATCTGGTCAACGAGCGGGTCCGTATCCAGGGTGATGAACCCGCCTATGTCTTGGTGTTTGCCGACCAGACGCCCATGGATGAGGACATCATTTTCACCCAATCGGATCTGAAGAATCTCATCTACAGCAAAGGGGCGGTTTACGCCGGTTTTACAACCCTTCTGGGTGAGGCCGGCATGGACTTTTCGATGGTGGACAGGATGATCATCACCGGTGGTTTCGGCCAATACCTCAATATCGAAAAAGCGGTGACCATTGGCCTGCTTCCCGATATTGAACGGAGCAAATTTGCCTATATGGGGAATAGTTCCATAGTTGGGGCCTACATGGCCTTGCTTTCCACGCAGCACCGTCAGGAGGCGAGGGAGATTTGCAATAGCATGACATATGTTGATTTTTCACATAATCCTAAATATATGGATGAGTTTACCTCGGCTCTTTTCCTCCCCCATACCAATTTACAGGCCTTTCCCTCCATTATTCAGGGGTAGCTTGAGTGCTTTGAAGCATCGACAGGCTGTTTCTATTCCCATGCAGAAGTGCAGGAATGGAAACAGCCTGTGCAAGGTGACCCTTGGAAGTGTTCGGCGTTGGGTGGAAATTATATAATTACAACACAACTTTCCGGGTTAGTATATTTGATTGTAATTGCGTCGCAACTATCGAACGAATCGTTATTTAATACTCGCTGCAAGAATTCAGGAGTTAGGAGTTAGAATCCAGAGAGGTTGTCTTTGTTTGATTTTCTTTTGAATTAATACTCCCGGATTCTGGATTCTCCGGAATATAAACGGGGAGAAAACTGTAAAGAACGTATTATTTCAGTATATTATCACAATACAGAGAGTTGATTTGATTTGCAATATTATAATTAATTACCACTAATGTTCAGCTACTGATCCAGGGAGTGAGCTGTTCGTTTCTCGGGACGCCATAAACCCATCCTTGGGGGCTTCGCTGCAGCCGCCCTGCCTGCAGATACCTGAGAAACAAACAACTCACATCCTTCCATTTCGCTGGGCTGAGTTTCAGGGGTGATCAGAATATTATATGTTATAATAATACAAGCTGTTAGATTGGAATACTACGCATGTAATGGTCATTTGATCATTATTTTTCTTGACATTCAAGTTGTCTAAACATATATTATGGTCAAATGACCATTATTTATTCATACAGGAGATTGCGTGCCGAGACCAAAACTGCCAAGGACTATTCATTCCCCGCCTTCAATTGACGTGTTCAATCCTGGCGGATCCGAACAAAGAGAAGAGGTAGTTCTCTCTTATGAGGAGCTTGAAGCTATCAGGCTCATTGATTTTGAAGGCCTGGATCAAAGCGAGGCAGCCACCCATATGGGAATTTCTCGGCAAACCTTTGGGCGCGTTCTGAAGTCGGCACGATTCACCGTCTCCAAGGCCTTGGTCGAGGGATTTGGGTTGAAGGTGACAGGGGGCTGCTACCGGGTTCGAGGACAAGGACGCGCTCACGGCCAAGGTAATGGAGTGGGCAGGCAAAGGCGCCGTCAGTACGCTCTAAACAGCAAGGAACAGCAAAGAGAATCCACAGGAGGTACTCAAATGGCTGAAAATAACAGATCATCTCAGGGACAGGGCAGTAACGGGAATTCAAATGAAGGAGCCGGTGTTGGCACCGGTCGCGGGCAGGGGAAAGGCCAGGGCCGAGGACAGGGCCAACGGTCGGGAACTGGTCGTGGGAAAGGAGGCGGCAAGGGCAAGGGCCGTGGGCTTGGTGGAGGGAAAGGAGACGGGAGTTGTGGTCGATCCTGAAACGAACAGATACAAGTTTAGGCGAGTCATAAAAGACATTACGATAATGATTTCTTACAGGCCTTTTCAATAAGACGAAGCATAGGGAGGAAATGATATGCCGGGATTTAATCAAAAAGGACCAATGAGTGAAGGCCCCATGACCGGAAGAGGCATGGGGCGATGCGCTGCACCAACGCAAGACACAGCCAGGGATTGGGATGCACCGGGGTATGGTCGTGGCCGGACAATGGGCAGACGGAGATGCCAGCAGCAAATCCGTCGGGGTGCGGATGTGCCCGAGAGGACTCAGGTTTCCCTTCAGCTGCAACCGGCCGGTGTGGCGACCCTGACCGAAAAAGCTCATCAACTTGAACTGGAACTCGAAACCATAAAAAATCAACTGAAACAAATGGGTCAGTAACTGGTAGAGAAGTTTGATTATAACATGATGTTTCTGTAGCAAATAATGAGAGCGAGCACAACTTTCCGGGTTGGCATATTTTGTTACAATTGTATCGGAATTATTGCATGCATCGTTTTAAAAAATTCGGATCATCTGGTTTGAGCGTACTTTGGTAAAGCTAAAAGTATCATCCCGGCGCAGGTCATCGCTTCCAGACGCTGCCCTGCGGCCTCATTCCCTGTGCACCACGGCTGACAGACAGACCGTCCCTGGCCTGCTGCCAGTTGCGGACGTCCTATCCGCAACCCTCCGGGCCTGATGTGGTTCCCAGTCGGGCCTCCGCGATGCGTCGATAAGCGACGTCCTCCGCCTCCCGGGTTTTAGATACGTACGCTTAATCCGGAAGAACCAAAAATTTTGCCAGAATTCAGAAAACAGGACTCAGATGGATTGATTTTTTTCTGGTTTTGACTTCTCAATTCTCGATTGTCCGGGATTTAACCGGAAAGTAACCTGAAAATAACATTTTATTTCCATATATTATCACAACTCAGAAATTTGAGAATGATTCTTTTGTCCTTGACAGCGCGTGTGAGTTGAAGCTAAAATTCCCTAGGTAATGGGTATATACCCACAATGCGACTGCGTCGCACCACCTGTAGTAAAGGAGGTATTTATGGCTGAAGAAGAAAAGGTCGGGTGTGCCAGACCGACGGGAGGCCCGGTAGGAGAAGATTCGTCAGTATCGGAGGATTCGCCGAAAACAATCAAGGAGGAGCGCACTATGATCATGGTAGGTCAGAAAGCCCCTGATTTTGTTGCACCGGGCTACCAACAGGACAAATTCATCAATATCAAACTCTCGGATTATTTAGGCAAGTGGGTGCTTCTCTGTTTCTACCCAGGTGATTTTACCTTTGTATGAGCAACCGAGATTTCAGCGGTCGCTGAAAAATACCCTGAGTTTCAGAAGTTGGGAGTAGAGGTACTCTCCATGTCTGTCGATTCCATGTTTGTGCATAAGATGTGGAATGACGAAGAACTGGCAAAGATGGTTAAAGGCGGGGTTCCTTTTCCAATGTTGTCTGATGCAGGCGGCAAGGTCGGCAAAATTTTCGGGGTTTTTGACGAGGCAGCCGGGGTTGAAGCCCGTGGCAGATTTATTATTGATCCTGATGGCGTGGTTCAGGGATATGAGGTTTTGACTCCTCCCGTCGGTAGAAACGTGAGCGAAACGTTTCGGCAGGTTCAGGCATTCCAATTGGTGAGAAAGACAAAGGGTGCTGAAGCGACACCTTCTGGCTGGAGGCCAGGCAAGAAAACGTTAAAACCGGGTATCGATCTGGTTGGCAAGGTCTGGAAGGAATGGAAGACAAGCATGGCCTTTGATTGATTTAATGCTGCGTCTGCGCAGGCTGGGGTAAATATCCGGCCTGCGCTCCTTGGTTTTTCATGATAATGGACAGACGTGGGAAATTTTAGAGTCTTTCCCGTTTTTATATTCTTTTGAATACGTACGATCATCTTGAAAAGGTATTGCTAAAGAAAATAACCTTCATTCACAAGGAGATGTGTTCCTATGAAAACTCAAGAAATATTTCGTACACCCCGCCGCATTACAGATCTTATTGAGCACAAAGGGAGTGGTAGAACAGTAACCTGTCTTCCTTCATTTGAGATCCTGCCGGTCGATTTCCTTCATCGAAAAAACCCCTATAAAGCGTATATATTTCTCTGTCGATTTAACGGTGAAATAGACGAAGAGACATATTCCTTTAGAAAATGCTATGCCCGTGGATGCCCTGAAAACCAATGCTCACATGTTTCCCGGGCAATTATGATAGCAAATAGATATCTGCAAAGAGATTACAGCCGGTTGGAAAAAGCTGGTATCAAGGTTGATCACCGACTGTTTTCTCTTGAAGATATGTTGGTAAAATATGACGGATATCAACAGGAACATGACACCTCACTGGCCTTGGAGGATTGCATCCAAATGTCAGAAGGTGGAACGAAAGTGGGTTTGAGTGTAGATCTGGAATATGTTCCAGCGGTGGAACATTTCTCCAATTACGAGAATTCCCAAACATTTTTAACAGCTGATTTTATAGTCACTGCTGGTGATCAGAGATATACCTTTCAACGCTGTCTGTCCTGTTATCAGACCGACAAGGAAAAAGAAGAAAAAGGCATGCAGATGGAAGTCGCAAATGCCAGATTGAAATTACTCTATCAGGAGTTTGCCAGGAATTCTGTGAAATATACTGAAATGTTTTTTTCATAGAATGACAGATGTGATGCAGAACGGTGATTAATCACTTTTGTTACCCCTGAAAGGGAGAATAACAGCAGCATTTTAGTGAAAACAAGCAGTAATTTGTACGTTCGTAATATTGAGGTGAGCAGTGGGAAAGCAATTCGATTTTTGGCAAGATCATTCCGAAACATTTTTGACCATGGCCTATCTCTGGGACAGACGGAAGGCCATGGAACAGCCGGATGGCTGTGGGAGAAAAACAGGGGATTGCGGGGATAGCATCACTCTGTATCTTCGCATACGTGAGGACATTATCGATCAGGTGACTTTTGAACTTGCGGGCTGCCTCAATACCAACGCCTGTTGCAATGCGTTGGCCGTTCTCGTCGAAGGCAAAAAGATGGAAGAGTCCTGGGATATTAGCCCACAAGATATTATTGAGTTCCTTGAAACCCTGCCGGTCGATCATCACCACTGCGCTGATCTTACTGTGGGCACGTTTTATCTGGCCCTGGCGGATTACAACGAAAAAACAATAATTTGATTACCACTAATGTTCAGTTGCTGGTCCGGAGTGAAAGCTGTTCGTTTCTCGGGACGCCATGAACCCATCCCTGGGGGCTTCGCTGCAGCCATCCAGGCTGCAGAGACCTGAAAAACGGACAGCTCTCACTCTTTTTTCTTGATAGGCTGCGTTTCAGTGGTAATCAGAAACAATAAAAATAACAACGGGCAAAACAAGGGGAAGTTTTTCTGAGAGGTAGCGGTTATCACCAATAAAATGGCCAGGTCAGCGCGCATTCCTTTTTTTAGAGAACATCCTGGTAAGATCTCTGGGTAGATGGTGGCAGTTATGAATGACGGGGTTGGGTGATGATGGAATCCCCGACCTGGCATCCAATATGTTCTGCCACGACCGGACATTTGGCCTTGAGCAAAAAGAAGATTTTCTTGCTGCTCTCAGAAAGGGTTTCATAGTTTCCCTGTCCTTTGGCAATGACAAGGTCGGCGGCCTCAAAAACCTCTTTGAAGTTGTTGGTACACTCCTCCAAAATTGTGCCTGGTGCGTCTGAACCGTTTTCGACAACGGGCACAAGGTCGGTCATGCCGGTTATGACGGCATCTTCCATTGTGGCATCATTGATAATTGGCTTTCCTCTGACGGCAAAGGTAACCCGGTCGATCGGCAGCCTGTTGATAAGCAGCTTGTCGAAAACGATTTCACCTGTGTTGTCACCAAGGTAGAGGATTTTTCCAGCCGAAAGTACGGTGTCTTCCAATTCATCCACATCTCCGGTCAGGGATTCTGATAGTGTTGCCGCAATTGTATCTTCGATAACCGACTGATCAATGGTGGTATTGACACCGCAATCAATGATGTTGCCTGCAATAGCCAGACGGACAGCCGATTCGAAGGGGTTGGCCGATGTCTGTACCATCTCCTGTAATCTGGGATAGAGTGCCAGGGCAAAACGGTTAAACTGCTCTTTGACAGACCTGTACGGGTCGTGACTGCCAGCGTGTTTGCGGATGATCCGGTGTATGTGCTGACTCATCGCCGGGGGGCAAAGATCGAGGTCCATTATGCTGAGCTCTTTCAGTACCTCCCGTAGCACCGAGGCATGGATATTTTTATCAGATGATGCAAGTCTGACGGCGTTAAGGGTCTGCCGAACAAAGCAGGGAATGCAGTCATAGGCGGTATTCATTTTTTATCAAGCGCCTTTTGAAGTGCCGCCGTGTGGAAGTTTGAGGCCAGGTGAACCGGACTTTTTCCATATATCGGGTCCCAGTCCGATGGATCGGCGGTGCAGCCGAACTGTGTTTCGAGTCCGATTTTTTGAAGTGCCTCCTCAATTTCAAGGCCTTGTATCTTTTCAGCAGCTAGCCAGGTAACACCGCACGGCGCTCCGCGTAAAACTTTGATTTCAGTTATGATATTGTCTTTAACGACAACCTCAAATTCCGGTGCGCCAAAAAGCTTGCCATATTCACCCAGGTTGTCGTGACGGGGGAGTGCGCAACAGATGGGGGGGGAATATGTCCAGTCGTTTTGTATCTTTTTTCGTGTGGCGACTTCAGGGATTCCTTTGTTTTTACACAGGCGTGCAAGGTCATAGGAGAGATCCGGATGCTTGAGATAATCCAAAACCATATCCGCCTCAATGTCTGACGGCAGAAACTCGGTTGCATCGTCTATAACAGAAGGAAGTGGAATATCAATTTCTATCTTTTTGAGACAAAAGCGGTCTTTGCCGATTTTTTCAATGCCTCGAATCTTGCTTTCGCCTTTTCCGTTCTGCTGAAAGACCAGCAGCGTCTGAGGCCGGTCGTTATGTCGTGAACTTTTCATGCGGTCTTTGTTTCTCCTTGTCGTGCAATGATTCCTTTCTACCATGCTGTGCAGAATTTTGGTTGATCTTGTCTTGAGCACTATAATCGAAAAAATTATTTGTTGTTATAGAAGTTGTTGTTTTTTTCTGATTACCATTACTGTTCAGCAACTAATCCAGGGTGTGAGCTGTTCGTTTCTCGGGTCTCTGTAGCTTGGACGGATGCAGAGAAGCCCCCAGGGATGGGTTTATGGCGTCCCGCGAAACGAACAGCTCACACCCCTTCCTTTCCGATAGGCTGAGTTTCAGTGGTAATCAGATTTTTTTTTTGGTTAGATAATGAGTGCTTTTGCCGCTTTTTCCAGGAGATGTTTGAATCGGTCAAGGGTTATTGTGTGGGGCGTCAGTGTGATCCCCATCCAATCCGCATAGTTGAGGAATTCTTCCGGTGTTTCCTCCATGAACTTGTCCATGAAGCCGATGCCGTCAAGGACGATGGCACCACCGGTATGACGGGGGAAGTTTTCGTTTGCCAGGGCCTTATCCCAGCCCTTAAAGACCTGAGATTTGAATTTTATCCATCCCGGTGTCATCCACCAAACGGGTTCGCCTTCGGCAATTTCCCTGGCAATTTTGTCTCTTTCTTTTTCGCTGGCAAGCATATCCATACAGTGCGTGGCATCGAGCCGTGTAATGTTTGAGCCCAATTCTTCTAGGATGGTGTGCATTTTCCGCGTGGGCTGTTCGGTATTTACATAGCAGAATTTCCCGCCGTAGATGACAATGATCTTCTCGTGCTGCGTTTTTTGCTTTTCGATCTCCTGGATGAGTTGCTTCTCCAGTTCCCGGCAGTCCTGATGCAGACCCGGGGTGGTGAAGTGGAGGGATGCTGTGCCCAGGAAACCTTCTTTTTGGAGATGGTTGAGTTCAAGACTCATTGTACCGCAGGCGATAATTGCTGTATCGTTGAATGAAACATTTTCCATGATTTTTCTCACTGTATGCCATGGTGAATAGTCAAAAATCAGTTTAGTACCGGTATCTTGTTTTTAGAAATGGATTTCGGCTATGTCAGACGGATTTTGGTCAAAATGCCTTCAAACTCTTTTTTAAGACTGTCAATATCATTTGTATCCGGGTGGCCGTTTGCCAGGGGGGCATCATTGATCCATGGTGGAGGCGGGTTCATTGTTTTTGCTTTTTCAATGAGCTTGGGATTGACCTCGCCCTGGCAATGAAAAAAACCGACCACCTCTGATGAAGTGGCAAGTGTTTTTGCTATCGCCATGCCGTTTGCGGCATGATCGGAATTATTGGTTGCTCCATGGGTTGCAAACAGGAAGACCTTTCCCGGGACGCATGTGGAAAGAAACGTGGCCGATTGAGGATCCGGTTTTCCCGCCTGGAACCAGAAGCCGACACATATCAGGTCATAGCCATGTGTGTCCGGATTTTCATCCACTGTTGTGAAGGTGTTTTCGCCAGGCAGGATATCCCGGAGAGTCTCGGCGAGTACTTTTGTATTTCCTGATTTGCTGGAATAGACAATCAATGATTTCATAAAATATCTCCTTTCATGTTGAGAATAATTTAAGGCGAGAAGCCCTTATTTTTAGAAGAGCATCAATATGGTATCAATGACTTGATCGGTGCACGAAGTTGGGTGGGGTATGGCCTGGCAGGGATGTTTTCTGTCGGGATTTGCAGCGTGGCACCCCTTTTAGATAAAGAGAGAAACTTTGCTCTTTCCCGCTTCCTGCAGGAATTTTGCAACGCCAGCCTTAGTGATATTGGGATAATCAATCAATTCTTCTTTTTGAAATCCCATCAAATTCATGGACATTTCGCAGATCACGATTTCCACGCCGTAATCGGCTGCGGTTTTCATGAGGTCAGGAAGAGACATGACGCCTTTTTTACGCATCAGATGCTGTATCATCCTTGTGCCCAGACCGGCCATGTTCATTTTGGAAAGCTTTAACCGATCAGCTCCCTTGGGCAGCATCCCTCCGAAGGCCTTGGCCAGCAGTTCGGCCTTCTCGACGTGCTTCTCAGTGTCGCGCAGGGCGGTAATCCCCCAGAAGGTAAAAAACATGACCACCCGTTCATACATGGCAGCTGCTCCGACGGCGATAATGAAGGCCGCCAGCAGGTGGTCCAGATCGCCGCTGAAGACCACCATGCTCAACTGATCATCAGGGATATTTTGTTGTAAAAGCTCTATCTGTTCTTCAAGTTCTTTTAAGCGTGTTTCCAGCTCTTCTATTTTCGTATTCATACTATTTCCATTTTGGGCAGGGGGTATTCTTCCATGACACTCCGACAGATTAAGCAGACAAGACAATTTTACTCTTCATCTTGTCTGCAACATGTGCCTATGCCATGGCTCGTTCCTTGACCCGCATCAGATACAGGGCCAGCGGACGGTAGAGCAGATGCGCCCATTTGGCGAAGGGGACTTCCAACACCAGCATGGGGATTGCGATCATCATATGGATGACGTAGATCGTGTAGGTGGAAAGCGGCATTTCCAGTAAGCGTGTGAAGTGAATCAGAATGCCGGTGAAGGTGGTCAGCCAGAGAAGGATCAGGAATGCCCAGTCGGAGGAGTGGGAATATTTATAGACGGTTTTAGCCTTTTGCAGCCGGCCCCACATGGCATAGCTCGTCCCGTAGAGGATGGCAAAGGTGGCGTAATAGCCCAAGAGCCGAACGGGGTTCCAGAGGGGCAGTATCTCATCTCGCTGGAACCAGCGGAGGAAAACCACCACCAGGATAAAAATTGTAGAGTAGCCACTCATGATCAACAGGTGGGCAATCCATTGCATCCGTTGTTCTTTGCTGCCGCAGCCTTTGAATTTTTTCTGGGTCAGAAAATGGGTGAGGAGAACGTTAAGCTCACTGAAATAGAGACCCACTGGGATGCCGTTCCATTTCTTCCCTTCTTTTGCCTCTGTTCCTTGATACTGGTCGGGATTTCCTAATATTGCCCTGGTCATGAACCGTGCATTGGTCAGGAGAAAGAAGGAGAGGACTGCCAACATGAGAAGGTCTAAAATTTCGATCACATGGCTGGAAGCAAATTGGTTGAGTGCTACCCGGTCGGTAATAATCGGTCCGTGGAAGACGTAGAAGCCGAGTCCTACCAGAAGTGCGACACATAGAATTGATAAAATTTCGAAGGTCTTAGATGTATAAAAAAGCCGTGAGATACCGAATCGGTCATAGCGTCCCGTCAGATACCGCCTGAGTCCCATCATCACCTCGCCGGGATTGGCGTCGCGCGGGCAGGTCTCCGAACATTCACCGCAGTAGTAGCAGAGCCAGGGCTCCGGGCTGTGCAGCAGCTTGTCGGCGGCTCCTATCTGCAGGTAGCGGATGACCTTGCGGGGGAAGGGGGTTGTTTCGGTTGACAGAGAACATACTGCCGTACAGTTTCCGCAGTTAAAGCAGGTTGCGGCATCTTCGACGCCGTATTTTTTTAACTGTACCAAGAGACCGGGATCAATTGATGTAGCCATGATTTTCTCCGAGAGTTCAGGTGTACCGTATCTGTCTGTGTTTTTCCGGAAGTTTTGCTGCCGTCAGAGACAAGTATTATCAGGTTGCCTGAATATTTTTTATTTGACCAATTGATAGGTGAAATAGTCACCGTCTTTGGAACTTTCTCCAATGATGCCGTACTTTTTCAGGGTAGAGACATAGATGAGGACGGTATCCGTTTCCATGGACAGAGCCTGGGCAAGATCCGGGATGGTTCTACTGCCTTGGTCTAAGGCATCACGAATTGACTTGATTATCCTGTTTTGGTCCTTCAGGTTCTCCCGAACACGATCTATGCTTTCCTTTCGCTCCTGGCGCAGGGTCTTAAGATCCATTGACGCCAGGTATTCTTTCTTTTTATCGTCCATTTTTCTCTCTCAGTAACTAGAATTGTAAGTATTCACAGTACTCCAGGTAAGCGAGGACTCCGGATGGAATGCTGCTGTATACTTACCTAGAATGTAACAATGGCATCGACCATGTCTTCATATTGTCTGAGTGTCCAGCCCTGCACGTCGATGGCGTTCTCCGGACAGACCGCAACGCACATGCCGCAACCGGTGCACAAAGCCGGGTTGACCTCTGCCTTGCCGTTTTCTTCCATTTTGATGGCCTTTTCCGGACATTCGGTGATGCACTCACCTCTTCCCGTGCATTTTTCTGTATCAACTTTTGCCACAAAAGGATCAAGCTCGACATACCCCTTGCCCAGGATGGCTGCCGCCTTGGCCGCGGCGGCCTGGGCGGCATTGCAAGCCTCATTGATGTCCATGGGGGCCTGGCAGGTCCCGGCCAGCAGGATGCCGCCGTTGGCCATTTCCACCGGTCGCAGTTTGGGGTGAACTTCCTGGAGAAATTTATCCGATCCGACAGGGAGCTTCATCATCTGGGCAAGAGTATTGATGTTTGCCGCTTGCATACCTGTGGCCAGCACAACCAGATCCACTCCGGCCTCGACTTCCTCATTAAAGGTCAGGGTGTCCCGGACCTTTACCTGGAGTGGAAATTCGCCGGAAATCCTTGTAATAATGGGTGAACTTTCAGGTTCATAACGAAAGAACAGGACATTCTTGGCCGCTGCCCGGTCATAATAGTCTTCCTGATTATGACCATAGGTACGGATATCCCGATAGAAATCAAGGACCTGTGTGTCGGGAAAGCGTTCCCGGATTTCGAGGGCGGCCTGCAGGGTTGCAGTGCAACAGGTTCTTGAACAGTATTCGTTCATGTAGTCATTCTCATCGGCCTCGTGAATACCTGGAATCTGACGACTGCCCACACAATGGATCATGGCGACCCTTCTCACGGGCCGACCGTTTACCGTCAAAATTTTGGAGCCGGTTCTATTCTCCGCCATTAACTTGATCAGGCGGCGCAGGGTGATAACCTCTTCATTATCTCTATAGCCGAACTCCCCCTGTTTGGGTTGATAGAGTTCAAAACCGGTGGCAAAGATGAGGACGCCTGTGGTAAGGGACATCTCTTCATCAACAGCTGGAGATTCGGGATAAAAACCGGCAAAGGAATGGTACGTGCCGGGACCGGTCCCTTTCGTTGTTTCCCTGATCTTCTGCCTTTCTTCGTCCTTTGGTGCCCGGCGGCTGACCCGGACCTTGAAGTTGCCTATATATCCTTCAAATCCGGTAAGCTCCGCACAGGAGTATACGGTGATATTCGGATCTTTCATGGCTGCTGAGACAAGATAATTGATGAGATCTCCCGCCTTATCTCCGGTCGGGAAGACCTTGTCCAGCTGGCTTGCATTGCCTCCGAGAAAAGGGGATTTTTCAATCAGAGTCACTTTGATTCCATTTTTGGCCAGATCTACCGCTGCCCGCAAGCCGGCGATGCCCCCGCCGATAACGGTCGCATGATGTGTGGCGTCCACCCTGATCGGTTCGAGGGGGGAAAGGTTCCGGGCCTTGGCAATGGCTGCAGCGACCAGGGTGATTGCTTTGGAGGTTGCTGGATCGCCATGATGAACCCAGGAATCCTGTTCCCTGATATTGGCGTGCTCGTAGAGGAAAGGGTTCATTTCCGCCCGGGTGATGGCGCCGCGAAATGTCAGCTCATGAAGGCTGGGGGCGCAGGAGGCGACCACCACGCGGTTGATGCTGTTTTTTTTGATATCTTCCTGGATCAGTTCCTGGCCGGGGTCGGAACACATAAACATGTTAGTCTGCGAGACCTCGACTCCTTGTATATTCTTAACGGCTGCAGCGACCTTTTCCACATCAACATGATCGGAAATATTCCCACCACAGTGACAGATATAGACGCCGATTCTTGGTTCTTCCGGCTGGTTTTTTGGTATCTCAGACATACGTTTATCTCCGTTTCCTGCAATAGAACGAGCTGTTCTCTGATGATTTTCTTATGCGGCAAGATTCTTCAGATAGTTTGAGGCCTCCATGGCAGCGGCTCCGGCCTCGCAAATAGTGTCGACAATATCCTTGGGCCCGGCTGCAACTCCGGCGGTATAGACTCCTGCCATGCTGGTTACCGTTGGAGCTATCTTAGGGCTTGCAGATTGGATAAAGCCATCTTGGCCGCAACTGACCGAACATATACCCGCAGGGTTCCACTGCGGTACAATTCCCTGGGACAGGATCACCAAGTCGTGTTCCCGTTCCATAACTCCGCCGTCCCCTTCCTGATTCTCATAACGGACTCTTGCGGTCTGGCCTTCTCCTTGAGTGATCTTCGCAACCTTTGCCTTGATGAATTCGATCCCCATGGCCTTGGCGTTTTGATAGAATTGCTCGTAGCCCTTGCCGAAGGCGCGGATATCCATGTAGTAAATGGTGATGTCGGCAAGCGGCAGCGCGCCGGAAAGCAGCATGGCCTGTTTGATGGCATACATGCAGCACACCCTTGAACAATAGGGGATACCAAGACTCTTATCCCTCGATCCTGCACACTGGATATAGGCGATGGAGTCCGGTTCCTTTCCGTCTGATGGACGAAGGACCCTGTTGTACGGCCCATGGGGTGCAAGTAGACGCTCCATCTGCATGGAGCTGACCACATTTTGCAGCTTGCCAAGGCCATACTGGGGTTTCCTGTCCATGGAGGTGAGTTCAAAACCAGTGGCAAGAACAGCCGTTTTGGCCGTTACGGTGAATTCTTCGGCCTGCATTGTATAGTCTATGGCGTTGGTAGGACAGACCGTGGCACATTTCCCGCAAAGCGAGCAATTCTCCACATCCATCAGTGCAATCTGGGGGATGGCATTGGAAAAGGGGATGTAGACAGCCTTGCGCATGTTAAAGCCGCCCTGTTCGTCATCGGGCACATACACAGGACATCCATATTCGCATTTTCGACAACCGATACATTTTTCCGGATCAACGTAACGGGCCTTTTGGGTCAAACGGGCTACAATGCGGTCTTGTGCTTCACTGTTAAGTGCATTCAGGTCGCAATAGGTGAAGAGGGTAATGTTGGGGTGATGTGCTGCAGCCGACATCTTCGGGGTAGTAATGCAGCTGGCACAGTCGAGGGTAGGAAAGACCTTTGACAGCCTGATCATCTTGCCGCCGATTGTGGCATCTTGTTCGATGACGGCGACGCTATACCCCTGGTCACCAAGATCGAGCGCGGATTGGAGACCGGCTATACCGCCTCCGATAACCATCGCATCATATTCAAGATTTTGCTTCGCTTTCATGAAATTCTCCTTTGGAGCAATACATCGG
>CAWGGS010000002.1:0-101778 GCA_963822095.1 uncultured delta proteobacterium
CTGTCGAAGGTCTCCATGGGATCCGGGTGTGTCGTCAGTTCGGGATAGAAGTTATGAAGGGAGTTGACCATGGTGGATAGAATGGACATCGGCGATGCATTCGGAGGAAAATGATCGAAAAAATGTATCATATCTTCATGAATAAGGGCATACTGAGCCATAAGCTCCCTATACTCGTTCAGCTCCTGTTCGTTAGGTAAATCTCCGTGAAGCAGGAGATAGGCGACTTCGACAAATGAGCAATTTTGGGCAAGATCTTCAATTGCATACCCTCGATAGTCCAGTACTCCGGCTTTTCCGTCCAGATAGGTTATGGAGCTTTCACAAGAGCCGGTATTCATGTAGCCGCGGTCGAGAGTTATATGGCCTGTCTGTTTTAATAACGTAGTGATGTCGATGGCTTTTTCTCCATAGGAGCCTTCGTAGACAGGAAACGAGTAGCTTTTTCCATCAAGAATAAGTTGGGCAAACTTGTTTGGCATTTCGATACCTCTTGGATAATGAGCCTGGGGGTATAGTCAGGCTGCTATATTGTCTTACATGATCTTTTTTTAATCCGATCCAAAGTGGAAGCTTTTGGTGCAGAAAACCGGTAGTTGCTGTACAATGGCTTTCCCGGTCGGCAACGATTACAATAACGTATCGGATGTACCTGCGTTACGAAGAGGTATTGCTTCTACTCTGGTTAAGATGTGGGAGGTGAGAGGATTGTCTACAATTTTCTCACCAGAGACATAAAATAACATAGATGGATTATTTGATCAAATATTTCTTTTTTGTTACTTTTTTTTAACCGGTCTGACCTGGAAGTTGTATTGCAATAAATTGAATTAAGAAAGCGGAACCGGCAACATGCTATGCCGTTGTCGTGAGGCTCTTAGAAAGAGTGGAGAAAAAGACGTTGGGAAGTGATTATAGTACAAGATTACAACAATTTATTGAAGAAGTAACAATCTATCCGGTCTGCTGTGAGCGACTGGCAGCAGGGAGAACGGATCGTGAGTGGCTTGATGCTGTTTTGGCGGGGGGGGCTCGAATTGTGCAGTTGCGTGACAAAGAGAGCAAGGATTCACATCTGCTGGAGAAGGCAAGGTACTTTCGTGAGAAGACCAGGGAAGCTGGAGCACTGTTCCTGGTAAACGATCGGCTGGATATTGCACTTCTTTCCGATGCTGATGGGATTCATGTCGGGCAAAAAGATCTTCCACCTGATGAAATCAGAAGATTGTCTTCGGATTTTCTTATCGGTCTCTCCTGTAACTGCGAAGATGACTTGACGAGACTTGACAGAGCTGTCGCCAAGGATTCACATCTTGTTTCCTATTATAATATCGGACCTATTTATCCTACCAAAACCAAGGAAGGTCTCAGATCTTTCTTAGGCCCGGAAGCCATTGTTGCGTTCAGCAGAAGGTGTCGTCTCCCTTTCACTGTGATGGGAGGAATCAAATACCAGCATATACCAGAGCTTATCGCCGGTGGTGCCAGGCGTATTGCCGTGGTAACGGCAATCAGCCAGGCTACTGATATGAAAAAGGAAACATTGAAATGGGTTAGGAGTCTCAGCGCCCAGGTTCATGGAAAGAAGGTGTAGAACGGTATGAAGACGTCGGAAGAATTCAAGGAAATAATCGATGAGATAAAGCTTTTGATATCCTATGCGGTAGGAAAGGAGGACATCTATAAGGCTGAGAGCCTCCTTGAAAGGTATCGGGCCAACGGTGTTGCCTTGACCGTGTTGAAGGAATTTTATTCATCCCTGCCCGAGGCACGGGAGGAACCGGTCATTAGAATCGCCCATATCGATATGCACATGGGAGTGTTCCTGCTGGGGGTGAGTACCGGCGCCCATGACTATGTCTTCTTCGCCACGGGGGATAATGCCGGGAGTCTCGGTGAGTTTTCGGAAACAAGAGGAGATGAGGAGATCTTTAGCTTTTTTGGGTATTCCGACAAAGAGATCTTTCTCCAAAACCATCCAAATATGGCGGCGCTCAAAGACCTTGCCCCGATTCTTCCGACCAATAAAGACTTCTGTCCCGTTTGCTCTGCAGTTGTCGGGGAGAACCATCATCTTGGCTGTCCGGTTGAGGTTTGTCCCTGGTGCTTCGGACAGCTTAGCAAATGCAACTGTCGATTCGAGCAGATGGATTTAGAGGAGATTGTCAACGACAAGGATCTTGAACGGTTCGGGCAACTTCTGGAAGAAAAAGGACGTATCCCTTTTGAATGCGGACAGGGGCCTTCCTATCCGGCGGGAGGGAAGGATAAGCAATAGCCAAAGGCAGGCCGATCTCATCGTGCCCGAAGTTTAGTGGTATTTGTTTCTTCTACAACAGCCTTGGCTGGCGAAATTCAATTGCACGCCCGTAAGTGATCCCGACGCAGACAGGCAGCACTCCAGCGTATTTGACTCATTGAGATGGCTTGCTAGCCGAGAAGACTTGGGAAAGGCCATACTTGTGTATGCCTTTCCCAAAAGCGACGCGGATAGCGGCCAAATCTATCCGCCCGAAGGCTGAAAAACACTGGGAATAATCAACTCACTACGGTTATACAATGTCCTCCTGTTCCAACAGAAAAATCACTATATACTATACTCTATTATGTACATAATTGTACGTCTCACCGTGGTTTTCATGAACGGCGGGTTGTAGGTGTACGGCGGAGTGCTTGGAGCATGATATATCCTTTTGTCGATTTATTTCTTAGAACCTTTGATATCTTCCAGATATTGGTACAGTTCGGAATCGGAAGACAGAATGAGAGAGGTGTTCTTTCCTATACTGCTTTTATACCCCTCAAGAGTCTTCTCAAAGGAAAAGAATTCCGGGTCCTGGGAGTATGCCTGGGCATAGATCTTGGTTGCTTCGGCATCGGCCTTCCCCCGTATCGTCAAGGCTTCTTTGCGGGCACTGGAGAGAATCTGTTTGAGCTCCTTGTCAACTTTTCCTAGAATCTCCGCTTTTTTTCCTTCGCCAAGCGAGCGTTTTTCGGCGGCAATCCGTTTTCTCTCCGAGATCATGCGTTGGTAGACCTTTTCGCGCACGGATGCGATGTAGTTGACTCTCTTAAACATCACGTCGATGAGCTGGATACCGTATTGGGGAGTGAGTTTGGCTGCCGTCGTCAGGATCTTTTCGGTTATCTTGTCTCGTCCCATTTTCGGTTTGGTACCGATATTTTGTGTCGTTTTTGACATGTCTGCCGGTGACCAGTCGGAACTCCGGATTATTTCCATCAGATCATTCTGGTTGACCATATCACGGACGGTTCCGTCAATAATATCGTCGAGCATGGATTGTCCCCTGGAGACGGTTTTTACCGCCTGCATGAATTTCAACGCATCGGAGATGCGCCATCTGGCCGTGACATCTAGAAAAACATAGGTTTTGTCATTTGTCGTAATCTGGTTCGGGTCACCGTCCCAGATTTCAATCCGTTTATCGAATAGATTTACATGCTGGATCAGGGGAATTTTAAAATGCAATCCAGCATCGACGACGGGTCTGCCCACCGGTGCACCGAATTGTGTAACCACGGCCTGGGTTCCTTCCGGTAGGATGTAAAATCCATCATAGACAACGACGATTGCCAATAAAACGAGGCCGGCGAGAATAAAATTAGCTATTTTCTTCATATGTTGTTGTTCCTCAAATGGAGCCCAGGCTATTTTTTTGCCGGAGGTGTGATGAATTTGGATTCCGAAAGATTAAGCAGCGGCAAAGGTGTACGTTGGTTTTTATCAAGAACATATATGGATTTAACGGAAGGCAAAATACTCTGCATGGTCTCAAGGTACATACGCTTACGTGTTACTACCGGGGCAAGTTTGTACTCCTTGAGGATATCAATGAACCGCTGTGCTTCACCTTTGGCGATATTGGTTCTAGAAATCGCATAACCGCGGGCCTCTTCAATGATCTTTTTCCCATCGCCGCTGGCTTTTGGAATCTCTTTGTTATAGGTTTCTTCCGCCTCATTGACCAGTCGTTTCATATCCTGGTCAGCTTCATTTACCTCGTTGAATGCGGGTTTGACCGGGTCAGGCGGGTTGATATCCTGGAATTGAACGGTGCCGATCATAACCCCGGCCTGGAGATTATCCAGTTGAGCTTGGATTTCATGTTTGACTTTTGCCGCGAAAAGATCACGGTTACTGAGGACATAATCGAAATCCATATTGCCGACGACGCGCCTGGTAACGCTTTCCGAGATGTCCCGAACGGCCTGTTTGACATTCTTGACTTTGAAGAGGTAATTTCTGGGGTCTTTGATTCTGTACTGAACAATCCAGGCGACATTCAGAACATTTTTGTCTGCGGTTAACATCAGGGATTCCTTTTCGAATCCGCTCCTGTCAAAGGTCGATACCTGCCCGGGAACGCGGCTGCGAAAACCGAATTCCTCTTTTTGTATGTTTTGAACCGGCACTTTGATCAAATGCTCGACATACGGAATGGTGAACCGTAAGCCTGATCCGACGGTCCTGTTGTATTTTCCGAATTGCAGAACGACACCAACCTCGTTAGGGTTGATTTTGTATACAGAGGTATAGACACCTTGGATAATGATGCCGGCAAGGAGTATTGCCAGGATCTTGCCGATGGTGCCGAGTGGGTTTACCGGCTTTGGAGGCTGTTCCTCTTGGCCGCTCTCTGGTTTATTTGACTTTTTTTCCGAGAAAAGATCTTGGATTTTTTGGATAATCTGAGCGACAAGTTCCTCCGGGGTCTGTGGTTTTTTCCTCCGGCCCCACGGCGGTTCCTGGTTCTGATTTGGCATAAGTGTTCTCCTGGGTACGTCTCGTGATAAGCTAATGGTGCCTATAGCGTATATAGGGAATAGAGGTCTCGATCTCTTTGGGTATCGTTTTAGAGTAAGTACTGATTCCGGGTATTGCAAATGAGATTTTAGAGAATATCCTCACAAGATACCAAAAAAAGGGTAACAGCGAAAGAGGAAATTTATATATTGTTTCAATATGTTGATAAAAATCAGAGATATCTTTCTAGCTTTATTTGGATAAGGCCAGGACCCATGAAAAGGTAAAAATAAAAAGAGAAAACAGGAAGAAAGCGGTTTGGATTGCAAAGGAGTCCCTGAGATTTTTTATGGTCGGAGTCTTCAGAATCACTCCGATAAAAAGTCCGCAGATGAGTCCAAAGAGGTGGGCTCCAAGATCTGTATGTTTCCCGGAGCTGCCCACCATGGCCAATAAGGCGAAAGCGCCCATCAACGGTATTTGAAAATAGGAACGGAATCCGGATTTAGTGTTTTTATAACTGAGGAGGGAGAGCATGCCGATCACAGCAAAAACGGCGGTTGAAAAGCCGACAAAGATATGGCCGGGGCCGTGGAGAAGGACATTGATGCCGTTACCGGCAATGGATGCCGTCAGCAGTGCAAAAAGTCCTATCCCTGTACCCACGCTGAGCAGGAGGAAATGAAGCAGAAAGCCTCCAAGAAGACAGTTGTTTAATAGATGGAGGAAATTGGCGTGGAGGGTAAGCGCGGTTACGAGCCGGAACCATTCGTGGTTGGCAAGGATTGCCTGTGAATTACCGGCACCTTTTTGAAACCAGACAGAATTTCCGTCCCAGGGACCGGTTACCGCATAGAGGAGTATCAGCATGCCGATTAAAAGCACTGTCGGAGGCTGGATTTGCTGATCACCTCCCTTGGTTGAGAGTTGCGTGTTCTGTCTGCTGCTTGCGTTTTCTTCGAAATACTCATGTATCTCTTGTACAGCCGTGGCTGCGAATTCCATCGGAACCTTGAGGAAAAATAACTGGTTATCTACGGTGACCCGGTGAGGAATATCCAGGGCGGTGAGTACATATGACCAAACCCACGGAAGATCCGGATCCGTGGTCCTCATAATAATTTCGCTATCATCGGTATCGTAATCAAAATCCATTTCGTATTCCTTTCGGAAACGGCTTCAAAGAGAATTCTCTTCACTATACTCTGTACTGCAATCTCTTCGGGCTAAATTTTTCAACGTCTTCAATTTAATGCATGTCAGCATTGTATGAAAGCTCGGATGTAGACCTATAAAAATAATAAAGTACCGGTAATCGGTTTCACCGAAACATCCAAATAATACTGATCAGGTAATAAAAAGGAAATATTAATAGTAAAAATATAATAAATAATACCGGTTAAGTATTTTTCATTATGTTAATAAAATTTACACATGGGGCGGAACCTTTTCATGTCTGTCTGGTTTTTTCGGGCCCGTCGGGCCTTAACGCAAATTTCACAGATTGAGATGGGCGGGAAGTTGAGGAGACTTGTGAAAGGCCATACTTGTGTATGCCTTTTTGCAAAAGCGTCGCGGGATAGCGTGGACCATATCAATCCGCTCGAAGGAAGAAAAAAACAGAGAATAACCAACTTACAACAGTAACATGTTCTCCGCTGCCAACAGGAAAATTTTCGTGTAACTATAATATATTAAACACATAATTATACGCCTCCCATGGTTTTTATGAGAAATCCGGGCTGATCCCGGAAATTACAGACTCAGGAGGCAGGTGAAGGTGATATTAAACTCTTAATTCCGGAGAAAAAGGACATAAGGAAATCGCTCAAATCTGATGATGGGATGTGGAAAAGACCACTATGGCAATTATTTTTGGTTCTTTCTGATTGAGAGTACTACATCTATAACATGGGAGGAGGAGGGCGTCTCTGGAGGACGCCTCGCAGACGCCTAAAGGGGTTCCATACAAGGCCCGGAGGGGTGCGGACAGGACGTAGTGTACCGGCGGAGATCCCAGAGGAGTGTCCGGAAGCAATGCACTCTGCCGGATTGTTCCTTTCAGCAAAAGTACGCTTGATCCGGAAGAATCTAAAAAAGCCGCCCGTTGAAGGGGCGGCTTTTAGGCGGTCGAACGTTTAGTTTATACAAGCTTATCTACTGCTACCACAGGTCCATGTTGTTCCTTCAGGGCAAGAAGTTCAGTCTTTTGCTGTTTGTAGACGTCAAAAAGACGAGTCGGAATGTTTTCGTCCTTTCCATAAGCTTCCGTCTGTAGGTCGATTCTGCTTACGATATTGTCTATATAGAGTGAAAATTGCATATCATAAAGCGATTTCGGATAGTCCTTTTGGATGGTGGCGAACAACTTTTTCAGATCGTCGTATTTGGGCAACATGCCGATGGGGGATTCGATTGCCCCCACATCCCCGTTGGCGTAGAGTTCAAGCCATCCCAGCCATACCCGAACATCTCTTTTTTCTCCCAGAAGTCCCTTACCGGCTCCTCCTCTATTGGCATGGGTGAGAAAATAGTTGAGACCTGCCATAATCGGCTTTCCAGCAGATGAGAACTTTTTTGAATTGAAGAATTTGAATTGGGCATCCATATAATCGGCCAGAGCTCCGGGAATAAAGGGAGCGTTGGCCCATGGCTGACGATTGACACCGGTAGCGCCGACCTCTGTGGCGGTAGCTTTTGAGACGATGGATGCGCCAATTGCAACCCCCGCGTCGGCATTTTTGGCAACCCAGACCGGAGGCATCGTATCACTATCCCTGCCCGAATAGGTGATTACCTTTACCGGAACTCCCGCAGGGTCTTCGGAGCTGATGGTAGCGTGGTTTTTAATATCCGAGGCGACAATGGTGCACCTGGAGTTTTTATGGGACATCGGTACAGGTTTCCCCTCCTCATCGGTCTTTCCTTCGTACCATTCCCCCTGGAAGTTAATCCCTCTGGCAGGTGCCTCCTCGCCATGCCCGACCCAATGCGGAACACCGTCGTCATCAATGAGAACATTGGACCAGATGACCTCAGAGCCTTTCCCTCTCAAACATTCCATCAAGAAGGGATCGCCTTCCAGGTTAACATCCTCGACAATTCCGAAAATACCCTTTTCAGGATTGATGGCCCGTAATGTTCCGTCTTCGGCAATCCAAAGTTGAGCAAGATCGTCACCTATGAAATCAGTTCCGACCATGGCGGTTGTGGTTTTTCCGCAACCTGAAGGCGCGGCACCGGCAAAAAAGGTCTTTCTGCCGCTCGGATTGGTTATACCGGTTATGAACATATGTTCGGAAAGCTCATCTTCGACCTTGTAATAGGTACAGTAATCGACACAGAATCGGTGATTGCCTTTTTTCAAAAGCAAGGTATTGCCGGCATATGTACAGAACGTTGCATAGGTCGTCATCCAGCTTCTGTCCATGAAAATTCTGGCATTGGGTACGTTCTCGGGGGTGTTTTCACCTTCTGAATGAACATTGGTGAAAAAGAGACCTGCTCGGGCAGCTTCTTTATCGAAATCTTTAAAACAATTCCGGTAAAGGATCTCTGCGGAATGCATAACGTAGGCTGAGGAAGAAATCTCGATGGCGGGAATAGCAGCATGGGCACCGACAGGGCCTCTGCTATAGAGCCCAACCATCATCGTTTTTCCTTTCATTATGCCGACCATATAATTTTTGATATAGTCCAGAGCCTCGGAACGAAGTACCGATTTGGCAAGCGAACTCATCTTCTCCCCTTCGTTAATGATATAAAAGGTTTGGTTGACGAGTCGGGCCTGGTCTTTAGGCAGGTCGAAATGGATGGTGTGCCCCTTTTTTGAGAGTTTCTTCTCTTCACCTTTTTCGAGTGAATGGTCCCGTATCCATTGAACATCCAGATCATTCCCGGTGTTTATAAAAACTGCATCCGGTTGACACATTTTGATAGCATTGGCTATTTTGATCAATGCCTCTTCGTTTTTAATCAACGATAATTTTTCTCTGTTTGGTGTATCGAGTTTTTTTTCAATCACCGCCATTGCATCGGCAATTGAGCTGATCCCTCCGACAACCATAAGAATATCGTCATTTTTTTTAAGCTCGAGCATTCGTGGTAACTCCTTAAAATAAAAAGAAAACATAGGTTTTGTCCATCGTGATGCGCTGCGTTTTACGATGGGGAATTTTTGCCATGCTACCATACGGTTTTTTGTCCCGATAGTCAACCAAATTGATAGATATCAAAACAATTATTGATGTTTTAAGTCCGTGACTGTATGTGCTATTCGTAGCAACGTTCTGATGAATGTTGGTTTTGTTTCCAGCATGTTAGGGAGGTTAAAAAACCTGCAATTCCGAGGGAGTTTCTCCTTCTGATTTTCGCAGTTTCATATAGCCGCTTTTGCCGAAGGCGGATACACCGCCGACATAGAACCAGTCGTCTTCACGATTCGGGTCAGTGATCACGTACCCGAGACGATCGGCAATAAGAAGACCCAACTCGTAATGGGTCGGCATATGCAGAGATTGGAGGCGGTCTAGGAACCGTGGTTCTCCGTTTTTTGTGTAGAAGAGAACCGGCACCAGAGTCGAGCCGAGGGTTAGTCGGTCATGGCCCCAACGTCCTTCCTCTCCGAATTCTTCCCCATGATCTGAGGTGATAAAAAGATAAAGCGACCCGTTGACCACCGTTTTCAGGTGGTTGATAACCGTGTCATAGAGAAGATCGTTATAGAGAACGGCGTTGTCGTAACTGTTCTTTATGTAGTCATGATAGGGGAGGCCGGTATATGGAAAACGAATCAGTTCCTGGCGGTGGGCATAATTGACCTCAAAAGGGGCGTGGGCACATCTTTGGTGTAGAACGATGAAGTTGCGCTTTTTCATCTCGATCGTGGACAGTAATTCCGTTAGACCGTCGTCATGGATCCGGTCGAAGAGCTCTTTGTGGGAGTTGTATGTATAGAAATTATCGATGTATTGGGTGCTTACTCCATTAAGGCAGTTCGCGTTCTGGGCCGAGATGTAGGTGGTTTGGAAGCCGGCTTCCCTAGCCAGGCGAAACATATTGGTCGGCTGGTCTTTGATGATGTCCTGGTTGAGGGGATTGTACTGAATATTGTAAAAAACCGGCATGGTAGCACGTGTGGCAACGGCTGCTGCATACCCTTTGGTGAAGAAAAAGCCGGGATCCTCTTTCAGAGCTTCCAAGTGAGGGGTTGTCTCTCGCTCAAAACCGAAAAGCGACATACGGTTACAGGTAAGGCTTTCACCCATGATCAGGACCACGGTGGTCTGCTCTTCAATATCCTTTTTGAGGACCTCGACCGGGAGAAAGAAAGGCTTTTTATCGGGAAACAGGTTCTGGGGCAGTAGGCGCGTTAGCCAGATGGAATAGGTGTTCAGGGTATTGATTAATGAAGGTGTTGTAATCGAAGGGAAAAAACTGATAATATCCTTTCGATCGGCATGCAGATTGATGCGAATAGCAGGGAAGGCAAGAAAGAGAAAGACTGGGATCACGGCATGGGAAAACGTGAGTTCGTAGTCTCTTAGCAACCAGATGATTGAGGCCGTCAGGGTGTAGGGAATGACGACAATAAAGATGACATAACTAAGATGTTTGAGGCTGCCGACGACGGCCTTGGAGACGTCGGCCACCTCAGTAAACATCTGGCCGACGGCATAAGGGTTGATGAATTCACCGAAATAAGCAAGACTTGCGAACTGGCTGAGTTCAAGAATTCCAATCAGGAAAAGGATCGAAATAATTATCGCGTAGCTGTTGCACGATGTCAAAAAAAAACCGAAGACAAGAAAAATAAAGAAATACTTGTTCTTAAACCATGTAATATCTTTTTTGTGAAAGAGTTTAAACAGACGGCCGGGTAGCAAAAAGGTCATCGAGATGAGGGCGGCGATGATCAGGTTGAAAAGGAATTTGCCCAAAAAGGATAGTGAGATCACTGATGGAAAAACGGGGCTCAAGGGATCCTCCGGGAAGGTGATGCCAGCTTAGCGTTTGTCGGCCCATTTCTCCAGTCCGCAATGAACACATCTTCGGGCGAACTGGTTGTGGACCCACCGTCGTCTGAAAAATGTCTCTTGGCAGCTGGGACATCTCCAGGCATTCATGTGCCACCCTGCAACGACAAAGGCTATTATCCAAGCAGTGGCAATGACAATGAGCGGAATTTCAGAACTGAGATACCTCTCCAATGGGACACCGAGTATGTAGATGCCGGGTAAATAGGAGAGAAAAATAAGAAAGAAAATTTTCCTGCGTTTTCGGTAATCGTCCCATTGCGTTGAATATGCCATGATCCTCCGACGTATTCTGAGTGTATTTTTGTCCGCATAAGAGCGCGGACATGATTACAAAAAAAAAGTATTATCCCGTTTCTCTGTTTTCAATCGGTATCGGTGGTAGTAGTGCCTGCTACGTTGTCGACCACTACCGGACTTTCGAAGTAAACAACCGATGGTTGAGCAGCATATTTCTCGAAGATGAACTTCTTCCACTCTTCAGTGAAGAGATCCTCGGCATCCTGTCGTGAACGCCAGAGGTAGACGCCTCCTGCAGTCTCACCGTCCTGAGACAAGATATAATATTTTCGTAGGAGTCCGGGCGTATTGCGGTATTTCGGTGCGGTGGAGGAAAAAATCTCGCGAGCCTTTTCAAGGGAGATCGGTTGGGGAAGTTTGAATTGCACAAGTGCAGTAATCATAAAAAGTCCTCGATAAAATGCATATTGCCGTGACGGACACCATCCTTATCCCGAAATGGGAATGCTGTCAACACCTCTTGATTACCGGATGACATGTTTCCTGGCAATCAAGAGGTGGAAAAAAAAGGATTATCACTTGAAAAGTTATTGGATGAGCTGGAATTACGGTTCGATCTTTGTGCCCAGCACCTTTAGGAACTTCGCCAGCCAGTCGGGGTGAGCGGGCCAGGCCGGAGCGGTAACCAGGTTGCCGTCTGCGTGGGCCTTATCAACCGGGATATCCATAAATTTACCACCGGAAAGGGTGACATCCGGTCCCACCGCCGGGTAGGCGGAGCAGCTCTTTCCCTCGATGACGCCGGCTGCGGCAAGCACCTGGGCGCCATGACATATGGCGGCAATGGGTTTGCCGGCCTTGGAAAAATGACGGACAATGTCGAGGACGGTTTCATTAAGACGGATGTACTCCGGGGCCCGCCCACCGGGAATGACAAGAGCATCGTAGGTTTCGGCACTAACCTCGGAAAAAGTGGCATTCAGCGTAAAATTATGACCAGGCTTTTCGCTGTAGGTTTGGTCGCCTTCAAAATCATGAACCGCCGTCCGCACAGTTTCGCCTGCCTTTTTATCCGGGCAGACCGCGTGTACGGTGTGTCCTATCATCAAAAGCGCCTGGAATGGTACCATCACTTCATAGTCCTCTACGAAGTCGCCAACGAGCATCAGGATTTTTTTTGTAGCCATAAGAGTCTCCTTTTGGTTGATTTCGGTTTATGTGAAACGCGCCGAACAATTTTTTTCATCTCATCTATTTTCCGGTTGGAAACGGGTTGAAGTTGATCGGGATCCATGAATACTGATCCTTACTGTCTTTCCGGATATGGCCGATTCCAGGAAAGGGCAAATGCATGCCGGCCACCAGGAACTTGTCAGCAGCAGCCAGTTCCATCAGAGATTTCCTGGTCTTGATAGCCTGTTTTTGGTTGATATCGAAACTGATGGAAATTCCTGGATGAGTAAACTGAATGCTCGAAAAGTGGACGATATCACCCCAAATCAGCAATTTCTTGCCCTCAGATTCAACGGCATAGGCGGTATGTCCCGGGGTATGGCCTTTGGCTTCAACTGCCCTGATTCCAGGGACCAGCTCACTCTTCCCGGTGAAGGTCTGCCATCTTCCCTCGGCCAGATAGGGTGCTGCGGCATCACGTGCCATCTTAAAAAAAGGCTTATCTTTTTTGTCCGCTTTGTCTGCGTTTTTCTGGGACAACCAGAAATCGCTTTCCGCCTTGGCGACGAAGATTTTGGCATGAGGGTAGAGCGGTTTTCCATCAGCCCCATTGAGACCGCCGACATGATCGCCATGCATATGGGTGATCAGGATTGTGTCCACCTCGGACGGATCGTAACCAGAGGCCTTCATATTTTCCGGAATCTTCCCGAGGGTCGGACCGAAAAGCCCGGCCGCACCGGTATCGATCAGAACCAGATGAGAACCGGTATTGACCAGATAGGCATTAACTGATGTCTGCACTGCGGGATTGCCGACGAACATTTTATCAAGCATGCTATTGAGGGCAGATTTACTTACATGATGGAGCAGATTTTTGTTCAACATAATTGTACCGTCGTTTAAGGCCGTCACCTCGAACGCACCCAGCTCCATGCGGTAGAAACCAGGAACCTGGGTCTTGACCATTGGGGCGGCAGCATGAACGAGGGGTGTAATTCCGGTTAGAACAGCGAACACGAAAGCGGCTATACCGAGCAGAAATTTTGTCATATCTTTCTCCTTTGCATCGAATCGAATATATGGGAAAATGTTTTGATGAATAAGGTCTTAGCGGTCCGTCACAGTATGAATAAGTTTTGATAAATGCAAAAACTCACACCATGAACCTGCACCATTCCCATGGACATAGTATAAGCCGAATTGTCGGAATGCCAACGGTTGATGGCGTCGTAAAAACTCTCCAGCTGCATCGTTGCTGCAAATTTTAATTGTCACGACGTATTCTTAGTACGCAAAAACAATGAAAAAATTCGTGTCCTTCATTTGTTGCCCTTTTTCTTTGCCATCCTTTTTAAAAAGGTTTTTTTGAGGCGATCAATTTTGAGAACAATAAGAACCGTTTGTCTCGGAATACTGATATCAATAAGATCGATTGCAGGATCCGGGGATATGATATAAAACTGCTTTGGTTGGACAATAAAGTCGCCAATCCTTGTACGGAGATGCTTAGGAGGTTTGATCGATTGGAAAAAATGAAGGAAGACAAATCGAGTATGCAGCAAATGCTCGACCTGCTGCACGAAATTTATGAAAACCTGATGCCCTTCGACCGTTTGCTCGGGGTGAAGGTTGTCAAGCTGAGCCTCACCGATGTCCAGGTCAGGATTGATATGCGGGAAGACCTGATAGGCAACTTCATCAGGGGTATTCTCCATGGAGGGGTCATCTCATCGGTACTCGACTTGACCGGGGGACTCATTGCCTCTGTGGAAGTGCTGAAACACATGGAACACCGCCCGGTCGAGGAAATCAGAAAACGTCTTATGAGAATGGGAACCATCGATTTGCGGGTCGATTATCTAAGAGTCGGTGAAGGGGAGTATTTTATGGCATCGGGGACGGTTTTGCGAAGGGGCAACAGGGTGGCGGTAGTCCGTACAGAACTGTATAACAATAAAGAGCTGCTGATCGCAGCCGGCACCGGTACCTACCTGGTGGCCTGAGACTGAAAATTACAGATCGGCGGGACTATCAGGTCGAATACGGATTAAAAATTATTTTGATAAACTAATCTGGCAATTGTTAGTAACACCACTGTTAAAAAAATCGGGCGGATGAAAACCGCTCCCTTTTTTATGGCAAGGTTTGATCCGATACGAGCCCCTATTATCTGCCCCAGCGCCATGACGAGGCCGACTTTATAGAGGACATTGTGGCCAATGACAAACAGGGACAAGGCAACGATATTACTAGTGAAATTCATTACCCTGGTGATTCCTGCTGCCCTGGCCATATTCGAGCCCAGAAAGATACAGAGCGCAGCCATCCAGAATGAACCGGTTCCGGGGCCGAAAAAGCCGTCATAGAATCCCAAGGCCAACCCGAAGATGAGAAAGAACATGGGAGGGTTCATTCTGGGGCGGCGATCTTCAAAACCCAAACCGGGAGAGAATATGGTGTAGAGAAGTACCACCAAGAGAAGAAGCGGAATCACATGTTTTATGAATCCGGGAGCTATCATCTGCACCGCCCATGCCCCCAACACCGCACCTGTAAAAGTAAACACAATGCCAGTCGAACATGTTCGGAGATTTACCTCTCCTTTTTGTATATAATTATAAGAAGATGATAGGGTTCCGAAACTTCCCTGGAGCTTGTTGGTTCCCAGGGCGACCTGCGGGGGAAGCCCGACAGCCAGAAGGGCGGGAAGGGTGACAAGCCCTCCGCCGCCGGCAATTGAATCAACAAATCCGGCTACGAGTCCGGTGACAAAGAGAAGAATAAGGATTCCATAAGTGATTGTAAATTGCATTTCCATGGACGAAGGCCTGTGCTGTAATCGTCTTGCCGCTTATTTGCCGGTTACCGGGGCGGACTGCGAGAGGTTGATATATACAGTAACCAGCGGACCATTGCTATAAGATATTCAAAGACCAAGGCCGTCTTGCAAGGGATTGGGAAAATGTACCTCCGACGGTGAGGAACCAGGGAGTGATTTCTGTTGGGACAGGTTTTGACTCGAGAATCTCTATCTCTGTTTTTGCCGGCGTTTTTCCCAAGAGGCATCACATACCATCCTGATCTTGGACAAAGCGACTGTTGTTCCGGGAGTTCCAGAGGTCGACCACCCTGGTATTGCCTTGGGTGTCGATTGCGATCACAGCCGATGTGCTGAAATTCGGTTAGGTGTAGTTTGGCATTCGGGTTCGGTTTTAATCCATTTCATAGTCTTCATCGTCGTGCACGTCCAGGCTGAGCATCGTCAAGGCCTCTTCTGCCGCCTCAACAATATCATCGTCATCGGAAGTCAAACATCGTGACAAGGCACTGATTGCTTCAGGGGTAGCGATACCTGCTGCGGCATCAATGGCTGCAAACAACATCCTCTTGTCAATATCCGGGTCGGAAAACAGGCCTTGAATAGAGGGCCAGGCCTCTTGCAATTCCCAATTGCCGGCAGCTGCAATGGCATGATAACGGATATTCGGATTATTGCTTTTAAGGGATTTGAGAATCTGTGGATCAAAACCTTCTAAAAAGCGCATACAGAATATTGCCGTAAGCTGCCAGGGTTCATCACTGCTGCCGAAGGCAGCCCGAACGGCAGCTGTATGCCAATCCTCAGGGGCTCTGACCACTGCTTCAAGAATGCTCCTTCGCACTTCTTCGGGGACAGAGGCGTCATAAAAGAGATGTTTAAGCGATTTTTTAAGCTTATGGAATACTTCTTCCGATATGACAATGTCATCGGGATCATCAAATTCATAAAGATCAACATGCTCAAATGCAGGACCGAAAGAAATCACCGCTTTTTTTCGGAGTTCCACAGGTTCATCATTATTGCTGACTACGATCAGCAATGTGGCGGCAAGGTCATTATCAAATACCACGAGATCGCCTGCCATTTCGGCGGCGATCAGGCGATCAGAGAGGACCGCGGAAGGATCGTCCAGAACCTCTTTTAACATTTCTCCTGCATTTCCCGGCCATTCCCATGGGGGAATTTCATCATAGAGTGTTTTTATGTTCATTCTTCTATTTTCCCTTTTGGGTCTTGATGGTTTGAACTCCATACCCTTCAGTAGGATTGTTTGTTATCGACGCAGGCATTTCTTTTCTACCTAACTTAATAGACGGGCTATGACAACCTGTTTTTACAGCTGGAAAGCAGGATTTGCTCGATAGTGATGTTTTTGGTGAAAGAAAAAACAAAAGGGCAGCCGTAGCTGCCCTTCGTTGCAAGGGAGGAGAAATGATCAATTTTTATGGTTACTGGATAGTAACCTGTTTTGCTTTCAATTCTTCCGGCCTGGGGATTACCAGGGAAAGGACGCCGTTTTTATGTTTGGCTTCAACCTTTTCCGGGTCGATGTCGAACGACAGATTGAAGGTCCGCTCGAACCGTCCATATTTCCTCTCTTGCCGGTAGTTGTTTTCATCTTTGACCTCATTCACCGTTTTGCTCTCACCGCTCAAGGTCAAAGTCCTTCCTATCACGTCCACATGGATATCCTCTTTGGCCACTCCGGGTATTTCGGCGTCGATGCAGATTTTGTTCTCTTTTTCATAGATGTCCACCGTCGGCATTACCCGACCGACATTTTCCAGACTGCTGTCGGTGATGGAGGGTGAGAAAAAATCATCGAACAGACGCGAAAACGGTGTGTTCAGGTGTGCAAGAGATGTGCGTGGCAGGTATCGTACGAGTTCCATGGTTGTTCTCCTTTTGTGTGGTTTTAAGTTGTGCTCCCAATATTTTATTGATGGGTTGTGTTTTTTTGTTTACCTCTTTACCTGAGATGATAATAATTAAAGAAACGATGTCAATAATAGAATATTACTTTTAGTAAAAAAATAAAAAAGTAATTTAAAGTAGCCGCTGGACCAGGAGGAAGGTTATGGTGAAACCGATTAACTCAATGATTGATATAGAATATTCTGAGAAATCAACTGCAGATCTTCGAGGTCGGCAGTCTGTCAGAACGACATTCAAGCTGTCGGAGCGTAGTATTCATGCCTTGAGAATCCTTGCTACCCAGTTTGGAATCAAACAAAAATCATTGTTTGATCATCTCATCGACGATATCCAGGCCCTGCATGTGATTGCTGAGGCCTCGGAAGATGTCGATCTAAAGGAAGGTAGGGTGGCCAAGACCTTTGTCGTTTCCCGTAGGACCTTGGAGAATCTCGAACAGGTCAGTAACCGTTTCCATACACCACGAGATGTGTTGGTTGAGTTCTCTATTGAACGGATTTTTCCCTTGTTGTCGAGGGAGAAGAAGAGACATGAAAAACGAAAAGTTCTCCTTGATGACCTCAGGAGGTATCTTGCCCATGGGAATGCCCTTGTTGAAAAATCCCGGGATGAATTAAGTGAGGACGATCCTGTTTTCGACAAGATTCTTACCATGATGCGACATGTAAAGAATTCCTATTTGGAAGTGGAAGACTTTGTGAAGCGAGGTGAGATGATGGAAGATTTTTAAGGAAGTCAACAAGAGATTGAGGTATTTGTGGTGAAGCAACCTCCATAGGTGCTGGAACTCCCAATGCTTTCCCGGAAGAGGAAAGGCGGATTGGTGAAGAAAAACCTGGCGCAACAGGAAGGAGAGGGGCATGAAACGAATGAGGGTATTGAGGGGTGATATCACTTTGTTGCAGGTCGATGCCATAGTCAACGCGGCCAATAACTCACTCCTGGGAGGAGGCGGGGTAGACGGTGCCATCCATAGGACAGCCGGACCGAAGTTGCTGAAGGAGTGCCGGAAACTTGGTGGCTGCCCTACTGGTCAGGCCAAAATTACCGGAGGGTATGATTTGCCTGCACGATTTGTCATTCATACCGTGGGACCGGTGTGGCAAGGCGGAGATAAAAACGAAGCGGAACTGCTTGCCTCATGCTATCGTGAAAGTCTTATCTGTGCGGTTGCCCATGGATGTTCAACCATAGCCTTTCCAGCGATCAGTTGTGGTGCCTATGGATATCCTATGGCCCAGGCATGTGCAATCGCCGTCGGGGAGGTGGGGAATTTCCTGGCTGACGATACGACCATCAATCAAGTGACCTTTGCCTGTTTTTCAGAAGCCATTGAAATGGAATTGCGTGCCGTTTTGCAGTCTTTCTGACAGGGCTTGCAGGTCTTAGGTTGGTTTGTTGGAAAACCACATGGAGAGAAAGGGTATGAAGTGTCCGTATCTTGTATTGGCAGTCCTTATCCTGGTGATAGCAGGGTGTGTCAGTAAACCTCTGCCGCCGATAGCGATCCATACGCCCGAGCGGACGATTGATTACCAGAAGGAGGTAAAACCGATCCTCGTCAGGCGCTGCATTGTCTGTCATTCCTGTTATAATTCACCTTGTCAACTCAAATTCAGCTCCCATGAGGGCGTGGCTAGAGGGGCAACCAAACAGCCTGTCTATGATGCTCATCGCCTGCATGCGGTCGATCCGACACGCCTCTTTATTGATGCCCAGACCACCGATGAGTGGCGCAAAAAGGGATTTTACAGCGTTACCAAGAGCAATGCCACCGACGGATATAATAATTCTTTGATGTTGCAACTGCTCTCCCATAAGATGCATCACCCGAAGAGCACAGGGGAATACCACTCCGAAGGTGAGTTGACCTGTGCCAAGGACAACATAGAACTTGGTGCATTTTTGCACAAGCATCCAAATCGCGGCATGCCTTTCGGCTTTCCTCCCCTACATGAAAAGGAGTTCCGGATCATCAGCGGTTGGTTGGCTCAAGGCGCCCACGGTCCCGACCGCAAACAGATGGCGGCGATGGCACGACCGAGCCCGGAAGTGTTGCCAGAGATTGTCAAATGGGAGAGCTTTCTCAATAACTCCGAGGTCAAACATCGAGTAACTGCTCGTTACCTTTATGAACATCTCTTTCTTGCCCATATTGTCTTTTCGGGTGTGAACAGGCATGAATTTTATGAGCTGGTCCGTTCGACAACCGCACCGGGAAAACCTGTGGCCGTGATCCCGTCGCTTCGCCCCTATGACAACCCCGGGCCGGTTTTTTTCTACCGTTTTCAAAAGATCCACTCGACCATTGTTTACAAGACCCACATGGTTTTCGAGTTGAACGATTCGGTGCTTGACAGGTATCGCCAACTTTTCATAGAGGCACCGTGGAACCAGCCGCCGCATCTGATCGGTTACGATCCTAAAAAGAGCGCCAATCCCTTTGTTGTCTTTGCCCAGATCCCGCCACGCTCTCGGTACCAATTTCTTCTCGACAACTCCCACTATATCATAATGACCTTCATTCGAGGGCCGGTCTGTAAGGGCCAGATAGCCTTAAACGTGATCAACGATCATTTCTGGCTGATGTTCATCGATCCGGACCATGATCTGAGTGTGAAGTTTCCCGATTTCCTGCTCGACAACAGCAAAAATCTGCGGATGCCCACCGAACTGGGCAGCAATGCGGGTCTTTTTGATTATTGGACCAACAGCTATCATCAGGCTGCCCAGCAATTCTATAGAGCCCGGCAGGATTTTTATGCAAGCTACTATAAAAACGGACTGGGATACGATGCGATTTGGAAGGGGGAGCGGTCAACGGATGCCCCGTTGCTGACAGTTTTTCGCCATTTTGACAGTGCATCGGTACACAAAGGTATTTTAGGCCGTCTTCCCCGAACCCTGTGGGTAATGGATTATCCGCTGATGGAGCGCATCTATTATTCCCTGGTGGCAGGCTTCGATGTCTTTGGAGACCTGGGTCATCAGTTGGGTGACCGGCTCTATATGGACGAGCTACGGATTGAAGGAGAGAGCTATTTTCTCGATTTTCTCCCTTCCGACCAGCGGGAGAATATCATGCAAGGATGGTATAAAAAGGCCTTGTTCAATTTGGTCGGGTACTATCCAACCGTTATGCCGGCCAGGATTGACTTCCAAACGGAAAATCCCAAACGTGAGTTCATAGAAGGATTGGTGACCAGATACATCAACAAAAAAACCGGGATAGCTTTTGATCCGTATAATTATATGGACAAGAACGACACCTACCCGGCCTTGCCGAGGAAATATCGAACCATAAAAGATTATCTTAGAGGATTTCGAGCCGTTTCCGTGCCGGGTATGGGATTTTTAAAATATATCAATGATTATAACGCCAACGTGGCCTTTATTCGAATCCGAATACCGGATGGGAATGATCGGGTAATTTCGGCTGTCGTCCATCGCTGGCATGACAATGTGCAATTCCTGGTGGGGGAGGACCTGCGTCTGGATTCGTCAAAGGACCGGGCCGATTTCTTTCCAGGATTCATCGGCTCGTATCCGAATTATTTTTTCGATGTGAACTTGATAGATCTTCCAGATTTTCTATCACTCTTGTATTCCTATAAGGGGCGTCCCAAGGACAGGCAAAAGCTGGTAAAGTATGGCATCAATCGGGCAGATGCAGATTTTTGGCAGGAATACGATTGGTTCCAGCAACGCTTCAATGAGGAAGAACCCACCCGTGCAGGACTTTTTGATTTAAACAGGTATTACTATAAGGCGTTGTCGGTATCTGACAAAATACACGAGGGCTTTGGAGAAGAGACAATAACGGAAAAGGAGAGAGGACGATGAAGGAGGAGTATTGTTTCAATCTTACGGTTCCGATCGAAGATGTCCAAAAGGCTCAGGCGCTTTTGGACGAGGCCAAGACCAAAATTCCTGCGATGCGTATCAGCAGAAAGCCCGACCGGAGGCAATGGGCCAGGTTTTACCTGAGTTTCCCCTTTTCCAGCGCTCGCCCCGACCTGTCTTTTGAAAAGTGGTTTGTACCGCACAAGAAGGAAAACTGGGACCTCTTTGGGCCGAACTATGGGCGTTGGGGGTTGAGCTAAATCCCCCCTCACACCTCGTAATCGATCATCCTTCTTTCGCAGGTTCGAGGTCTAACGATACTTCGGACAGCAACGTGGGCCGGGTGTTCCTGATAGGCGTTCCGGGCCTCTTTTGATTCAAACTCCGAATAGAGGACGATGTCTCCTGCTGTATCCTTGCCGCTGAAGTCGAATCCTACCTCAATATGAAGTAAACCGGGGACCTTGCCTTTAAGATCTTCGAGAGCCGTTTTGATTGCCAATGCATCGCTGTTTTCATCGAATGGTCTTGTGTTATTGCGCAACTTCCAGCAAACGATATGCTTGATCATTATCTTTCTTTTCTATCCTTTAACCCCTCTAAAATGAACGGGATTCTAGTAAGATCCTTTTTGATGAGGATGCCTTTTAATTCACTAAAAAATGGATGGGGGAGAGCCTGGCCTGCCAGACCTATAGCCTCACTCCTGCTGTCTTTAACGGGCTGCAAATAACCGTTGTAATAAATCAGGAAGCTCTCTTTTGTCAAGTCTCGTGAGCCCCAGCCGGTTGGCAGCACCCATTGCCTGCCAATATTCCTGCCGGGCAAGAGATCTGTCCAGGGGCGGACAGTCGGCGGCGTGGCCGCAGGGACGATATTGATCCATGATGTTGATATAGGTGTTTTTCGATATCTCCTGGACAATAAAGTCGAGAATGGCTTCTGTTTCACCAAGGCTTTCCGGTAAGACCAGATGCCTGATCAAGAGCCCTTGTTCAGCGAGACCTCTTTCATTTATGACCAGGTCTCCAACCTGTCGATGCATCTCTTTTATGGCTGCGCGGGCCTTTTCCGGATAGTCTGGGGCCTTGGCATAATGGGCCGCCGATTCAGAACTCCAGAACTTGAAATCGGGCATATAGATGTCGATAACCCCATCGAGCAGTTTAAGTGTATTGATACTTTCATAGCCGCTGCAATTGTAGACAAGCGGAAGGTTAAGACCATCGGTTATCGCATGATAGAGAGCTGCAAGCATCTGGGGGACCACATGGGTCGGGGTGACGAAATTGATGTTATGGCAGCCTTGCTCCTGCAAGGCGAGCATGCAGTCGGCTAATTGCCGGTCGCTGACCGGCTCTCCTTGTCCCCAATGGCTGATCGCATAGTTCTGGCAGAACAGGCAGAGCAGATTGCAGCCGGCAAGGAAAATGGTCCCCGATCCGTTGGCACCGACCAGGGGGCTCTCCTCCCCGAAATGGGGAGCGAAATCGGAGACCAGGGCCTGCTCTGCAGTTTTGCATATGCCGAGATTGCCAGAGAGACGGTCAACCTTGCATTGCCGCGGGCAGAGGGTGCAGCAGCTCAGGGTGTTTCGGGCCTTGTCGATTCGATCCTGAAGTTCGCCCGACTCGAAAAGGTTCCGATAGGAAACGGTCATGGCGTCTTGTCTTTGACCTTTTCGGCAAGACGTGCCGTGAGCCGGTTTAATGCCTGCGACCGATCGTCACGGTCGATTTTGACATCGATGATCGAGTAGCCGTTGGTGTTTTTATCCGCAGTCAGCAACGCCCGGTCGAGTTCCTCCTCCGTTTCGGCGATAAAGCCGATACCGCCGCCGATAACCGAGGGCACCTTGCTGAAATGCCACGGATGAATATCGTTAAAGGGTCCATCCAGAAGCTGCCGTTCTGTTCCGTATCCCTGGTTGTTGATCACGATGATGATTGGGTTGAGGCCGTAGCGGGCGATGCTGGAAATTTCCATGCCGGTCATTTGAAAGGCTCCATCTCCTACCAGAACAAGCGGGCGGAACTCTGGATCAGCTAATTGGGCACCTAATGCGCCCGGAACAGCAAACCCCAGGGATGCGTAATAGGCCGGGGAGAGAAATTTCATTGAACGGTGGATATACAGGTCGTTGGCCCCGAACAGGGCATCGCCTACATCGGCGATCACGATGGTGTTCTTTTTTAAAAAGGCATTCAGGTGCTGGAAAAGAGTATCAATGGTGATTTTTGATTTGTTTTTCACCGACACCGGGCAGGGAGGATGCGGACGGGGAATAGCGCCAAGAGGCCGGGGGGCGATTGGGGCCTTGCCGAGACCTTTTACAAAGTCTTGAAAACGAATTTTTTCAAAGCGATGGTGCCTGATGGATATCCTTTCGCTGGTGGCGTAGATCGATTGAGTGTGGTCGAGTCTGGCTGTGAAGAGTCCCAGGTTCAGATCGGTCATAAATGTTCCCAGGAGAAGGAGACAGTCACTCGATTCCACATAGTTACAGACATCCTCGAGACCTATGGCGCCTTCGTAGACCCCCATATAAAAATCTCTGGTGTCGGCTACTATGGATTTGGCAAGGATCGTAGCCGCAACGGGAATTCCTTTGTTACGGGCAAGGGCTATGAGTTCCTTTTGCAGCCCGAAACGATGAATCTCTACTCCGGCCAGGATTACCGGTTGAGTCGCCTTATTTATCAAGGTTGTTGCTTCCTGGATAGCCTCTTCCAGGGTCACCGGATCACTGGTTGTTTTTTTGTGTTTCTCTCTTGGACCTTTTGGGCATGGGGCGGAGGCCATATCCCGGGGAAGTTCGATATAGACGGGCCGTTTAAATTTCAGCGCTGCCTGGATGACCCGGTTAATTTCTTTTGCCGCGATATCCGGGGTGTCTAATACGGTTGAAGCCACTGTGAAGTGGTCGAATATTCGCTTCTGGACAGGGAAGTCGGAGATTTGGTGATGGAGAAGGTGGCCTCCCCGCTTCTCTTGTTTTCCGGGGGAGCCGCTGATAATGATGACCGGAGATTTTTCCGCATAGGCCTGGGCCGTCGTGTTTGCGACTTTTAGCGCTCCAACCCCGTAGGTGACGCAGACAGCTCCGAGTCCTCCCACCCGGGCATAGGCGTCGGCTGCAAATCCAGCTCCTTGTTCATCTATGGTATTGACGAGTTGGATCTGCTCGGATCTTTCCAGCATATCATAGAATCCGAGGACATAATCACCAGGAATTCCGAAGACATGCCTGATGCCGTTTGCAGACAGCCGGTTAATGAGATATTCTCCGATCGGTATTTCCGTACGCATTCGATGTCTTCCTTCTCGTAGAGGATGAAGATACTACTCGATAGTGTGTCAAGAACGTTATCTGGCAGCTATTTTCGGGTCTAAATCATTTAAAAGATAATCGAAACAGTATTTATACATAAATCGGATACGAAAAATTTTTTATCGATAAATATATCTGATATAATCATACTGCTTTAAAAAATGAATGCAACACGATGCAGAAAAGAGAACCATTGTATGGTCCTGCTCGGTCTTTTTAGCCCGTTCATGACAGGGATTAGATTTTAGAGGGAGAAGATTTTCCAATTGTAAATATCCATTCAAAGAGATCTGTGGCTTCCTGTTCCTGCTAACAACCATGGCTGGACCAGACCGGCCAGCCCTTCATGCCCCTTGATGATTCAAAAAAAGACGAGATCTTAATACTTTGGCATGGAAAGGCCGGTGTTTCGCAAAGACTCTCATATAAAAAAAAATTGTACTCCATATATAACAACGCAAATGCAAACCCCTTTTCGGCAACTGTCTATACGTAAAAAAATCATTACCTCCATGATGGGGATAACGGGTTTGGCTCTTCTTCTTTTTTACGTAATTACAATGATAAATCAGATTCAGGTGGCCAGGAAGACGGCAGTAGATAATCTGAATGTATTAACCGATATTATTATCAGCATGACCAATCCGACATCGGTAACCTTTACCCGTGATTGGAGCGGTGTCATAGCAGACGCCCTCCGAGCTGATACGGACGTCGAGTCCGGAGAGATATTTTCCGATAACGGAACTGTCCTGGCTACCTACCGCAATCCGGATTTTCACCTGCGAAAGAACCTCCCTGTACAACTCAAGGACGAGGGTGTTGATTTTTTCATCCATGGTGGAGTATTGAAACTGGGGATCTACCATCCAATCCTATTAAAAGGAAAAAAAATTGGTGTGTTGCACATAATTCTCCGCCTGAATAATCTCACAAGCCAGCTCGGGCGCTCAGCCCTTTTTCTATTGCTGTGCATGGTGTTTATTCTGTTGTTTATTCTTGTTGTTTCGTTTCGGCTGCAACGTCTGATAACTATTCCGGTGTCTGCCTTGGCTGCAACCGCAAGAAAGATAACCCGGTCAGGTGATTATGGGATTCGGCTGGAGAGGAACACCGAAGATGAAATAGGGGATTTGATTGACGATTTCAATACCATGTTGGATGTGATAGTACAGAGGGATACCGAGCTCTCCAATCATAAACATCACCTTGAGATGCTGATTGACAAACGAACCGAGCAGCTCAGATTAAAGTGCGACGAGGCCTTGTCGGCAGCCAAGGCCAAAAGTGAGTTCCTTGCCAATATGAGTCACGAAATCCGGACGCCGATGAACGGTATTATCGGGGTCCTGTCCTTGTTAAAGGATGCGTCTTTGAGCGAAGAGTATAAACGTCTTTTACAGACGGCTGCCAGATCGGCAGATTCGCTTCTGCTCATCATCAACGATATCCTGGACTTTTCAAAGATAGAGGCAGGGAAGATCGATTTTGAATCCATTGTCTTTGATCTCCGAGACCTGATGGAGGAGGTTACTCTTCTCTTCACGGAGGCAGCAAACATGAAGCAGGTAGACCTCTTCTGCTTCATTCCCACCAATATTGAAACCCAGGTCTATGGAGATCCAACCCGACTCAGACAGATTCTCACAAATTTAGTCAGCAACGCCGTAAAGTTTGCGGATCAGGGAGAGGTCGTGCTGCAGGTGGTTATGGTGAAGAAACAGGAAGATATACAGCTACTGAGGTTTTCTGTCGAAGATACCGGTATCGGTATTTCTCCTGAGGCCATGAAGGGCCTGTTTACAAAATTTACCCAGGCGGATGGATCGACCACCAGAAAATATGGCGGCACAGGTTTGGGGCTTAGTGTATGTAAGCAACTGGTTGAGAAGCAAGAAGGTGAAATTGGTGTCGAAAGTGAAGTCGGGAAGGGAACGGTTTTCTGGTTTACCCTGCCGATGAAGGTAGGCGACAACTCAAATCTTCAGGCCTCATATGAGGTATTAGAAGGAAGGAATTTTCTGGTCGTGGACGACAATGCCACCAATCGGCTGATCATTGAGCACTATCTAAAAGCTGGAAAGGCCTTGTTCAGTTGCTGTGATCAAGGTGATCAGGTCTTTGCGATAATCAAAAAGACGATAGAACAGGGAAGACCTTTTGATGCGGTTCTTTTGGATTATCACATGCCGGGAAAGGACGGCCTGCAGGTTGCCACTGAGATCATGGCGGCATTCGGAGACAAAACGCCCGAGTTGGTCCTGCTTAGCTCGGAGGGCAGGGTTAGGGAGAAGGCCTTGGCTGTTGGAATAGAGACTATTATCTATAAACCCATACGCTTGAATCAATTTTATAGTGCCCTCAGAATTCGGCTGAAATCGGATGTGGATCGTGTTTGCCAAACCGAAAAATTAAAAAGACCTCCGGCACTGCGGGGCAAGGTCCTTTTGGTCGACGATGAGGTTATCAACCAGAAAGTAGGCATAGCGATCTTGAAAAAGATCGGAATTGAACCCGAAGTTGCAAATACCGGGCGCGAGGCCTTGCAGATGATAGCGGATAAACGGTACGATTTGATTCTTATGGATATCCAGATGCCCGAGTTAAGCGGTTATGATACAACGAAAATCATAAGGAAAAATGAATCGGACCAAGGATTTCCCCGGATTCCGATAATTGCCATGACCGCCAACGCCATGGAAAGCACCAGGCAATATTGTCTGAGTATCGGAATGGATGATTTCATTTCTAAGCCGATAAAACCAGATACCCTGATAGAGCGCCTTGAACCTTGGCTCACCATTCGAACCTCTGGATCATCGGAACAAAATACAACGTTGCTGTCTTTCTCCGACAATGCTGATCCTACCCTGCCAAAGGATATTGCTACTCCCGTTAACGGAAAGATCTGGGATAAGGAGAAGGCCCTGGAACTTGTTGGTAACGATGAGCCTTTATTTAAAGAGCTCGCAGCACTGTTTTTGCAAAAAAACGCAATTCTCATAAAGCATGTCGAAGATGCTATCCGCGCAAAAGACGCTTCTGCCTTACACGATGCGGCCCATGCCTATAAAGGGGCGGTTAACCATTTCGCTGCCTCCGGTGTTAGAGCGTTGGCCTTTGCACTGGAAACCAAAGGGCGTGGCGGAGACCTTGACGGGATTGAACTTCTTTTCGGCCGACTGTGTGATACCAATGATGAATTAATGGAAGAACTTCGGGTGTACACTGCCGACGAAGGTGGTAAATCCTGAGAGGAATCGGTGTTTTTCGACCGGTCATGTTTAAGATCGGGCAACCGTGATCCTTCTAGCATTTCCAGAAAAATATAATGTTTTGGGTTCATCCGAATGAAGCGTACTTTTGTGAAGCTGAAAGGAACAATCCGGCAGAGGACATCACTTCCGGACGCTACTCTGCGGCCTCATCGCCGGTGCACCACGACTGACAGACAGGCCGTCCCTGGCCTGCTGTCGGGTGCGGACGTCCTGTCCGCACCCCTCCGGGCCTAATGCGGTTCCCCGGTGGGCCTCCGCGAGGCGTCCATCAGCGACGCCCTCCGCCTCTCCGCGTTATAGATAAGTACTCTCAATCCGGAAGAACCATGTTTTGTCTGTTGGTTGCCAATGTGCAATATGTCGTGGCTGTGGCAGGATATGTGTGATTTCTTTTTCAGTTTTTCTTAGGTTCTTTTAGACAATAACTGAGTTGTTTTTTAGCTGTAAGGGGGTATTATGTTGTTAAAACCTGTATGTAACCGCTTTCCATGCCTGGGTGTTACCGATTTTTCAACCGCAGCAAGGGAGCGATGACAATGGTCATGGCGTTTGGTTTCCCTATCTTTCATATGGATCATTTGCGGTCTTCCCTAGAGAGACTGTTGGTAGGTGATGCGCAGAAAGGGTGAATATTTGATAGGGATAAGAGAAGAAAAGCAAGGGAAAAAAGAGGGCCCATGGATCTTCATGTCTTGGTCGGTCAATGGATGAATCAGATTGCCGATAATCTGCAGGTTGGATACGCTTTTGGAGCAGGGATGGTTTCAGCTGTTAACCCTTGTGGTTTTGCAATGTTGCCTGTGTATCTTTCCCTTTATATCGGGGCGGAAGATGAAGATTTTCAAAAACGTTCCTTGCTGATAAGACTGGTGAAGGCTGCATGGGTTGCAGCGGTGGTCACCTCAGGTTTTACTTTTCTCTTCGGTCTGGTTGGAATTGTCGTCTCAGCAGGTGGTACTGTATTAATTGGGTTGATGCCGTGGCTTTCCAGTGCCATCGGGATTCTGCTCATCCTTTTAGGTAGTATGCTGCTCGCCGGCAGGCACCTTTCTTTCAACCGGGCACTTACCCTGGCCGGGAAAATAGGTGATCCGCGTAAGATTTCACTTAAAGGATTCTTCCTCTTCGGCGTTGCCTTTGGTGCCACCTCGTTGAGCTGCACTCTTCCTATTTTCTTAATGGTTGTCGGTGGCTCTGCTGCTTCAGGGAATTTTGTGTCGGGCCTGAAACAGTTTTTAGGTTATGCGCTTGGAATGGGCTCTGTGCTTCTTGTACTTACCGTAAGCATGGCCGTGGTTAAAGAAGGTGTTGTGGTTGGTACGATGCGTAAGATTATGCCGTATATTCAGCGGCTATCAGGGATTCTTATCATTTTAGCCGGGATATATATTCTTCATTACTGGATCTCAAGTGGTTTGTTCTGGGGGTAAAGAAATACAGCATGTTAGTCGAGGACGGAACTGAGCGTCTGCTTGAGCTTCTCCGTGTCGAAAGGTTTGGCGATAGCAGCACAGAACCCGTACTCATCGTAATCGATCATCACCGGGTCGTTGGGATAGCCGCTGGAAACAATAATTTTGGCCTCAGGATTGATGTCAAAAATGGCACCGGCTGTCTCCTTGCCCCCCATTCCACCAGGAATTGTGAGGTCGATAATGACTCCATCCACGGGGGTTCCTGTTTTCCAGAGATGTTTATAAATTTCAATCGCCTCCATGGAATTTTTTACACAGATACATTCATGCCCCAGGTGAACGAGCATCCGGTTGGCGATGTTGAGAAGCATCTCTTCTGCGTCAACCACCATAATCTGGTACTGGCGATCCGGCAGATCCTCCTCCCTTTCCCCCGTCTTCACATATTGATCCAGTGATGCCGGCAGGTAGACGGAGACGGTGGTTCCGAGATCAGGTTGAGAGTCGATGGCGATGTGACCGTCATGTTTTTGCAGGATGGAGTAAACGATGGCAAGTCCGAGTCCGCGTCCATTGACCTTGGTGCTGAAGTAGGGGTCGAAGATCTTCGGAAGATCCCTTTTGTTTATTCCGCACCCGGTATCTCGGATCTGAATCCGGATAAAATTGCCGTTGATGGGAGAAGGGAAGGTGGGGAGGTCAACGGTGGTAACATTGCTGCAGGTTAATTCAATGGTTCCGGAACCGGATATGGCCTCCTTCCCGTTGATGATAAGACTTTGGATTACCTGGCTCATCTGACCGGCATCAATATCAACCAACCAGAGATCATTTGGAATATGTATCGGACAGGAGATGGTTGAGCCGTGGAGTGCAAAATCGGCTGAGTCCTTTATCAACGGGGCAATCGAGAGGGTAGCTCTCGTCGGGTTTCCTCCCTTGGAGAAAATCAGCAACTGCTGACTCAATGCCTTGGCCCGTAATGCCGCCTTTTCGGCATTTTCAAGCAGTTCATAATTTTCGTTGGCTGGGGTTAAAATTCGGCAGGCCAGATTGATGTTGCCGATGATTGCTGTGAGCAAGTTGTTGAAATCGTGTGCAATTCCTCCGGAAAGAACTCCAAGTGACTCAAATTTCTGGGCTCGCAGCACCTCTTTCTCGGCCTTCTTTCTGCTTGAGATATCACGGATGATCCCTACGGTATGCCATTGATCGAGACTTTTGAAGGCGGAAAAAGAGACTTCCACCGGGAATTCCGTACCGTCTTTTCTATATCCGAACAACTCGATGGTTTTTGATCCGGCACTGTCTTTATCGGGGAGATTGAACCTTTTTGATATCTTGGTGAAGGTCGATTGATGTTTCGGAGGAGATATTATGGCGGTGATAGGTTTGTCCATGGCCTCTTCAGCCGAATATTGAAACAGTCTTTCAGCTGCCGGATTCCAATGGAGGACCCTTTTGTTGTTATCGATGACGATTATTGCATTTGCGGCAGCGGAATTGATGGCCCGTAATTGTTCTTCCCGTTCGCGAATAGTCTCTTCCGCGCTCTTTCTTTTTGCCCCCATCCGGGCGACAAGCAGGGAGCTTACGGCAATGATCAAGAGACAGAAGGAATAGAGGAGGAAAATCCGATTCCGGATTTTTATCGGCCAGATAGCCAGAACTTTGATCGGTACGAAAGAAACGGTCTTCCAGAAATTTTGCCTCTGTTGTGCCTGGACGATTTTAATTCCCGTATCTTCGGGAGGTTGGATATCGTGTAACAGTGGGTAGATGGTTCCGAAGGTGACCAATCCGTCATCTGTTTGATATTGTCCCGAATCTTTCCCATTCAAAAGATCCCACCCTTTCGGCAGGTTTCCTTTTGTGCTGTTACCATCTGCACCGGGAAGGATGAGCATCGCTCTCTGGTTTTGATTCATGCCGGTGGGGTAGTACCTGTTGTCATGAACCAATATCGTCGTCCCCGGTGAGTTGGCGGATGCCTTTTGCAGCGCTTCGATCAATAGGGAGCCACGGTAATTCAAGACCAGTATTCCCCGGTTCTGCCCGGTTGTATCGTAGATGGGCATGCTGAAACGGACAATGGGTTGAAAAGTATTTTGGGGATCGGTTGGGTTTGGACTCAGGTCGAATGGGGATATATAAACGTCATGGCGGCTGAGATTGATGGTTTTTTGGAAGTAGCTTTTGCCTGAGATATTTTCCAATGTATTAGGATCTGCTCGTTTCGCTTTCCCGTTATTGCACAAGATTTTGATAACTTCTTTGCCGTTGTTGTCGATGTATCGAATCTTATTGTAAGCGGATTTAATCGTGCAAAAGGAGAGCCATTCATTTACCAGGAGGTTAAGGTGTGTCGGAGTATTTTTTTCGAGATAGTTATTAAGTTCGTTTTGTGCGGCAAGAAACTTAAGGTCCATACTGACCGCATCGAAATTTGAGGAAACAATTTTCAACTGCGTGGCGATATTGAACACCTCGTTTCGTTCAATAGTCAGCTTTTCTGTTTTGACGTCTTTGAGATAGATGAAGAGGGTTATGCCTCCGAAGAGCATGGCCAGCGGAAGAAATATAAGTAAAAATCGTTTGATAATGTCATCCCATTTTACCTGGATGGACATTTCCAAGGGTATTTTCATTTGGTTCCCGGTATCCTGAAAATACGGTTTTGGACGTGTTTGGGAGAGGTTCAAACCGTCTTCATTTAAAAAAAAACGACATGAACAAAAATCTCTATAATAATCATAGCAGTATTAGCAAGTTCAACAGTAATTGGCAATACTTTTTGAGGAGATGACCAGTGCCACCGTAGAGCCGATTGACGGTACATTGCCGAATTTGGTGCTACCGAAGGCGTTTAGCCGTATTCTTAAGATGATAATATGGAGTTAAGAGCGGTGTAGAATTCTTTGATATCGATAGGTTTCCAGATTAATCCTTCGAATCCTGTCGAGTTCTTTTTCTGGTCGGCAAGTGGTTTTTTCCGGATCAGGGCAATGAACGGGATGCCTGCCGTTTTGCGAATCACTTTGCAGGTGACGCAAAACCGTAAAACCATCCATATCCTTTGACGATAAAGATGGGTGGGCCGGACAACAGAGCGTTTTGTTGCAAATTTCTGTTTGAGTTTCTATTGATTACACGATATTCTGGGAAGGACACCATCATGGACAGTACGGAGAATATATAAACAGGAAAAAAGCATGGATGAAAAACGGACAATTCTTGAGGCTACAACTCCCATAGCGGTGTTGAAGGCTGTAACCCCGGAAGCAAAAAAGGCAGTCCCCCAGCCGATGCTGGTGGAAGGAGTTGTCTGTATCAGGAGCTTTCCGTTCAAGGTCGGCCGAGAATCACGAATTAAGAAGATTAACGGGAAGTTGGAAAGGATCGAACGGGTAAAATTAGATGACAGACCACCCAGCAATGATCTCTATCTCGTCGATGACGGACATCTCCTGAATATATCGCGAGAGCATTTTCAAATAGAAAAAAAAGGAAATGAATACATGCTGTTGGACAGGGGAAGTGCCTGTGGTACTCAGGTTAGTGGGGTCAGTGTCGGAGGCGACGATTCCCCCGGAAGTGTGGCACTGAAGGATGGGGATATCGTCTGTATCGGAATAAAGAAGAGTCCTTTTATCTTTCAGTTCATTTCCTTGGATGAGTTTACGATTTCGCGAAAGTGAAAAGATTAGGGAGCGCTCTGGATGGCAGAGGCAACCTGCAGGGCCTGACGTGTCGAAACCACATCGTGGACACGGATGATAGCGACTTTTTTATCTGCTGCAAGTGCTGAAACAACTGCCGTCGGCAGGTCCCTGTGTTCCACGTCCTGACCGGTTATTCCCCCGAGGAACCTTTTGCGGGAATGGCCCAGCAACACGGACAACCCCAACTCGGAGAAGCGGTCGAGGTGTTTTAATATGGTCAGATTGTGTTGGACTGTTTTTCCGAAACCAATTCCCGGGTCGATGATCAGACGGTTGCGGTCCACCCCATTTTTCTCGAGCATGGCAACCTTCTCCCGGAAAAAATCCAGTATTTCCTCAATCACATCCTCATAGTGCGGGTTTATCTGCATCGTCTCCGGTGTGCCCTGCATATGCATGAGAACCACAGGGACCGACGTCCTTTTGACCAGGACAAGCATTTCCTTATCCTTGGCGAGAGCCGAGATGTCATTTATGATATCGGCCCCGGCTGCCAATGCCTGTTCGGCCACAACGGCCTTGGTGGTGTCGATGGAGATAGTGGTTGTATGATTGTTCCTGATCTCCTTGATCAGTGGGATAACCCGTCGCATCTCTTCTTCGACGGAGATGGGATCGGCAAAGGGCCGGGTGGATTCCCCGCCGATATCGATGATGTCGACGCCGGCATGTATCATTGCCTTGGCCTGTTTCAATGCTGCATCCAGGGTGAAATGCCGTCCGCCGTCGGAAAACGAATCGGGCGTCGTATTGAGGATACCCATAATCTTTATGTCGGCTGTCGGCATTTTCTTCCTCCCCCCTGAATCACTGCCCCCTATTCAAGATATCGTCGAGATCAACTAAGACGTAAGCGAGGGGTCGTCCCCATTCTGGGTCTCCTGAGGAGGGGGTTGGGGAGGTGGCGTCTCTTTCGTCTCTCCAGGTTCAGCCGTCTCTATCGTTGCCTGGGGCGTCTCCTTTGTTTTGGAGCGATCTTCTGTCTCCGGACTTTTCTTGGGAGGGTATTTCTCAGGATGCAGCTCGGTCATGATCCGTTCTATATCGTTTAGGACTATGGTCTCACGCTCGAGTAGCTCTTCTGCCATCCGGGTGAGGATATCCTTGTTTTCCTCAAGCAGCTTGATGGCAATATCCCTGGCCTGGTAGATGATCTTTTTGACTGCAGTATCGATCTGCCTGGCGGTTTCTTCACTAAAATCGCGATGTTGTGCAATTTCACGTCCCAGAAAAATCTGCTCTTCCTTTTTCCCGTATGTGAGTGGTCCAAGCTCATCGCTCATACCCCACTCACAAACCATCTTTCGTGCCAGTTCGGTGGCTCTTTCCAGATCGTTGCCGGCCCCGGTGGTGATCTCATCGAAGATGATCTGTTCGGCAACCCGACCGCCAAAAAGAATCGAGAGCGTATGCTCTAAAAAGATCTTGGAACGGGTATATTTCTCATCTGTTGGTAACTGCATGGTCAGTCCCAGCGCTCTTCCACGTGGGATAATGGTTACCTTGTGAATGGGATCGGTATCCGGAAGCAAGCGTGCCACCAGGGCATGGCCGGCTTCATGATAGGCCGTGACCTCTTTTTCATTTTCCGTGATGATCATGGAGCGACGTTCCGCACCCATCATTATCTTATCCTTGGCCTTTTCCAGAAGTTCGAGATTGATCTCCAGAGCTCCGCTTCTGGCAGCCATGAGCGCTGCTTCGTTGACGAGGTTTTCCAAGTCAGCGCCAGAGAAACCGGGGGTGCCCCGGGCCAGGATTTCCATGTCGACATTGGTGTCCATCTTGGTTTTCTTGCCGTAAATTTCAAGAATCTTTTTGCGGCCTCCGACATCGGGCACCGGGACGATGACCTGACGGTCAAAGCGGCCGGGACGAAGCAGTGCCGGATCAAGGACGTCCGGTCTGTTGGTTGCCGCGACAATAATTACACCTTCGGTGGATTCGAAACCATCCATCTCGACAAGTAACTGGTTCAAGGTCTGTTCGCGCTCATCATGGCCGCCTCCTAATCCAGCACCTCGATGCCGACCAACGGCGTCAATCTCATCGATGAATATGATACAGGGGGCATTTTTCTTGCCCTGGGTGAAAAGGTCTCGGACACGCGAGGCTCCCACTCCCACGAACATTTCGACAAAATCGGAGCCGGATATGGTGAAAAAGGGTACATCGGCTTCACCGGCAATGGCCTTGGCTAAAAGGGTCTTGCCTGTGCCCGGAGAACCGGCCAGAAGCACGCCTTTGGGAATTCGGCCTCCCAGCTTGGTGAATTTTTGCGGATCTTTCAGGAAATCGATAATCTCTTCAAGTTCTTCTTTGGCTTCATCAATGCCGGCCACATCTTCAAAGGTGACCTTGTTCTTTCCCCTTTCCATGAGTCGGGCTCTGGTTTTTCCGAAAGACAGTGCCCCGCCTTTTCCGCCTCCCTGCATCTGGCGCATAAAAAAGACCCATACCCCGATCAGAAGCAGCATGGGAAACCATGAGATGAAAATTGTCGTAAGAAAGCTCTCTTTTTGGTTTTCCTGTACCGTTATATCGACTGCCGCCTTTCGAAGAGCAGGAAGCAGCTCGGAGTCATTGGCCGGGACTATGGTCTTGAAGGGCTTGTTGTCCTTGGTGGTTCCGGTAATCACGTCTCCGCTGATACTGACCCGGCTGATCGTTTTGGCAGCCACACTGTTCATGAACTGCGAATAGGTCAGAGAGCTGGTATTGGATTGTTGTTTGTTGAAAATATTAAAAAGCAGGATCATGGTTAGACCAATCACCAGCCACATACTGAGATTTTTGTAAAAAGTATTCAAAGAGTCCTCCGGTGGCTCTTAAAATTTACACACGTACCCGTTACCTGTTCCTCGATGGATACAGAAACGTGCCTATGCCTACATTTCCTGTATAGGTGCAATAATTGTAAAGCATAATTATCGGTTGTCGAGATGAAAGTCAGATTTTTTTCTTTTGTCCCACCTCGGTGAAATACTGTACGGGATTGACATCCATTTCCGAGTCTTTCACTTCTTGCAAAGCCAAGACCAGTGCCGCGGCACCGGTGGCTGTTGTGGTATACGGAATATGGAAATCAAGGGCAGCCCGCCGGATAGTATAGGAATCCTCCGTGGTTCGTTTGCCAAATGAGGTATTCACAATCCAGGATATATCATTATCCATGATCCTGTCCAGGATATGGGGGCGCCCCTGGGATATCTTGTTTATTTTTTCACAGACGACACCGCAACTCTTGAGATAGTCTGCGGTCCCGACGGTTGCCAGCAGAGAAAATCCGAGATCGACCAGATCCTTAGCTACTGGAGCCAGGGATTTTTTGTCACTGTCCCGGACGCTTATAAAAACATTTCCCGAACTCGGCAGTCGTGAGCCGGCCGCCAGATAGGACTTGGCGATGGCCAGGCCGAGGTTGTCGTCGATCCCCATAACCTCGCCTGTGGATTTCATCTCCGGCCCCAGTAAGGTATCTACATTCGGGAAGCGGTCGAACGGGAAAACTGCCTCTTTTACGGCCCAGTGCTTAATCTCAACCTCTGTGGTCAATCCCAGGTCGGCAAGGGTGGCTCCGAGCATGACCTTGGTAGCCAACTTGGCGAGCGGCACGCCTGTGGCCTTGCTGACAAAGGGGACCGTCCTTGAGGCGCGCGGGTTTACCTCCAGGACGTAAAGATCCTGGTTTTTAACTGCAAATTGGACGTTCATCAGACCGATGACACCGAGTTCCTTGGCCATGGCTCTGGAAGCTCGTTTGATTTCTTCGATCAGTTCGGGTGACAGGGTATGTGGTGGCAAAACGCAGGAGGAATCTCCTGAATGGATGCCTGCCTCCTCAATATGCTCCATGATGCCACCGATCACCGTCGTCTTCCCATCGCAAATCGCATCGACATCCACCTCAATGGCATCCTGCAGGAACTTGTCAATCAAGACGGGATGCTCAAGCATGGTACCGCCGACGGCCTGCATGAAATCTTTTATCCCTTCATCGGTATAGACGATGCGCATATCTCGACCTCCAAGGACATAGGAAGGCCGGACAACAACCGGATACCCGATTCGCCCAGCCGCCTCCAAGGCTTCTTCCAGGGTGTGGGCGGTATCGTTATCAGGTTGCCGGAGGTTCAATTTCTGTAAAAACTGCTGGAAGCGTTTTCTGTCCTCGGCACGGTCGATGGCATCGGGGAGGGTGCCTATGATTTTGACTCCGGCCTGTTCCAGTGGTACTGCAAGGTTAAGCGGAGTCTGGCCGCCGAATTGAACGATAACGCCGTCCGGTTTCTCCTGGTCGATGATATTGAGGACATCTTCCCGGGTCAACGGCTCGAAGTAGAGTTTGTCCGAGGTGTCGTAGTCTGTGGAAACAGTCTCCGGGTTGGAATTAACCATGATCGATTCTACGCCGATCTCCTGAAGGGCGAAGGCTGCGTGTACGCAACAGTAATCAAATTCGATTCCCTGGCCGATCCGGTTCGGACCACCGCCCAGAATCACAATCTTTTTCCGGTTGCTGATTCTGGCTTCGTTTTCTGTTTCGTAGGTGGAATAGCAATATGGGGTATAGGATTCAAATTCGGCCGCACAGGTGTCGACCAGCTTGTAGACAGGGATCACATCCAGTTTCTTTCTCAAATCGCGGACGTCGTCATTTGCCGTGCCGGTGAGATAGGCTATCTGCCGGTCGGAGAAGCCTTCGCCCTTGCACGTACGCAGGAAGTCGGCATCAAGTCCTTGGAAACCGCGTTCACGGATCAGCTTTTCAGTCTCGACCAGCTGCCTCAGATTATGCAGAAACCAGGGATCGATGGCTGAGAGTTCAAAGATTCTCTCGATGGGCATGTCTCGCTTCAAGGCTTCGTAAATATGGGCAATCCGTTTTGAATTGGGAACCCTGAGACCTTTTTCCAAATCCTCAGTTTCCAGGTGATCGAGGATATCTTTGCCGTCGCCTCCAAAACCGAACCGTCCCATCTCCAGGGAACGCATACCCTTTTGGAAGGCCTCTTTAAAGGTTCGGCCTATGGCCATGGTTTCACCCACCGATTTCATCGCGGTGGTCAGGATGTCGTCGGCCTCGGGGAATTTTTCAAATGTCCAGCGGGGGATCTTGACCACACAATAATCAATGGACGGCTCAAAAGAGGCATAGGTCTCGCGGGTAATATCGTTTTTAATCTCATCCAGGGTGTAGCCGACTGCCAACTTGGCGGCGATTTTGGCGATCGGAAATCCCGTGGCCTTGGAGGCAAGTGCAGAGCTTCGCGATACCCTGGGATTCATCTCGATGACCATCATTTCGCCGTCGACGGGGTTGACGGCAAATTGGACATTGGATCCACCGGTCTCGACTCCGATCTCGCGGATGATAGCAATTGCCGCATCGCGCATGGTCTGGTATTCGCGATCGGTCAGGGTCTGAATCGGAGCAACGGTAATTGAATCTCCGGTGTGGACCCCCATCGCATCCATATTTTCGATGGAACAAATGATCACGACGTTGTCGTTTTTATCCCGCATCACCTCGAGTTCGTACTCTTTCCAGCCCAGGAGACTGCGCTCCAGCATAACCTCGCTGGTCATCGACAAATCGAGCCCTGCGGTGCAGAGTTGATCAAGCTCCTGGCGATTGTAGGCGACCCCACCGCCGGTACCGCCAAGGGTGAAGCTCGGTCTGACGATGATCGGAAAACCGATATCATCGGCTGCGGTCATGGCCTCGATCTTGGTGTGAACAATCGCTGATTCCGGAACCTTGAGGTTAATGGCCTTCATCGCGGCCCTGAATTCCTCTCGTCCTTCCGCCTTCTTGATGACATTGATATCGGCGGCCAGCAGTTCGACATTGTATTTTTCCAGTATTCCTGTTTCCGCAACTTTTATGGCTGTATTGAGTGCGGTCTGGCCGCCCAGTGTGGGCAGCAGAGCATCAGGACGTTCTTTTTCGATGATCTTAACCAGTATTTCCGGTGTGATAGGTTCTATATAGGTACTGTCGGCCAGTTCCGGATCGGTCATGATGGTGGCTGGATTGGAGTTGATGAGAACGATCTCATAGCCCTCTTCTTTCAAGGCCTTGACGGCTTGGGCTCCGGAGTAATCGAATTCGCAGGCTTGACTGATAATAATCGGCCCGGAGCCGATTATGAGAATTTTATGTATGTCTGTTCGTTTCGGCATGGCATCAGCTTTCAGGTCAATGGGGTCTGGGTGGTTTTATTCGGTCATGCAGGTGGACTTTATTCATCGGTCTTTGATCATGGTGATAAAACGATCGAACAGATAGCGGGCGTCGTGTGGTCCTGGCGCATGCTCCGGGTGGTACTGTACCGAAAAGGCAGGAAATTTCTTATGCTGCATTCCCTCGACACTGCCGTCGTTGAGATTGATATGCGTAATCTCCACCTCGTTTGGATCAAGCGTATCCTGGTCAACGCAGAACCCGTGGTTCTGGGAGGTGATTTCGACATGGCCGGTGGTCAGATCTTTTACCGGCTGGTTGCCGCCGCGATGCCCGAACTTTAGTTTATAGGTGGAGCCGCCGTAGGCCAGACCCAGCATCTGGTGGCCCAGGCAAATTCCAAAGATCGGAATCTTACCGAGGAGTTCCCGCATGGTATCGACCACCCCTCTGACTCCAGCCGGATCTCCCGGGCCGTTGGAGAGGAAGATGCCGTCTGGCTGCATGGCGAGTACCGTTTGGGCATCGGTTGTTGCCGGCACCACCTGGACCTTGCAGCCTTTCTCGGACAAGATCCGGAGTTGATTGAACTTTATTCCGAAGTCGAAGGCTATGATATGCAAGAGGTTGTCTCCATGACCTTGGGCCGTTTCAAAATCAGTACCCGGTGCTGGGCCTTGGTCCGTCCAGCCGAAAGGAGCAGTGCAGGTGACACGTTCGACCATGTCCACACCTATCAGTCCGCTCCAGTTCCGGGCACGTTCTACCAGGGAGTCTCGGTCAAGGTCTTGGGTTGACACAATCCCTTTCATGGCGCCCGCAGTCCTGATATGGCGGACCAGGGCCCTGGTGTCAAAGCCCTCGACACCAAGTACATTGAATTTTATCAGGAAATCCGCCAGGGTCATGGTTGAGCGGAAATTAGAAGGGATACGATTGTACTCTTTTACCAGGAACGCTTTCGGGTGGATGGTGTTTGATTCCATGTCGTCACCATTGACACCATAATTTCCTATCAGGGGATAGGTCATGGTTACGATCTGGCCGGTGTAGGACGGATCTGTGAGCACTTCCTGATATCCGCTCATGGAGGTGTTGAAGACGATTTCTCCAACAGCTTCCCCAGGTCCGGTGAATGAGTGTCCTTCAAAGATCGTGCCGTCTTCCAAGGCGATGATTGCTTTCATGCGTCGTTCCTTCGTTTCTTCATGGCTTCGGATACAAAAGTCTTCAGGTACCCGGGAGTCGATAGCCTTCAGATGAGCCTTGTGAGGGCTGCCGGATATCGGAAGGCAAATTCAACGGTTTGCCGGAGGTTTGTACATTGTGCTTCAGACGGATTGCTCCCATTCTTACAGGCCGAGCAGGCAAAATTATAGTATTAAACCCGGAAATCTCTCCTGCGTCAACAGGAAACCCGAATCTGGAGAGGAGACCGGGGATTTACCGATTTTTCGGCAACAAGCGTTTTCGTTGCGGTCAATCGGGATGAGGCCAAGGGCTGTCTGTGCCTTCTTGCGCAAAGTAGCAGAAACGATCCCAGGTGAATTCCCGGTGGGAAACCGGGCAGCAAAGGGGTATCTTGCGGTCGGTGACGGCGATGACCTCCCAATCGCCTTGGCGGGGGCCCATCTTCGAGGTATATTTTTTGTCCAACCTGGAAAGGATAGGATCGGAAAGTGATGACGGTATGTCTTGGGTCGCTCATAGGTTGTCTCCCTGGTCTTCCAGAGGTAGATTGTTTCAAATTGATTATATCAGGCCGTATCATAAGCATTGAAGGGGAAATTACAGCAGGGAAAGGGAATTTGGACATAATTTCCTTTGTTTCCTCGCAGGGCAAGGGGGAAGGGTGAACCGTGATCAAGGGAAGTCCGTGCAGATGATTATTGATTTTTTGATCGTTGCCTTTTCTTTTTGTGTTATTATTAGGATAATGAATTTCTGGCAGAAGAAGATGGGGCGGAAAGAGATCCCCGATATAGGAGGATCCGCCAACAGCAGACGAAGTGTTTTATAAGATATAGCAACCGGCCTTTTGGGCCTTTTTATCAAATATTTCAGGAATTATTTAATGAATCGTTATTGGAGTTCGGTGGTTGGGGAATTGGAACCGTATATCCCCGGGGAGCAACCCAAAATTGCAGACTTGATAAAACTCAACACCAATGAAAACCCCTATGGCCCGTCACCAAGGGTCCTGCAGGCTGTGTCCCGCGAGACCACGGATTTACTGAGACTGTACCCGGATCCCGGCTCCGATCGGGTTCGGGCCGCGGTGGCCGGGCAATGCCGGGTACAGCCTGAGCAGGTTTTCGTGGGCAACGGATCAGACGAGGTTTTGGCCCATACTTTTTTTGCCCTGCTCAACCATGAGTCTCCTTTGCTCTTTCCAGATATCACCTACAGTTTTTACCCGGTATACTGTGGGCTTTATCGTATCAGGTTCCAATGCATTCCGTTGACGGCTGACTTTGGAATCAATCTGGATGACTATAGCCGGCCCAACGGGGGAGTGATAATCGCCAATCCCAATGCCCCCACCGGGCGAGCTCTGGGGCTTGCCGAGATTGAGCGGTTTCTTATAAAAAATACCGAGTCGGTCGTCGTTATCGATGAGGCCTATGTGGATTTCGGGGCCGAGTCGGCCGTGGAGCTGGTCGATCGATTCCCAAACCTCTTGATCATCCAGACCCTTTCCAAATCCAGGTCACTTGCTGGTCTGAGGATTGGTTTTGCCATCGGCAATGAAGAGTTGATTGAGGCCCTTGACCGGGTCAAAAACAGTTTCAATTCCTATCCTCTCGACCGGTTGGCAATAAGCGGAGCGGTTGCAGCCCTGGAGGATACCGAATATTTTGAGCAGACGAGACAGAAGATCATTGCTACCCGTGGATCTTTAGCCAGAGACCTGGCAAGCCTCGGTTTTGAGGTATTGCCGTCTAAGTGCAATTTCGTGTTCGCCCGTCATTCCGAAAGAGATGCCGCTGAACTCGCCCGTCTTCTTCGCGAGCAATCGATCATTGTTCGGCACTTCAAAAAGGAGAGGATTGACCAATTCTTAAGGATTACGGTGGGTACCGACGAAGCCTGCAAAAGACTGATTGCGGCACTGACCGAAATCATTGATGTAGGATAGAGCAAAAAGAAGGAGAGAACAATGAGTGAAAAAATGTTTAAGGCACTGGTCGTAAAGGAAGAAGCTCCGAAAAAATTTATTGGAACGATTGAGGAAAGAAATATCGCAGACCTGCCGGCAGGAGATGTGTTGATCCGGGTCAAATACTCCTCCCTGAATTATAAGGATGCCCTTTCCGCATCAGGAAATAAAGGGGTCACTAGAAATTTCCCCCATACACCTGGGATTGATGCCTCAGGAATCATTGAAGAAAGTACAAGTGGCGCCTTCAAGGTCGGAGATCAGGTCCTGGTTACCGGCTATGACCTCGGGATGAATACCTCGGGTGGCTATGGTCGGTATATCCGGGTGCCTGCGGAGTGGGTTGTGCCGCTGCCGACAGGCTTGGATTTGAAAGAAAGTATGATTTACGGCACAGCCGGTTTCACAGCCGGTATGTCCGTGTCCACCCTGGTATCCGAGGTGAGTAGACATGATGGAGAGGTCCTGGTCACCGGGGCCACCGGTGGAGTCGGCAGTATCGCAACGGCAATACTTGCCCATCTCGGATATTCGGTCACGGTCGTAAGCGGCAAGCCGGAGGCTCACGACTTTCTAAAAGGACTTGGCGCCGCAAGGATCATAGGTCGAGATGAGGCTGTTGACACCAGTGGCAGACCGCTTTTGAAAGGACAGTGGGCGGGGGTTGTCGATACAGTGGGTGGCGAAATTTTGGCCACGGCCATCAAGGCGACCAATTTGCACGGCGTCGTCACCTGTTGCGGCAACGTGGCCTCGCCTGATCTGCCGATGACGGTCTTTCCCTTTATCCTTCGTGGGGTGCGCTTGCAGGGTATAGATTCTCAAAACTGTCCGATGGATCATCGCCTGCAGGTCTGGCAAAACCTGGCGGGCGATTGGAAGTTCTCTCAGCTCGACTCATTGCATAAAGAAATAGGACTTGCCGAACTCAATGACGATATCGCCTTGATCCTGAAGGGGAAACAAAAAGGCAGGGTGGTTGTCGATCTGGAAAAAGAGTAAGGGGCTTTTGGGTCAGCAGAGGGTTCTGCCACTTTCTTCGTGCAGTACAATTTCGGTTCATCCGAATAAAGCGTACTTTTGTAAAGCTGAAAGGAACAATCCGGCAGAGTACATCGCTTCCGGCCGCTCCTCTGTGGCCTCATCGGCCGGTACACCACGGCTGACAGACAGGCCGTCCCTGGCCTGCTGTCAGGTGCCGACGTCCTGTCCGCACCCCTCCGGGCCTTGGATGGTTCCCCGACGCGGGCCTTCGCGAGGCGTCCTCCAGCGACGCCCTCGCCTCCCGCGTTATAGATACGTACGATCAAGCGGATGGACCACAATTTCATGAAGAGAGTGGCTGCTTTTTCTGGTTTTCAAATTCCATCACAACACGAATTTCACCCGCATCGGTGGGAGATGTTTCGGCATTGGGATAGTGTTTTTTGAAGACCTGCAACATCGCTTGATTTTCCTCCAGGATCGCGGCTGTGAAACCTGAAAACCCGTTTTCCCTGGCAATTATTTCCAGTTGGGGAAGCAGGTGAGAAGCCATACCCATCCCTTGGTAATCCTCCCGGACGACAAAGGCTGTTTCGGCAAGGCCGTTGCCTTCGTCGGCGTACGAGCCGATGGCAACTATATCCTGGTTTCCGCCTTTCTGGACGAGACCGACCAGAGATATATTCTGATGATAATCAACACTTGCCCATTGCTGTTGAGCCACTTCATGTGAGAAAAGTTTCATTTTGTAAAAAAATCTCAGAAAAATGGTCTCTTCCTTGAGGGAGTAAAAAAAATTTCGGTACTCGAATTCATCCGAAGGGAGCAAGGGGCGGAATTCAACGATCTTTCCGTTGGGCAGGACATGGCGGGTTTTGTACCCTTCAAGAAACAGGAGATCATCCTGGACCGGAGGCAGCTGGTCGGAAAATATATAGTGGTATTTCTTGGCAGCATCTATCAGGTCCTCCCGAAATTTAGGATGAGCTATCTGGGCAAGTTCCATGACTCTTTGATAAATGCTTTTGCCCTTGAGTGCCGCGATACCGTATTCGGTCACGACAAAGTTAACATCCCCGCGGGTTGTGGCAACCCCGGCACCTTCACTTAAGCTGGAGACGATCCGTGAGACTTTGCCGTTCTGAGCTGTTGATGGAAGGGCGATTATGGAAAATCCTCCTTTGGACATCGAGCTGCCACGCAGAAAATCGACCTGATCCCCGATGCCGCTGTAAAACATGTGGCCCATGGAATCGCTGCACACCTGGCCAGTCAGATCGACTTCCAGAGCCGAGGAGATGGAAACCAGATTATCGTTACGCGCTATCACGGTTGGGTCGTTGACATACTCCGAAGAGCGGAAATAGAACTGAGGGTTGTTGTCGACATACTGATAGAGTTGCTCCGATCCCATGCACAGAGATGCAACCACCCGTCCTTCCAGCAGGGTTTTGCGTTTGTTGGTTATAACCTTTTTTTGCAGAAGAGGAATGAAGGCATCGGTGATGAGCTGGGTATGGACCCCGAGATCCTTTTTCCCTTCCAGGTAGGGCAAAATAGCATAGGGCAGGTGACCGAATCCGATTTGCAGTGTAGCCCCGTCGTCTACCAGTTGACTGACGTAATACCCGATGCGTGATGCAATCTCCGGGTTCTTAGTCAACGGGATGGACTCCACCAGAGGCTCTTCAAAGGGAACAAAGTAGTCGATTTCATCAATGTGGATGATCCCGTCTCCCCAGGTACGGGGCATCCGCGGATTGACCTGGGCAATGACAAGACCTGCAGCTGCTAAGCCTGATCGGGTGATGTCGACGGAAACCCCCAGGCTGCAGAAACCATAGGCGTCCGGAGGACTGATCTGGACCAGGGCCACATCGAGGCCGATACAGTGGGATTCAAATAACTTAGGGATATGCGACAGATAGGCTGGTATGTAGTCGATTTTTCCCTCGAAAGCGGCCTTGCGCATTTTGGCGCTGATAAAAAAGAGCTTTAAGGCAAATCGTCTTAAAAAATCGGGATCGTCTATGTATTGGGAAAAGGTGGACGACAGCATTTGATAGACCATGACATCCTGAAGCACGGGGTTGCCCACCATGTTACGAATCAGGTGCTGCGGTTCACCGCATCCGGTCCCGATGAAAACGCGGCTGCCGTTTTTAATTTTGGAAATAGCCTCCTGGGCATCGACCAGTTTAGTGGGACATTGGCGTTTTAGATCCATTTCGTCCTCCATGTCGGATCGGCATGTGTTCTTTGATCCGGAAGTTAGAGTATGAAATGATCATAGGCTGGAATGGAAAAATAATCAAAGCTCATCTTTAAATCTGGGTTCCATGATATCTCAGGATTTTAAACCATACCTCGTGGTTCAGGTCTTCCCAAACAGTGTCTTGACCATTTTTCTGTCCACCGATCCATCGGCTGCAGTCGGGAACTTGCCGACAAATTCGACATATTGGGGCTTTTTGAAACTGGCGATACGTTCCCCGACAAAACGGATCAGTTCCGCTGCAGTCAATTCCGCCCCTGCGTGGAGGCGGCATACGGCCTTGATCCCTTCTTTCCACTTTGGATCCGGGACACCGATCACGACTGCTTGTGCCACGGCTGGGTGTTGCAGAATGACCTTTTCCACCTCCGCAGGATAGACGTTTTCACCGCCTGGTTTTATGAGTTCCTTGTCGGCTTTCCTCCCGGCGTAAAACAGGTATCCATCGGAATCGAAACGGCCCAGATCGCCGGTATGATGCCTGCCGTTACGGAAGGTGAAGGCATTGTCTTCCTCAAGACCCCAAAATCCCAGGAAAACCATTGGTCCTTTAACGGTAATCTCCCCAACCGTTCCCTGGGGGACGACCTGGTCCTGATCGTCCACAAGCTGTACGTCTGCAAGTAATATGACTTTTCCCGCCGACCCCGGCCGCTCATCGTACTTTCCCATGCTTGTGAGACAAGAGGTTTCGGTCTGCCCGTACATTGCATAATAGTGGCCTTTGGTTACCGACTGAAAGTTTTCTATGACCTCCGGCGTTCCCAACCCGATGACGGCTTTCAGTGAGCTTAAGTCGAACGTGTCCTCTCCTGCAGCCTTGAGTATTGAATCCAGTATCGGTGGGAAATCAAAGAATAGGCTTACCCCTTTGTCCTGGATAAGCTGTGCCGCGGTTCGGGCATCAAACTTGCTCATATTAATATTCAATACTCCCGAGTGAAAGGCGCTGGTGGCCATGAATAGCCCGCCCACATGGAAAAGAGGAAGAAGGTTCAGGTGCACGTCCTTTGACGTAAGACCGAAGCCGGCATTGAAGTGCATGTCGGCATGAAGCATGTTTCCGTGGCTTAAAAGTGCACCCCGGGGACGGCCTGCAACAGCGGCCGTGTGAATAATCACTAAACCGTCGGAACTTTTTACCTCGGCAGGCTCTATCTTACCGGGATTATCCAAAAGCGAGGCAAAAGGTGTTTCGTCTCCGAGATCGGCTTTGAGATTGTAAAAGGATTGGATGGATGTCAACTCAGCCCGCTTTGCTTGCAAAACCGGTTGGAATTCTGCGTCGATAAAAAGTATTTTTGGTTGGCAATCGTTTAAGTTGAAGCATATTTCATCAACCGACAGACGCCAGTTTATAGGTAAAACAATGGCGCCGAGAACGGCGGCTGCGCCGTAAATAAGAAAGAAATCAAGGCTGTTTTTTCCAAGGACACCCAGGCGATCTCCTTTTTGAATTCCGGCACGATCGAGTCCAGAAGCCAGGCGTTCGACGTGGTGTTTGTATTCGGCAAAGGTCAGGTGACGATTATCGTCGACTTCGTGCCAGCATTGTTCCTTGGCAAAGGCGATCGCATTTCGTTTAATCAAATCATAGAAGGTAAGATCATAGAGTCCCATTGAAGCAATCCTCCGTTACAAGTTTGTTTTATCTATAGGGAAACCACTGCGAAACATTGGCCTTACCGCATCGGTATCCCAAGCTTTCATGTTTTGTTGCAGATGGTGGGACAGGTTATCCTTTCCGTCGATTGTTTCATTTTCTTTTTTGATTACCACTCATGTTCAATTGCTGGTCCGGGGTGAAAGCTGTTTGTTTCTCGGGACGCCATGAACCCATCCATGGGGGCTTCGCTGCAGCCATCCAGGCTGCAGAGACCCGAAAAACGAACAGCTCTCACCCTTCCTTCTCGATAGGCTGAGATTCAGTGGTAATCACATTTTCTTTTAAAAGAGAGATCTTGTTACCCGAGTGAAAGAAGATCGGATTGTATTGTGCAGACAAACATCACCTCTATTCCCTGGGGGGAATATTCCTTTGAAGGTCAGTGGATGAACGTGATTTTAGTTTATATGAAATTCTCTGCGAAGCACTGGCTTTGCCATGCCGGAGTACTAAGCTTTCATGTTTTGTTGCACCCTCAAGGGGTTAAATGGCCGGCCGGTCTGGTGTAGCCATACTGTTAGGTAGTGTCTGTCCATAAATGGTCCTTTTGCCCTAACCCTTCGTTGCTCTCAAAATTTAATCATCGGAATATCGAGCATATGCCTGTGGTTAAATTTATCGAGCGCCTCGATTTAGAACAAAATTTTTCATTCCTGGACTGACACTAGGTAAGGATGCAGGAATCGTCTTTAACCGGATGTCCTGTTCACACTCACGACCGGACAGGGGGCCCTTAAAATAATGTATTGCGCTGTTGATCCCAGGATGATCTTTTGGGTCTTGGATTTTTTCTCCACTCCGACAAAAATCTGATCTATACTGTTTTCTTTTGCATACATTGTCAGGTCTTCACCAGGGGGCAAACCGCGTGCCAACTGATGGGTCTCACAGGAGATGCCTTGTTCTTGGAGAAATTGTCTGGCAAAAACCAGATCCCGTTCGGCTTTGCCTATATCCTCGGAGCTTTCGTTCGTTCCACCTCCCATGGAGGTTACGACAATGACCTTGGCTCCAAATGTCTCGGCATAGGTTCTTGCCAGAGAAAGGGCCGCCTTTGCCACAGCCGAGCCGTTGTATCCAACCAGGAATTTCATAATCCTCTCCTCTCCCTCCGGATGGGTGAACATTACATCCAGCGTTTGCGCCGTTTGTAGGATTTTACTTCCTTAAAAGATTTTCTGCCGCCACCCTGGGTGATACCCATGTAAAACTCTTTGACGTCGGGATTCTCCTGAAGTTCTTTTGAGGGTCCTTCCAAGACTATCCTTCCTGATTCCATAATATAGGCATAATCGGAAATTCCCAGCGCGATTTTGGCGTTTTGTTCCACTACCAGGATGGTCGTGTTCATCTCCTTGTTGATGATCTTTATGTTCTCAAATATCTCTTTGACGAGCAATGGTGCAAGACCAAGGGATGGTTCATCGAGCATGAGCATCTTCGGGGCTGCCATCAACGCCCGGGCAATGGCGATCATCTGTTGTTCCCCGCCGGAACAGTAACCGGCCATCCGGTGTGTGATGTTCGATAATCGCGGGAAATGCGTATACATCAGTGCATGATCGGCACGGATCTTCTGTACGCCGTCTTTCCTGGTGATGGAGCCGACACGGATGTTTTCATCTACTGAAAGATGTTTGAAAACCCTTCGCCCCTCAGGGACCATCACCGCGCCGAGTTTGACCACCTCGGTCCCCATCAGGTTGGTGATATCATGATCTCTGAAATTGATATAACCTTCCCGGATAAAACCGTTTTCCGGTTTCAACAACCCACTGATTGCCCTCAAGGTGGTGGTCTTCCCGGCTCCGTTGGTGCCCAGCAGGGCAACGATCTTCCCCTTTGGGACATTCAGGCTGACCCCTCGAAGGACCTGGACGATATCATTATAAACGACCTCGATGTTATTGACCTGCAGTTGATATTTTTCCGTTTCCTTATCCATAGGTCGTCTTTCAAGTAGTTCTGCTTGTATTCAGTGTCTGTCTGCCTATTTCCCTTCCACACCGAAAACTGCATTGCGGTGTGGAAGGGAATTGTACCTGCTTTGTCCAAGGGGAATTCTGCAAAACCCTTGTTATTTGATCTTGCCGGTGTACTCGGGAATAAAGGGTTTACCCACTGATGTAAACGCGCCGTTTTTTACAACGTACAATTGGAGCGTATCAACCCCTGTGTGATCGGTCTTCGAATAGGTGACCGGTCCGACGGTGGTGCCGGGGAAAAAGGCATTGTCGCCGTTCATTGCCTGGAGTTCGTCATACAAGGTTTCTTTCGTGATTTCTTTCCCTTTTGCCTTTGTCCGTTTGATGACCTCGGTTACCACCTGCGCTACCATCATGCCGTTTGTATAGTTATGGGAATTGGCGGCTTTTGCGTCGCGATTGTAGCGTTTTGCCAGCGCAAGCTGTTCCGTTGCGCCCGCACTGGGTTCATTGGTAATAATATAAGAGGTTGTCCAATAGAAGTTTTCAGCAGACGCTCCGGCAAGAGCGATCAGATCATTTCCGCCGGTGTAGTGACAGCCGAGGAAGGTGAGTTTTCCTGGCTCTCCGAAGGTTTTTGCCACGAGGCCAAGACTGCTGGCATCTTTGAGCATGGTTGCAACAGGAGACTGGACGGTCTGGGAGATGACATAGCGAACGCCTTTGCTGATCAAACGCTGCAACATGGCGGTATTGTCAAGGTTCTTGCCATGTTCGACCACTTCGACGATTTCTATTGGAAGCCCTGCGGCCACCGCTTTCTGCAGATCTTCAACGGGGCCCCTGCCGAAGGCCGAAGGATGGATGAACATCGCAACCTTGGGTTTGTCGCCTGTATTGTGTTTTGCAATATATTCTGCAAGGCCGATGGCCTGGGCGGAATAGGAGGCGATGGGCAAAAAGATATAGTGTGAGTCAATGAGATTTCCGGCATGAAAGGATGCTGGAATAACGGGGATTTTTACTTCCTCGAAGTCCTTTTTTAAGGCCAGCGTGCTGCCCGTTGAATAGTTAAGATAGAAAACGATTCCCTGATCTAGGAAATCCTCGAAGTTTCGTTTGGTGATATCGGTCTTGTACTGGTCGTCCCTGATCGTACAGTCGATCGTGTCATCACCCAATACTTTGGTGTCGTTTACAAAGTGAAAATAATCTTCCACTCCTTTTGAGTAAGGGTTGCCGGCATCCGAGGTTGGGCCGGTAATAGCGAGCGACAATCCGAGTTTGTAAATCTTTCCGGCCAGCGCCTGGACGGGAAGAGTTATCATGGAAACAGCCACCAGCAGAATCATCCACTTTAACGCGTTAGTCTTTTTCATTTTTCCTCCTGAACGTTAGGTTGTGTTGATTTGTTACCTTGGTGAAAAGCTGCATTGCGGCCTTCTGACCGACTCGTTAAAATAGAAACTGTCAACGAGGGAGCACATTTCCGTAGAGGCTAATATCTAAAAGGCCACAACTTAACGTACGACCGCAGGATACGCCACCAGTTGGCGATTCCACGGGGTTCAAACATCAGGAACAAGACGATTACAAGTCCGAAACTCAGTGGTCTGAGCGCCGTTGCCAGATTCGTTGTAAACGTCAAATGAGCGCCCACCCATTCGGAAACGTTTCCCACCTGCAGATCCAGGACTTTTATGGCCAGCGGCCCCAAAAAGGAGCCGGGCAGAGTCCCAAGCCCGCCGACGATTGCCATGGCAAGATAGTTGATGGACTGCTGCAGGGTAAAGGATTCGATACCGACCCCCCGGTACAGGTAAGCATGGAGCGCTCCTGCCACACCGGCCAGAAAACCGGCCAATCCGAAGGCATACACCTTCGTGAATCCGGGATGCATACCCATGGCATCGGCTGCCCGGTCATTATCCCTCACGGCGACAAGACATCGGCCGTAGCGGGTGCGAAGCAGATTGCGTACCGCAAACCCCAGTATTACAAGTATAACCAGGATCGCATAGTACCAGAACATATAGTGCTTGCTGCGTGACACCTCTCCTGTCAGCCAGTAGACCCTGCCGACAGATATGGTCTGTCCCTGGTTGAAAAAATTCATGAAATTAATGGTCCACTGGAATATCATTTGAAAAGAAAGCGTGGCGATGGCCAGGTACAGGTGTTTCAGACGCAGCGCCGGCAAACCGACGATGGCGCCGAAAATCGCCCCGGAACAACCGGCCAGCAGGATCATCAGCGGCCAGGCATGGGTCACCAGGACGTGGTTGTCGCCTAAAACGCGAGCAAAGGAGGCGACGGTATAGGCTCCGATGCCGACAAAGGCCGCGTGACCGATGGAGATCAGGCCTGCAAAACCGGTCACCAGATTCAATCCTATGACAGCAATGACGGCCACCAGGATATTGTCGATAACCAGCATGTACTTGTTGTCCAGATCAAAGAAAAACGGCCAGGCAAAGAGACAGAGAAGGAGGAGACACATTGCCGTCTTATCCAGACTGGTGAAAAATATCCTCTGTTCTTCCTTGTACGAGGTGAAATAATTTCCTGTGGCCAGCCAGCGATTTGATGACATAGTTATACCCGCTCTATTTCGTGTATACCAAATAAACCATGGGGTTTAAACAGCAGGATCACCAGGAGAATGATATATGGCATGACCTCTCCCGTACCGTTGAGCCCCCAGTTGCCGTCCAGGTATCCGCTGGCAAACTGCTGGATGAGACCCATGATGATTCCGGCGACAACTGCGCCCAGAATCGAATCCAACCCACCGAGAATTACCACGGGAAAGACTATGATTCCAAACGCATGCAGGGTGTCAAAGTTCAATCCGGTGATGTTGCCGATAATTGAGCCTGCGGCGGCGGCGCTCAGGCCCGCGGTAGCCCAGGCCAGGCCGAATACCCGTGGAACCGAAATACCGATGGACATGGCCGCCATCTGATCATCGGAAACTGCACGCATGGAGATGCCAACCGTCGATTTTTTGAAGAACCAGGAAAAGCCACCGATCATGGTAAAGGTGATAATGACACCCACCAGCTGGGTCCAGGATATCGATACACCGCCAAATGCAATCGGTGCCTTCGGGAGGAAAGGGGGAAAGGAGAAATTTTCCGTTCCAAAGGGAGTCAGATAGATCAAACCGTCGATAATGGACATGAGGCCGATGGTAACCATGATGACGGAGATGATCGGCTCGCCTATCAAACGGCGCAGGAACACCCTCTCGACACTCATGGCAAGGAAAAAAGTGATCACCATGCTTATGGGCAAGGAGATGTAGACCGGAATATGGACCCAGACCGTCAAGGCGTAGGTGATGAAGGCCCCGGCGGCAATGATCTGCCCATGGGCGATATTGAGAACCCGGCTTGACTTGTAGATCAGCACGAATCCGAGTCCCGAGAGGGCGTAAATCGACCCGACTACGATGCCGCTGACCACGAGTTGGAAAAAATAGCTCATTTTTCCTCCTCCATTGTGTAGAAGTGGATGGTTGTATCAACCGTTGTTGTTTGGCCATCCTGGTATTGATAGTTCGCTTCGACCCTTTTTTCCGTTATCTGTTCGTCATACAACGCCTCATACAGATCGTTGTATTTTTCCCGGACGAATTTACGCCGGATTTTTCCGGTCTTGGTCAATTCCCCATCATCCATGTCGAGGAGTTTATACAAAAGGGCGAAGCGCCGGATTTGAAAATGAGGCTTTTCGGCGTTCCTGTTGATTTTGAGAACTGCTTCCCTGATCAGGTCAGCAACTTGAGGTTGAACTGAGAGATCCATATAGGTGCTGAAAGAGATTCCTTTGTCCTCTGCCCATTTTCCAACAACGATGGGATCGACATTGATGAGCGCTGCCACAAACTCCCTCTTGTCTCCGAAGATCACGGCCTCTTTGATGTACGGACTGAATTTCAGCCGGTTTTCGAGAAACATCGGACTGAACATGTCACCATTTGCGGTGTGCATGACATCGGAAATGCGGTCGATAACCACCAGATGGCCATGTTCGTCGATATATCCGGCATCTCCGGAATGGAGCCACCCGCCTTCGAGCAGTTCGGCGGTTTTCTCAGGAAGCTTGTAGTATCCGGGCGTTACCGAGGCGGATCGTGAGAGTATCTCTCCTTCCTCGGAAATCCGGCATTCGGTTCCCGGCAGAGGTTTTCCCACCGTATCGGGCCTCACGTCTCCATCTCTATGCATATAGGCGATTCCGACAATTTCCGTCTGTCCGTAGATCTGTTTGAGATTTACCCCCAAGGCCTGGTAAAAGGTGAAAAGCTCGGGGCCAAGCGCTGCTCCTCCGGTATAGGCCCTGCGCAGACGCAACAGGCCGATCTGGTTGACAAGCGGTCTAAAAATGATCTGTTTGCCGAGCCAGGACAGGAAGCGAAGGCCTCCGGGCATTTTCCTGCCTGACATGCGGTACACCGCTGCCTCTTCACCTATTTTCATGAAGTACCGGTAGAAGAGGCGGTTTAGCCAGTAGGATTCGTCCATCTTCAGCCAGATCTGCGAGCGGATGGTCTCGTAAATCCTCGGGGCTCCGAACATGAAATGCGGCCCGATCTCTTTCAGGTCTTCCATGCTGGTTTCAACCGACTCGGGGAAATTGACAGCGATTCCGGTGGCCATGGCAACGCCGAAGGAGTTCATCTGTTCACCGATCCAGGCAAAGGGTAAAAACGAGACATATTCATCGGTTTCATCCAGCGGATCGACCTCGGTAAGTTGGTGTCCCATGTTGATATAGTTGCGGTGGGTCAGCATGGCGCCTTTGGGCAATCCGGTGGTTCCGGATGTAAGGCAAAGATGACAGATATCATCTGGTTTTCCCTGATCCACCAGTGCATTAAATAATGCAGGGTCCTCCAGGTGAAGCGCATCCCCCAGTTTGTAGAGATCCTCGATAGACATGAACCAATCATCTGATCTGTACCCTCGCATGCCCCGGGGGTCTTCATAGATCACCTTTTTGACCTGGGGGAGACGGTCTCGAACCTCGACGACCTTATCGACCTGTTCCTGATCGCTGCAAAAAACGATGCTAACGTTCAGGTATTCCAGAATTCCCCCTATCTCATCGGGGAGACTCGTCTGGTAAATGGCGGCGGAAATTCCGCCGACAGCCTGGGCTCCTATGGCTATATAAAGTACTTCCGGTATGTTATCACTTATGATAGCAATCTTGTCCTCTCTTTCAAGCCCGAGCTTTCTCAAGCCGAGGCCCGTCTTGCGGACAAAATCGTAGTAGTGATTCCAGGTATAGCAATTCCAGCAGCCGAAATCCTTTTCCCGTAACGCAACCTTATCGCCGCTTGTCTCCACCCGCCAACGCAGGAGTTGTGGGATGCTGAATTTGGCTAACAGGTCGCTATTCTTTGAAAGAGAATTGTTCATAATACATTGGAGACTCGAAATGTTGTTGTACTTCCGGTTTCACCAGATGATGATAGATCAATCTTCTCCGATATAGGCTTCGATTACCTTTGAATTGGCAGCTATATCCTTTGGACTTCCCGATCCTATTATCTCTCCGAAATCAAGGACGTAAATCCTGTCTGAAATATCCATGACTACGCCCAGATCATGCTCGACCAGCACCACCGTAATTCCCCATTCTTTCTTCAGGTCGAGAATAAATCGTACGATATCTTCTTTTTCCTCGATATTCATGCCTGCCATTGGCTCATCCAGGAGCAGTAACTTCGGAGCCAAGGTAAGGGCGCGGGCTACCTCCACTCTTTTTTGCACACCATAGCTCAGGTTTCCGACCGTTTTTTTTCGGTAAAGCTCAAGCTCCATGAAATCTATTACCTTTTCCACAAAGGCTCGATTTTCGGCCTCCACGCGTGCGGCCTTCCCATAGTAAATGATAGCGTGAAGAAGGGAGTAACGGAGATTCTGGTGGCGGGCCAGAAGAAGGTTGTCAAGTACGGACAGCCCTCGGAACAGCTCCAGGTTTTGAAATGCCCTGGCGATCCCCATACTGGAGACCTGGTGTGGCGAGGCATGGGTCAGGTCGCGTTGGCCGTATAGAATTTTGCCTTTCGTGGGGTGGTAAAATCCGGAAATGCAGTTTAAAAGACTCGTTTTCCCGGCTCCGTTCGGGCCGATGATCGAGGTAATAAGTCCCGGCTCAATTGCAATATTGACATTTGAGAGCGCATGAAGCCCTCCAAAAGTTAGTGTAACCTCAGATGCAATTAGCTGGGTCATGGAGTTTGGTATTATCGTCTTTGGGATTGATTGTTTATATACCGCGAGATGCTCACCTCTGATCAAATCAACTCGTAATCGACGGTTCGGCCCGCAGTGTGAGCATGGAACGAACCATCGATGACGTGTATCAACCCATTATCCATCTGATGAAGCATGGAAAGGGATGCGTTAAAATTTTTTAGTTTTTTGGGGATAGCCTTCGGAAAGACCGGCAACTTTTCCTTGGGCCGTTCTCTTTATTTCTGATTGTAGAATACTGTAAATGGAAATATTAGCAAGTTTATAATATAGCGGTATAATAGTAGTATATAACTACTATTATTTTATCTGATTCCCCTTGAAATTCAGCCTCGCTCCCAGGATCATTAGCTGAACAGTAGTGGTAATCAGATTATTTTATGGACATAAGATGCGAACGCAGATTTATCTTCTTGTTTTTAAGACCGAGTTTGCCACGGATATTGTGGCGGTGAAACAAAACCGTATTTTTTGAAACCAGTAGGATTTCTGCAATCTCCTTGTTGGTTTTTCCTTCCTTGACCAGGCTTGCAACTCGAATCTCCACCGGTGTCAAGGGAACCAGACCCGATGAGAGCTTGTCGACAAACGGTGAGATGATATTGCCAAGATTTGTCTCCAGAATCTTCAGCAAGGTCCGTTGGGTTGTGTCCAGACGTCCTCTAATGACTTTTTCCAGGTAGGGAGCGACAAGCTCCTGAACGTTTCGAAGAACGATTTCTCCCAGTTCTTTCTTGTCTTCTTCCCGTTGTTTCAACAGCACCTTGAGAGCTGTATTCACCTCCTCAAGATGGTGTGACTGGGATTGCAATTCCTTTTCTCTTTTTCTAAGGGCTTTTTCCGCTCGTTTACGATCATCGATTTCTTGTTCCAGTTTGAGGTTGGCTTGCGCCAACTCGGCTGTCCGTTCGGCTACCAGCTCTTCGAGACGACCGCGATATCGATCCAGTTCCTCCTCGGCTCGCTTGCTGGCGCTGATATCCCGCAGGGTAACAATATTGCCAAGAGGCCTGCCGTCACGATCCTGGTAGAGGGTGGAGCTCAGTTGAACGTCGAGAATTTTTCCTTCTTTTGTTAACCGTTTTGTTTCAAAGAGATTTATTTTCTGACCGCTCTGCATTCGTTGGATGGCAGCTTTAGTCTCCTGCCAGCTTTCCGGAGGGACAAAGTCAATCTGTTTTCCAAGAAGCTCATCGCGTGAGAGATGAAAGGTCTGCTCGAAGGCCGGATTGACATAGGTTGCAATTCCCTGCATGTCATAAACCACGATGGGGTCCGGGGAAGACTCAAGAAAGGTGCGATATCGCCCCTCGCTTACCCTCAGGGTCTCCTCGGTTTTCTTCCGTTCGGCCAGTTCATGCCGGACATCTGCATATAGCCGAGACTTTTCCAGGGCAATGAGTGCCAGGGCGGCAAAACGTTCCAATGTGGTAATGTCCTCATCGCTAAACCTTCTCTCCTCTTCGACTCGGGCAAGACCTATCACGCCTAATATCCTGCTATTGTATTTCAGAGGGATGCCCACCAGGGACCGCAAGCCGTCGAAGACCTTATCCGGAATTCGACCGGGCCATGATTGATAATCCTCAACCAGGACCGGGGCTTCGGTTTGCCATACATGGCCCCCAAGACCTTCGCCGGATACCACCCGGCGTCCCAATTGGCCTTTAAATAAGCCCATCCCCACCTGCATCTGCATATATTGCTGTTGAGGTTCAGGTTCCAGAAGGTATATGAAACCGTGTGCGGTGTGGCTTAAGGATGCGGCCCGTTCAAGAATATTTTCCAGCAATTCTTCCTTGTCGAGCTTTTCTATCAGCCCCAGAGAAGTTTGGTGCAGGGTTTTGAGATATTTGTTTTGACGATTAAAAGCATCTTCCGCTTCCATTAACCGCTGCAGTTCCAGCTGCAGGGTTGCATTTTGTCGCGTTAAGTCTGAATAGGTTGGTTTAGCGGTCATAACCCGGTTTCCGTTTAGTCGAAGGGATAGGTCTTCATTGTAAGAGTACCGATGGGGAAGATACCTGGAGAACTTCAATGAAGTCGGCTTTCCCGGCGCCGGTATGTTTTATGTGTTTTGTATGGTAACATAAAAACGATACCTTATGAAATTGATATCGCTGATATGCAAAATTCCAGGTTTGTGATTAAATCTCAGTTTATCCATTTACAATAGAAGGCCTTATACGCATTGTATAAGCCGGTGATTTCCGATTCAACTGCTATTATGCAAAGTTGATGCGCTTTCATTATCGGTTGTGTCCGGCCGGTTCTATTTTGTTGGTCATGTGTATCCATAATTTATTAAAACAATAATCTAGGGGATAACTCATTGTTCATCATCCTGATTAAAGAAAACAAGAGGTGAAATATCTATGTCGAGCAGTTTTGGGACACTCTTTCGGATAAGCACGTACGGCGAATCTCATTGCAAGGCGGTCGGCGTCGTCATTGACGGCTGCCTGCCAGGACTTGCCTTGACGGAATCGGATATTCAGACCCAACTGAACCGGAGGCGCCCCGGCCAAAGCAGCCTTTCAACCGATAGGCAGGAGCCCGACCAGGTGGCAATCCTGTCCGGTACCGAAAACGGTAAGACCTTGGGGACCCCGATTGCCTTGCAGGTGTTAAACAAGGATCAGCATCCTGAGGATTACGGGAACATGAGTGATATCCCCCGACCATCCCATGCCGATTACACCTACCAGATGAAATACGGTATCAGGGCATCTTCCGGCGGCGGCCGATCAAGTGCGCGGGAGACCATAGGCAGTGTTGCGGCTGGTGCGGTGGCAGCAAAGATTTTGCAGGAAAAATTCAATATTGATATTGTTGCCTGGGTAAGCAGTGTTGGGGATGTCGAAGCTCCATCCGTAGATGGGAATGCCATAACGAGGCAGGCCGTCGATGCGACCACCATACGTTGTCCCGACCGGGAAACGGCTCAAAAAATGGAGCACCTGGTTTCCAATTTGAAACAAGACGGGGATTCCGTCGGCGGGGTGGTTTCCTGTGTAATCAGAAATGTCCCTCCAGGCCTGGGGGAACCCAGCTTCGAAAAAATGGAGGCCAAACTGGCTCAAGCCATGCTTGCCATCCCGGCCACCAAAGGATTTGAGATCGGCTCCGGCTTTGCCGGAACCAGATTGCGGGGGTCACAGCATAACGATCCGTTCATTTGGAAAGAGGGGAGGCTCGGTACGGCAACAAACAGATCCGGAGGGATTCAGGGCGGGATCAGCAACGGCGAACCGATAACCCTCCGTATTGCCTTCAAGCCACCTGCGACTATCTCCTTGCCCCAGAAGACTGTTGATTTTTCCGGAAAGGAAATCGTGCTCGAAGCAAAGGGACGGCACGACCCGTGTGTAGTGCCGCGGGCCGTTCCCATTGTTGAGGGGATGGCGGCCCTAGTGGTCCTTGATATGCTCCTTCAGCAGGAAGCGAGGAAGGCCTTGCAGTTTTAGTGCTTGTCTTTTCGGAGAAGGTCTTGGAAGGGGCTGCTGCGAAGTTTGTTCATAGCAGCCCCTTTTTTACTCTGGTTAAGGACAACTTATGAGGGAAAGGAGTCGGCAAAGAGTTTTTCGATTGCCTCTCGGCCTGCATCGCTTAAATATCTGGTCCCGGAGCCGACAAAGGTTTCATATTCGATTTTGGGGCTGTCTTCTTTCCAGCCATCCTTCCACTTAAACCACTGTTTGGTCGGTTGATCAAAAACATGGAGGGGGCGATTAAACATCTTGGCCAACTCGACGGCCCAGCCAGTTCCTCCCTTGACGGAGCCATCGCTCATGATGGAGCCGATGACAAAGACCTGATGACCGCTGTTCACCATATGGAAAATGGTCTGCAGGACCTTTCTGATCTTGTCTGTTTCGTAATAGGTCCGGTTCATCATCCTGGAGGCAAGCTCCATGCTGATATCTCCACGCTCGAGCTCTTCCTGGCTGAGGACTACGGTGTTTTTGTCCCGGCTGAGCCGATGGCCTTCAAAGGTGTAGATCACCTCTTTGATATTCATCTTTTCAGCCAATTCTCCAAAAGTTGCTTCAGCTCCTTTCAGACCACCGCTGTACAGTGTGCATTTGGTATGATCCATCAAGTGTAACTCCTTATTGGTGGTAGCGTCGTAAAATCTCAGGGCTTGTATGCCTCGTGGATGATGTTCTCATTACGCTATCCTTTGATAAAAGATTTTGTCAGACTTCTTTATATGGTTGAAAAGTATTAATTTTCAGCAATTGTATCATAGTTTGTTGGAAAGGCAATGCATTGCCGAAATATTTTCCGACAACAGATAAGCATACTTTGGTTGGATGACAATGCAGAGTTCTCAGGGAGAAGAGAAAATATTTGAGAAAAACGGTTGACAGTGAGGATGCTTTGAATTATTTGTATGTGCAACTAAACAAGGATCGCCATGGAAAATAATACATCAAATACACTGGAATGCTGTCTGTTTTATACTGCTAATTCTCTTGCCCGGGTCATCACCAGGATGGGGGAGGAAGAATTTGCAGGTGTTGGCATGACTCCTTCCTATGCGTTCCTGTTGACGTTGGTTATCGATTCCCCGGGGATTTCCCAAAAAGAGCTGGCCGAATTGCTCAATATGGCGCCCTCGACTGTGTCCCGATTTGTTGACGCGCTTGATAAACGAGGACTGATTGGGAAAGAAGGCCAAGGGAGAAATACCTTTATCCATCCAACGGAAAAAGGGAAAGCGCTTAAACCGCGGATAGAAGAGGCCTGGATGGGGTTGTATGAGCGGTATAGCAGGATCCTTGGAAAGGGTCAGGGGGATGAATTGACTCGGCTCACAGCGGAGGCTTCTCGTAAACTCATGCGGGAATAAAGAGGATGTTCTTTTTGGTTAAAAATTGTGTGTACAACTAATATAACAACAAAGAGGGAGAAGGTCGGTGATGCCTGGAAGGCTGGAAGAGTGCTGCTGGAGAAGAAAGAGATTGGATAAATTAAAACCAAGGAGACAAGATTCTGGTGTTTGGATATATCTACCTGATCACCGCAAATGTTCAGCCCCTGATCCAGGAAGTGTGCTGTTCGTTTTTCAAGATGCCATAATCACATCCATTGGGGCTTCGCTGCTACCGTTCAGTCTACAGCGCCCGGAGAATCGAACGCCCACTCACTTCCATTCCGATAGGCTGAGTTTGAGGGGCTAGTAGATATTTATAAGGAGGAAACACATGAAAATCGTACTTATTGGTGCCACGGGTACTATCGGCAAGGAAATTGCCAAAGAGTTGGAGAATGAGCATGAACTTATAAGGGTTAGTAGTTCACGGGGAGAGTTTCGGGTTGATATGGCCTCCAACGAATCCATTGCCGCTCTTTTTAAGAAGACAGGAAAGTTTGATGCACTTATCAGTGCCGCAGGTTCTGCCAAATTTTCACCCCTGAACGACTTCTCTTACGAGGAGTATTTTTTCGGTCTGAAGAACAAGCTCATGGGACAGATCGCACTTTTTCTCGAAGGACGAAAATATCTCAATAACGGAGGATCGGTCACGCTTACCAGTGGTATCCTCAGCCAGGAACCTATGCCCGGATCAACCTCGATCAGCATGGTCAACGCCGGACTTGAGGCCTTTGTCCGGGCGGCCCAACTTGAGATGGACCGAGATACCCGCATAAACTGTGTGAGCCCTGCCTGGGTCAAGGAAACCATGGAGGCGATGGGGATGGACAGCGGTCCGGGGATTTCGGCAGCCATGACCGCCAAAGTCTATGTCAAGAGTCTCAAGGACTCCCATAGGGGCGAAATTCTTGATGTGCGCAAATTCGTTTAGGCCACGGTATTACAGATAATCGAAAAATAGAGATAAATGGTAAAGTGTTTTCTGATTACCACTGAAACTCAGCCTATCGGAAAGGAAGGGTGTGAGCTGTTCGTTTCTCGGGTCTCTGCAGCCTGGACGGCGTAAGCGTTGCCCCCAGGGATGGGTTTATGGCGTCCCGCGAAACGAACATCTCACACTTTGGATTAGTTACTGAACATTAGTGGTAATCAGAAAGTGTTTTGTTTACTGAATCTGGAAGCAACGGTTGCAATGGAAAAGATGGGTACATTTACCTGGCGTCTCTACCATGACGACCTGGGCCGTTGCGTGCAAGATAAGTCCAGTTGAATCCCTATTATGGAAGGAGACCGGCCATGGGAAAAAAACCGAATCATCTGCTTGCCGAGAAGAGTCCCTACCTGCTTCAGCATGCCTTTAACCCGGTCGAATGGTACCCCTGGGGGGACGAGGCCTTCGGCAAGGCCAAGCGGGAGGATAAACCCATATTTTTATCCATCGGATATTCCACCTGTCACTGGTGTCATGTCATGGCCCATGAATCCTTTGAAGACCCTGAAGTCGCCGATCTCTTGAATACGTGGTTTGTCAGTGTCAAAGTCGACCGGGAGGAGCGTCCGGATATCGATGGAATGTATATGGCCGCCACTCAGATGATGTCCGGGAGCGGAGGTTGGCCCATGTCGGTTTTTCTGCTGCCAGACGGTAGTCCCTTTTACGCCGGCACCTATTTTCCACCCCGGTCCTCCTATCAAAAACCTGGTTTTACCGACCTGCTTACGGTTCTGAATAAAGCCTGGCAGGAGAATCGGGATGGGCTTCGGCAAGTCGCCTCCCAACTGGTTGCAAGGCTTGGCGTGGAACACCGGCCTGGGATAAACGTGCCCGCGGATGCCTCCGAGCGCTGTTACACCTTTCTTGCCAAAAGCTATGATGAAAAAGAAGGCGGTTTCGGGGATGCCCCCAAATTTCCACGATCCGTCGTATTTACCTTTTTGTTTGACCGGTATCGACGGACCGAAGAGGAGCCTGCCAAGGAGATGGCCCTGCATACCATGCGCAAGATGGCTGCCGGAGGAATGTATGACCATCTAGGTGGGGGTTTTCATCGCTATTCGGTTGACGAGCATTGGTTTGTGCCGCATTTTGAAAAGATGCTCTACGATCAGGGGCAATTGGCCGACAACTATCTCGACGCCTTCCTTATTAGCCGGGAAGATATGTATGCCCGTGTAGCCCGTGAAATTTTCGACTATGTTCTGAGGGATATGCAGGATCCCGATGGCGGTTTTTACTCCGCCGAAGACGCGGACAGTGTCAATCCGTATGCACCGGAAGAACACGGCGAAGGTTCATATTATCTCTGGAAGCGCAGGGAAATAGAGGAAATTCTTGATCCTCGGGTTGCGGATCTGTTCTGTTATATGTACGGGATTGAGGAACACGGAAATGTTCACCAGGATCCTTTGGGTGAGTTTGCCGGCAGGAACATTCTTTCCCAGGTTCACGGCCTGACAGAGGCCGCCAGTCGTTTTTCATTGAGTCTAAAGAAAACAGAAACCCAGTTTGATGCTGCTAGAGAGGTGCTTTTGCAGGTTCGTGGCAGGCGGACTCGTCCCCATTGCGACGATAAGATCATCACCAGTTGGAATGCCCTCATGATCGGGGCTCTGGCCCGTGGGAGCAGGATACTGAAAGAGCCGAATTTCTTGGATGCAGCAGTACGGGCGGCACGTTTTATCGAAGAGAATCTGTACGATCCTGGTAGCCGGACGCTTATGCGACGGTACAGGGATAAGGAGGCCGGTCATGCCGGGCAGTTGGACGATTACGTAAATCTCACCGATGCCCTGTTGGACCTCTACCAGTCCGATCATTATCCGTACTGGCTGCTCTGGGCCGAGGAGTTGACCGAACAGACGATAACTTTGTTCTGGCAGGAGGAATGCGGCTTCTTCTATGACAGTGTCGCCGATGCACGTCTCAAGGTACGGATGCGGGGAACGTATGACGGGGCGGAGCCGGCCGGCAACTCGGTGGCGGCACATAACCTCTTACGCCTTTCCCGTCTGAGGGCCAGAGACGATTGGCAAAGGATGGCCAGGAGACTTGTTACTTCCTTCTCCCAAGTCCTTGATCATTCCCCTTATGCGATGCCGCTTTTGCTTTCAGCCTGGGAAAATTATAATGAAAGCCCTTTGCAGGTGGTGATTGCAGGGTGCCCGGGAGCTGACGATACAGAGGCTTTACTGCAGGCTGCCGAGGGCCGGTTTGATCCCCATCGGATGATCCTTTTGGCTGATGCTGGAGAGAATCAGAAATATCTTGCGGAAAAGCTGCCGTATCTTGAGTCTTTGCAACAGTCGGATAAGGGAGCCGCGGCCTATATTTGTGTCAATTGCACGTGCCGGCTTCCAATTTCAGACCCTGAAGAACTCAATCGGCAGCTTGCTGAAGTGAAAGGTTGCAGCTAAGGGGCTGTCAGCAAACACCTATACCATTATGCTTCTCATCCTCGGGCCGTCTTTCGTCGCTCTTCAATCGCCAAATCCGTAGGCGCAGCACTGCTACGCGTGCGGATTTTCTCAATCGGATTGCCCAAATACGACTCAAATCTGAGCACCTACTTGTAACACGTATTTCCGGACAGCCCCTACGTCCCGTTGGTATTTTTCCGTCCAAGCAGAAAAACCCGATGTGGTACCGGGTAGCCCTCCACTGTCAAAGAAGGATCTACAGGATCAACATAGTCGCTGAAGGATTCAAAAATCATCCAATCTGTTCGGCGTTGTTCGTCAGATGTCATCGGGTGGCTGCAAATAAGATTTACATCCTTGAATCCTGTCCGTTGTAACCAATGGGCCAGGCAGGCCCCGGTCGGGACGAAGTAGGTTCCCGGGACCTTGGCGTAGGTTTTTTCCGGGAAAAGTGCAATGGGGTCGCTTCCGGGAATAGCTTGGGATTCGAGGATCAAGGTTCCGCCCGGTTTCAGGGAGGTGAAAACGTCTTTTAAGACATCCAAAGGGGAAGGGCGGTGGTAGATGATCCCCATCAGAAAGATCACATCGAAACAGTTGGGAAACAGGGAAAGATGTTCGACGCCCAATAAGTCGATAAAGAGATTACTTATGCCGGCCATTCCGTTGAGGGCCTTGAAACAATAATAATGCTGGATCGTTGGTTCAAACCCGAGGACAAGTCTTGGCCTGTGCGGGGTCATCCGGAACATGTAGTAGCCGTTGTTGCAACCGATATCGGCGACGGTCTTGCCGGAAAGGTCCGGCAGGAACGGCAGGAGCCGCTGCCATTTGCGTTCGCTGCGCCATTCGGCATCGACATCGATACCGAATATGGAAAAAGGTCCTTTACGCCAGGGCATAAAGGACCTCAGGTCTTCTTTTATGGTCTTTCGGGTTGTCTCTGATAGCTCATCTCCGGTGCCGATGGTGACGATATCGCCACTGCAATCAACATGGCGGGCGGAATGCCGCATGAGTCGCTCGCAGGGCCTGCGGTAGCGCAGGAATCCTTTTTTCTCCTGTCCGGCCCATGCAAGGCGCTCATTGCGGATGGACAGGATTTCTTCCGACCTTGCAGTCTTTGTCAGTAAGGGGAGATAGTCGGTTTCCGTACTCACGATGTCTTGACCGCTATAAAGGAGGTGAAATTGAACCACTGGAAAAAGGTTTCAGTCGAGCCGAAACCCGCTCTTTTTAACAATGCCTTGTTTTCTTCGATAGAAAACGGGATCAGAACATTTTCCAGGGCTTCACGTTTCTTGGCGATTTCCAGTTCGGAATAGCCTCGTTCCCGTTTGAATTGATGATAGATGTCGATGAATTCCCTGTTTAATCTACTGTTTGGGCTGATCGTTTTTTCGCTCAAGATCAAAAGCCCCCCCGGACGCAGGTTGTCGTGGAGGCGGCGCAGAAAGCCTTCACGCAGGAGGGGACGAATAAACTGCAGGGTGTAATTCAAAACAAAGGCACCTGTCCCCGGCAGATGCAGATGGGTTATATCCTCCTCGATAAAGCTAATACTATCTTGTTTGGAAAAGAGTTCGCACTTTAGTCTGGCCTTGTCAAGCATTGTCTTTGAGTTATCGACACCTATGAACTTCAGCTTCTTGTTTGAAAGAATTCTGGTCAGTTCCAGCAGGGTGGTACCGGTTGCACAGCCCAGATCGACAATCTTGTCCTCAGGGTCCAGGTATCTCTCAAGAAGGTGGGCCGAGGCGCGGATAACCTCGCGGTAGAAGGGCACGGAGCGGTCCAGCATGTCGTCGAAAACCTCGGCGACCCGTTCAGAAAAGGTGAAATCCTCGGGAATGGATTCCACCTGAAACAGTGTGTCTTTTTCTTTATTTTTTGGCGGCATGGCAGGATCGGTTCTCTAAAAAATATCGCCGGGCTTCAGGCCGGCACCGATGCACTATACCACCAACCCTTCATCGGGAAAACAGGTAAGCTGGATTTCATGAACACTATGTCAATTTGGCTCAGCCAGAATTGATCAAATCGGGGATAAGCGCAAGAATAGGCTTGCCATGAGAAGAATATCTCAGTAGAATTGCTCACTGATCAGGGGGTGGTTTCCCGGTGGAGGCAGAATTCACTGACCTCGGTTTATAGAATTACAGCAAGGTGATGATATGAACGGAAAATGGTGGAAATATGCAATTATCGGAATTGTATTATTTGATCTTTGTCTTTTTTTCGTGGGGGTCATACCCCTGGCGGATGGCGGAATGCTCGCCGTTCCTTGGGGCGACGGCGTTCTAGCACTGCACAATGTTTCCTTTGATGGATTTCTCAAGACGCATCTGATGCAAAACATTACCGCGGCAGCGGTTTTGCTGACGATGACCTTGTCGTAGAGGTGCCGTGACCTGGGCCGCTAGTCATCGGCATTTATTAATTGAAAATACGTCTCTTAGGTATACCTTAATAATTTTGAAATTTCGTTCAAGATCGAGGTATGCGAAAAGATACCGGATGCTTCGTTGCTATTTCGGTGGTGTTACTTTTCGCACAACACAGGCTATTGAATGAAAAAGCAATCTTTCTAAGCGGGCCCTAAGAAATGATATACGGACTGGATGCATGGCAAATGAAATTGATTTTGATGAGATTTTAGGTAAGTATAGATCCGATCCCTACGATTATGTGGATGTCTGTGCCACCCATACCGGAATTGTCCGTTGTCTTGTTTCCGAAGGAGAGGAGGTGGCGGCCCCCAGCGGTCAGTGGCTGCATGTGCCTGGAACAGTTCTTTATGAGATAACCAGGGAGCGTAATTCAAAACTTGTGACATCACAGACCAACGGCACTGTAGCAGACATCCGCTCCGAGCTGGATGGGAAATTCGTTGAGGCGGGTGAAAAGTTGATGACCATTCGCCATCCTCTGAAGAAGAAAGAAATCATTGAAAACATCCTAAAAGAGGTCCTTTTTCTTTTTCCCGCCCCTGAAAGAGCAAAGTATTTTTTTTCACTGGATGTCCAGTCACGTATCGAGAAAAAGGGGGCCCAGGCGGTATCGATAAAACCGGGTGATGAGATCATTACCATGTCCCTGATGAAACGTGATACACCGGTTTATTACGAAGGAGAGCCCGGTGTGGTCTATTCCATTTATTTCAAGCCCGGCATCTCAGTTGACCAGGGAGACCCGTTAATAGGGGTCTGCTCATCCGACAAGCTGCCGCTCATTCAGAAGATCATCACCAGAGTGAAAGCCGATTGGGATGCTGAAGCATAACAGTAGGCGATGGTCTTGATCAATGCCTGTAATCAGCCCGACCGTCGAGGACCTTCAGCGATATATACTTGAGCACGAACTGCCCCTGCGCAGTCGGACGACAAACGATGCGGAGACGGTGCTCCGTTACGGAGCATTTGTTGGTTCCGTATTCGCGCACCATGATTTTTTAAACCGTGCCATGGACAGGGCTCGGGAGATAATCGACAGGAGCGAAAATGCAGATCGATCGGTGTCAAGCGGCACGGTCATTATAGCTGGGACCCTTGATAGTGCAAGGGGACGCTTCACCCGGTCCTGGCATGCCCCGGCTGGTGGACTCTGGGGATGTCTGATCCACGCCAATACCTTCATTCCTGATTTTCGGCGGTTTATTTCCCTGGCAGTGGGCGTAGCCTGTTGCGAGGCCGTCCGACAAATAGGGCTTTCCAAGGCAAACCTGCGCTGGGTAAACGATGTTCTGGTCGAGCGGAAAAAGGTGGCAGGCTTCCTGATTCAGGGGTATTCAGGGCCTAAGCGTCACGGCGAGTACGATCTCATTGGCTTTGGAATCAATGTAAATAACGACTCATTCCCGGAAGAGTTGCAAACAACGGCTATCTCTTTGGCACAAGCGCTTGGTCATCCCGTTGATCTTGACACTTTCACCCTGATCTTTCTGGCCAAGCTGTCCTGGAACATGGGGTTGCTGTACGCTGAAGAGGCTCATGCATTACGGGAACACGGAATTTCCGAAGAAAGGGATGAGCCGGCGCTTCTGAAACGCTGGAAGGAACTTTCCGATACCGTCGGCAGGAGAGTTGTGTATGGCTTCAACGTCTTTGAGACTCCTCTTTATCAGGCTACGGTCATGGCACTCCAGGGTGACGGATCACTGCTGTTGCGACTTGACGACGGTTCCTTCACAAGCGTGCAAAGCGGAGAAATACGATATCTCTAAGAGGCGGAATCCAGAGTTCCGAACAGAAAAAATGGCCAAGTGTTGGTATATCTGTTCTCCTATGATTTTTTTCTGATCCCTGTCTCCTATTTCCTGTCTCCTGTCGTTATAATCGTTTCCCATGATTGAATATCGCGTTGAAAGAGTCTACGTCCAAAACGGTGGAGCAATATAAGGGATTCATTTAGGGCTAAACTCGAGAACTGCCTCCGGTGCAGACGTTTAATGGGGAGAGTTTGAATATCCGTTAAGAGTCGGATTGTGCCGAAGGCAAGGGGAACGACTGTTTGATGACCATGTGCTGCACAGGTTTCACAGACCAGTCCGCCTATCGTATAGTTGAAACTGAATCTCATTTGAGAGGATACTCCAAGGCCGCAATGATGGCAGCATTGAAGGTCGGGCCTGTAACCGATATAATCAAAGAATCTAATCAAAAATATTGCAATTACAGGAAGGTGGGGGTGGTTTTTGTCAAGAGATCGTAGTGCCCAGTGAAGCAGAGTAAAGACCCTGGAGTCGCATTCTTTCTCCCGTACACCCATTAGGATGAATTCACGGATAACCGTTGCGGCATTGTAAAGTTCGACTTTTTTTCGGAGCTGAAGAAAGCTTGATTCCAGTTCAGCAGCTGCAATAAATGCGAGACCGTCTTGCCTGGGAAGAGTGTAGGTGATATGGAGCAGGGAAAAAAGTTCCAGTTTATTGACAAAGCGTCGTTTACTGCGTTTTGCTCCTTTGGCGATACCCGTAAAACGGCCTGCTTCAGGGCAGAAGAAGGTGACTATTTTATCGGACTCTCCATGGTCGCGACAATCAAGGACGATGGCAGATGTCTGCTGTTCCGGTGAAGCCATACAATGTTCTCATCCGATCCATCAGCAGGAATTATTTGGGTACGGAGTCGGGAATTGAAACCGTGATAAAACCGCCAACCGGTTTCGGCAATGGGATGATAACCCCGTTCAGACTCAGCCGTGTCTTTGTGTCTGCTGGAAGAGTAAGCGTCATGGATTGTTTCGGATGCCACTCATACGTCTGCCCTGCGGTAAAGTTCATCTCGTCAGGGAAATCCTCATCGACCACAACTGTTGCCTTTGTAGCTTCCTGAAATTCAGCGATGAGAGTATATTTCCAGGTAGTGGTGGAAGTCGTGGCTGTATTTTTATCCGCGGACTGGTGGTAGGGCGATGGAGACACAGAATTCTCTTTGACCGGTGCCGGAGGTGGAGTAACACTCTTTGACTCGTTGCTTTGTTCTATTGACGGCATGTGTCCGAAGCTCCTCAGCTGATTGCTTAAAAACCTTGCCGGATTCCATGAAAAATACCAACATACTCCTGTTACCAACAGGATAAAGACGACTAAGGAAAATCCCATGAGGGAGATGGGGCTGAACGCAGGTCGTTCGGCCATGGGACTGACGGCTTCGCCCAACATTGATGGGGTCTGCATTGTCTTCTTTCTATTTTTCTGGTTAGAATCACGTTCGTTTATATAACATTCCAAAACATGGTCGACATCCACTTCGAGGAGACGGGCGTAGATCGAAAAAAAGCCGCGGGCGAAGGCGTCCGCCGGCAGAGCCCTGTATTCTCCGTCTTCCATTGCCTTCAGAGTGATAAGCGGGATCTTGGTCTGTTCGGCGACATCTGATAAATCCAGACCCTTGTCTGTTCTGTGTCTATGTAAAAATTGACCTAGTGTTTCGCTATCGGATACGGAGGGATCATTCACCATCGGTTGATTCCTGCTGTCGGAAAATAAGGAGTATGGTTGGCTCAATATCGTTTCAAACGATATAAGCGCCAACCTGAGACGTAATCATTTCAACAAGACCCTCGCAGCGGGCCTAGGGGTACATCTTTTTGATATAGGCTTGTTCTTTCAGGTCTTTTACCCAAACGTCGAATTCTTTTTTCAATTGTTGCCCATAGAGGATTTCCCGTATCCCCTCCTTGGCCGATTCGTAGGACGACTTAGGGTCTACTCCGTCTTTGCTGGCCAAGAGCTTGAAAAATTGAAATCCTGCGGGGGTTTCAATGATTTTGCTTATCTGCCCCGGCTTAAGGCTTACTATGGCGTCTCGCATGTCTGAAGCCATGTCATCTTTTTGCAGCACACCTATGTCGCCCCCTTCGGAGGCAGATGGGAGTGTTGAATATTTTTTTGCCAGCTCTCTGAAATCCTGACCATCTTCGGCGAGTTTTCGAACCTCTTCCGCCCGGCGTTTGGCATCGATTTTATCTGCATACATGTTCGGTGCTGATTTTTGTGATTCGGAAGAGTCTCCCCAGGAAAAGCCGATCTGCAAAAGGGCATATCCATCTTTGGTTTGAGTATACTCCTTCCTGTGGGCATCATAATACTCCTTTATCATCGTTTCAGTAATCACAACCTTGGATCGGACGTCGTGATTTATTACTTTTTCCTGGAGAATCTGATATTTGAGGTTCTTTTTATATTCGGATTGCGTTAATCCGGATGCACGTATTTGGGCTGCGAATTGTTCTTTAGTAAGACCACTTCTTTTGGCAAGAAGCTCATAGGCATGTTTATAATCCTCATCGGTAACTCTGATCCTGGCTTTTTTAGCTTTTTGGGCGATAAGATCCTTTTCAATCAAGGTGTCGAGCATACTCTCTTTTGCTCGTTGGATTTCCTCTTGCCGGGATTCAGCAGTTGCTTTTTCTGTAATCTTTTTCAAATACGGCTGTATGGCATCTTCCAGGTCCGAGAGGAGAATGACATCGTTATTGACCACCGCAACAACACGATCGATAACCTTGCCGACAGCAATTCCGGTGAAAAGTAAGGGGAAAATCAAGCATAAAATGAGAATAAAAACCTGTCGACGGAGGAAAGGAGGAAAAGGTGTCATTGCATGTGTTTCCTTAATGGCGGTTGTGTTTTACCTGTATGTTTAAAATAAAAGTGTGTGGGGATTGGCTAATGAAAATGTGCCGAATGTTGGATTGTAAGTTTGCCTGGCAAAATCATTTTCGGGCCGTCCGGGAGCACACACAATTTGTAGTCTAGCATGTTTTATAATTTATTACACGCATCTCCATATCCTTTTTTTCTGTTTTCCTGTCGTCTCGTAAAAAGATGCCGGGTCTCGGATCGGATCGTGAAGGATTATGCGGAAAAGTGAAGAAAATTTTGCCAGACGAGAGTATCATATTCCTAGAAGTTTTGAAATAATCTTAGGAGGAGATCGATGGAAAAAAAACATAACCGACATAGTGTCGTAGTCTTGGCAATTCTTCTGGTAGTATCTTTCTTTTTTTCTGCAAAGCCCCTGTATGCGATTACGAAGATGCCGAGTTTTTCCGGTCCGGAAATAACTGACGGGAGGCCAATCGACAGCAAAGACCTCCAGGGAAAGGTACTCTTGGTTATCTTTTTTGCAACCTCATGCCCACCGTGCATGGCAGAGGTTCCAAGCCTTGTCGATCTGCAGCAGGAATTGTCACGGGATGGATTCTCAGTGATCGCATTTTCTTTGGATGAGCAGGGGGCCAGGAGTGTCGCCTGGAGGCTTGAAAAGCTGGGGGTCAATTATCCGGTGGTAATGGCCGATAGCAAAACGGTATTTGGCTTTGGAGGAATTAGAGCGATTCCGGCCTCCTTCCTGATCAACCAGAAAGGAGATATTGTAAAAAAATATACGGGTTATGTCCCGCATTCCGTTTTATCAAAGGATATTAAGGATGTTATGAAATGATAACCGGTGCCTACGGATTTTCAGCTCTCTTCCCACCGGAGGTGTTTGCCGGTTCCTTGTCGATTGACATGCAGAATGTTCGTGGGTATTGTAAAAAATCTGTGTTTGCGAATGACCAACCTTATGTGGTGTCCTTTCTCAACAGAACCCCTTAGTTCACAATAAAGCTTCAATCATGGAGAATCGGCGTTTTGCCGCTGTGGTACCTATGGATATCAGAAATTTACCTGAAGAAGAACGATGCATTTATAATCGGATTAAAAAGCAATACTCACTCACCTTTGATAAACTGAAGGTTGGGGAAAAAACTATCAGGCTCCTAAAGACTGCAGATCTTGAAGAAGTTTTGGCCGGCAGGGATCCCTTTGCCGATGTTGCCGAGTTTCCTTTTTGGATAAGGCTTTGGGAGGCAGCCATGGTACTTTCGTATCTGTTGAGTTCGCTGCCTCAAGCCAAAGAAAAGAAACAGACCCTGCTGGAGCTGGGAGCAGGGCTTGGTGCACCTGGTCTCGCCGCTGCTTCTGCAGGATTCGATGTTACTCTTAGTGACTATGAAGATATTATTCTTGATTTTGAGCGGGTAAGCAGTGCGGCGTCAGGATTGCCAGGGGTCAAGACATTACTCTTGGACTGGCTCAACCCTCCTGATCTTCAGCCGTTCGATGTGATTGCCGGGGCCGAGATTTTATTCCGCGAAGAATTTTTGCAACCGATTCTCTCCTTGGTAAAGTCCTATTTGAAACCCGACGGTACACTTTATCTCGCCCATGATATCCGCCGAAAATCTCTGTCGAAATTCCTGGAACTTGCAAGAGAGGATTTCCGTATAGCGGTTGGCAAACAGGTAATGAACACCTCCCGCGGGCAGGTCACGATTCTTGTCAACAGCCTTAAATGGAAAAATTGAACATGACATTGTAAGTTATGCCTTTTTATCCTGTAAATCTCAAAGTACACGACCGTTTCTGCCTTATTATTGGAGGGGGGGAGGTCGCAGCCCGCAAGATTGAATCTCTTCTAGTCTGTGGGGCGAGGATTAGGGTCATCAGTCCGATGGCCTGTGATTTTATACGGGACCTTGCCCAAGGTGGGAAAATAGAATGGTGGCAGAGAGGGTTTCAAGCCGGCGATCTGCACGGGGCCTTCCTGGTTTTTGCGGCAACCAACGATCATGGGGTTCAGAAACAGGTGATCGACGAGGCCGGCTCCCATGATATCCTTTTAAACAGTGTCGATGTCCCCGAATCCTGTTCTTTCCAGGTGCCGGCTACGGTGCGACAGGGAGATCTGCTCATTACCGTATCCACAGGCGGTGGCAGCCCTGCGCTGTCTGCCTGGATAAGAAAAAAACTCGCCGGACAATACGATATTGAATATGGATTGCTGGTTGATCTGTTTAAAACGATCAGATCCATTGTCATAGGTGACGGTGGTTCGGTATGGTCCCATAAGCAGGTCTTTGAGAAGATACTGGAGGTCGACGTATTGACCTGCCTGCGTGAAAGGGACTGGCCGACGCTTCAGACGAAACTTATACCGATTCTTCCGAAAACAATAGATGTGGCAGCTCTTGTAGCCGATATTTCCACCAAAGAAATACCTCAAAGAGAGTCTCGTTGCAAAAGAGGCTTACAGGATGGTTGATCTCACCTCTTTTCAACCTGCAATCAAATATCCGATGAGTTGACCTCGAAGACCATGATAAGCGAAATAAGTTTTCTTCTTTTTCAGACTGTCCTGGCCGTAACTTTTTTGGCCTGTGCCGCCTATATCGTTTTTTTTATCACCAGGAAAAAAGAGGTCCGGACTATTGCTAGATGGATACTCATTGTCTCAGGAATCTTGCAGACCGCGTATCTTATTTCTCGATATATGTTGACAGGCTACGCGCCGGTGACATCTTTGCATGAGGCTGTTGCCTTTTTTGCCTGGGCCTCGACCTGGGCCTATCTTTCTTTTCGTTGGCGTTACACGGTCAAGAATTTCGGGACGTTCGTTTCCCTCCTGATCTTTATTCTTCTGGTGATTTCGGCTTCGGTTTCCCGAAAAACAGCGCCTATGGACGCGGCTCTCAAGAGTTTATGGCTGCCTGTTCATGCTGGTGTATCACTTATTTCCTATGGCTTTTTGGCCCTGGCGTTTTGCGGGGGGCTTATGTATCTGCTGCAGGAACGGGAGCTGAAAAGCAAACGCTTCGGCTACTTTTTCTCCCGCCTGCCGTCCCTGGAAGCACTGGATCAGCTGAACAGCCATTGCCTGACAGTGGGCTTTCTCTTTCTTACCTTTGGGATTGTGACCGGCATTATGTGGGCACATCAGGCCTGGGGAACCTATTGGCAATGGGACCCCAAGGAAAGCTGGTCCCTGATTACCTGGTTCATCTATCTCATTCAGGTGCATCAACGTATCACCGTTGGTTGGAGAGGGAAGAGGGCGGCGGTTATGGCTATCATCGGTTTTAGCGCCGTCCTTTTCACGCTCTGGGGTGTGACCTTTTTGTTGGGAGGAGTGCATATTTATGCCCGCTGAGAGAATTGTACTTGTCGGGGTCAATCATAAGTCGACTCCTCTTGCGGTTCGGGAAAAGATTGCACTAGCCGACGGGTATCAGGAACCGCTCAAAAGGATTTCCAAGATACCCGGCTGCCGGGAATATTATCTGTTGTCAACCTGCAATCGAGTTGAACTTCTGCTGGTCGCCGAATCGTATGACCGGTTGGAAGACGAGCTGATTGACTTTTTTTTCGGTGGTATGGTACCTGCGGAAAAGTGCCGGGACTATATCTACATTTACTATGATGAAAAAGCGGTACAGCATCTATTTATGGTTGCTTCAAGCCTTGATTCGATGATTATCGGTGAACCGCAGATAGTGGGTCAGTTGAAAGAGGCCTATCGGTATGCATCGGCGCAGCATACCACTGGCCCGCTCCTCAACAGATTGCTGCACAAGTCTTTTTCGGTGGCAAAACGGGTACGCAACGAGACCGGCATAGGTTCCTCGGCGGTCTCGATCAGCTATGCTGCGGTGCAGTTGGCAAAAAAGATTTTTGGCAGTCTTCAGGATAAAAAGGTCCTTCTGGTCGGGGCCGGGGAAATGGCGGAACTTGCCGCGGAGCACCTCGTCGGTCAGGGAGTGGGAGAGGTCGTGGTTGCAAACAGGACCTTGGCACGAGCAGTGGATCTGGCTCAGAAATTCAATGGTCTTGCCGTCTCTCTTGAAGAGCTGGTCCAGCAACTGGAACGAGTTGATATCCTGATCAGTTCCACCGGAGCCTCCGACATTATTCTGCAAAAGGATCAGGTTAAACCGGTGATGCGTACCCGGAGAAACAAGCCGCTTTTTTTTATTGATATCGCAGTGCCCCGCGACCTTGATCCATCCCTGAATGATCTGGAAAATATCTTTCTCTACGATATTGATGATTTGACCAATGTCGTGGAGTTGAATAAATCGGAACGGGAGAAGGAGGCCGTTAAGGCCGGTCGGATTGTAGATGAAGAGGTCTTGAAATTTTTGCGGTGGTATAGGGGAATGGCAATGACACCGACCATTGCCGCTTTGAGAAAAAAGGTGGATGCCATCTGCAGGGTCGAGCTTGAGAAAACCCTTCCCCGGCTAGGAAATCTATCGGAAAAAGAGCGACAGACCATCGAAAAGATGACCACCGCGATAGCCTCGAAAGTACTCTATGACCCCCTACAGTTTATAAAACAGAATTCCTGTAAACAAAACAGTAATGTAAAGACAGATATGCTGCGGACTATCTTTGGATTGAAAGATGAAGATGAATGATAGGCAGGTTGCACTGGAAAATGAATGGCTTGCGGTTCGTGATTCTGGTGAGCTTCCTGAAATCGCCTACCATTCTTCAATTTATTATCTCAGCGAGGATGAGGATGGCCCTCGTCTGCAGCTCAATGAGCAGGAGCGGAGGAAATTACTCGAGGCTGCTGAAAAACGTTATCGAGACATTATCCTTCGAGATATGCATCCGGAAAATAGAGGAAAATCGCTCTATCGTGGGCTCAGGCGTTCCATGGAAAATTGGCAGCGGTTCAAGCTCTTTAACCGTCGCCACCGGGTTGAGATTCTGTCTTGCCGACAGGAAGCTGCCCAGGCTCTAAAGCATTTTTTGACAACAGAGATCCGTGAAGGCGCTTTTCCGTCTGCTTCGGTGAACTGTTCGTTTCAGGAGCTCATATCCTTTGCCCTTGACCTGGGGCTTTCAAGACAGGAACTTCCGAAGGATTTGGAAAGGTATTTTCATGATCTATCTCCGAGCCGCATTTCGGCCTGAGTAAACAGTTTTCAAAACATCCTCCTCTATCCCCTTATAAGCAGGGAGATATCGCCATACTTCCATTATGTAAATCAAATTTAAAAATCCGGTATTTTTAATTGACAAGGGAAGAAACCAAGCCGGGTATCTAAAATCGCCTTTTTTAAAGCTCGTCTTCTTTTCGATGGTATTTGCCGTCCTCTTTTGTTATGTCTGTCAAGCAGAAATGCCGGACGGACATGATTTGTATGCCGATACAAAACACCTACTCATATAAAAAATCATGAAAAATTTCATCACACGTTCTACTACGGCCTTCCTGGTCGTCTTCCTTTTTACGGCCGGTTTTGTCGCCGCACAAGATATATCAAAGACCAAAAGCACGGATCGGAAGAGAAATCAGTTAATCGGTTATATGTTGGATAAACAGCTTCCGGCTATCCATTTCAGCGACAAAAAGATGGACAAAAAACAGTCTCTTGCAATTTTTCATCTTTATCTGAAACAGTTGGATTACCAAAAAAGGTTTCTTCTAAAACAGGATGTAACGACGCTGAACTCCTTTGCACCTCATATTGCGGAGAATCTGGAACATGGCACCATGGTTCTTCCTGATGCCGGTTATCAGATCATGAAGGAGCGAATTGATCAGGTCGTGAAAATGGTGGACCGGATTATGACCCATGGTTTTGATGTCAACCGTGAAGATACCCTTGAGACCGACCCGGAAAAGATTGATTATGCAAGTAATCTTAATGAACTGCATAATAGATGGCGAAAAATAATGAAGGCCAGGGTCATGTCCAAATATCTTGATCTGGTCGAGGACCAAAAGAAAGAGAAAACAAAGCAATCGGAGAAGGCCCTGTGGAAACAGGCATTGGAAAAGGTTGGCAAGGTAAATAAGGATTTCTTCTTCCGCCTGCATCAGGAGACGCTACAGGATCATTACGATCGCTTTTTCAACGCCGTGGCCAGGTCCTTTGACCCCCACACCAACTACCTTCCCCCGGATAAAAAAGAAGATTTTGATATTCATATGCGAGGGAGTCTGGAGGGGATAGGAGCGCTCTTAAGAGAAGATGACGGGTTTATCAAAGTAGTACGGATCATTCCGGGGAGTCCTGCCGCCAAGCAGGGGCATTTGAAGGCTGAGGACGTCATTATTCAGGTTGCGGAGGCCGGCAAGGAACCGGTGGAAATCACCGATATGCGTATCAGTGACGCCGTACGGCTGATCAGGGGCCCCAAGGGGACGGAAGTCCGGTTGACTGTAAAGAAACCCGATGGAACCAAGGAAGTCATTCCCATCGTCAGGGGCGTGGTCCAGATCGAGGAGACCTTTGTCAAGGATACGGTAATGGATTCTCCCGACGGTGGAAAAATCGGCTATATTCTGATCCCAAGTTTTTATCGGGATTTTGAGAAATCAAAGAACGGTGACAATGCCCGGAACTCCACAGACGATATGCGTCGGGCAATCGATGATCTTAAAAAGACCCGTCTTGAAGGGATCATTTTAGATCTCAGAAATAATGGTGGAGGGTCACTTGTTGATGCAGTTGATATTGCGGGTCTTTTTATAAAATCCGGTCCGATCGTTCAGGTCAAGAACACCTATGGGACAACCAGAGTTCTGGATGACGATGATGATGGTATCGAATATGGGGGGCCTATGGTCGTCCTGGTAAACCGGTTTTCCGCCTCGGCATCCGAGATTGTGGCAGCAGCCTTGCAGGACTATAAACGGGCGGTGATTGTCGGTGGACCTCATACCCATGGAAAGGGAACAGTTCAGACCATAATTGACATGAATGAAAACATGCCCCTTCTTCAACTAAAAAAGATCTCTGATCTTGGGGCATTAAAGGTAACCATTCAAAAATTCTACAGGGTTACCGGCGGTTCGACCCAGTATAAAGGCGTTGTGCCTGATATTATACTGCCGAGCCTGTTTCAGCATTTGAAATCCGGTGAAAAATATCTCGATTATTCCCTTCCCTGGGATCAGGTGGGACCTGTGGACTTCACTCCTTTTGACGATAAAATACCGAATTTGGCGATGTTGAAGAAAAAAAGCATGGGAAGAGTCAAACACGACGAAGGGTTAAAGATGATAGCGGAAGAGGCCCAAAAAGCTATAGAGCGAAGAAAACATACGGTCATCTCCCTAAAGCTTACCGACATGCGAAAAAAGATGGACGAGGACCGCCGTGAGCGTGAAAAAATCGGCTCCCAATATCGGAAATACCAAGAAAGACTCGAAGGGAGTGACTCTTCCGATCTTAACGAAAAGAACGGGAAAAAAGATACGGTGTCGAATTGGAAAGAAGAGATCAAACAAGATCCGTATGTCAATGAGGCCAAAAACATAATTGTCAATATGGAACGGTAAGAGGGGATCTGAAAGCTTTTGGGAGCAGTGGATTTGCCATATCGGAGCGAAGAATTTTAAGGTTCGATATAGCCGGTCGTCCTGGTCCGATCCTATTGGTTACGTGATATTTTTGCCGACTTTCCTGGCAATCCATGGTCTTCAGGCCTACCACTTCGGACAAAAAAATGTTCTTGAAAAAGGGTGGGAAAGGTGCTAAATGTCATGGTTTGTGAATGGCCATTCATTATTATAGTTTGTAATTTTGGATGATTATTCAAAAAGAGCTTAATTCAAAAGAGGCGATTGGTTGATGGATCTTAGCGAAGCACTGAACAACCATAGAGGGAAGATCGTCAATAGATGGGTGGAATACACGCTGTCCTCCTATAAATCGTCTGAATTTTTTCTAAAAGAAAGTAACGCGTTTGCAAACCCGACGGGCGGTATTGTCCGTCTGTCCTTGAATAAGCTGTTTGGGTTTTTGGCAGAGAAAGCGGATTCCGTCAAGTTTCAGGAACCTCTGGGCGAGATAATGCGACTGCGTTCCGTACAAGAGTTTACAGCCGGTCAGGCGGTTGCGCCGATCAATGCCGTCAAACATATCGTGCGGGAAGTTCTTGCCGAGGATAAACAAAATTGTGATTTGGCAAACAACCTGTATGACTTTGACTTTGCGGTTGATTTAGCCATGCTGAGTGCCTTTGATATCTACATGCAATGCCGTGAACGGCTCTACGAGGTCAGGATAAAAGAAATAAAGTCCGGTGCTCATGTTCTAACAGACAGCCAATGCCCATCGGCATGGGCCAAAAATATCACAGAGGAAAGTTCTGATACGGTCAAAAACAAATAACTGGTTTCCGGATCGAATGAGTGTCGTGCCTCAGCGGTGTGGTCTCCAAAAAAATTCAGTTCAATTTGAAGCGAGGTAAGAAATGAAGTACGTCTTCTCATTTCTGGCGGTCATTGGTTTAATCGCGATCGCCGGGCTCGGATCCCTGATACCGGGTATGCAATCCGTTTTTGGCGTTGCACTCCCCTATCTGGCCATTTTGGTCTTTGCTGGTGGATTTATTTACAAGGTAATTGATTGGGCCAAGTCCCCCGTGCCCTTTCCCATCCAAACTAGCTGTGGCCAAGCGGTCTCCCTGGACTTCATCAAGCAGAACAGACTTGAATGTCCTCATACAACCCCCGAGGTTGTTGCCAGGATGATTCTTGAGATCTTCACGTTCAGATCGCTTTTCAGAAACACCAAAACTCAAATCTACAATGGACCGAAGATCACCTATGAGTCCTCCAAATGGCTCTGGGGATTTGCCCTGCTGTTTCATTACTCGTTCCTTGTGATTGTCCTGAGACATATGCGCCTTTTCTTGGATCCGGTACCTGCCTGGGTGAACTGGCTGGATTTCGGCGACGGCATCTTCCAGATCGGTGCGCCGAATGTCTATGTTACCGATGCAACCATATTGATTGCTTTGGGCTATCTCTTCGGCAGGAGAATTTGGAGTCGCCATGTACGTTACATAACCCTCATGAATGACGTGTTTCCACTTGTCCTTATCTTCGGTATAGCCTGTACCGGAATTCTGATGCGGTACTTTCTCAGGACCGATATCGATATCATTACCATCAAACGACTGGCGATAGGACTTGTTACCTTCTCTCCGGTTATTGCAACCAAGATCGGGGCAATTTTCTTTATCCATCTTTTCCTGGTATGCTCCCTGCTGATCTATTTTCCTTTCAGCAAACTCATGCATTTGGGTGGTGTCTTCCTGAGTCCGACCAGGAACATGAAAAACAACTCCCGTGCTGTTCGTCATATCAACCCCTGGAACGATCCCGAAATCAAGCCGCATTCCTATGCAGGCTATGAGGATGAATTCAGGGAATTCATGGTAGAAGCCGGAATCCCGGTTGAGAAAGAGTTGCCTGCTGAAAAAGGATGAGATTTTATACTGTTGACCCATACTAGCGTATAAGGATAAAAACGATGGCAGTTCCAAAACTAGAACAATTATCGAAAAGCGTAGTGCAGGGACCATCCTTGGCAACTGGAGCGATACCAACCAGGGACTGGATGGACATACCCGTTGTCTTCAAAGAGGGGAATTACGCCTATGTCGCCAAGAAGGATAAGGTGGAATATCTCAACAGCCAGAGTGGGCTGAATTTCCCCAATGCCAGGGAGTGGTCTCCGGAAGATGATGACTGGAAACTCCCCGAGAATTGGAAAGAAATTATCCTCTCAGGGTTGAAAGAACGACTCGAAAAATTCCGTTCCCTGAAGATCTTCATGGATTGTTGTGTCCGGTGCGGTGCCTGCGCCGACAAGTGCCACTTTTTTCTCGGCACCGGAGATCCGAAAAACATGCCGGTGCTCCGGGCCGAGTTACTGAGGTCGGTTTACCGTAACGATTTCACCCTTGGAGGAAAAATTCTCGGCAAGATGGCCGGGGCCCGTGAGATGACCGTTGGGGTGCTCAAGGAATGGTTCATGTACTCCTACCAGTGTACGGAGTGCAGGAGATGTTCCGTTTTCTGCCCCTACGGCATTGATACCGCTGAAGTAACCATGATGATTCGTGAGCTTCTCCATTTGGTCGGTATTGGTATTAACTGGATTCTCGAGCCGGTATCCAATTCCAACCGGACCGGTAACCATATGGGTCTGCAGCCACACACCTTCAAGGATAATGTCGATTTCTTAGCCGATGATGTCGAGAATCTGACCGGGATCAAGATCAATCATACCTTCAACAGGAAGGGAGCCGAGATCCTGTTCATCACTCCGTCGGCCGACGTTTTTGCCGAACCTGGTCTCTATACGGCCATGGGATATCTTCTCCTCTTTGAAGCTATAGGCCTGGATTATACCTGGTCGACCTACGCCTCGGAGGGCGGAAACTTCGGCCTCTTTACCAGTAATGAGACGATGAAAAAGCTCAATGCCAAAATGTATGCCGAGGCCAAACGTCTCGGGGTCAAATATATCATCGGCGGTGAATGTGGTCATATGTGGAGGGTTGTCCATCAATATATGGATACGATGAACGGTCCGGCGGATTTCCTGGAAATGCCAGTATCTCCGATTACCGGAACGGCATTTAAGAACGCGGCCTCAACCAAAATGGTTCATATCAGCGAGTTCACTGCCGACCTGATCAAGCACGGTAAGCTCAAGTTTGATAAGAGCCGGAACAGCCATGTCAAGGCAACCTTCCATGATTCATGCAACCCGGCAAGGGCCATGGGGCTTCTTGATGAGCCTCGTTATATCCTCGATCACGTCGTTGACTGGGTTGAAATGCCTGAAAATACTATCCGTGAACAGACTTTCTGCTGTGGTTCCGGCACCGGTCTCAACACCGATGAGATCATGGAACTGAGGATGCGGGCGGGTTTACCCAGAGCCAATGCGGTCAAATATGTCCATGAAAAGAAAGGCGTCAATATGTTGTCATGTGTTTGTGCCATTGACCGGGCAACTTTGACCTCCCTGATGAATTACTGGAATCCGGAAGTCGGAGTGTGCGGTGTTTCCGAACTCGTCGGTAATGCCTTGGTGGTCGAAGGCGAGACACGCGGCGAACTTGATGAAGGCCTGCGAACGATGGTTTAATTCCGACCGGGAATAAAGGAGTTACGATAATGTATAACAAAAAGACAATTATTCCGGGACTGATCATATTTGTCCTCATTCTGACGGCTCCCATCTGGTACAACGGACTGAAGGCACGGGCCATGCCTAAGCCTGAATTGCCGGCAGGGGAAAAACAATGTGTTCTCCCTTTGCAAGAGATCCGGGACACCCATATGCAATTGCTAAACCGATGGCGTGATGAGGTCGTACGGGAAAATAAACGTGAACCTATCACGGTGGATGGTAAAGTCTACGGGAAAGGGTTTCAGTTGGCCTGTCTGAAATGCCATCCCAGTAAAGTAAAATTCTGCGATAAATGCCATGAATATGCCGCAGTTCAGCCCTATTGCTGGGATTGCCATTATACAAAGGCACAGGCAGCTGAAATGATGAAGGAGACGCACTAATGGATAACGAAAGAAGAAAATTCCTGAAGATTGCGGGTTTTTCTGCACTTGCCGGAATAGGTGCCCCCGCAATCGTCAAGCTGACATCCACCGCCTCTTATGCCTCTGAACAGGCAGCGCACGGGGCGTCTGAAGGCAAAATGGCGGAAGGCGGCAGCCTCCAGGAGACGGGTGAAAAGACCAAACAATATGGCATGGTCATTGATATGCGAAAGTTCATGCAAAACCCGGAGCTTGAGGACATGGCCATAGAGGCATGCATCAATGCCCATAATATCCCGCAGTTCCCACCGGAAAAGAAAAAGGACGAGATCAAATGGATCTGGAAGACAGGTTTTGAAAATGCCTTCCAAGAGCATACAAACTATCATACATCGGAAGAGGTCGAGAAATCTCCCTTTCTCATACTGTGCAACCACTGCGAATTCCCTCCCTGTGTCAGGGTGTGCCCTACCAAGGCGACCTTCAAGATGAAGGAAACCGGTATTGTAACAATGGATTTTCACCGTTGTATAGGATGCCGCTTCTGCATGGCTGCCTGCCCCTATGGCTCAAGAAGCTTCAACTGGCAGGATCCGAGACCTTATATCAAGCATTTAGATCCTGATTTCCCAACCCGAATGCGCGGTGTTGTCGAAAAATGCAGCTTCTGCGAAGAACGCCTCGCAAAAGGTCTCGAACCAGCATGTGTGGCAGCAGTAAAGGACAGTGGAGCCTTGATCTTTGGTGACATCAATGATGAAAAATCAGAAATAAGGCAAGTCCTTCAGAAAGAATTTACTATCCAGCGGAAGCCATCCGCAGGGACAAAACCGTCAGTCTTTTATATAGTGTGAGGTCGTTATGTTTGAAAAATCACTCAAAGGTAAACCTGCGTACTGGATATGGCTGGCCTTTCTCGGCGTATTCATAGTAATAGGCGCTGTCTGTTATGTACGTCAATATCTCTTTGGACTGGGACTCACCGGCATGAGCCGGGACGTCTCGTGGGGTTTGTACATATCCCAGTTCACCTATCTGGTCGGGGTTGCGGCTGGAGGCCTCATGCTTGTCCTTCCTTACTACATTCACGACTACAAGGCGTTTGGGAAGATTACAATTCTTGGTGAGTTTCTGGCAATTTCTGCAGTCATCATGTGTCTGCTTTTTGTCATGGTTGACATCGGCCAACCGCTTCGGGCGATGAATATGATTCTGCATCCGACCCCCAATTCCATGCTTTTCTGGGATATGGTGGTATTGCTGGGCTATCTCTCACTCAATATCATTTGCGGTTGGGTCATCCTTACCGCCGAGAGAAAACAGGTCCCGCCGCCGAAATGGGTCTATATCTTCGTCTATATCTCAATTCCCTGGGCTGTTTCCATCCATACCGTTACCGCATTTCTGTATTCCGGTCTGCCCGGACGGCATTTCTGGTTGTCGGCAATTATAGCTCCGCGCTTTCTTGCCTCGGCATTTGCTGCCGGCCCCGCTCTTGTTGTTATTGCCTGTCTGATCATGAAGAGAGTCGCTGGTTTTGATGCCGGGAAGAAGGCTCTGGACAAAGTCGCGACCATCATAATGTATGCGGCGCTCATCAATACCTTCTTCGTATTGCTGGAGTTCTTTACCGCATACTATTCCAATGTTCCAGGGCATATCGAATCACTTCGTTATCTGTTCTTCGGGATTACCGAAAATGGACACACCTACAACAATCTGGTCCCCTTTATGTGGACGGGAGTTTTTCTCAACTTCCTTAGCCTTGGGATGTTTGCCTATCTGAAATTCAGAGAAGGTAACGATTGGATCCTCGGTGGAGCCTGTGCTGCCATATTCATCGCTTTGTGGATAGACAAAGGTCTGGGCTTCGTTCTCGGTGGTTTTGTGCCGAGTATGACTGGACATATTACCGAGTACTATCCGACTGCCAATGAGATAGGATTAACTGTTGGGATATGGGCAACAGGTTTCTTTGTGATGACGGTACTGTATAAAATTGCTATTGGTGTTGAACACGAAATAGAATAACAAAATATATTTCCTTATAGAATTTAAAGCCCTCGAGAGATCGAGGGCTTTTTTTTTGAAATATTCTACGGTATACTTCGACTCAATCGACGGTTCCAAACCTCAATCTGAGAGCGAATATCGTGAATAAACAACGAATTCTCATTGTGTTCTTTTCGTTGAGCAGCCAGACGAGAAATCTCCTCCAAGGATTGTGTGAGGGACTACAGGAATTTGATGTCGATCTTAAATGGCTCCAAGTTAAGACTCTGAAGGAGCTGCAATTTCCCCTTGGATCATATGCTGAAACCTTGAGGATGATGGTTATAACCCTTTTTCGAACACGGTTTCAAATCAAAGAGTTGAGTGCTGATTTATGCTCTCATTGGGATCTCGTAGTTCTTGCAGGGCCTACATGGTCATACAATCCGAGTGGCCCGATCCTGGCGTTGCTTGATAGGGACGGAGAAAGGCTCTTTAAAGGTAAGACAGTTCTCCCGTTTATATCCTGTCGAGGGTATTGGCGAACCCATAATTGGTATTTGAGGTCTCTTTTGAAACAAAAAGGAGCCCGTGTCCTTCATCCGATCGTCTTTACCCACCCTTTGGCAGAACCGTGGCGTACCATCGGGGTGTTTTTGAAACTTTCAGGAAAAATGCCGGAATCCGGCAAATCGTGGTTTCATCATTTTTATCCGAAATATGGCCATAACAGCCGACAGGTAAATGATGCCAAGGCCATAGGTCTGATACTTGGAACGTCTATAAAGGAGAAGAAGGATCTGATGGAACTTCGTTTTCCGACACCTGTTCCGTCTGAATGATTGGAGCCTGTGTCTTTTCCCCGGATCCGGGGTATGAAAATCTGCATATAGAGATAAAAGATGGTTAAAAAAATCAGGTGTGAACGAAGTTGATAATCAGGAGAAATAAAGAAAAAACAGACGAAAAATACTTTCACGAAAGAAAAGATAGGCAAGGGCTGCACAGGAGAGAAACGGTCCGAAAGGAATTCTGGTGTTTCCTCCCTTTTTTTGTTGTATCATTGCAATGATCCCTACAATGCTGCCGGTGACGGAGCTCATGAAAAGTATAAAGGGCAAGGACTGCCAACCAAGGAAAGCACCAAGCATCGCCAGGAGTTTGATGTCTCCACCCCCCATACCTTCTTGTTTTCGAAGGAGGTAATAGATAAGGGCGATCGCATAGAGAGTTCCTCCACCGACCAATAGACCGATAAGAGAAGCCTTCCAGTCAATGAAAGAGTTGAAAAAGGAAAAGAGAAAACCAGCAATTATTCCCGGTATACTAATGATATCCGGAATAATCTGTTGGTGAATGTCTATCCAAATGATGGACAATAAAGCTGCACAGAAGATAAAATATCCTGCCGCTGTAGCCGAAAGGCCGAATCGCATGACGACGGCAGCGGACAGCAGAGACATTAAAACTTCAACAACCGGATATTGCCAGGAAATCTTACCTTGGCAATGTCGACACTTTCCACGAAGGAGCAGAAAACTGAAAAGGGGAATGTTCTCAAACCAGGATAGACGGGTCATGCATTTAGGACAATGGGACGGTGGATAGACGAGTGAGCCGTCCTCTTCAGGCAAGCGGAGGATAACCACATTTAAAAAACTGCCGACCAAGGCACCGAAGATCAGTGAGGCGGTTAGAAGGAAAGGATCTCGTATCATAAAATACAAAAAAATGATAGCCATGCAAAAGTCAAGACTTTAGCATGGACAAAACGATAATTTAAAAGTTACGAAGCCTTGAAAAATAACACATAAAATTTATAACCATTGACGTTCATACTATGTCTCAATACCAGGAAAATGCAACCATTATTCGATTCGAACAGCTATCGAATTTCAATATACGACTGACCCTCCAAACGGAAGAAATAGCGGCTGCAGCCAGACCGGGTCAATTTGTCATGATCAGAGCCGGAAGAAGCAAGGACCCGTTACTCCGCCGTCCTTTTTCCATTCATCAGACAAGCAGCAGCGGCCGGATTCAGATACTTTTTAAGGTTACGGGGCGCGGAACAGGGCTTATGGCTCATTGTAAAGAGGGAGAAACACTCTCTGTATTCGGGCCACTGGGACGAGGTTTTCATATTGATACCGGGAAAGCCGCCTGTCTGGTTGGAGGTGGTCTCGGGATAGCGCCGATGCTTTTTCTTGCCAAAAGGATATGCCGGACCAAAAAGAGCACAATGACTGATATGATAATCCTTGGAGGTAAAAATAGAGCGGAGATTGAGCCGCTGTTTAATGATTTTCACTATCTGGATATTGGGGTGATGGTGTCAACGGATGATGGCTCCATGGGACTTCACGGGACGGCCACAGACGTATTGAAAACTCTTGATCTTCCTTCAGATTGCACGGTATATACCTGCGGTCCCGAGCCGATGATGAAAGAGGTCTTTCGTCAGTGCCACAAGAAGAAGTTAGAGTGTCAGGTCTCTATTGAAAGCTTTATGGCCTGTGGGATGGGTGCCTGCCTTGGATGTAATGTGGAAGCACGTGATGGTGGATATGTCCATGTATGTTCAGATGGTCCGGTCTTTAATGCGGAGGATCTTGCGTGGAATATATAGAGGATAAGGACCATTTGCCAGACCTGAGGGTCAGGATCGGGGCGCTCGAACTGAGAAATCCGGTTTTGACGGCATCGGGAACATTCGGCTATGCCCGTGAATTTGCAAATCTTGTTAATCTCCATCGCTTGGGGGGAGTAATTGTTAAGGGGATTTCCCTCCTGCCTCGTCATGGAAACCCACCGCCGCGGATTATAGAGACTGCCTGTGGGATGTTGAATGCCATTGGTTTGGAGAATGTCGGTGTCGATCGCTTTATCACGGAAAAGATGCCCTTTTTGGAAGGGATCAGCAGTCCGATTATAGTCAATATCCTTGGGGATTCCATAGAAGAATACAGGCAGCTTAGCGAGAAACTCGATGTGGTTCCGGGTATATCGGCCATTGAGGTGAATATATCCTGTCCAAACGTTAAGAAAGGCGGTGTTGCCTTCGGCAGCGATCCCCAAATGGCGGCCGCTGTCACGAAAGCGGTAAAAGAGAACACCAGCTTGCCGGTTATTGTTAAACTCTCTCCAAATGTATCTGATATCACTGAGATAGCCCGGGCAGTCGAACAGGCCGGGGCGGATTCCGTCTCCCTTATCAATACCCTGATCGGTATGGCGGTTAACCTCCGGACCAAACGTCCGCATCTTGCCAATGTTATAGGTGGACTTTCCGGTCCTGCAATCAAACCGATTGCCTTGCGTATGGTCTACCAAGTGGCTGGGGCCGTGTCGATTCCTATTATCGGTATCGGAGGGATCGAATCGACGGAAGATGCATTGGAGTTTATGCTGGCAGGGGCAACGGCGGTCCAGATAGGAACCGCCAATTTCGTTAACCCGAGGGCCAGTGAAGAGGTTGTCGAAGGTCTTCACGACTATGTGATAAGAGAAAACCTTTATTCCGTTCGGGATATGATCGGGGCCTTGGAAAGATCCTAGGCCAGTACCCACGGAATTTGGGAGAAATGATATGAGAATTTGTGTAGCTGTTGCCCAGAAGACGGTTTCTGATGCACTGATGACCGCGGAGCTCGTGGCACCACTTGCCGATGTGATCGAAATACGTCTCGATTATCTCCAGAAAGTTGACGTGGCAGCCTTTTCATTAGCCATCAAAAAACCGCTGCTGTTCACAAACAGGCCGGCCTGGGAAGGAGGACGGTGTCAAACCGATGAGGATGCCAGAATCACTCCTCTTCTTGAGGCCGTGGAGCAGAAGGCGGCCTATATTGATTTGGAGCTGATGGCGCCGGACGTCTCTCATAATCGACTGCAATCAGAGATTAGGAGCCGGGAGACGAACCTTATTTTGTCCTGGCACAATTTCAAGGAGACTCCCACGCGCACTGAGCTTGTAGATAACCTTACTATGATGCAGGATAAAGGGGCGGATGTCGGCAAGATCGTCACCATGGCCCATGATCATCACGATGTCCTGCGTGTCCTTGGTCTCCAGGAAGATGCAGCTCGGAAGAATTTTCCATTGATTGCATTTTGCATGGGAAAGCCTGGGGTGATCAGTCGGCTGGCAACTGCGGAGCTTGGGGGATACATGACCTATTGCTCGGTTGATGGTCGGGAGGGGACGGCGGCGGGACAGCTTACTGTTGGGACGCTACGGGAAATTTTGGCTCTTCTTTATAGAGAGTAAAGATCCTTCAGCACCTCATCTGTGCACCAACGCAAGGGTTCTCATAGCTTTACGACGACTTTCTTTAGAAGAATGTATACCCATGATCAACGGTAAAACAAAACTCTACGGTATTATCGGCAATCCGGTCGGCCATTCCTTAAGTCCGGCGATGCATAATGCCGCCTTTGCGGCCCTTGGTGAAAACAGGGTCTATCTTCCCTTTCCGGTGGAGGATGTCGAGGGAGCCCTGGTCGGTCTGAAGGCCCTGGAAATTTGCGGGGTCAGCGTAACCATACCCCACAAGCAGACGGTTATTCCCCTTTTGGACCGTATCGATGCCGTTGCCGAAAAAATCGGGGCGGTCAACACCATTGTGGTAAATGATGAGGAGGGGAACAAGGTCCTCTGCGGTTCCAATACCGACTGGGTCGGGGCCAATAGGGCCCTGGAGACTGAAATGAGCCTACGAGGAGCTACAGTAGTCCTCCTCGGTGCCGGTGGATCGGCAAGAGCCATCGGTTTTGGTCTCCAGGAGGCCGGAGTAGAACTGCTGCTCTGTAGCCGGACCGAGGCAAAGGGAAGGGGCCTGGCTGCAGAGCTTGATTGTCCCTGGTATCCTCTCTCTGAGATCGCCGGATTGCAGGGAGATGCTCTCGTCAACGCAACTTCTGTGGGCATGGCTCCCCGTGATGATGTTTCACTGGTCCCGGTCCATTCCTTGCAGTCTTTTAAGGTAGTGATGGATATTGTCTATTCGCCTTTGCAGACCAGATTGCTAAAAGAGGCACGGGCGGCAGGTTGTCGGACGGTCAACGGTCTGGAGATGCTGCTCCTGCAGGGAGTTGCCCAGTTCGAGATCTGGACCGGACTCAGGGCGCCTGTTGCGGTAATGAGAGAAGCCCTTTCAGGAGATAGGAAATAAAAGACCGGCTTATCCGGTTTTTGCGTAGTTTGGAAAAGTTGAAAGAATTACCCCAGGAGAGATCATCGCTTTCGGTCGCCGTCCTGCAGCCTTATCGCCTGGGAACCACGGCTGACAGACAGGCCGTCCCTGGCCTGCTGTCAGTTGCGGACGTCCTATCCGCAACCCTCCGGGCCTGATATGCTTCCCAGGCGGGCCTCCGTGATGCGCCCGCAAACGACGATCTCAACCTCCTTGGGTTATAGAAAAGTACGCTTGAGTGGGATGAACCAAAAGACCAGAGGGGGCTGAATTTTTTCGCGTCATTTCATGAAAATCATTTACTCCCCGGTTTTGTAACAATAATCTCATCCCCGATGCGACAGCCCAGTGTTACAGCCGCGCTGCCGCTGTTTACCGCGATTTCCACATGACCTCGGCTGTCGAAGAGGGCAACAATGCTTCCTGATGCAGTGTCCGAGTACCTGGCATTTACACCATTGATAGTGTGGCTACCTACCCGAATCAGTACTTCTTGTTGGGATACGAGGGCCATATCCTTAGCCAGGATACTGGTCCGCAGGTTGCCAAAATGATCTATGTGAATGATTTCACCGACGATTTTGTTTTCTTCAAATCGGGCTGTTGGGAGATTGATCCGGAAACAGTCTTGTCTCTTAATTTGGGGTCCGACTAAGGAGATATCCATGCCACAGGCAAGTCTTGCCGCAACCGGGGCCATAATGTCTCTTCCGTGAAAGGTCGCACTGACGCTTTCTGCGAATACCTCCGCATTGTCTAGAATAAAGGCCTTTTGAAAGTTGTCTTGCCCAAGGAAGGGAGTCAGGATGCCGTTGTCGGGGGCGATAAAGGTGTGCCCTACGGCCTGAAGAGCAAGAATACTCCTATTTGAGCCGACACCTGGGTCCACAACCACGATATGGGTGGTGCCTGGAGAAAAAAATTGATAAGAATGGCCGATGCTCATGGCGGCCTGGGCAATGTTTTGTGCTTCAATGTTGTGGGTCAGGTCGATAATAGCGGCATCCCGGCACCGGGCGAGGATGACCCCTTTCATGCACCCTACATAGTCATCGTGGAGTCCAAAATCTGTAGTGAGGGTTATAATTGGTCGTTCTTTGTCCTTTGCACTCATCTTGCCTTCTTTATTCATCATTTAATTCTAAACTGTTACTGGATGTTATGCTGATCTGTCTCCGAGGAAAAAAATTTAGGTATACTGGATTAATAAAACGACAAGCACACTTCTAAATGGGTGCTACTGCTGTTTCTTGACCAAAAAGAAAAGTCTTCCGGGTTCCTGCATGTTTCCCGCGGCTGATTCGGCATAAGGACCATTGCCCCAGAAGAGGTCGACACGACCCGCACCTTTGATTGCTGATCCGGTATCTTGGGGGACAACAAACCTTTGCATGGGCACCCAGTCGATAATCTCTCCGGATGTGGCTATGATGGGACGACGGGTCTGTATATAGGCAACCAGTCCCATGGGAAGGGTGCCGGGATCGATGGCGATGGATCTTCCCGGTGTCAGCTTTTCTCCTATGCTGCCGCGTGGTTCCCCCTGCCCCCACTTAAAGAAGACGAAACGGTTGTTATATTGCAAAACAGGCTGTATCTCGGAGGGGTGTTCATCGAGATATTTCTTTATCGCCTGCATGGAGATATTTTCCTTCGGGATCTTTTGTTCATCTACCAAAAGCTTGCCGATACTGTTGTATTCTCTGCCGTTTGAGGCGGAAAAATGTATGGATCGAAGCTTGCCATCAGGGAGTTTGATCATTCCGGATCCTTGAATCTGCAGAAAGAAAGCATCAATGGGATCCTGGAGATAGACAAGTTCGTAGCCGGTCAGAAGGTGTTGATTTTCGATCTGGGCCCGGGTCCAAAAGGGGACGAATTTGCCTTCTGTATCCCGGCGGCCGATTATCCGCTTGCCGCTTTGAAGATCGTTTTGAATAAGCAATGAGCGGGGCCTTGCATACAGAGGGTAAATAAATGGTGGAGCTTTTACAAGGCTGCCGGCGTAAACAGGTTCATAATAGCCGGTAAACAACATTTCTCCATAGGCGCTATTTTCTCGGCCGGCTGCTTGATAGGTTGTAAATTTCTCATGAAGAATCCTGTTCAGGGACTTTGAAGATGGGTTGCTGTTGAGAATGTCCAAAAACAGCTTGACGGATTCCACCAGTTGCCTTTTGGTGTAAGGGGTTTCATCTAGAAGGACCCGGGCGTTTGGAGAAAGGCCTTGCAGGTAATCCAATTGCCGTTTTACAGCCTGTACCAACGAAGCTCTGTCTGCGTCATCCTTAAAAACCGGGGGATTTTCGGGGATCGACAGGTTCTGGAGATGGAGGAACTGGCATCCGCCCAGAAGAAGGAGGATCAGTACGAGTATGAGGAAGAGGTATTTTCGAGGATCGTCCCGAAAAGATGGAATCCCTGATCGTATCTGCATATCGGATATGCTCTAACGGGTTTTACATAAAATATTTTTTATTTCCTGATCATCACTCCCTTTCATTCCGATAGGCTGAGTTCCAGGGGGAATCAGAATTTATTTGAAGGCCTGACAGGCCCCTTACTGGTCGTGCTCTCCCGTGGTGGTACACGTATCATCTCTTTAGCTGCTCAGCCAGTTCGGACACCACCATGGCGTAGCGGTTTGAGTGGTTCCACTGGGTAATAGCCTGGAAATTCTTGTAACCGGCAATGTACCGGTAACCACCACCTTTATCAGGACTGATCTCAAGTCCGACAATGGATAATTTGGTGCCGACCGGAGGGGGGGGAGGGTGATTCCTTGGGCTTTACAGACAACAGCCCATTCAACATATCCCTTTCTCAAGTGATTCTTTACCTTGACAAGCGTGTCGGATTTGAGCTGATTTCCGATATCCCGGTATATGGGGGCATGGAGTGTCCAATGGTAACGGTGCAGATAGTTGGCAATGGAGGCAAGGATGTCGTCCACCGATGTAAAGACATCGATACGGTCATCGCCGTCAAAATTGATTGCGTACTCACGAAAGCTTGAAGGAATAAATTGTGTTTGCCCGAAGGCACCTGCATATGATCCTTTTATCTCGAGAGGATCGATATGGTTTTTTTTGCAGAGGATAAGAAACTGGATCAGCTGGTTTCGAAAGAAGGAAGAACGTCTGGGATAGGCATCGAACAGGGTGTTAAGGGTCGTAAAGACCGGGTACCGTCCCTGGCGGGTACCGAATCTTGACTCCACACCCCAGATGGCCACGACTATTTCGCGATCAACACCTAAAGTGCGCTCTATCCTGTCGAGTAACGGCTTGTATTCTTGTAATTTTTCCTTGCCTTTGGCAATTACGGCAGGTGTGATGAAAAGTGGGCGGTACTGGTAGTACGGTTTTGCCTCCCATTGCTTATCCATCAGTTCAAGTACTCGGTCGTCGATTTTAACCCCTTTGAACAAGGCGTTCAGTTCTTTATGACTGAAGTGATGGGTGTCGTGGAGTTCTTTGAAAAGCTTGATATATTTTTGTTGGTGCAGATTGATCTCCTGTCCGTCCGTGTACGAAACGGTCCGGTTCGTGTTTTCTTCGGTTGCGTCGACATAGGATAACGTAACCATAGAGAAAAAGAAGAGGATGAGAAGAGTCAGTAAAGGTGTGGAAAATGATTGATGTTTAATGGCTTGACCTCGTAATTGGAAAAGTTACAATCCTTATCAGACGTATCCAGTTTAAGAATACATACTGTTAAAAGTCTTGATAAAATCGTCGAGCAGGTTGGATGGAAGAGCATTAATTCCTGCTGCTGCCGCCCGGCCGCCACCGGTGGGAAAACGCCGACAGAGTTTGTCGGCATCTCTTTGGTTGTCAAGCGGGGCCCTGACACTGATCCGGAAATTTTCATCCTTACCGGTTGTGATCACAGCATGTGCCAGATCGGTACGTTCCGTTGCCTTCAAATTGGAAAAAACCCCTGAAATTCTTCTTGCCCATGGGGATTTTGGAAAAAAATAGACGCGATGGCCGTTTGGGGTGATAGTCTCTTTTACAGCCATGGCCTTGGCCATATCATCATGTAATCCTTCTCGTAAGACCTTGAGCACATCGCTTGTCGCAAAGAAATCCAATGGGTCCTCAAATCTCCTGACAATGCGATACAGCTCTGCGGGATGAAAATGAAGGTCATCAAGCGTGAAACCGTATCCATTGTAGTTCAAAAGCTCGCCAATTTCCTTGAGCTTTGTAATATCTCCCTCTGTCAGGGAAAGCTCAGAGGCCATTTTCCCAGCCGAATTATGAAGGTTGTCTCCAAAGGCACCGCATATTGCCCATTTGATGAAACGATTCTTAAGTATCTCATTGACCAGAAAGGATGTACAGGTATCCGCCGACGGGTTGATATGGGTGAAGAGGTTGGCACTTTCCGGGATATTGCCTGCATAGTGATGATCGATATAGAAAACTTTGTGTTCCGATTCAAGAAGCCGGGTGAGAAATTGACGATTGCTGTCCAGCGAAACATCGAGAACCGTAAGAGATTCAGCAGGCTCAAGGGGTATTTGCGAGAGTAAAACAATATCACGTTTGACGCCGGTGATGAGTTTGGCATCGGGTCTCGGGTCGGCGAGGCGTAACTGATGCAAAGCGCATATGCCGTCGGCATCGCCATTGAAGACATCATAATACATGAGAAGGTTGCTTCCTGTTTCGGAATAAAAGGTAGTTTATTTTTTCTTACCTGAGCATTACATCGACATCCCAAAAGGTGTACTGATATTGGACAGGTTAAATATGAGATAAATTGCCGTGTCCGTTTCGGTATAGGTTGATCGTAGTTCTGCCGACCAGCACGGTGCCTGATAGAGGACGGAGACATCCTGTTCGTTAACTACCGACTGACTTAAGGATTGCGAGAGCCGGTATTCTCCTCTAATGTTATCCCAGATCCAAGTCTTTAGATGGAGATTGATCTGCTCGATATCCTGGAGTTTGTCGTATTGGTAATTAATGTCGACGAGACCGCCGCTCTGGTTATCGTAGGTCCCCTCGACACTATGCCTGAGAAAACCGTGGCCGTAGATATCAAAATCCGTCTTGTAGCTAACGTCAAGGTGCTCAATTGGTATCCATCCTAACCTGACATTTATGGGAGATAATGACTTGTCGGTCTCGTCCGAAGGCAGGCGATTGCCTTCGGTATCGTTAGTGATCTTTTCTCTGATGTTACCTAAATAATAACTCTGCTTTACTTTCAGGTAGCCGTAATCCTTGGTTGCATCATTATCAAGAATCCCTGCTTGTTTAAACAGGGTAAAGAAGTTGTTAATTTCATAGGTAATGGTGTTGTCCGGGGCGACCCGATCGATTCCGCTGAAAGACGGGAGTTTGTCCTGATTGACATCGGGAATGTAATTATACTGGATAGAGGGACGTATTTTGTGATTGATGCCTTTATATTCTCCCATCGGGATGCCGAAATCTCTGGCCAGGGTGGTGCCGATTTCCGTATGAATTTTGTAAAGCGTTCGGCTGGGATTGCTGCCTTGGTCCCAGGTTCCGTCGCCATAGGTCTGGATATCGTAATAGGTTTCCCTGAGGCCGATCTGAGCCCGTGATTCGAGATAGGGCCCGAGTGGGATTGGCGCACTGAGCTGAGGATAAAGATCGACCCGTTGGCCACCGACCCCGTCCTTTCTCCAAAAGTTGACGTAGCTGGTATCCCAATTCATGGTAAAATCGGAATCCCCGATAAGACTGGCCCCGGTGAAGTCGACTCCGGGGAGCTGCCAAAGCGGTGTCGGGCTTGTCTTGTGGTGACGGACGTCGTTTATGGCCACAAGAGAGGAGATAAGAGACATTCCCGGCCATGACTTCAATACACTGGCGGTATTTTGGCGTTGATCCGCTGTCTTGTTTTGGAATCCCCGACCAAAGGTATTAAGAAACTGTTTGTGGCTCTGCTCAAAACCCGTATAGATACCGGAATTGAATTCAGTCAGGTAGTCCCGATCAGATACAATATCGAGGTCGACACGGGTGGTCCAGCCGTTTCCAAAGGACTTGTCCATCTTGCCTCTAAACCAGTATCTGTCCTTATTGGTATGAGTGAATCCCGTGTCACTGTAATATTGGGTCTCGGAGGGATCCGAGAGCCGATCCCGCAAGAAATTACCGGCAAAAGTCCCCTTATCCTCAGGAGAAAGAACATATCTGAATTCCGCCCCAGGCATGAATCCTCTTTTGGCATAATAGTCCGTATAAAACGTCATGTCGGCGGAGTCTGATATGTTATAGAAAAAGGGAAGATTAATACCAAAGCCATTGTTGGATGATGCGGAGATTACAGGGATCAAAAAACCTGTTTCCCGGGTATTTTTTACAGGGAAGGTCATGTAGGGCGAATAAAGTACCGGAACACCTTTGATATTGAACTTGGCATTTTTCATCACGGCATAGCCGCCTTGGGTGATTTTCGTGTCACTGCTTGAGAGACTCCAGGGAGGCGTTTCATTCTTTTTCAGCTTACAGGTAATTGCCCACCCATCTGTAATATGGTAGGTGTTCACTCCGGTCTTTTCAATGGTCTTTCCTTGCAGATGCAGGTCATTTTTGTTTCTAATAAGAGTTGCGTTTGAGAACACACCTGTGGTGCGGCTGAGATTCACCACACCCTGCTCGGCATACAATCTGTCTTCACCACTTAAGATATCGACATGCCCGCGTGCTTTGATGGTGCCGAGTGTAATATCATAGGCCATCCAGTCGGCTTTGATTGTAATTTGGGTCTTGTAGCGAACCTTGCCTTCGGTTTCAAGATCTTTGGGAGTTACCTGTTCAGGCTTGGGGGTTTCGCCTAAAAGGATAGCCCAGTCGGTTCCCTTCTGAGTTTTTTGGGACGACTTTGGTGGAAGTTTTTCTCGTTTTACCAGAATGATATTGCCTTCGGCAATGATACTCCGCGGGTTTTCATAACGGGTAATTTTGTCTGCTGAAATCTGCCATTCTTCAGTAATGAGCTTTTTGGCGGAGGCATTTAATGGAAGACCAAAGAGGAGAAGAGTGGTGAAAAAGGCAAAAGTAAATTTTAAACCGGTTGATTGTGGCAAGATCATTGTCACAGTAAACTCCTTCTTTAGGAAAACGGAATTGTTTTTGTCAGTCACGGGCGATGGATCCCATGGCAAATAAAAGGTTTCACTCTTTGATCAAAAGAGAAACTTGAATCCCTTTCCTTCTGTCATGAGCTGTATGATAGGCTAAACTCTTTGAAAGAAAGCGAACATATCTCTCCACCAAATGGTTTTCTTTAAAAAAATAAGAAAGCCATTTTTACGTCACAAAAAGACAGGACAGCTAAATCACATTGAACCGATATCTTCAAAAATTGGAGTTTACGTTTCAGGTGATTTTGTGTCAAGTCAAAACCTCAGAGTATCCTGATAATGAAGGAGAATTGTTTTGTTTTCACTCTAGCTTACTGCTATTCGTTAAGAATGAAAATATTTTTCTTTCCGATTGGCCTGTTTACCTGAAATGATTGTTTGCCGGCTTCATAAAAAGATTACTGGCCGGCGGTTTGGCGTCCTACCCACCCGTTTTATCGTGTTGACCTTGCAGACTTTGGGAATTTTTACAAGGTTATCATTGTTTCACGTTGGGAATAATTTCTCTCTGGTTAGTAAGTTTGCAGTATGGTAAGATAATCTTATCCGTAATCCAGGGTGTTCCTACTTTGGGACGGATATTGAGTTTCCGACAGGAAATGAAGATTGTTTTCCTATTCACTTTTCTATCCGGGTTTTCTAAAGAACAGGTAGGCAGGTCGGCAGCTGTCATCCAAAACGGGAAAGACTTGAAACTTCCAATGGTAAGGAAGTATTTTTTCAACAGAGTTTTGTAGGAATACGGACCTTTCCCGGCGTTTTTAAACATCTGAGATGAAACATTACCGATCGAAGGACTTGGGAGGAAAAGAGGGTTGGGGAATATGATTTTGAAGAAGGAATGCAACGGTGAAAGGGGAAAACTCTTGTCACCCGAGAATTGCGGGGAATTTGCTTCTTAAAGTATCAGTTTTAAATACTATTTATAAGCTGATTATAGGTGGAGGTTTCCCTTTTTTGAATTTACAGAGGATCGTCCAGGAGCATTAGAAATGCCCGATCTTCCACAAGCGGCGGGAAAAGTAGTCAGCCGTGATTGTCTCGTCAATCGGATGTTCGTAAAAAAATCAAAAATGTACGAAGAGTCCTTCCGCATAACCAAATGATTGAACCGGAATATGGTTGACTAGAGCGGCTACTCAAATCCCGTTATCAAAGGATAAGGAATGGTAGCAAAAACAACGAATACAAAAAAGACCCCCCCGGATGAAAGCTCCGGCAAATCAAAAACAGAAATAAAGGCCTCTAAAGGAGCCTGGTGGAAAAGCACAGTCACTGAAAAAAATGACCAACCATCTGATACTTCCCTAGATATTGCAGTCGATGTAAAAGAGACAGCTCAACCTGAGAAGAAGAGGCCTACCCGTACAAAGAGGGCCGTCAAGAAAAAGCCGGTCCAGACAACAGACGTAAAAACCGGCAAGGTTGACGCCGTGGACTCTCAGGAAGAGGCGAAACCCCAAACCGCGAAGAGGCCTCCCCGTAAAAGGGGACCGAGAAAAAAGAAGAGTGATCAGCAAAAGAGCCTGGAGCCTGCTCAAAAGAGTGCGGAAAATAAGAATGCTGATCAGGTGGTTAAGGCTGTAACAAAGGAGCCCGTAGCAGAGAGCGCTGCCGAGTCCACGAAGGCTAAGGATACCGTCGTCTCGGATGGAAAAGCTGCAACTGATACTTCTTCAGTGGCTGATGAACCTCTCTCTCAAGCAGAAGCTTCAACAGACTCTGTCGCTTCGAAACCTCCCGAAAAAAAGAAAAGCAGTCGGCCCCGACGGGGAAGAAGAGGGAATAAAAAGCAGGAGGAGGCGAAGGCGTCACCGGATGGGGAAAGAGAGGAAGACGACGAAGGATCAGAGGTAGCGACCGATGATCATAAGGAAGATGATACTCCGAGAGCGGTACGTAAGCTGCTTATCAATGCCGAGGAACCGGAAGAATGTCGGTTGGCGTTGTTGGAGGAAGGGCGACTTGAGTGCATCTATGTGTCGACTACAACCCGAACCCACACCAAAAACAATATCTACAAGGCCAGGATTGTCGCCTTGGAAGCCAATCTCCAGGCTGCTTTCGTCGATTACGGGACGGAAAAAAACGGTTTTCTGCCTTTTGGAGAGATTCATCCCGAGTATTATCGCCAGGATGTGTCTGAAAAAACAAAAAAGATTGTCGAACAGCACCAATGGAAGAAACTAAGCATTACCGATGTCCTGGAAAAGGGGCAAGAGGTCTTGGTTCAGGTGGTCAAGGAAGAAATTGGCACCAAAGGCGCCAATATGACGACCTATCTCTCCCTGCCAGGTCGTTGTGTGGTTCTGTTGCCCGGGTCGGATTCCTCCGGCATATCCCGCAAGATATCCGGTGAGGAAAGACGCTCTCAGCTTCGTGATATTATGGATTCAATGACGATTCCCGAGGGTATTGGTTGGATTGTCAGGACTGCCAGTAACGATATTAACAAAACAGCGCTCTCTCGGGATGTCAACTATCTGCTTCGTCTCTGGGCCGAGATCAAAAAGAAAGGGCAGGACATGGAGGGAGTCGGTGAGATCTATCAGGATCACGACAGTGTCCTGCGTTTTTTAAGGGAGAATTTTGATCCGAGCATTGAGGAAATCTTAGTCGACAACCAATCTGCCCTGGAACAGGTGAAAGGATTTATCGAGATCCTTCCTCCCAAGCAGCGGACCGTCAAGGTGAAACTGCATAGAGGATCAAGACCGATATTTAATCAATACAGCATTGAAGACCAAATTGAATCCATCTATCAACCCAGAGTCAATCTGCCCTCAGGCGGATCCATTGTTATCGACCAGACTGAGGCCTTGGTCGCCATAGATGTCAACTCAGGGTCGACCTCCAAAGATCACAATTTCGAGGCCTCTATATTTCAAGCGAATATGGAGGCGGCCGTCGAACTTGCGCGTCAGCTGCGCTTGCGTGATCTTGGTGGTCTGATTGTCATTGATTTTATTGATATGCGTTCTCAAAAGAACATCCGTGAGGTTGAAAAGCAGGTCAAGACGGCGATGAAACGGGATAAGGCCAAGGTCGATATCAGCCGGATCTCCAAATTTGGGTTGATGCAGATTTCCAGGCAAAAGCTCGGAGCCCCTATCGATGCCGGTACCTATCGGGTCTGTGAACATTGCAGTGGGAGGGGGACCGTACGTTCCGTCGAGACCCTGGCCCTTTTTTACCTGAGGAGAATTCAGACCGGCGCCAGCCGAAAGCTGGTGCATCAGGTGGAGTGTCATTTCCCGCTCGATGTGGCTCAATACCTGCTTAATAATAAAAAACAGGAGTTGATCGAACTTGAAAAACGGTATGATACCGAAATATCGATCATAGCAAAACCGGCTCTAAAACCAGCGGACAACGAAATTATCTATCATAAGAGGGAAAAAGAGGTGGATGGAAAAAAACAGGCTTGAGGAATCGAGCAATCTGAAGTATATAAACAGATCCTTATCGGCGCCAGTGGCTCAGCTGGATAGAGCAACGGACTACGAATCCGTAGGTCGGGGGTTCGAATCCCTCCTGGCGTACCAGTAAAATCAAGGGGTTAAGCTGAAATGGCTTAACCCCTTTTTGATTTGCCGCTCAGTTTGTACAACTCCTGTACAACCTTTGCAAGGTATAAGGTGGAGGAAACTCCTGACGGTTGACTAACGGATCAATTTCTTTCTCACCTGCGGTTATAGGGGGGGCACTTATTCTCAGAAACTTTATACTACTGGATTGAATGCTATTTTTATGATACTTTTTCTAGACTTTTTAGGTATTAGCGGATAGTGAACTGAGAATTTTTGAGAGAAATATGTAGCGCGACGCGAGGTTTGAAACCTTTTTACGCGAGGTTTGAACCCAACTTTGCGGTCAATTATAAACCGGGTCAGGATGTAAAATCCAGCTCGGTTTTGTTGTTTTTAAATGTCCTTTAAAGGTAGATTGAAATGAGTAAGTCGGTGCAGGTTTATAGGAGATATGTTGACTTTGTCCTGAAATATAAACAGGAAGAGTCCTAAGTTGCAGGATTTCTTAAATGGTTGACCTTGCCAATGCGAGTCTCTGCAGCTGTGATATGGTGCGCTCTAGGAGTCTGTCGGATTATGATCACCGCACCGACAGCCGGAAAATCGTATAAAATTAATATATCATTTTGATTTTACTATATAATACTTGACATTTTCTGGTCTCTGTAGTCAATTGCTATGTAATTTCAGCTATCTACATAGAGAAAAAAACATGACTCAAAAATTCATCCCCACAAACAGAGCACAACAGTTCCTCTTTCCGCCATCGATTCAAGATTGGCTCCCTGAAGAGCATCTGGCCAGATTTGTTGTCGATATCGTATCACAGCTTGATTTGCGGCCTCTTGCGGAAACGTATGAAGGAAAGGGGTACAAAGCCTATCATCCTGAGATCCTATTGTCATTATTGTTCTATGGCTATGCCACCGGGATTTTTTCCAGCCGTAAAATAGAAAAGGCAACCTATGATTCCGTGGCCTTTCGTTTTATCTCCGCCAACACCCATCCCGATCACGATACCATTGCCACTTTCCGCAAACGGTTTCTTACGCAACTCAAACCACTTTTCGTCCAAATTCTGTTGCTTGCCCGCGAAATGGGCCTTTTAAAAATGGGCAGAGTCAGCCTTGACGGAACCAAGATAAAAGCCAATGCCTCCAAACACCATGCTTTGAGCTGGGGCCATGCCTGTAAAATTGAGAAGCAGCTGCAGGCCGAAGTTGAAGAACTTATTCGTCTTGCCGAAAAAGCTGATTCCGAAAAGATTCCTGACGGGATGGATATTCCGCAAGAACTGAGTCGGCGTCAAGACCGGCTGCAGGCTATAGCTGAAGCCAAGGCAAAAATTGAGGAACGGGCAGCCCAAAGATACGCCCAAGAGCAAAAAGAACACGAGGAGAAAATAGCTGCCCGCAAGGCAAAAGCTGAAAAGACCGGCAAGAAGCCGCGGGGCCGCGGTCCCAAGCCGCCAACGCCTGGACCTCATCCCTCCAAAGCCTTGGCGAAGGAGGGTGCTACGTAACAATTCAAACACGTACAACGCGAGCAACAGCAAAAACACAACATCAAACAGTGATAGCGACCAGGAGATGTGTTCGCGAAAGCCTTCAATTGATTGGATTCGCTCATAATTTAAAATATGCCTTAGATTGAAAGGCAGAAGAGCGAGCAAAATATAAAACAGCCATCTTTTTGTTCGGAGGAGAATTAGAAGTGGTTGTTTTTCCATGCTTAAGAGTTGCAGAATTACCGCTTGTTTTCTATAGTGTACTCTATTTTTTAATAACTTGTTAATATGGAAATATACCATGATATGAAATTCTTCAAAAAACTTTTCAAGGGGAATGCTCTATATTATCCTGGCTGTTTAACCAATATTGCGGCCAAGAAAATGCTGGAAAGATATAAAAAAATACTTGAGGCAGAGGGAATCGATTACATTATACTGGGAGACAA
>CAWGGS010000003.1:0-58527 GCA_963822095.1 uncultured delta proteobacterium
ACCATCATTATCTCGGGATCTTCAATTGGTGCCGCACCGGATCAACCGTCTCTCCCCACAGCAGATCGCCCAAAAGACGATGCCCATGTGATCCCATGACCAGTATGTCGACATCATGCGATTCTACAAAGTCGACCAGCTCCTTGGAAGGATCACCGTGAACAGTGCAATCTCCACCGGAACCTCGGCAGAATGAATTTCATTTGCCACCTCGATGAGATACTGTTCATCATCACGCGTGTGTTCATCATACACATCGCGATCATAGACTTGCGACGAGGCGGAATCGGCAACATGTATCAGGGTAAGCATGCCCCCTTCCGCCTTTGCCAGGGATAATGCGCGACTGATGATTGCGGCATCGCTGCTCTCTCGCCCCAGGGCAGCTGCAATATTTTTCGAAGGTCGTGTTTCGATACCTTCGATGACGGCAAGGGCGCCGCTGGGTCTCTCCTCTTCCCAGGATCTTTCTCCGCGGAGCAACGGGTGGATCATAATGTAGATCAGGAACAGGGAAATGATTGCCACCCCGCCGATCATGGGAATCGATACCCACAGTGACCCGCCACCCGTTGCCCACTCCACAACCTGATCATAGACCAGCTTCCCATTCAAGGCGATGATGAGAAAGGAGGTTATCCAGGCCAGAATCTTCACCCAGAGCCTGTTGGCAAAGGAACCCATTTTCAGCTTATCACTGGTGAAATGAACCAGTGGAATAACGGCAAAGGGTAATTGCAGACTGAGAATCACCTGACTGAGAATTAAAAGCTTGTAGGAGCCCTGATCCCCTGAGATCGCAATGACGATCACTGCCGGAACCAGTGCAAGGGAGCGGGTAATCAGACGGCGAAGGTAGGGTCTCAATCGAATTCTGACAAAACCTTCCATCACGATCTGCCCCGCCAGGGTACCAGTCAGGGTGGAACTCTGTCCTGAAGCGAGCAAAGCCAGCCCGAAGGCAAGCGAAGCGGCATGGGTGCCCAGAAGCTGTTCCAGGAGTTTGTAGGCCTGCTGAATCTCGGTGACGACAATGCCATTTTTATAAAAAACAGCCGCCGCCAGAATAAGGATTGCCGAGTTGACAAAAAAGGCCGCGTTCAAGGCTATTGTGGAATCAAAAAGATTATACCTGCAGGCCTGGGCCTTGGAATCGACCGTACGCGATACCCGACGCGTCTGCACCAGCGACGAATGCAGGTAAAGATTATGAGGCATCACCGTAGCCCCAATAATTCCCAATATGATATAGAGTGACCCTGAAGGCAGCGACGGGGCAAAGCCTGCCATAACCCCTCCCCAATCCGGCTGGGCCAGGAACAGATTGACGATAAATCCTCCTGCAATGACGCTGATCAAGGACAGGATAAACGCCTCCATCTTGCGAATCCCGAGTCTCTGGATGGCAAGCAACAGGAAGGTATCACACAGCGTCACCGCCGCGCCCCAGAGCAGAGGCAAACCAAAAAGAAGATTCAACCCGATTATGGTCCCCAAGACCTCCGCCAGATCGGTTGCCGCAATGGCAATCTCACACATAATCCAGAGGACAAAGTTGGCCTTTTTCGAATATTCCAATCTGCAGGCCTGGGCCAGATCCTTCCCGGTGACAATCCCGAGACGCGCACACAAGGTCTGCAGCAGGATCGCCATCATATTGGACATCAGGATCACCCAGATCAGGGCATAACCGAAGCGCGATCCCCCTTCCAGATCAGTCGCCCAGTTGCCCGGGTCCATATAGCCAATACTGACCAGATAGGCCGGGCCGGCAAAGGCAAATATCCGTTTCCACAGAGTTGGCTGTCGAGTATCGACGCTTGAATGCACATCGCCAAGGGATTTATTGCCATCGGATAACTCTTCCGATTTTGTCTTTTTCAGTTCAGTTTCCATTGATCCTATGAGATGTCCTTGCAATGTACTTTTTACCGACAAACGAATTCGTCGGCAACAGGGTTCCCCTCCGTGCTCTCGTCAAATATCCACATGTAAAATAAACAATTCGGCAGGAGGATGAGAAACAGGAATTTTTCACAAAAGCTGCATAATGCTATCATACAGGCTGCAAATATGTCAATTTTCATGTGTTAAATTATACGCATGGCAACATATACCCACAACCGATCTCACTCTTCCCTAATTTTCCATTGCCGGATGGTTCAATAATCATTACTGTGTATTATCAATTATCTTGAGTCCGTTATGTGTGACAAGAGAGCTTTTTTATCAAACTTCACGAGGGGAGGGAGAAATGAGAAGTATCCTTTTAGTCTTTGTATCTTTGCTTTTGGCATCATGTGCACCCGTGCAGATGGGCTCGTCCGGTTCAAAAACCGTCGTAACAGGTTCGGCAGGTGGAAGTACTGCTGCCAATGCCAACACAGCTCTGGAGAGATGTTCCGAACCTTTCGGAACCGTCGCTCTATTAGAAGATCAGGGTGAAGACTGGTACCACACTCTCATCTATGAATATCATCTCCCGCCGACATCCAAACTTCTCCGCCTCATGGCTCAGCAATCGAACTGTTTTGTCGTCGTGGAAAGAAGTCGCCGCGGGATGAGAGCGATGCAGCAAGAACGTGAACTTCAGCAATCTGGTGAAATGCGAAAGGGAAGCAAATTCGGCAAAGGCCAGATGGTTGCCGCTGATTACACCCTTACCCCGACCGTTCTGTTCAGCAGTAATGACTCCGGCGGCGTCGGCGCGGCCTTCGGTACCCTGTTGAGCACCTTCGGCGGCAGTGCCGGTACTGCGATCAGTTCAACAGGCGGCGTCAAGAAAAGAGAGGCCAGCACCATGCTGACTCTGGTTGAAAACCGTTCCGGAGTCCAGATTGCTTCGGCCGAGGGCAGTGCCTCAAAATTCGACTTCGGTCTCCTCGGAAGTATCTTCGGGGGCAGTGGTGGTCTCGGCCTTGGCGGCTACGAGAAAACCCCGGAAGGAAAGATCATTGCCGCAGCCTTTGCCGACTCCTTTAACCAAACCGTCCAGGCCCTGAAAAACTACCGGGCCCAAGAGGTAAAAGGCGGCCTCGGCAAAGGAGGACGATTGAAAATAGGAAAGTGATATTCCCTACAGCCCAAGGTATGCTCCAGGCCTTTCGGCGACATTGCTGAAAGGCCTTTTTTATATTAGATGACCACTACTGTTCAACTACTGATCCAGGGAGTGAACTGTTCGTTTTCCAGGACACCTTAAACCTATCCCTGGGGCAACACCGTCCAGGCTGCAAAGACCTGAGGAACAAACAGCTCCCCCTTCCATTACGAAAGCTGGGAGAGGATGAGCTTCAGGGATAATTAGATTTTGTTAAGATAGTTCCTTTGGAAAAGCTGATCGAACACCGGCAAGATTTTTGCTTTCGGCTTCTTTGCGGATAGCCGGTCCCTCCCATGTCCACATATTGATGCAGCTGCCTCAACCGCCATACGACCTGTTTCAGGTGCCGATTTCAAGGCCTGTCCGGAATTGTCTGCCAAAAGGGGAAATCCCGACTATAAATTTGTTATTTGTCAAAAATTCAGATAGTATTGTGGAGAAGGTCAGGAGCCGATATCTCAGAGCTTTCTAAAAACACTACATCCCTTATCAACCGCCGCCGGACCAACCACGCTTTTAAAAATGACCAGGACAAGCGCCAAGCAACAGCCGGACAGAACAATTCTTCTTGTTGAAGACGATTTTGCCATATTGAAGTACCTCAAAAAACAGCTCAAAAGAAAAGGGTACACGGTATTGGCAGCCGAAAACGGATTGGTAGCCTGGGACCTTTTTCTCCTGGAGAGTCCAGCATTGATTGTAACGGACATCTTTATGCCTGAATTGAATGGTCTGGAGCTCCTGAAAAGGGTCCTTCATATCTCGCCTGAATTTCCGGTTGTCATAATGTCTGGTGCAGGAACAATGGATGATGTGATTTCAGCCATGCGATTAGGGGCCTGGGATTATCTCACCAAACCGATTGAGAGTCCGGATATTCTGTTCTATACCATAAATAAAGCATTTGAATGGACAAGGCTAAAGAGACTGTCTTTAGATTACCAGGAAATGCTGGAAGCAAAAGTGCTGGAAAAAACGACGGAACTTCAAGATGAATTAAACACCCGCAAGGCCACGGAAAAGAGTCTCGACCATGCCAGGCGGCAGTGGGAACAAACCTTTAATGCCATTCCCGATCTGATCGCCCTTGTGGATATAAACAACAAAATCGTCCGCGCCAACAAGGCCATGGCCAATGCCCTGGGTGTGGACCCATCCGAGACATTCGGAATGGATATCTCTCTTCTTTTCGAAGATAACTGGCCGATGTCTTACGAATTTTCGGCAGACAATTCCGTAGCCAAACAACAGCACACTGAAATATTCGACAAAAAGACAAACTGCTACTTTGAACTGTCAATCATTCCATATCTCGATCCTGAATCATCACAAAGGATAGGTTCAATCCATATCGCCCGGGACATCCATTCACGTAAGGAGGCTGAAAAGGAAAAAGAAAGGATGCACCTCCAATATCTCCATGCCCAAAAACTTGAATCCGTAGGCCAGCTGGCAGCTGGCATAGCTCACGAAATCAATACACCTATACAGTATGTGGCAACCAACATGGAATTTATCCGCCAGGCATTTACTGATCTTGAGAAGGTGATAAATTCTTTTAGCATCCATCTTACTAAAGCCGAAAATTCCCCTTTGCCGCCTGAGATCGTTCAAAAGATGCGCCAGGCCCTGGATGATGCCGATTGGGAATATCTGAAAAAGGAGATCCCGGACTCCATAGACCAGAGCCGCGATGGTCTTGGTCGAGTCAGTTCCATCGTCCGGGCAATGAAAGAGTTTTCTCATCCGGGAAGTAAAGAAAAAGAGCAGGTCGACATTTCCCATCTGATTGAAACCACAATTATTGTTGCCAAAAACGAGTGGAAATATGTAGCCGAGGTCGTAACAGAATTTGACAAGGATCTGCCCTTGGTGCTCTGTATCGCGGAGGAAATCGGCCAGGTAATTCTCAATCTTCTGATCAATGCCTCCCATGCAATCGAAGACAGATTAGGTCAGAACCCGAAAGGGCATAAAGGGACCATCACTATCAAAACCAGAAAAAACGACGACGTTGCCGAAATTTATGTCACGGACACGGGAACAGGAATCCCGAACAAGATTCTCAATCGAATATTTGACCCGTTTTTCACTACCAAAAAAGTTGGGAAAGGGACCGGCCAGGGACTTGCCATCACCCACAACGTCATCTGTGAAAAACACCATGGCAGCATTGAAATAGAGAGTACCATTGATGTTGGTACGACATTTATTCTCCATTTGCCGATATCGAATTAAAATGTTATACCCAGAATATTGATAAAGCTCCGCTCACAAAAAGCGGAATACATATCTAACTAACGACTTAAGAAAAGGAGAATGTCATGAAAGTAACTATCACAAAAGAATGTATGGGTGACAGGAACTGCAATAAACTCTGCGCGGAAGTCTTTGAATATGATGAAGACCAACTCCTGTCGATTGTAAAATATGATGTTATCCCCAAACATCTTGAGGCCATTGTCCAACAGGCCGCCGATGAATGTGGCGCGGATGCCATCATCGTCGAAGAGTAAAGCCCCATGGTTGCCTTCCGAGAAAGTCAAACAGCGAAAAACCTGCTGACCTCGTTTGCTGCAGAGGCCCAGGCTCGAAGTCGATATAATTTTTTTGCCGACAGGGCAAGGGATGATGGTTTCATTCAGATCGGGAAACTCTTCGACGAAACCGCTGCCCAGGAACACGAACACGCCCTCAGGTTCTTTAAATTTTTCAATGGTGGTGAGCTGGAAATTCAATGGAGTTTCCCAGCAGGGGTGATCAAAGATACCCATGCCAACCTGATATCCTCGGCAGAACTGGAGTTTTATGTTCACAACGACATGTACAAGGGGTTTGCCTTAATCGCCAGGGAAGAGGGCTTTGAGCGGGCTGCCGACACCTTGGATGCTATCAGCGTTGCCGAAATGAACCATGAAAAACTCTTCCGGGAACTTGCCGAAAATATTATTAAAGCAAGAGTATTCACCAGAGAAGAGGAGCAGGTCTGGAAATGCATCAACTGTGGTTACCTGCATACGGGAAAGGCTGCCCCTGACAAATGCCCCGCCTGCGTCAGGCCCCAGGCATATTTTGAACTCCTCGGGGAAAACTGGTAACCGCTTTCTTCCTGACAAGTGGTTACCTGGGATTTCAAACCCGTTTCCATTTCCACTTCAACCAACATAATCGAACCGGACCGGCCACCAAAGGCCGGTCCTTCTTTGAGGCCGTACCCTGGTTTTATTACCAACTCTGGAAGTTGTACATCCCCAATGCTGGTCAGCCCCGGCAAGTTGTATTTCCTTGGCCGCCCGATTGCATGGCGAGTGGCCAAAGAAAATACAACATATAATCAATTCTGATTTCCCTGAAACTCACCCTAGCGCATTGAAAGGGTCTGGGTTGTTCGTTTCCCGGATCTCTGCAGCCTGGACGGCGTAAGCGTTACCTCCACGGATGGGTTTATGAGGTCATCCGAATGAAGCGTGCTTTTGGAAAGCCGAAAGGAATAATCCGGCAGAGGGCATCGCTTCGAGGCGCTCCTCTGCGGCCTCATCGCCGGTACGCCGCACCCCTCCGGGCTTTGTGTGATTCCCCTTCGGGCCTTCGCGAGGCGTCCTCCAGAGATGCCGTCCGCCTCCCCCGCATGCTGTCGGGTTACATTTCGAGATTATCAGATATGTACAAAAACAAACAGTTACAGAATTGGTAGTTGGAAGATAATTAAGAGGTTTTTCAGTTGCCCGAAACCGCCTCCCGTCTGGTTTTGACCATTCGACGATGGATAATTTTCTTTGGACCGGAAAACGAATGGCTGAAAGGGACTGCGTGGGTTTGTTGGTGCCTGACCGTGACTTTTCCCGGTTGCACCTTGGTCTCTATCACCTTTTTTTATGCAGATATACCGACTGCCTTTTTATAAAGACAGGGGATGAAATTGGCACCTTGGTTTTGTCATGAGAGTATTCTCGTTTTTTTTCAGCCAATTCTCTTCTATTGTGGACAGATCGTTGTTTCGTCACCTTTGACGGTTGGAATTTTTGTATTCGGTGTCTTTTGTAACGATCTTCACGGCCGGTATCATATCGGGACAACGGAACAACACTTTGCGGAGCAGGCCCTATATGTTTCTGGACACCCTTGCTGAACTTTTTACCTTTTGTCTGCGTTTTGCCAAGAGGGATAATAACGCGAAGTGGTCGGGCACCGGAGATCGTCTGATTCAGGTATTGCGGTCCTCTGGGCGACGATTTGACATGATGAGGCAAAGACGGTCGAATACCTCGACTTTTGCTGGGAGATGCGCCATTGATCCCGGAAGATACTGGCCCCAGACCAAATCCCATTTTACTTTTAGCAAGCCGTAGGCGTTTGACTGGTCCATGGGCAAAGTTAGATTTTTTCACCACCACCATTGCCCGCCCGACATGCATATTTTCGTATCTGCGGGTTCGCTCCACATCCCGGTGTCTAGGGCCTCCCCAGCCACCCCACCACGGACGATGCACCCGCCGCCACCAGGGAAGAAGAGGTTCTCCCCAACCAAGTGCCACCCAACCGACTCTAAGATCATAATCGGGAGCGGTAGTATTTTCTCCGCTTTCAAAAAATGCGACAAGGGCCGGAGCATAGACAGCCCGGCCTACCGGCGGGCCCGGGGCCCAGGCCCATCGTCCATGCAAGAAAACCCAGCGGCCGTAATGGAACGGCGCCCAGCCCCATTCCTCTGAATCTACCCAGGTCCAACCATAGACAGGATCACGTATCCATGAACCACTGCTGTAGGGAGCCCAATTATCGGATACCTCCGTCGGTATCCAGACCGGACCGTATTCGGGAGCCACTTCCCACACCCCAGCCCGGTCCAGATCTTTGATACCGTAGATATCGGAGGAGACATAGCGAACACTGGCAGCATCAAGGAGAAAATCGGTACGGGAAAGGCCCCACCTGTCCCAGGAATCAAGCCCTCTGGCCTGGCCGATCCCGACATCCTGAGGGTTGTTCCCACGCACCCACACCTCCTGACCATGTGCAAGGCGGAGTTTGTCTCCTCCTTCCGGGAAGATGACGGCCTCACCTGAACGATACGCGGTAAAGGAAGTACGCTTCTCCCGGACGTCGACACGGTAATATCCCGCTCGTTTAATTACCATTGCACCGTGCGGGGTATCGATCTCGAAACTTTGATCCGATTGGGGAGTCCTTATATCAAGGGAGACATCACCTTCGTCTACCCCAAATTGAATATAATCGGGTTCATGGTTGATAAGAGTTATTCGGGTGTTGCCACCCGCCCTGAGATAAGACCCAGTTGCAATCTGTAGCTCCAGGTTACCATTTCTCCCTGTGGAGAACTTATCTCCCGGGGCGGCTGGAATATTCACCCGGGCTTCGGACCATTCCGCAACCTCCGATCGTGAGAAAGAGACATGCCCGTCAATATAGCTTAGTCGCGGCGGTGTTGTTTCAAAATCTGCCTGCCCTTTCTCGTAGGCCTCTATCTGCCCGCTAAAGGCAATGCCACAGATCAAAAACCAGATGGCCAGCACCCCCCCGACGATTCGTATGGTCTGCATATCCTTTTCCTCTTAAAATGAGCATTTTTGAAAGGATAAGCCTCCAATCTTCGAGTGTCAAATCCGGGTTACGATAGCCTGTTCTTATAGTCTTGGTAGCTGAAACGCCTTACCACTGAGATCCGGTCGGCTGTTTGATCAAAGGTGAGGATCGAGGGGAGTTCAACCCCGTTAAAAGTGGTGTTTTTAACAAAGGAATACAAGGCCATATCACAAAATACCAAACGGTCACCAACGTTTAGCGGAGCCTTAAAAGAGTATTCGCCGATCACGTCGCCGGCCAGGCAGGAAATCCCGCCCAGCCTGTAGGTATGGGCCAATACCCCGGGCTTATCAGCACCAATGATCTCGGGTCTATAGGGCATGCCAAGGACATCGGGCATATGGGTTTCGGCCGAGGAGTCGACAATGGCGATCCTGGTTTCACGACCAATAATATCCAATACTGTGGTGACGAAAACGCCTGCATTCAGTACCACAGCTTCCCCCGGCTCCAGATACACTGAAATATTATTGTACATGGAGCGAAAGTTGCTGAGAAGGGAGCAAAGCAGATCCCGGTCGTAGTCATCCCTGGTAATATGATGCCCTCCGCCGAGATTTATCCACCGCATCCCTGGAATATACCCGCCAAATGATCGCTCGAAACTCGCAAGCACTCGAGCCAGGACATCGGCATTCTGTTCGCAGAGGGCATGAAAATGCAGGCCGTCGATGCCGGTAAGATCAACTCCTGTCAGATCCTCAGGTTGGATGCCGAAACGCGATCCTGGAAGACAGGGATTGTAGAGATCGACAGCAACTTCAGAATGTCCAGGATTCACACGCAGGCCAACCTCAATGTCCCGTTCGGCAGCAGAAATCCTGTCGCGGAAAAGGCGCCATTGAGCCAGGGAATTGAACAGAATATGGTCAGAGTATAGAATCACCCGCTCCATCTGGTCGGCTGTGTAGGCAGGTGCGTAGGTATGGACCTCCCGCCCGAACTCCTCCCTGCCAATCCGGGCCTCGATCGGACCGCTGGCGCAGACACCGTGCAGGGTCCTGGCGATGAGCGGGAAGAGGGCAGGCAGGGAAAAGGCCTTCAAGGCCAGAAGGATCTTGACTCCGGCACGCTGCTGTACCTCATTGAGGATAGCACAGTTGCGCCCTACCACCTCCTCGCTTATCAGGTAACAGGGCGTTTCAACCCGTGAGGTGATCCGCTCCGGGAAATCGATGAGCGCCCTGGCATCTCTTGCATTCATCTGCTGTTAATCCGGCAGACCACCAGCAAAATCGACCACCTGCCAGGGGAGTCCATAGCTGTTCAAGGCCTCCATGAAGGCATCGGGATCAAGCTGTTCGACGTTGAAGACCCCTTCCCCCCTCCAGATTCCCTTGAGCATCATCATCGCTCCGATCATCGCAGGGACACCGGTGGTATAGGAGACGGCCTGGGCCTGCACCTCACGATAGGCTTCGGCATGATCACAGATATTATAGATGTATTTACGTTGCCTTTCTCCATCCTTCTTGCCGTCAAAGACACAGCCTATTACCGCCTTCCCGGTATAATTTTCCCCCAATGAGCCGGGATCAGGCAACAAGGCCTTTAAAAACTGTAAGGGAACGATTTTCGATCCTTTAAATTCCACCTCGTCTATCCGGGTCATGCCGACATTTTCCAGAACCTTCAAATGGGTGATGTAGGCCTGGGAAAAAGTCATCCAGAAACGGATTCGCTCAAGCCCTTTTATATGTTTGACCAACGACTCCATCTCCTCATGATAGAGCAGGTAGCTTTCTCTTGGACCGGCCACCGGATAGTCGAAGGGAAAATGGACGCACGCATCATCCAGGATCGCCGGGGTCTCTATCCAGGAACCCTGCCGCCAGTGCCGGACGATCTGGGTCACTTCCCGGATATTGATCTCAGGATTGAAGTTGGTGGCAAAGGGATGCCCGTGGTCGCCGGCATTACAGTCAAGGATATCGATGGTCGCAATCGAATCATAGAGATGCTTTTGGGCCCAGGCACAGAAGACATTGGTCACACCCGGATCGAACCCGCATCCAAGAACCGCCATCAATCCCCTTTCCTTAAATCGCTCCTGGTAAGCCCACTGCCAACTGTACTCGAAATGGGCCTGATCTTTCGGTTCGTAATTGGCTGTATCGAGATAATTAACACCACAGGCCAGGCAGGCCTCCATGATCGTCAAGTCCTGGTAAGGCAGTGCTACGTTGACAACCAGTTCCGGTTTGATTCCATTGAGAAGATCAGAAAGCTCCGCAACCCGATCGGCATCTACCTGGGCCGTCGAAATCGTGACTCCGTAGAGTTTTTCCACCTCAACAGCTATGAGATCGCATTTTTTCTTGGTCCTACTGGCCATAAAAATCTCGCCAAAGACTTCGGGATGTTGGGCACACTTTTTGGCCACAACGTTTCCGACACCACCTGCGCCGATAATCAACACTCGAGACAAGGTATCCTCCCCTTTGTAACGCCCCTACATTCCATGCAGCAGCCCTTATTCTTTTTCAAAATATGTATACCCTCGCAATCCTTCATCAAAACTTCGTAGAATGGATTTTCTTTCCTTGGCGGTGATAAAACCCTTCTGAATCGCTTCTTCCGCCTTGAGTTTGATCTTGTTTTTTATTGAACGGATATCATACTCAACATAACTTAAAACATCAGAAACCGAATCGCCTTCCAATTCACGGACAAATTGATAGGAGCCATCCTCCTGAACATGGATCGACACCACGTTTGTATCACCGAAGAGGTTATGCAGATCACCCAGTGTTTCCTGATAGGCCCCAACCAGAAAGACCCCCAGATAGTATTCCTCATCCTCTTTCAGGTCATGCAACATAAGTGTTCTCTTTTCATGCGCATACCCGGGAAAGGCATCTATTTTTCCATCACAGTCACAGGTGATATCGGAAATGATAGCCGGATGTTTCGGCCGCTCTTTAAGACGATGGATGGGCATCAGAGGAAAGATCTGCTCGATGGCCCAGACATCGGGCAGCGATTGAAATAAGCTGAAGTTACCGTAATAAATATTATAAAGAAGCTTATTGATCTCAAGAACGTCTTTCGGGACATGATCCAGATTCATCCCCACTTCGGATATTTTGATCAGGATATGGCGCACCAGGTTTTCGGCAAGTGCCCGCTCACGGATATTAATCTGACCGTGTTTGAACAGCTGCCGGGCCTGGTTTCGATAAAACAGTGCATCATTGCAGCATTCCTGTATGTCCTTGGGGGACACCATCTCATAGGTACTGAGAAGGTTTTCCACCAGGCCGTTTGATGATGGTGGGATGTCTGAGGGTATCGGTGGCGGCACGTGTGATGAAACATCCAGGATATTGAACAGCAAAACAGAGTAATAGGCAACAATGGCCCGCCCCGATTCCGTGATAATGGTCGGATGGCGGATATTGTTCTTCCCGAGCACCGTTATGATCGACTCGACGATATCATAGCAGTACTCTTCCATCGTATAGTTACGACTGGACGAATAGTTGGTCTTTGAGCCGTCATAATCTACAGCCAGACCGCCGCCGACGTCAATATAGGACATATTCGCCCCTTCCTTGACCAACTCTTCATAGATCCGGCAGGCCTCCATTGCTCCGGCCCGGATATCCCGGATATTGGGGATCTGGGAGCCGATATGGTAGTGGAGAAGCTGCAGACAGTCGAGCATGTCTTCTGCCTTCAGGCGATCGAGGACGTCGACCACATGGCTCATGCCCAGGCCGAAAACGCTGGCATCCCCTCCCGACTCCGTCCAATGTCCCTCCGCCTGGGTCGAAAGTTTAATACGTAGTCCAAGATTTGGTTTGATCCCTAGATACTTGGCCCTTTCAATGATCAGATCGATCTCCCCCGGGACCTCAATTACAAAGAAACACTGATAGCCCATCTTGACGGTATACAGCCCCAGATCGATAAACTCCTCGTCCTTATAGCCGTTGCAGATAAGGCAGGCATTTCGGTTTTTCAGCATTGAGATGGCTGCCAGCAGCTCCGGTTTGCTGCCGGCTTCCAGACCGTGATTATACTCCTGACCAAATTCCGTTATGGCCTCAATTACCTGCTCCTGCTGGTTGACCTTGATGGGATAGACCCCTTTGTACTCGCCCTGGTACGAGGTCTCCTTGATCACCTTTCGGAAAGTTTCGTGCAGGAGTTTAATCTGGGACCCCAGGATGTTTTCCACTCGCAGCAACACGGGCATGGACATACCGCGATCTTCCACTTCCCTGGCAATGGTATACAGGCTGATTTCGGGTCCGTTGTCGCGCCCGAAAGGCATTACAACAACATCACCCTTGTCATCAATGGTAAAATAATCCGCACCCCAATGATTTATGCCATACAGCTCTGCAGCTTTGTCTATAGTCCATTTTTTCACGTGCAGATTCTCCTTGTTTATCCTCAATATCCCGGAGATAAAAAAAAGCGGCTATAGACATAGTCGCTTTCGAAAAACGCTCTTACAAAATATAATCCCCCTGCCAGACCGGCGTGGGTCTGGCAGGGGGCAGAAGACTGGAATCGTCGTTCTCCTGGCTGAGGAAGAGTGACGTTCCGTCAGAATTTACAGTTTTACAACCTTCTCTGCAGCCGGTCCCTTGGCACCATCGACAACTTCAAAGCTAACTTTTTCCCCTTCTTTGAGAGATTTAAATCCGTCACCTTGAATAGCGGAGTAATGCACGAAGACATCTTTTCCCCCGTCTTGCTCGATAAAACCAAACCCCTTTGAATCATTAAACCATTTTACTGTTCCTTCTGCCATTTCAACTACTCCTCTGTACTTGGCTCAAAGCGAGCCGTTTTTAAAATACCCGGATTTTCCTGCACAATCCGGTAAACAGCCCGGCAGCAACTCGGACCGGGATTGCCATCTAAAAATCCAATCATTTCAATCTTCAGTCATGGACGTTCGGAATGGCGTACTGCATTGGACCGACTCGAAAAGGGAGAACGGCCCCAAGAAAGAATATCGGAACACGTTGGGTTCCTGGTTTATTTCATTTGATTCTATTCGAAAAGCTCTCCCAAACCATTGATAAGCATGAAAGATCAGACATCGGCATCCCAAAAGCCGAGACGTGACACCCCCCAGTGTAGCACGGCTTCCAACTCAGAAGGCATTCAACAGAGGTGCAAAACCTTGAAGTGGAGAATACACTGCTGAAATTTCCTAAAAAAACAAAACACTCCATCTAACATCACCTAACTATATATGATTTTACTCAATCCTCTTCACCATAGCAATAAAATTTATGCAGTATTGGCCTGATTTAGACAAAATCCTCTTTTTTCTGCCCTCTGTCGATACAACGCAACTCGTTTGCTGGGAAAAACACCACCCGTATTGACAACCTCTGTCTTGCTTCTTAGTCTTTACCTAACCAGCATGGCTGGACCAGAATAGCCAGCCACAACAAACCATGAAAGCTCACTGCTCCGGCAGGGGAAGGCGGAAGCCTTGAAAGAGACTTTCATATAAAACCCTCTGGATGGGATTGGTACCAAGACAGGATATTGGATCCAAGGGGATTTCAAAAATTTATTTGAGGTATATGGATATGCCTGGTTAAAGGATACTATGACATCCAAGACGGTGACGGCAAACCGGTTTTTTACCGGAATCCGACCGGACCGGGCAAGAAAAGTCCGGGATGCTTCCTGTCGTGACAAGGGCACCCCATTGAGAGTGAATAATAGAAGGAGATTCCAAATGGCTCATACATGTAAAAATTGCGGCGCAGTTGCTGATGACCCCGGCCATCTCTGTAACCCGACCACCGAAAAGATATCCTGCTCCTATTGCGGGGCAGACGATGTGAGTATTAATCATGTCTGCAAAGGAAAACTGGAAGCAATGAAGTTCTCCTGCCAGACCTGCGGCAGAATCGCAACCGACGAAGCAGATATCTGCATGCCAAAGGCAATTGCCTGATCCGACTTTACTGCCCGGAAAACCTCATTCCGGGCAGCCATTTCTCTTCTTATCCCACTCCGGCAGTACGACTAGAACCCATCGTATCAGGTCCTGATACAGACATGAAGGAATTTTAATTTTTCTCAATTATACGTGATTACCGGTCCGTGATATTCTTGTATATCCATCTCGATGGCATTTGATTAATTGATTTAAAAACGATCTTGTCTTATGGTTTTCAGGACCTCAGGACTGATATCGCTATCCTTAGGGGCTGTCAGGAAATATATGTTACATTTTTGCTGACAGCCCCTTATCATCACCGGAGAAATAATGGAATTTGAGCCAAAATGGATTGCCTGGGAGATTACTCGTCGCTGCAATCTGAAATGCATCCACTGCCGATCAGCTTCTCAATCAGTAGTTGAGAACCATCCCGACCTGTCCTTGTCGCAGACAAAAGAGATCATCGACGATATTGCCTCCTACGCAAGCCCGGTGCTCGTACTTTCAGGCGGGGAACCGCTCTTGCGGGGCGATGTCTTCGACATCGCACGCTACGGCACCGAAAAGGGACTCCGGATGTGCCTTGCGACCAATGGGACGCTGGTCACGGACGAGGTCTGTAAAAAAATCTCCGATACGGGCATTAAGATGGTGTCCCTGAGCCTGGACGGAGCCAATGCCGCAACCCACGACAACTTCCGGAATCAGACCGGCGCCTTCGACGGGACGATGAACGCCATCAAGCTCTTTAACAAACATGGAATCCCGTTTTTAATCAACTCATCGTTTACGGCTCGCAACCAAAAGGAGATTCCAGACATATTCAATCTTGTCAAAACCTTAGGTGCAAGCGCGTGGTATATGTTCATGATCGTACCAACCGGCAGGGGCGAAGAAATCATGGATGAGCTGATCCCGGAAAAACTGTATGACGAAATCCTGGAATGGCATTATCGGGTTGAAAAAAACGAGACTGAAATTTTGATGCGACCGACCTGCGCCCCGCATTATTACCGGATCGTCCGCCAAAAAGCAAAAGAGGACGGAATCTCCTTCAAACGGCGGAACCTGAACTTTTCCACAGGAGGGTCCAAGGGGTGTTTGGCCGGTCAACTTATCTGTCTGATCACCGTTGACGGCGACGTTCTTCCTTGCAGTTATTTTCCCAAACCGGCCGGTAATCTTTTTTCCGCGTCCTTTAAGGAAATATGGGAGAATTCAAAATTATTCCTAGAACTTCGGGATTTCAAAGGGTATAAAGGAACCTGCGGCCGCTGTGAATATCTGCAGGTCTGCGGGGGGTGCCGGGCCAGGGCCTATGCAATCACGGGCGATTATCTGGCTCAAGAGCCCTTCTGCAACCATGAACCCTTACGGGACAGAGACCGTTGACACCCTATTTTTGATGCTCCTTTTACCCAACTCCCTGCCGACAACCTATGAACGATACATTCCTCAAAGCCTGTCGTGGTGAAACCACCGATTACACACCCGTCTGGATAATGCGCCAGGCAGGACGTTATTTGCCGGAGTATCAGAAAGTACGAGGCAATATTTCCTTTCTTGATCTCTGTAAAACGCCTGAACTCTGTGTTGAAGTGACCCTGCAGCCCGTCGATCGATTTGGAATGGATGCCGCCATCCTGTTCTCCGATATCCTGATCCCGATGGAGGCCATGGGGGCAGGCCTCGATTTCCACGAGGGACGAGGCCCGGTATTTCATGAGACCATCAGGGACAGGGCAGCGGTGGACAGACTGGTGATTCCCGACCCTCACCAATCCATGGGTTTTGTCCTTGACACCATCGATCTTTTAAGAAAGATTCTGCAGGTTCCGCTCATCGGCTTCGCCGGAGCCCCGTTTACCTGCGCTACATACCTGATTGAGGGGGGAACGTCGAAAACCTTCTGGGAGACCAAGAAGATGATGTTCGCGCAACCCGATCTTTTCCATGCCCTGATGGAAAAGATCACCCTGACTACCCTGTCCTACCTGCAGGCCCAGGCAGAAGCAGGCGCCCAGGCGCTGCAGATTTTCGACTCCTGGGCCGGGGTCCTGGCCCCCTGTGATTTCGAGCAGTTCGCCCTCCCCTATGTCCGGAGGATCGTGGCCGGGTTGCAGGAAAAACACCTGCCCATCATTTACTTTGCCAACAACGGAGCCACCCTCATTGAGCTCTCAGCGAGTTCAGGCGCCGACGTCATAGGCATAGACTGGCGGATCAATATCGGCGATGCAGTGAGGCGTGTCGGTCAAAAGGCCATCCAGGGAAATCTCGATCCTTTCGCGTTGATGCTGCCCGAAGACAGGCTCCGGGATCGCATCGGCCAACTCCTGCATGCCGCAGAAGGAGCACACGGTTACATCTTCAACCTGGGCCATGGCATACATCAGTATACACCACCGGATCAAGTGAAATGCGCAGTGGACGCAGTACATGAACTCAGCGGCAAATAATCGATGACCCGCTCAATCCCTTCCATTGAGACATGCCTTTCGTTGATGGACGACTTTTCCATGCTCGACAATATCAGAGACCATTCGATTATGGTTGCCCGGGTTGCCGATGCCCTTTTGACCGGAATGGAAGAAAAGGGGGCCAAACCGCCTCCCAGGGACCTGGTGATCTCGGGTGCGTTGCTCCATGATATCGCCAAGACCCAGTGCATTAAAGAGCACTGCGATCACTCTAGCGTCGGCAATGCAATCTGCCTTGATCTGGGGTATCCCGAAATCGCCGAGATCGTACTGGAGCACGTAATCCTCATAAATTTCCCTGTGGAACGACTCCGCAAGGGTGTCTTTCTCGCCAAGGAACTCGTCCACTATGCTGATAAACGGGTCCTGCATGACCAGGTGGTCTCGCTGGATGCCCGCTTAGACTATATCCTCGAGCGTTACGGCAATAACGATCCGTTCAGACATAGTCTGATCAAGAAAAATTTCCATCGCTGCCGGGAACTTGAAAACTTTCTCTTTGCCCATATCAGCTATTCCCCTGACGACTTGCCGGCCTTGCTCCTGGATTTCCCGGTTTTTCACCGGGATTAATCCTGAATATTTCACGAGTTGAGACAGCCTGATCGTCAAGGAGACTTGTGCTTAACTCTATGGGCATATGCCAATCACAAAAGCGACGAGGTATAGTGGGCTGTATCCTCTCGCCTTCGGTGAAACAACACCATCAGGATGTGCGAAGAATCCCCAAAGAATAATCGTTGGATTCAAACCTGGCGATACACTCCTTGACCATGTCCTCATCATCCATCGCCATATCAAGAAGCCGGGTCACTCCAAACAAATGACCGATCGAATTGAGTTTTTTTCCTAATTCCTCCGAAGATTCCGCTTTCAATCGTGCCTTCAAAAAATCGTTTGAAGTGATCACGTTAAAATTCATATGCCGTAATATCTCCGCAACAAACTCCACCCGCAGATTCCTTTTCTTGACCTCTGCGGCACCCCCTTTAAACGACAAGGAGATATAGTTGTTGAAGGCATCGTCGGACAGATAACAGTCCAGGACGATATAATGATACCCCATGCTCAGACTTACATTGAGATATTGCGGGGCAACTACGGCATAGCTTCTGGTGCCCACGGGTTGTGTAGCTGTAGGGGTACGCAACATGGCGGAAAACAGGTCCTTGGTTCCCATCGTGTGATCAGGCCCCTTCCACGTAACCGCTGGATCCGTCATCCCCTCCCAGAGTCTCTGAAAAGGCAGGCTTTGAATATTTTCGGCAGCGATCAGATTTTGGCGCTCACCCTGGATCACATTGCCTAAGATGTCCAGCACATACAAAGTTACCGGCAGGTCGGTTGCAACCCTGAACACGTTTCGCAGTGAGCGCAGACCGCTTTTTTCCTTCAGCAGAAACATCTCATTGAGTGCCGTTTCATGGCAAAAACGAAGGATATCGTGCCAGGTCTTGCAGGATTGCGGGGAAAAATCATTGCGCCGCGGGTCAGTCAGATGCAGGGGGAATATATGGTGGGCCATATTTTTGATCAACCGGTGCGATTCCGTGATCGGTATTTTGGCACTTTTTTCCTGAAGCGAGGGAGCCCTGCTCTGCAATTCCGAAACAATTCCCGAATAAATGATGCCTGCATCGGCATCAACCGTAACCTCCAGTCCATTCTCCAGCCGGTCGAAAATCCCGGCTACCCGAACCAGACACGGCACCCCGAATTCGCGGATTACCGAGGCCATGTGATCGGTCCAATTCCCTTTTTCCACAACAACCGCCGAAGCCCTTCCCAGCGCCCCGATAAAACGTGGCGAGGAGTGTCTCAACACCAAAACGGCTCCTTGCGGCAAACCGGCAAGGTCGTGGACACTTGTTGCCTTAAACACCTCTCCCCAACCGACACCCGGGCTGATCGGCTGGGTATCGTCAGCGATAACCGCGGCATCAATGCGGGACGTCGGGTCCGTGCGCTCGACCTTGCTGCAGACCCGCAGGGGACGTGCCTGCAACATATGAAGACGATCCTCTTGATCAAAACACCATTCGATATCCTGGGGCCCTTGAAAATGTTCCTCTATATGCATCCCCATACCGGCCAGTCGTTGCAGCTGATCCCGGTTCAGACACCGGCTCCCCGACTTCTCCTTGGACATGACCAGTTGCTGCAGGCCACCTCCCTGCATCTGGGCAAGACAGATTTCCTTCTCTGCCGTTTCCTCCCGCACCAGGTCAAACCCCTGGTCCCGGCTCACGACATACACATCCGCCGAAACGGTCCCATCAACCAACAGCTCACCAATCCCCCACACCGCATTTATCACCATTTCCCCACTCTCCGGCTGGACGGGATTGACGGAATACATAACACCTGAGCACACGGGGTTTATCATCTCCAAAAACCCCACACTCATTGCAATATCCTCATCGTGGATATTCTTCATGCGTTGGTAAACAATGACATTGGCATTATACTTACTCGACGCCACCTCCTTATAAGTCTGCAGGAGTCGGTCGGTGGGAACATTAAGAACGGTTGAAAACTGCCCGGCAAACGAACTCTCGGCCATATCCTCTCCTATGGCACTGCTGCGAACGGCCCAATAGAGGGGACGGCCCCGCTTTTGCTCGAGACGTTTGCTTTCCGCAAGGATTGAATCTTCTATTTCCGGTGGTATGTGGGCCTGCACGAACAGGGTCTTAATCGCCTGTTCCGCCCGAAGAAGCCCGCGGCTGTCATCCGGGTTTAACTCGCACAGTACATCATTTATTTTTGCCGTCAGGCCGTTATAATCAAGAAAATTATTATAGGCACAGGCCGTTGCAGCAAACCCTTCGGGAATCAACTGGTCACATTGGCTGTGCATCTCTCCCAGATTCGCCATCTTATTCCCGACCTTGTCCGCCAGTTCCTTTTTGATCTCCCCCAAAGGGATAATAGTAGGGGTATAGACCGGTTCTTTGCGGCCGGTGAGTATCTGTCTGATGTCTCTGTCCAGTTGCCCGTATACATCGCGCAAGGCCACATGTTCTCCCCCGGAGAGCTGGATAAGACTCTCGACGATATTGGCAATACGTTTAGACAGGTTGCTAATCATTGCCTTCAGGTAAGGAAAGCTTATGAGCTGATTATTGTAGAGTTTTACCTCCAGCCGGGTCATCAAATCCAGGCTGTGCTCGTTTTCGAAGAGTACGGATAAGAACTCATTGTATTTCTTCCTCAAGTCCTTTTCAGCCTGAGTATCCTGCGTCTTTTCTTTGTGAAGACGCTTCCACATACGAATCATGAATTACTCCTGATAAACGGGATTTCTCTCATCCCTAACCCAAGCGCACATCCCGTCAGGCAAAATCCTTTACCCAAGACCTGCAAATATAATGTCCTGTCCCAAAGAGTTCAGGACGCCCTTAACATTTTCATACTACACGCATTTTCCGATCAAATCAAAGCCCAAATTCTCATTTATCTCTTCCTAAGCACCAGGAACACCGTTTATTGGAACTTTGGTTGTTTTTCTTCATTTTGGGTATTGCACTGGAGGCCATCCAGATGTATAAACCATTTCTAGTATGCTCCCCGGTTTGGTACAAAAATTTTGCTAAAACATGGACAAAGGAGCAGCTTTTCATAGTTGTCTGTCGCGACTCCGATCAGGTGAGCCGCAAAATACATAACCGCTTACGGAAGTTTCACCGATATCATTAGGGATGGAAAATGAAATTTGCGACCAGTACACTTTCGCGTCCGTTTCTTGGGCCATTTTGGATTGACGCATCTACGTTCAAGCTTGATTTAATCGCCGGTATTACGGTTTCTCTTGTTGCCATACCACAATCACTGGCCTATGCCCGATTGGCCGGTGTCCCGGCTTATTTTGGCCTGTATGCAGCTTTCATCCCCACCATCATCGGCGCCATATTCGGGTCTTCACGCCAGCTTTCCACCGGCCCGGTGGCCATGACCTCCTTATTATCCGCCGCCAGCGTCGCCCCACTGGCGGCCCATGATACAGAGATGTTCTTTTCCTGCGTGATCATGCTGGCTCTGCTGTCCGGTCTGTTCCAGATCCTGCTCGGCGTATTCCGTGTAGGTGCAATTCTTAACTTCCTCTCCCATCCGGTATTGATGGGTTTTATCAATGCCGCCGCCCTGATAATCGGACTCGCACAACTCCCGACACTTCTGGGCATGAAGGCCGCACATTCCTCACATTTTCTACTCGACATCCTGCATGTGGTCGAGCATATCAATATGTTGCATGCCCTGTCGCTCGGCTTCGGAGTCACGGCAATTATCATGATACTGGCCTTCAAGAAATTCACGCCGAAGCTACCGGGGGTTCTCATAACCGTCGCCGTCCTGACCTTTATCAGTTACGCCATAGGTTTTGCCCATATCGGCGGTAAAGTCGTCGGTAGCATCCCGGAGGGTCTGCCCAGTTTCAGCGTCCCGACCCTGGACCTGCATACCACCATAAGTCTGATACCCGCGGGTTTTATAATCGCCCTGGTCAGTTTCATGGAAGCAATGTCCAGCTCCAAGGTAATCTCCAACAATACCCGTATCCCCTGGAACGAAAACAAAGAACTCATCGGTCAGGGTCTTGCAAAAGTGGCGGCTGCATTTTGTCATTCCATGCCGGTGAGCGGATCGTTCTCGCGTTCGGCACTCAACCTGGCCTCGGATGCCCGTACCGGTCTTTCTTCAATCATTTCTGCTATCTGCGTATTGTTTACCCTGCTTTTCCTGACTCCACTGCTCTATCACCTTCCAAAGCCGGTTTTGGCAGCAATTATCATGGTGGCGGTGGTCGGTCTGATCAATTTTCGCATTATGATTCATGCCTGGCGGGCCAGCCGTGATGACGGGCTTGCCTCCCTCACCACCTTTGTCGCGACGCTGGCCTTTTCACCAAACATTCAAGATGGTATCCTCATTGGTATCGGTCTTTCTCTGGGATTCCTGTTGTACCGCATGATGCGCCCCCGTATCTCCATGGTCGGCATGCATGAAGACGGGACCCTGCGCGACGCGGAGCGGCATAACCTTCCCCAATTGCATCCTCAACTGGGCGCTATTCGTTTCGACGGGGCTCTGCGGTTCATTAACGTATCCTCCTTTGAGAAAGCCGTCCTCAACCTTGAGCGGGACACCCCCGGGATCAACACCATCCTGGTCTCCTGCGGAGGAATCAACGAAATTGACGCCTCTGGTGTGGACATGTTGTCCAAGCTGATAAACCGATTCCAGAGCAGTGGGACTAATCTCTGTTTCAGCGGATTAAAAAACCAGGCTCTTGATATCATCAAGAGAACCGGCCTCCAGGAGACGATAGGGAGCAACAATCTCTTTTCGTCCGACAAGGTTGCCCTTGAGTCAATATTGGCAAGGTTGCAACCGGCATCACCGGAGGCTGTTTATAACGCGGATAAAGTCGAAGTGTAACGTCAAAGGAAGACCCAAGCCAGGGATCAGGTAAAGAGGACTCCCGGAACCAGGATGACTGAAACCGTCGATACACCGGGCATCTTCCTGACCCTTCCAGTAATCTTATCGGCAATCATGGTGTCCGAATGCACTGTGAACCTTGCATAGACTTCTACCGAGCTTCCCTCGGCATGGACTTCGCAGCCGGGATAATCGTCCAACAGAGCCGCCCTGATTTCGGCAGCCAAGGCCAGATCTTCGATGGCCTGCTGTGAGGCGGTTGAGGCCCTGAATAACGGCTTTGACGCGGTTTCACAGATCAGGTCCACAGCATCATCGACTCCCAGCTTATCAAGGTGAATCACCAGATCATAGAGCGTGAAGTCGGTATTGTCCATGCCGTGGAGCTGACGACTCCAGGACCTGCGTACCCGGTCTTCCTTTTTAATAAACGCAGTGGCCTGCCCGCGGGTCATATCCTTTTCCCTTGCCAGCAGAAGAGCGATACGATCCTCCGGATCTGCCATGATCCGCACTTTCAAAACATGGGAGATATCCCTGGCGAAGAAATGTCCGGCCAGCCCATGGTACACCAGGTTATCATCTTTAAAACGGGCAAAAACCTCGGCCTCCACATAGGCTATGTATTTCCTCCTCTCCGAGGTTAATCGTTCGAGGATCAGAGGTGCGTCATGCAGAGCGTTTTCCAGTCTATTCCTGGAAATATCAAATCTTCTGGCTGCATCGGCAATGACGTCATGGGCTATACAGCGGTAGCCAAGTCGCTGGGCAACCTTCTCGGCCACCTCACCTCCTTTACTGAAGAACCCTCGTGAAATTGTAATGATCGTCATGTATACATCCTACAAAACTATGCTTCGAGAGTCACGATAGATAAAAAACTCATACCTTTAATTTCCTGCAAGGAACGTAAAACCAAACATAGTCATGCCATGCGGCCGAAGGTACAGCGAGAGGAAACCAAAAGAGCAGTCAAACAGTAGATGGGGCTCGACAGAACTTTAGCGCTTAGGGGCTGTCTGCAAATGACTCTAACAGTATGCACCTCGTCTTCGGGTCGTCTTTGGTCGCTCCTCAATCGCCAAATCCGTTGGCATAGCCCTTATACGCCTGCGGTTTGCCTCAATTGGATCGACAAAATACGACCCAAATCTGAGCGTTTAATCGGAGTACTTATTTTCTGACAGCCCCTTATAGCATCATATACTCCCCGTTGCAAGATTTAATGGGTTTCTCACCCCGACGGAGATGGGACAACAAAAAGTACTCTCTCGCACGCAAGACAGTCTTCCTCCCATCGAAATTATGGTTCATCCGAATAAAGCGTATTTTTGTAAAACTGAAAGGAACAATCCGGCAGAGTGCATCGCTTCCGGACACTACTCTGCGGCCTCATCGCCGGTACACCACGGCTGACGGAGGCCGTCCCTCTGGCCTGCTGTCACGTGCGGACGTCCTGTCCGCACCCCTCCGGGCCTTGTGTGGAACACCTTCGGGCCTCCGCCTCCCGCGTTATAGTTATAGATAAGTACTCTTAGTTACCAGACAGTCGCTGATTTTTAATTACAACTAATGTTCAGCTACTGGTTCAGGGACTGAGTTTCAGGGGTGATCAGGTATTTGTTATGCAAAATAGGTCGCGGATGGGATGGTTATGGCCTGTGATCCATTTCTGGGTTACACTACCTTCGGTTATCCGACATCCCATTACGGTCAAACATTCCACAGGAATGCCCGGAGAGAATAGAAAGGAGAGAAAACTATGAAATATTCCCAGGCCCGTCAAGGCAGAATATTTGTACTCAGACTTGAGGACGGCGAGGTTGTCCACGAGGTTATCGAAACCTTTGCCGCCGAACAAAAAATTATGGCGGCAACGCTTCTTATTCTGGGCGGTGCCGACGATGGAAGCCGCCTGGTGGTGGGTCCGGAAACGGACAGGGGCCTGCCGCTCACCCCCATGGAACGGGTCTTGGAAAACGCCCATGAGGTCACAGGCACAGGCACCCTTTTCCCAGGCGAAGACGACACTCCCCTTCTCCATATGCACATGGCCTGCGGACGAAAGGACAAGACCACCACCGGTTGCATCCGGGCCGGGGTCAAGGTCTGGCATGTTATGGAGGTGGTGATCTTCGAGCTGCTGGATACGACAGCCAAACGAGCGGTTGAGCAGCCGCTGGGGATTAAACTGCTGCAACCCTAGCCCGAGAATCAGGAATCATATCAGGAAGGGTGAACCTGCTAATTATCATTTTGGGTTAAAATTACCAGAGGAAAAATTAATTCATCGGCTGGCTGAACGGAAAAGATTTCACTCGAAATCCAGCGGATTTCCGTTCCTTTCACCGTAATGCTTTTCACTGTATTCGTATAGGGCATAATCTTGTCTGTGATAATTTTTTTAACACATCGACAAATTATGAAACGTTGTACCAGAAAATAGTAAATGGACTATTTTCTATCATAGAAATGAAATTTATTTGATAAACAAACAAGGTAATCATTGCATTCACCAGACAGCAAGAAACGCGGCGGCGCTAACACGGTACTTTTGGGTGGACAGCTGGTGATGCAGGTCGTTGTGCAGAGGAATATGATGAAAAAGATATCTTTATGGCAATATGATGAGTTTGAGCAAGTCGGTGTCGATTATGAAAATCAGGAAGAGGTTGAGGTCTACGACTCACGTCATGCACAGTTTCGAGACATAGATGCTGAATGCACCAGCATCCTTGATGCACTTGCGGTCACACCGCAGTCTGTGGTGATAGAACTCGGAACAGGTACTGGAGCCTTTGCCATCCATGCGGCTCAACGCTGTGCACGTGTCTACGCAGTCGATATCTCTTGCCCTATGCTTGAATTTGCTCAGCATAAAGCTGATAAGGCTGGGCTTAAAAACATCACTTTCTGTCATGCTGGTTTCTTGACATATGAGCATACCGGGGCACTCGCAGACGCTCTTGTGACAAGCATGGCCTTCCATCATCTGCCGGATTTTTGGAAGGGTATTGCCCTTGATCGTATGAACGGCATGCTCAGGCCAGGAGGGCTGTTGTATATTCACGATGTGATATTTATACAGGCTGACACCGAGACCAATATTTCAAGCTGGATCGAGCATTTAGGGAAAATAGGCGGAACACAACTTCGTGATGAGGTTGCAACTCATGTCAGGGAGGAGTTTTCAACATTCGACTGGATCATGGACGGCCTGCTTGAAAGAACTGGTTTCAGGATTCTGTCCAAAAAGATGGTAGAGGGTGTCATGGGGACATACGTGTGTGTAAAGAGATGAACAAACAGGCAGATGAGACCTTTAACAAGGGAATACTCTTGGAAAAGAAGGCTCAATTCGAAAAGGCTAAATCCACATATGAAGATATCTTGCATCATCTCACCGACGAAACGATTCTGGAAAAAACTCGATGCCGGATGGAAGATATGGACGACCTGATCGCAGAGAGGGCTATTTACCAGCGCATTGACGAAAACGCAAAACGGGTACTTACGGATATCGGCATAAATATCAGCGAGAACCAACTCCTTTTGGACCTTCTTCTGGAAGCCGATGCCGTAGATTTCGAAAACGAAACGGCGCTGTTCATCCCCTTGAAGCGGGATTATATCGATCACTGCCTTGAGCAGGTGCCCCGTGAAATGTCTATAGACCCGGGAATGAACACTTTTGGCACCGGTGCCACATCACCATTTCTAAAACGGGCTGGTGACGAAGGTCTGCGTCCGGCAAACCGCGAAGAGTACGAAAAAATTATATACACGGTTGGCGAACAACAGGATGTTGTGGGAATTTTTAGTCTGCCGGTGGCCTGCGATAAGAGCATTTCTCTCTTCGAGATCGCTCAGCTGATGGAGAAAAATTATCAAGGCCTCAAGATGATCACCACAAATACGATGAGAGATGACGAGGTGACATTTTTGAAAGGCAAAGAGCATTGGATTGACGGCACCAGCCTGATTACCTCCTTAACGCCTATGAATAACATGGTTGATCCTTTTTTGCGAAGTGCTCGCACAGGCAACAACCTTTTACTGATCGACCAGAGCATGGCCGGCATCTCTTCCCCGGGTAGTCCGGAGTCTTTCCTGACGCAGAACCATGCCCAGGTTCTTTTCATGATGGTTATCGCCCAGACCGTGAATCCGGGTATATCTTGCATTCACTGTGGCATACCAAGTGTTATCGAGGCAGGCGGGAATCTTTCTTACAGTTCCCCCCATCAAACGTTCATCAATGCTGCCTTGGCGCGGGTCAACATCTGGATTACCAAGTTCCCTTCTGCTCAGACCGGAGGCAGTACCAGTCTACACGATGTGACCCCCCAGGCGCTGTCCGATTCAGAATTGAGCCGCAACGCATTGCGTAAGTATGGGGTGCATATTATACGACACGCCATGGGTGCTTTAGGCAGTCTCAACTTTTTCAGCCTGGAAAAATTTTCAGAAGACTGCGAACGTGAAAGGCGTTCCAGGATGATATTCGATGCAATTCCTAAGGATAAGGGTATAATACCATTGTACTTTCCTGGCGACGAACAGGCCCTTGCAGGAATCCGCGAAATTGCAGAAAAAGGTACCCCAAAAAATGCGGAACACACATTGAAAAATGTGGATTCTTTCCGCCAGTGGGAGAACATCATCAGTCAAGCTGCTAAAAAGAAACACTATTACCCGCAGCTCAACGATACTGTTCTCGATTCGATCAGATCCGATGGGTAGTTTTATTATCTCATTTATCCGTTTCGATGGAACAGAAAGGTCAGAAAATGGGTCCAGACGGCTTTTGAGTCTTGCCGCAAATTTTTAATAAAAAAATAATGCACCGGAGAGACCGGTGATTATTATGTCAGCTATTACTTCTCCTTAAACAAGAGACAACATCTTAATCAGAAGTGTGAATAATGCGTATTTGGGTAGATGCCGACGCATGCCCTAAGGTAATTAAAGAGATTCTATACCGTGTCGCCAAACGGGAAGGAATTTTTATGACTTTGGTGGCAAATCAGCCGCTGGTCATCCCGCGACTGGAAAATATCCGCTCATTGCGGGTTGCGTCAGGTTTTGACGCGGCAGACAATGAAATTGTGAAGAGGCTGGATGCTGGAGACCTGGTTATTACCGCGGATATCCCACTCGCGGCATTGGTTATTGAGAAGGGAGGATTTGCCCTAAACCCCAGAGGTGAATTGTATACTGCAGACAATATCCACGATAGGCTTAGTATGCGCGACTTCATGGACAGCTTACGATCAACGGGCGTAGAAACAGGAGGTCCAGCCTTGTTCAGCCAGAGAGACAAGCAAACTTTTGCCAATCAATTAGATCGCTTTTTATCCATTCATGTTCGACGCGCAAAGGAGTAGAATGGGTCATGATCTCCTGAAAGGTTACTCTCGTCGCTCTGCTTACCGGTTTCTAGTCCCCACTTTCAATATACCTCAACCATAAAAAGGAAAAAATGCCAGAATTATTTGAATCAACACAGATTAATGGGATGAAACTCAAGAACCGTTTTGTAAGATCCGCGACCCATGAGGCAATGGCTGAACTTGATGGAACGGTGAAGGATCAGTTATTGGACTGTATGGCTGAAATCACCCGTGGCGACGTAGGTCTCGTAATTACCGGCCATGCTCACGTTACTATGGAAGGTCAGGCCGGAGCCCGACAGATGGGCGTTTATTCAGATGGTATGATCGACGGATTGAAACGACTTGCTTCTGTTGTTCACGAGAATGGTGGAGTGGTCGCCATACAACTTGCACATGCTGGAAATAGAGGCAAAGGTAAAGATGAATATCCGGCAATTGGGCCGTCAGATCTGTTTTTGGAGGGCGTTAAAAAAGCATCGGCAATGACAGTTGATGACATCAAAAGAACGGTAAAGGCTTTTGGTGATGCAGCAGAAAGATCTGTCAAAACCGGATTCGATGCAATTCAGATCCACTCCGCCCATGGCTATTTGCTGAGCCAGTTTTTATCTCCCTATTATAACAAGAGGAATGATAGCTACGGTGGCAACCTTGAAAATCGAGCAAAGCTGCTTCTCGATGTATATGAAGAAATCAGAACAAGGGTTGGAAAAGCATTTCCAGTAATGGTCAAAATCAATTCTGAGGACTTCCTTGAAGGAGGCATGACCGTAAATGAGATGGTCAAGGTTGCTCACATGCTCGAAGATCATGGAATGGACGCACTTGAGATGAGCGGTGGAACGTTTGAATCCGGCAAACGTATTCCCTCCAGAGTCGGTACGTCAATATCGGAAAAAAAAGAAGTCTACTACAGAAAAGCTGCCAAGGACTTCAAGAGGGAAATCAAGATCCCTCTAATTCTCGTTGGGGGTTTCCTGTCATTCAATGTTGCAGAAGAAGTTATACATTCACAACTAGCCGATTACGTTTCCCTCTCACGTCCTCTTATCAGGGAGCCAGGCCTTATTGCAAGATGGGCTAACGGAGACAGAAGAAAGGCATCCTGCATTTCCTGTAATAAATGTTTTTCAACCCTCTTCATGGAAGAGTCCTTACACTGCCGTGTTGAAAAGGAATTGAAACAATGAAAGGATTCCCCTGCTCATCCAGGCTCTGGAAGCCTTTCCAAATTGACATCCATCAACCTATGGTCTGATTGGAGGACAAAATATACTGTTGCATTCGAATACTGGGGACACAATACTTTGTTAGTGTAACGAATAAGCAACAATATGTCCCCCTGTTTTCGTCTTTCTTCAAACGATTATGCAGACCCTAACGGCCCTGTTTTCTCAAACTATTTGTTATTCGCAGCATATGTTGGGCGTTTTTATTCCAGTTGCTGGCGTGGATTCTGCAGCTATTAGCCATATAGTTATACCATCGGCGCTCCGCTTCCCGCTGCTTGGTTACAGTCCTCGCTCTACTGAACAAGGTATTGCCCCGATCGTACAGGGTCACAATTTGGCGCATCACATTCACGCGTCGCTGCCCCTCTGCGGATGTCCGGGGGCCGCCATCGGCCGGCAATTTATTCCGTAAGTTATTGCATTCCCTATTTATTTGCTGCCAAGTGTTGCCCGTCGGGGTCTGGTAAAGGAAATTAACGGCTTCCGCCTGCCCTGCCATGATTAAAAAAAACATGGTCACCCCAACTACCACTCCGAACACTGATTTCGTCGATTTGCTCATGAGTCCCATCTCCCTATTATCTTTTTTTTCTATTTCGGCTCTTGGAAAAGAAATAAAATCTTTTCTCTCGGCCCTTACATATACAATCAAAGGGAGTAAAGAGGGACGTTCTGAACATTTAAACATCGTAGAGATTGAAGTGCTTTACGTTTAAAAGTTAGGAATATCCCCAATGCCTCCATATTGCAAACACAAACTTAATCCTCACATCACTATGCATTGAACGACTTTATTGCTGTTACCTCCTGGCTTAGTCATATTGATTGAACCCGTGGTTTTCATGAACGGCAGGTTAGCACACGATTTTGCTGGAGCCCAAACTAAAACCAACACTGCTCAGCAGCATTGTCCAACGAAAAGCATGTAACTTCTTTTGCTCTTTCATTTTTTCCGCCCACGGGCATGAGTTGTAGTTATTATTGATAATTACTCATGAAATCAAATTCTTACATGCTTATAAATGATATTAAATTACTTTTTAAGTTGGCACTAAGTTTTTTATATACCCTTAAATTGGCAAAAAGCAACAGCTTTATCCATATACTTTACGATTATATTGCGTCACCGTAGCAGATCGACGCTTTGAGTAAATAGGGGACATAATACTATTTTTGTTGACTTTTCCAATGCCACCAGGTTACTCTTTAACGTAATGTAAAAGTCACTGGACTCGATCTTCGTCGGGGTTTGCCTGGACGACCACGGTGTATACGAATAATACTGTCCCTGGAATTTCACAAAGAGCCTGAATGTAACAAAACCTAACGAGTCCAGTTGGCTGATATGAAAAGTTCAAATATCTCCATAATGGTTACTTTGGATTTTGTTGCATTTTAGTTTGCCTTGGCAAGAGAGGAGAAGAAAATGAAGAAAATTGAGTACCGGGAACAAGCGTTGAAAATCCTCCCCTGGATCTGTGCAAGTTGCGGACGTGAATTTTCTGGCAAAAAACTACGAGAGTTAACCGTTCATCACAAAGACCATAATTATAAAAACAATCCACCGGACGGCAGCAATTGGGAGCTATTGTGTCTTTACTGTCACGATAACGAGCATTCCCGCTCCCTGGATGCCGAGTGGTTGCCCACTCAAAATTCTGACGCAGAGACAGGCGCAACCGCAAAGCATACCCCTTTTGCTGACCTCAAGAATCTGATCAGTAAGCCTGACAATCGTTATAGGAAGAACGAAAAAAATAAAAAATAAAGATCTTCTAAAGTTGGTATTACTGTAACTAATTATATCCACTTTGTTGATAATACGGCCAGCTAAACTGATCGGGGGGCACATGTTTGAATAAAGTTCTCACATTCTCAGTTACCAAAGAGCATCTCAATTCTCCACCTAAAACCAACCCAAACCCGATCAAACAAATTGAACCACTTTTCTTGACTATAAGTGTTAGGATCCGCTATAATTAACTCTCCTCTTCTCTTGATTTATAAAAATCAGAATCATTATAATGATTGACAGGTATCTGGTTCTGAAATTATGTCAAAATCACAACTAAATGAGCAGATCGGGTAGCTTTACGATGTTCGCTGATTGATCTACTTATTTGTAAGCGTTGTCGACGGACTCGACTCTTATGAGTTCATTTACAACGAGGTAAATGAAAATGAGAAGAATCTGTGTTGTTTCGCGTAATGAAATTATTTCTGGAGATGTTGAACTAGGCAATATAATTCGAAATTCGATAGAAGAACCTTTTCGAACCTATGGATACTCTCCAGAGGAATTCAAGAAAAAATCTCTGGGAAAGAAATTTCAAAGCTTTTTGATGAAAGGTGATATTTTACGATATGACAGGTATTCTGGAAACCTCAGGACTGCGAAAAACAAGTCATTAAATATTCCTTTTGGCACCATCGTATTCCTTTACGGAATTGGAAAAGATGAATATAGACCTGATGTATCTAAACAATTACAAAGTAAATATGACAAAGGTTCAGAGGGAAATATTTTTAGATTTAAATTGAATTGCTCGCTGGGAAGATTTGAGTTGGAAGGAGACAGTGAATTAGGGCTAGCTAATTATATCATTAATCCAAAAACTGGAAGGAAAGAAATTACCAGTTTTAAGGAAGGGTTTCTGACATTAAAAAATCCTCGAATATTATCAGCAAATACAAAATTGAAATATATAAATGAAAAGACCTCGATATGCTCAAAATATTTTGAAATTTCAGGTATACGATTTGATATTTATGAAGCAAAGAATCTCGAGGAAAACCTGGCCAAAAAAGAGCCGTCAAGAATAAGTGATTCCTATTTTGGATTAAATCCAATAACCCCAATGATCATTTCAACCAGCGAGCCACTTCTTGGGCCTTATATATATCAAGAATTATGACACAGGGACATCTGTAACATTATCTGCTTACCCCTGAAACTCAGCCTATCAGAATGGAAGGGGGTGAGCTGTTCGTTTCTCGGGTCTCTGCAGCCTGGACGGCTGCAGTGAAGCCCCCAGGGAGGGGTTTATGGCGTCCCGCGAAACGAACAGCTCACCCCCTGGAGCATGAGTTGAACATTAGTGGTAATCAGATAAAGTTATAAGTTCCTGCCTAATTTATCGAGCAACGGGAATCCTTCAAAGATATATTGAGTTCAAACAATAGAAACAACAGGATAGCCAATTTTTTTATGTTGGAAATAGTGGGGAACCAAGGGTTCATTGACGTTTTCATGCTTTTCTTACGGGGAACAGGTTCAGCCCGCAAATTTCACGTATACGACTGGCAGGTAATCGATCAATTTGAACCTCGTATCAGTTCCCTTTTTTCTCTGCCATCAGCCTTGCCGCCTCGTCATCGCCGGGAAGCCCTCTCTTTTTGAGATAGGCTGCCATTCGGCCTCGCTCCTCATCGCTTTTATTCTGGGCCATATCACTCTTGCAGCTGACGGTCTCCGGTCGTATCGCCACCACCGTGCACAGAGAAACGGCCGGGATTTCGTCCGTTATAAGGTCGAAATCCGGCCGCTCTTCATGGGCTGCCATCAGAGCATTGAGCGAGGCAACCTTTTCAACCGTATCTTCGACGATTTCCGCCCTGCCCCGTATAATCACGCAATGATAGAACTGATGGACCTGGCAGGGAGGCCTGGTCGGATCATAGGCAAGATCGAAATAGCTAAGCGGGATATCGACCTCGAAACAGACTCTGTTGTCCCGGGCGATGTTGTCAAGCTTCTCCCCTTTGTGGGCACAATGGAAGTAAACGGACCCCTTATAAAAAATGTAGTTCACAGGGGTAATGTAGGGATATCCGTCACTGCCGACGGTCGCCAGTCTTCCCACCCGGCACCTGGTAAGTATCTCATGGGTCCTGGCCTGATCCGTTACCGCACATTGTTTACGTCGCATACTGTTCATTCCCGTTCTCTACCAGAGATCGAGAAGTTCCTGGATACCCTTCCGGGCAAACCCGGCCAGGGACAAAAAGCTCTCCTGGTCAAAGGGTTCGCTCTCCGCCGTCGTCTGGATCTCGATCCAGCGACCGTCCCCCGCCATAACGAAATTGGCATCGACATCAGCCCTGGAATCCTCCGGATAATCAAGATCCAGCATCGGCACTCCATCGACCATGCCCACCGATACGGCGGCCACGGGGAGAATCTGGGGCATCTTCTTCAGCCTGCCGTCGACAGCCATCCGGCCGAGTGCGTTACGAACGGCCAGGGCGGCACCGGTTATCGAGGCGGTTCTGGTGCCGCCGTCGGCATTAATGACATCACAGTCCACCCGCAGGGTCCGCTCTCCGATGGTCGTCAAGTCCACCATCATCCTGAGACTCCGCCCGATCAGACGCTGGATTTCGCTGGTCCGTCCCGACCTTCCGGACACCGACTCACGACGGCCCCTGGTCGAGGTGGCGCAGGGCAGCATACCATACTCAGCCGTGATCCAGCCCTGGCTGCTGTCTTTTAAAAACTGAGGCACCATTTCCTCAACTGTGACGGCACAGAGGACATGAGTATTGCCCATCTTGATGAGAATCGACGCATCCGCCTGGGGCTGAAAATCCCTCTCTATAGACACGGGACGAAGACTGTCCGGGGCACGATTATCTTTACGCATTGTATTTTCCTCCCTACAATTTCCTATTATCGACAACCCTGTCGCCCTTCCCATCAAACCGTTCCAGGGTCTTTTCCTCCACCAGCTTGACATCCACATGGATGCCCAGTTCCGCAGCCAGCCGGCGCTTGATCGTGTCGACCAAAGCGCGTTGTTTTTTCATCTCGTCAAAGAAGATCGACTCGACGACCTCAACCATCACCGCCATCTTGTCCTCGTTATTCTCCCGGTCAACAATGATCCGGTAATGCGGCTCCGTTCCCTCGATATCAAAAAGGACAGCCTCGATCTGGGTCGGGAAGACATTGACGCCTTTTATGATCAGCATGTCGTCGGTCCGGCCCATGATCCGGCTCATCCGGGAAAATGTCCGGCCGCAGGGGCAGGGCTCGGGGATGAGCCTGGTCAAATCCCGGGTCCGGTATCTGATTACCGGAAAGGCCTCTTTGGTAAGCGTCGTGATCACCAGCTCTCCGACTTCACCCGGTGCAACCGGCTCCAGGGTCTTGGGATCGAGGACCTCGACCAGGAAATGATCTTCGTTTATATGCAAGCCGTTGCACTCCGGGCATTCTCCGGCAACCCCAGGCCCCATGACCTCCGACAGGCCATAGTTATCGGTGGCCCTGATCCCCAGCCGCTCGTTGATCTCCCTGCGCATCGCCTCCGACCAGGGTTCGGCGCCGAAAAGGCCGAAACGCAGTGAAAGACCATGGGGGTTTACCCCCATATCCATCATCACATCGGCCATTTTCAAGGCATAGGACGGGGTGCAGACCAGAGCCGTGGTCTTGAAATCCTGCATGATCTGAATCTGGCGTTTGGTATTGCCGGCCGAGATCGGAATAACCGAGGCCCCAAGCCGTTCGGCACCGTAATGCAAGCCGAAGCCACCGGTGAAAAGTCCGTAGCCAAAGGCGATCTGGATCACGTCGTCGGCGGTAACGCCTGCCCCACAGAGAATACGGGCCACCAGGTTCGACCAGTTATTGATGTCGTTTTTGGTATAGCCGACAACAGTTGCCATCCCGGTTGTCCCCGAAGAGGAATGGACCCTGACTATCTCTCTTAACGGCACTGCAAAGAGCCCGTACGGATAGTTATCGCGCAGGTCCTGCTTCATCGTAAACGGCAGTTTTTGGAGGTCCTCCAACTGCGAAAACGACTCGTAATCTATCTTCAGCTCTTGAAATTTCTTTCTGTAAAACGGCACATGGGTTCCCACCCGGTACAGGGTGGACTGCAGCCGCTCCAATTGCAGTTGTTCCAGATTTTCCCTGGGCATACACTCTTTTTCACGTTCCCAAAACATGATTACCTCGTAAAAAGCCCCAAGAGACTGCAGGGGCAATACTCTGATTCAATACGTTATCACGCTGACCCCGCTGACAAGAGCGGGATACGTCCCTTTAAGAAAATAATTTCTCAATCACTAAACCGTCTGTTCCTTAATTTTACGATGCCGACAATACATACGTGTCTGGGAAATATTAAGGTTAAAAACGCTTATGATCACGATTCGTTAACAGTGCTCCAAATGTTCACAAACAGGTAGATCGGCTATACAACAGGTAGCCGGACGGCCTGATCGTGGGCAGCTGGGGTGCTGTTGACAATTTTTTATTATCCGATCTTTTCTCGTCCCAGATACGCCCGCTGCACATCTTGATTTCCAAGGAGATCCTGGGCCGGTCCCTGGACGATGACCTTTCCGGTCTCCAGAACGTATCCGCGATCGGCGATTCCCAGTGCCGCCTTGGCATTCTGTTCGACCAGGAGCACAGTGTTGCCTTCCTCCCTGAGACGAACGATCACCTCGAAGATCCCCTTGACAATAAGGGGAGCAAGCCCGGTGGAGGGTTCATCCATCATCAAAAGCGACGGCCTCGCCATCAGGGCTCTGGCCATGGCCAGCATCTGCTGTTCACCGCCGGAAAGCGTTCCCGCCAGCTGGCTTTTTCGTTCCCGAAGGATCGGAAAGATATCATACTGATAGTCCATCAGGTTCAACAGTGCCTGTTTCCCCTCCTTCCGGATCACATGACCACCCAGCATCAGGTTTTCCTCAACTGACATCGTGGCAAAAACCTGTCTCCCTTCGGGGACCATCACGCATCCAAGGGCGGGAATGCGGGAGGCGGCCGTTCTGTGTAGATTCTGTCCCTTGAAGCTGATTTCTCCCGACGATGCCGGAAGAAGACCTGCAATGGTCGAGAGGAGGGTTGTCTTTCCGGCCCCGTTGGCCCCGATGATGGTCACGATCTCACCCGGATCGACATGCATCGAAATCGCCCTCAGCACTTTCAGTTTGCCATACCCGGCTTCAAGGTTTCGAATGCGAAGCATTGCTACTCTCCCAGATAGATTTTGATCACTTCCGGGTCGTTCCTGATCTCACTGGGCAGACCTTCGGCAATGGTCTGCCCGAAACTGAGGACCACAATCTCGTCGGATATATCCATCACCAGCGACATATCGTGTTCGACCAGGAGAACGGTTATTCCCAGGTCGCTAATCTTTGCTATCAACCGCCCGACTTCCGCCGTCTCGTAAATATTAAGGCCTGCCGCGGGTTCGTCCAGCAACAACAGCTTCGGTTCCATGGCCAGCGCCCTGGCAAATTCCACCGCCCTCTGTTGGCCGAAGGCCAGGCTTCCGGCCTCAACATCGGCGCAGTCCAAAACTCCTAAAAGATCAAGAAGCTCCATGGATTTTTCGCGAATATTTCTCTCCTCCGGCAAGGTCCAGGGCATCTTAAACATTGAGGCGAAAAAGCCCGAACGGCTTTGGATATGGCGCCCGACCATCACGTTTTCAAGGGCGGTCATTTCGGCAAACATCTCGATATTCTGGAAGGTCCTGCCCAACCCCAGGGCTGCCACCTGGTGTGGTTTCTTTCCTTTGAGGTCATATCCGTCAAACCGGACTTTACCTGAACTCGGTGTCAGCGAGCAGGAAATCAGGTTAAAAAGCGTTGTCTTGCCGGCGCCATTTGGTCCAATCACGGCCTTGATCACCCCTTTTTCAACTTGAAAGGAGACGTCGCTTACCGCCTTCAGACCACCGAACTGTTTACATAGATTTGTAACCTCAAGGAAGGCCATGGTCACTCCCCTTTAGGCTGGAAAAACGACTTGAGTTTGGCCCCAAGTCCGATCCTCAGGATACCGTTGGGGGCAAAAAGCATAATCAGGATCAGAATCACCCCAAAAACAGCATCGTCATAGCTTCCGAAAACCCCGCGTAACGAGAGAAAATTCAAGATAACACTCATAAAAAGCGCCCCCCAGATATGCGACATTCCACCGACTGCAACGATGGCGACATATCTGATGGACTTCATCACAGACGCCTCGGAAGGCCCGATCGATCCATTATAATGGGTCAGAAATACCCCGGCAACTGCCGCGAATACGGCAGACAAAACAAATGAGTAGAGCTTGTAACGGGCAATGTCCACCCCTATGGATTCCGCAGCCTTCTCCGAACCATGGATGGCCCGTAAGGCCCTGCCAACCCGCGAGTTTATCAGGTTCCGGAGAAGAAACATCCCGAACAGGACCAGCGTCCAGGCGATATAATAGTTTTGAACACGGTCTGAGGTTGAACCGTTGACCGTAAGCCCCGGCAATAGCTTGAAGGACGGAACCGCCGAGATCCCATCGGCACCTCCGAAATAGGAGCTGGCCAGGACCACCCGGTAGATGATGATGCCGAAACCGAGCGTTGCCATGGCCAGATAATGTCCTTTGAGTTTCAAGACAGGGATGCCGATCAGAAAGGCGATAGTCGCGGCAATCAGGACCGCTGCGATGCAGGCCGCCCACGGTGTCACCACCAGCAGTTTTTCTCCATAGATATCCTGGCCGGATATCAGGAGCCCCGCAGAGGAAAGCGCCTTGACCAAGAAGGTCTTCTGAAAGGGTAACAAGTTTCTGGTGGTAAGTGCCGCAGACAGGTACCCGCCGATGGCGAAAAAACCGGCATGGCCGAGCGATATCTGACCGGCATAGCCCATTACCAGGCAGAGCCCGATGACCAGCAACGAATAATAACCCGCCATGGTCATCTGGGTCAGATAATAGAGGGTATCCGTCCAGCGGCAGAGAAGTTGAATTCCGACGAGAAAAGCCACCAGAATAAGAGGGGCAAGAAGCTTTTTCATCATCAGAATTCCCTCAAACCGGCAGCCTCTTTTGATCCGAACAGGCCATGCGGTCGGATAAAGAGGATTAGCAGCAGGATGGTAATGGCAATGGCGTCCTGAAAGGCAAGGGGCACAACGGAGACCGAAAAGGCCTCAATGATTCCGAGCAAAAGTCCGGCCGCAACCGCACCACCAGAATTCCCGAGACCTCCCAGAATAGCCACGGTAAATCCCTTGATGGCAAGGCCGGTTCCGTTATCATATTGGGTATAGGTGATCGGCGACATCATGCAACCAGCCAGGGCACCTATGCCGGCACTTAGGACAAAGGACAGGGTCACCATATTGCGGGTGTTGATGCCGCAGAGGATGGCGGCTTTTCGGTTGGCACTGCAGGCCCGCATCTCCCGCCCCACTGAGGTAGATCGAAAAAAGATATTCAGGACCAGGACCATCACGCAACAACTTCCTATCACCCACAGGACCTGAGGAGAGACCCTGGCGCCGAGGATACCCACAGTCGTAATCTCATTGCCGACGAAATACGGCAGGGAACGGACGTTTTCCCCCCAAATGAAAAGTGCTGCCTCCCGGATCAGGATCGAGATGCCGATGGTGATGATGATCATGCGCAGGACACTTGGCGTATCCAGCCAGCGTATAAAAACGATTTCGATCAGGGCACCCACAACCATGGTAATACCGACGGCAAGAACTATGGCCAGCGGAAGCGGCATAAAAGACAGCAGTGAAATGGAAATCATCCCCCCCAACATCACGAACTCACCCTGGGCAAAATTAATTATCCCGGTGGTATTGTAGATAATGTTAAAACCGATGGCGACTATGGCATAGATGCTGCCATAGGTGATTCCGGCAAAGAGGTACTGGATGAAAAGCTCGAATGTCATAAAAAAATCAGCCGATAAACCAGCATGGCTGGACCAGGCCGGCCAGCCACAACAAAACATGAAAGCTCCTCACTCCGGCGTGGCAAGCTGGTCGGTCATGGGAGATTTTCATATAAAAAAAGGCCGGGAGGATTTTCCCGGCCCCTGTTCCGTCATTATCCTACATTGTATAGGGCATAAATTTCCCGTCTTTTACGGTCATCATCTCGAAGGCGTCGATAGAGAGCCCGTTATGGTTGGTTGCGGAGAAAGTAAAGACGCCGCCCGTTCCCGGGAAATTCTTGATATTCTCGATGGCTCCGGGGATTTTCTCGCGATTGGGTCCAACGGCCTCGATAGCTTTAACCAGTATCTTAAACGCATCGTAGGCATGGCCACCGAAAGTGGAAGCGGTCTCTTTGTATTTGGACTCATAATCTTTTATGTATTTAACTAAGAGAGCCTTCTGGGGATTGGTATCCGGAAGCATATTCGCTACCAGCAGGCGACCTGCCGGGAAGATGATGCCGTTTGAGGCCACACCGCCAGCCTTGACATATTTGATATTTCCATACCCGTGGCTCTGGAACAACGGAACCTTCCATCCTGCCTGGCGCATGTTCTTGGCCACGATGGCCTGGGCCGGAACGATGGACCAGTTGATCACGGCCTGGACCTCCGGATTGGCCTTAATCTTGGCGATCACTGCCGACAGATCGGTGGCTTTCTTGTCGTAGACCTCGTTTTCGACGATCTTTATGCCGAACTTCGGTGCGATTTTTTCTATCTGGCCTTTTCCGGCATGCCCGAATCCGGTATTTCCGGAGAGGACGGCCACCTTGGAGATCTTCATCTTGTTCATTTCCTGAAAGATCTTCTCGGCGGCAAACGAATCGTTCTGCGGAGTCTTGAAGACATATTTGGCAACCGGATTGACAATCACCTCGGCAGCTGCACAGGAGATAAGCGGTGTCTTGGCATCCTCGACTATTTTTTTAAGCGCCATGGTCTCGCCGGAGGTGGAAGGTCCGATAATGGCCACAACCTTGTCCTCTTCGATCAACTGCTTGGTAAACGATACGGCTTTTTCCGGACTACCTGCCGTATCCTTTATTATCATCTCAATCTTATCACCATTGATACCGCCCTTGGCGTTCTGCTCGGCCACCAGCATCTCCAGGGTTCTGGCCTCCGGACCACCGAGGAAGGATGCTCCACCGGTGACTGCAAGCACCGCCCCAACCTTGATAGTCTTGGCCCAGGCGCCCGGCACCGTCAAAAGACTGAGTGCAGCCGCTGCGACGATCATTTTAATTCCAAAGCGTTTCATGTCTCCCCCTTATAAAAAAGAGTTTTTGTTTACGTGCTGTTACAGCGCACAGATCTGTTCACCCGTCAGAATCTTAAAACCGCTCTTTTGCAACGTCTCGATAGCCTTGTCGACCTCATCAAAACGAAATATCAAAACGGCATCCTCTCCGGTCTTGTTGACGAAGGCGTACATGTATTCGACATTTAAACCTGCTTCATCCACCGCTTTCAGAACCGAGGCCAGACCACCGGTCCTGTCCGGCACCTCAACTGCGATCACCATCGTCTTACCGACGGTGAACCCATTCGCCTTCAAGACCGACTTTGCCTTTTCGACCTTGTCGACAATCAGGCGTAGAATCCCGAAGTCCGCAGTATCAGCCACAGACAGGGCACGGATGTTAATATCGTTCTCGGCCAGAATGGAGGTGATCTCTGCCAGTCGTCCGGATTTGTTTTCCAAAAATACCGCAATCTGTTCTACACGCATGGTCAACTCCTTATATATTCCGCTTATCTATTACCCGCTGGGCCTTCCCCTCACTTCTCTGAATCGTCTTCGGCTCAACCAGCTTCACCTTGCAGGTGACGCCCAGCATGTCTTTGATCTCGACCTCAATGGTTCGGCTTAGTTTCTCCAGTACCCGAATCTCATCGGAGAAAATGCTTTCACTCACCTCCACCTGAATCGTCATGGTATCGAGATTTCCTTCCCGTTCCACCACGATTTGATAATGCGGCTCGACTCCTTCGATGCTCATTAACACATGCTCGACCTGGGACGGGAAGACGTTCACTCCGCGGATGATCAGCATATCGTCGGTACGACCGGTCACTTTCTCCATCCGAACCAGGGTCCTGCCGCATTCGCACTGATCGTAAATCAACCGCGAGATATCCTTGGTGCGATAGCGGATGATCGGGAAGGCCTCCTTGGTAAGCGTGGTAAAGACCAGCTCACCCTTCTCTCCGGGAGGTAAGACCTCACCGGTATCGGGATCGATTATCTCGGGCAGGAAATGATCCTCAAAGACGTGCATACCCTTATCGGTCTGCAGGCACTCCATGGCCACGCCCGGCCCCATAACTTCTGAAAGACCATAGATATCGACCGCCTTCAGGTTGAGTTTGCGCTCCACCTCTTCGCGCATATTCTCGCTCCAAGGCTCCGCTCCGAAGATCCCGACCCGTAGTGACAGGGACTTGGGATCAACGCCCAAAGCATCCATTGTCTCGGCCAGGTTCAGCGCATAGGACGGGGTCGACAGCAGGACCGTAGAACCAAAATCCTTCATGATGGTGATCTGCCTCTTGGTGTTGCCGCCAGACACCGGGATGACCGCTGCTCCAAGCCGCTCGGCACCGTAGTGGGCACCAAGTCCGCCGGTAAAGAGCCCGTAACCGTAAGCGTTATGGACCATGTCACCTTTGTGGGCACCGGCACAGGTCAACGCCCTGGCCATGACGCCCGCCCAGGTCTCAATGTCCTTCCAGGTATAACCGACCACGGTGGGTTTGCCAGTGGTACCCGATGAGGCATGCACCCGCACCACCTCCTCCATCGGTACGGTGAACAGACCGAAGGGATAGTTGTCCCGCAGGTCGTCTTTGACCGTAAAGGGCAATTTTCGCAGGTCCGCCAATGTTTTAATATCTTCCGGTGTTACCCCTGCCTCCTCCATCTTGTGCCGATAGGGTGCCACGGTTTTGTAGACCCGGGCGACCAGGTGCTGCAGACGCCTTAGCTGAATGGATTCAAGCCCTACTCGGGGCAGTGTTTCGATCTCTTCTTCCCAGTACAATGTTTTCATAACTCCTCCCCCTTACACGCTCACCTTTCTTCCCGCAGCAAAGGCTTTCAGATTCACCTCCTTGAACCTCTCAGGAACCCTTGCCTCGATCACTTCTTCGTAGATGGCCGAATCCACAGGCAAAAAAACCGACAAAGCCCCCACCATCACCACGTTGGCCGTCTTGACCTCGCCCACTTCACGGGCCAGGTCAAAGGCATCCACCCGGACGACCTTGACGTCCAGAGAGGTTAGTTCCGTCAGAACATTCTCAGGGTAGGAGGCCTGGCCGGTGGCAACGGAAGGCGGCAGGATCTTCTGGGTATTGACGATCACCGTGCTCTTTTTGTGCAGATATGGCAGATACCGCACCGCTTCCATCATCTCGAAGGCCACCTGGATGTCGGCACAGCCCGGTTCGATGAGCGGAGAATACACCTTATCGCCATATCGCAACTGCGCGGTAACCGAGCCGCCACGCTGGGCCATACCATGGACCTCACTCTTTTTCGCATCGAACCCGGCCGCGAGAAGGGCATAGGCGGTTATTTCACTTGCCAGCAAAATGCCCTGGCCGCCGACACCCGAGAAGAGGATATTTCCTGTTGTACTCATTTTTCTCCCTCCCCCTGGGTAATGGCCTTGAATTTACAAAGTGATGCACACTGGCCGCAGGCATTGCAGAGAATCTCATCTATCTTTGAAATCCCTTTCTGCTTCTTTTTGTACCCTCGTGCCTCGGCCTCTCCTTCCCCGAAGGGCGTCCAACTGATGGCCGGGCATCCTAACCGGATACAGGACATACAGCCCACACAGTTCTTTTGGTTGGTAAAATAAACACCGGCTTTTTGCGCTTTCATTTCCGGCAGCAGCACACAGGGAGCGCGCGAAATAACCACGGACGGTTCGGTACGTTCCATCGCCTCCTTCAAGACCTTCCTGGTTTCCGGAACCTCATGGGGATTGACCACATAAACATGCTTCACCCCCACGGCCCGGCATAGCGCCTCGATATCAATAGCCGGGGCAGCCTCCCCCTTTATATTGCCACCGGAAGCCGGGTTCTGCTGCTGGCCGGTCATTGCCGTGATCCTGTTGTCCAGAATGATCAGGGTCGATGCGGAATCGTTATAGACCGTGTTTATAAGACCGGTAATCCCGGAATGGAAAAAGGTGGAATCGCCAATGACCGACGACCACCTTGTCGTGGGCACCATCGCCCAATTGCCTTGGCCATACCATGGGCGATGGGTACGGAAGCCCCCATGCAGACCGTGGAATCCATCGCCGACAGCGGTGGTAGAAAGCCCAGGGTATAACAGCCGATATCGCCGGAGACAAAGACCTTCATCCTCGACAGGGTAAAGAAAATGCCTCTGTGGGGACACCCGGGGCACATATTGGGAGGCCTGGGCGGCAAATCCACGGCTGGAAGCAGCTTGGGTGCCGAGCCCGGATCGATAGCCGTCCGGATTATGGCAGTATTCAACTCACCCTGATTCGGTATCAGATCCTTGCCATGGCAGCTTATCCCCATGGCCTTGATATGCAACTCCAAAAAGGGATCAAGCTCTTCGACGATAAAGACCTCGTCAACCGAATCGGCAAAGGTACGGATCAGGTTCTCCGGCAGCGGCCAGCACATACCGAGTTTCAGCACCGTGGCCTCGGGAAAGGCCTCCTTGACATAGAGATACGATACCCCGGAGGTGATAAAGCCCCGCTTGGTATCGCCCGGCTCGATTCGGTTGCAGGGCATGGTCTCAGCCATCTCGCGGCATTTGCCCATGCGCTCCTCGACCACGACGCGTCGTTTCCTGGCCATGGCTGGCAGCATGACGAACTTGCCGGGAACCTTTTCGATCCCGGCCTCTGCCGAAGATTGTTGGACTCCGCGTTCAACAACCCCTTTGACATGGGATACGCGAGTCGTAATCCTGAACAGGACAGGGGTATCGAGCTGTTCGCTGAGCGCAAAGGCGTCTTTTAAAAATTCCTTGGCCTCGGCCGGATCGGAAGGTTCGAGCATCGGCACCTTGGCGGCAAAGGCATAGTTCCTGTTATCCTGTTCGTTTTGGGAGGAATGCATCTCAGGATCGTCGGCGGTGACGATAACCAGACCACCGCGGCCCCCGGTATAGGACGCGGTAAAAAGCGGATCGGCCGCCACATTCAGACCGACATGCTTCATGGTGGCCAGTGCCCGGACCCCGGCAAAGGAAGCACCGATCGCGACCTCGAGTCCGACTTTCTCGTTGGGCGCCCATTCAGTATAAACGCCCTCGTAGCGTGAAAGATTTTCCAGTATTTCCGTGGATGGCGTGCCCGGATACCCCGAAGCGACCTTGACTCCGGCCTCGGAGGCCCCAAGAGCTATGGCCTCATTTCCGGACAACCAGATTGTATCAGAGGTGTTTGTAGCCACAATAACTCCTAAATTTTTTTCAACCCGAATTACGGGCTGAAAACAACTTGCGCGTATGCACGATCAATAAACTTTCCCCATTGGGGCCAGCCAAGACCGGACAATGTTCATTTTTTTACCAAGTAACGGATTTAATTACCCTGAAAACAGTATAACAAGCAAGGATTTTTTGACCGCGGAGGCAGGCGCGACGCCCCCTTCGTCCTCGGGATATGTCCACCCTCTCGTTCAGGAAGGCGTGCCTAACGGCACGATGGGATTATTGACCATCTTGACTGCCAGACAGTCATAGGTGACGATACCACCCTGGTAGGAAACCGAATTGCGTCTTAAGACCCGCCATCCTCCATTCTGATACACTCCTTCGGACTCGATCCGGTTTACCAGCTCATTTGCCGCACCCAGGTATTCGGCCAGATCTGCGTTCTGGGTCAGGATCACATCTTTCATCCCAGGCCCCGCAACCAGGGTCACCGGTTCCATAATCATGTTCGACAGATCACTGACCGGGAGGGCCTCGGGCGCAACCGTTGGTTTCGCCTGTAATCGGATCATTCGGGCACGGGCGTCGGGACCGACAGTCTCCTTGGTCGTGCCGATCAGATCGAGCAGGTAGTTTCGGACGTCGTTGAGATCCTTGGCCTCACGCAGATTTTTAAGATCCGTATACGTCTCCAGGGCCTTGGCCAGAATCGAGACCTCACGCAGAAAGTGATTGCGCTGATTGGCCGGCACCAGATACATGACAATGATTGAGACCTTCATGCCGTCCGGAGCCCCGTACTCTATACCGGACGGACTCCATCCAACCACGCACATCAGATCCTCGTCAAAGGCGATCCGGGCGTGGGGGCAAGCCCAGCCTTTCCCGAGCGCGGTGGCCGTCCCCTTTTCCCGGGTCATGACATGGGCTACCACATCGGTCCCGGCTGGCATCTCCGGAAAGGCCTCAATGATATGGGCAAGAAACTGCAGGGCATGCGCCTTGTCATTCTCCGGCAGTTCAAAAAGCCTGCCCTCTTGCAGGGCATCCAACAGTGTGTCCATGATCATTCACCTCCAAAGCGATTGAAAAACCAGGTCTTCACCCCGGTTGTGATGACAGCATAGCCCGCAAGGAAGGCTCCTATCCATGCCCAGTAAATGGTCGGCAGGGGAACGAGTCCCAACATCGGGGCTACAGGGGAGTACGGCAACCAGGACCCTATTGCCATGATGGAAAGGGTCGTAAAGGTCATCTGGGCCGAGGCCTGACTCCCGAAGACCGGGATCTTTTTGGTCCTGATAATATGGACGATCAGGGTCTGGGTCAGAAGCGACTCGACAAACCACCCGGTCTGAAAGAGTTTGACGGCCATTTCCTTCTGCGCCGGAAGGGCGGCTGGATCTAGAAAAATATTGCACTTGAAGAAGAACCACATAAGCGCAAAGGTGGCGTAGTCGAAAATTGAGCTGATGGGCCCTACACAGACCATGAAGCGTTTGATGTTTTGTATGTTCCATTTAAGCGGGTGAACAACCAGATCCTCATCAACGTTGTCCGTTGGAATCCCGGTCTGGGAAAGGTCGTAAAGCAGGTTGTTGGCCAGGACCTGAACCGGTTTCATGGGCAGGAAGGGAAGCAGGCAGGCGGCACCCAGCATGCTGAACATGTTTCCGAAATTGGAGCTCGCCCCCATCCGGATATATTTTATGATATTGGCAAAAACCCGTCGTCCCTCCATAATGCCTTCACCGAGAACGACCAGACTCTTTTCCAACAGCACGATATCGGCGGCCTCCTTGGCCACATCCACCGCAGAATCCACAGAGATTCCGACATCTGCGGCTTTCATGGCCGGTGCATCATTAATGCCGTCACCCATGAAACCGACCACATGGCCATGATCCCTGAGTTCCCGTACCACCTGTTCCTTTTGAACCGGGGAAAGCTTGACAAAGACATTGCACTCGTCGACGACCGAGGAAAATTCCGTGGGGGTCAGTTGCGCGATCTCGGTCCCGGTAATCATCCGATTCACCCGCAGTCCGACATCATGACAGATCTTTTCCGTGACCAGACCGTTATCACCAGTGAGCACCTTCAGGCTGACACCGGCCGCGGTCAGTTGGCCCAGCGCCTCGGTAGCGGATACCTTGGGCGGATCGAAGAAGGCAATGTACCCAAGCAGGGTCAGGCGGCTCTCGTCGGCAACTGTAAAGGACGTTTTGGTTCGGGGAAATTCCCGGTAGGCGATTCCCAGGACCCTGAAACCGTCCCGGTTAAGTCGATCAACCTCCTCGAAGAGGTCGGCCCGAAGCAGATCAATGAGAGGGTAGACCTCCTCGTCGATCTGATAGTGGCTGCAGCAGCCGTAAATCTCCTCCACCGCGCCCTTGCAGATGAGCACATGGTCCTCTTCGTAATCGACCACCACCGACATCCTCCGTCGCTGGAAATCAAAAGGCAGTTCATCCACCAGCCGGCAGTGGAGCTCGACGGGAATATCGGTGAATTCAAGCACGGCCCTATCGATCAGGTTGCGCAGGCCGGTCTGGAAGTAACTGTTCAGATAGGCATAGTTCAGGACCTCCTCACTGGTATGCCCCGTCAGGTCCACATGACGTTCCAATACCACCCGGTCCTGGGTCAGGGTGCCGGTCTTGTCGGTGCAGAGGATATCGATGGCCCCGAAATTCTGGATCGACGGCAGACGCTTGACAATGACCTTTCTCTTAGCCATGGTCAGTGCCCCCTTGGCCAGATTGACGGTAACGATCATCGGCAGCATCTCGGGAGTCAGACCGACGGCGATGGCCAGGCCGAAGAGAAGGGCTTCGAGCCAGTTGCCCTTGGTCATCCCGACAATGATGAACACGGCAAAGACCATCAGGGTCATGAAGCGGATCATCAACCAGGTAAAGGAGCGGACACCCTGATCGAAACTGGTTTCCTTCCGGCGGTCGGCCAGACGCTCCGAGATAGCCCCGAACAACGTTCGGGTTCCGGTATTGATCACCAGTCCCCGGGCCGTGCCGCTGTTCACCGAAGTCCCAAGGAAACAGGCATTGGAGAGTTCCAGGGCAGCACGGGTGTTTTTTCCCGTATTCTCCACAGTCTTTTCAACCGGCATCGATTCGCCGGTCAGCGCCGACTCTCCGACGAAGAAATCCTTGGCCGCTATCAGCCTCAGATCGGCCGGGACGACCGAGCCGGCATGCAACAAGACGATATCACCCGGGACGATCTCGGAAATCCTGACCTCCGACTCCACTCCGTCCCTGATAACCAGAGTCCGGGACTGGACTCTCTTGCCCAAGGCCTCGACGGCCAGGTCCGACTTACGATCGAGAATAGAGGCGAGACCGACCGAAAGGACAATCATGCCGCCGACGATGATCGTCGATTTCCACTCTCCCATCACAGCTGAGACTGCCGCAATCACCAGAAGTTGTACAACCAAGGGACTGGTAAAACGGTGAAGGAGATCAGCAAAAAACGTCAGGCTCTCGAGATGAGACAGTTCATTGGGCCCGTACTCGTCCAGGCGATCTTCCGCCTCTTCGGAGGTCAATCCGCGACTTGCGGACTCGAGAACCTCCACGGCCTGAAGAAAAGGCATCTGACAAAGGTTAAGCAGGCGGCGTTCGTGTTCAGTCGTAAGTGACGCGGACGATTGCAACCCGGAGGCCTTGGCAAACTTCTTTAATGGAGTCATCGACCAATCTCCCAATATCCATATCCACCTCGAACATGGGGTGAGGTCGACACATCGGTGCCGAAATAGTTAAGGGAAGAAAGACCAATGCTGGCAAACTCGCAGGCAAAAGGCCGAACGGATCTGTAAAGGACCTTTGGGAAATTTCCGTAAAGGAATCTATGGAAAAGGATGGGAATGTTCATGGTTCACCTCCTGCCGGACCGCACGACATGGATGCGGCCCAAGGTGAACCATCACTTTACAACCGGAAAGAAAGGAAGTGATTCACACCTACAGCCGCATTATACCACCAACGCGCGTTAGGTTCTTCTTTTTCGCTTTGAGTCGATGTCTGAGTCGGACTCGGACTACTACTGCCATCAGGGCTGCTCACTACTGTCCTCCAGTAAATTTCATCATATGTCTTTTACAGGTAAGGCTCCCGGCCTCAGCTGTATATGAAAGTTTGATCCTCCGTCACGGCAAGGCCGGCGGCTCTTTCGATGCTTTCATATCAAGACGCAGCAATACAATTGACGGGGCAGGATACCTTAATAGGACCAGATTTTCAAACAGAAATTTGCTTACAGATTAAAAAGGAGATAGAATTGAGGAAGTGAAATACTTAAATTTCCGTTCAACTCACGACCATTCTCCGAGAACCACCTCCATGAGACACCGTCTTCTTTTTCTATTGATAATAGTCATAGTCACCTTGGCATCAGGTGCTGCCAACGCCGATGGAAAGGAGATTCTGATCCTGAAGGTGGCAGACCCGATCAGCCCGGCGATCGCCGAATATATTTCTGACGGCCTGCAACAGGCCTCTGATTCCCAGGCCGCAGCTGTTATCATTACTCTGGATACACCCGGGGGACTGGTCCAATCCATGCGAAACATCGTCCAATCGATGTACTCCTGCAAGGTACCGGTCATCGTTTATGTCACCCCCAGCGGGGCCCATGCCGCCTCTGCCGGGGCAATGATCACCATGGCTGCCGATATCGCCGCCATGGCCCCGGGTACCAATATCGGTGCGGCCCATCCGGTTGGAGCCTGGGGCAGGTCCATCGACAAGACCATGGGGGAAAAAGTCGTCAATGACATGGCCGCCTTTGCCAGAGGCATCGCTAAGAGGCATGGACGTAATGTCCAGTGGGCGGAAAAGGCGGTGCGCCAAAGCGTTTCGGTGACCGCCGATGAGGCCAGGAAAATGGGGGTCATCGATGTGGTTGCTCAAAATATGGAGCAGCTTATAAACACGGTCGACGGCAAGGTCATACCCGGCAAGGGGGTGCTGCATCTAAAAGGAGCACGGAGAACCCTGATCCCGGAGAGCCTGCGGATCAAGGTCCTGAAGGTCATAAGCGATCCCAATATCGCCTATATCCTGATGATGGTCGGCCTGGCCGGCCTCTTCCTGGAACTGTCACATCCCGGTGCCGTGCTGCCAGGGGTAGTCGGTGGTATTGCCTTGATCCTGGCTTTTTTTGCAATGCAGACCCTTCCCGTCAACATAACTGGCATTTTATTGATTCTACTAGGAATTGTTTTCTTTGTTCTGGAATTAAAGATAACCAGTTACGGAATATTGAGCGCAGCCGGCATCCTTGGACTGGTTCTGGGATCGATCATGCTGTTCAAAGGAGGCGGACCGCAATTTCAAGTTGCCTGGAGCGTACTGATCCCAACGGTCATACTGGTATCCGGCTTCTTCATCGGGGTGGTCTTCCTGGTGGTTCGCTCCCAGCTCCGCATCCCACGAACCGGGATTGAAGGACTGGTGGGTGAAATAGGCATCGTCAAACAGATCCATGACCGGAAAGGCAAGGTTCTGGTCCACGGAGAACTCTGGCAGGCTGCATTCACAGAAAATATTGCGGTGGGCAGTAAAGCCCGAGTTCTGTCAGTGCAAAATCTTGTCGTGACAGTGACGCCTGTCGACGAAAATTCTCAGTAGCCCGGGGGGAGCTCTTTATCCTTCCCACATACTCAGGAGGCATCAAATGATTCCCATTGCAACAGTCGTTGTTCTTCTGCTTATTTTTCTGTACACAACCATCAAAGTCCTCAACGAGTACGAACGCGGCGTCATCTTTCGGCTGGGAAGGGTCATACAAGCCAAGGGGCCGGGGTTGATCATTCTAATTCCGGTCGTCGACCGCATGGTTAAGGTCAGCCTGCGCCTGGTCGTCATGGACGTGGATCCCCAGGACGTGATCACCCTTGACAATGTCTCGGTCAAGGTAAACGCGGTTATCTATTTTCGGGTCGTCGATCCGGTGAAAGCCATTGTGGATGTCGAAAACTTCAACTACGCAATGTCCCAGCTGGCCCAGACAACGCTTAGAAGCGTCTGCGGCCAGGCCGAAATGGATGAGCTGCTGGCGAGCAGGGAGAAGATTAACGCCCAGCTTCAGGAAATCCTGGATACCCATACCGAACCGTGGGGGATTAAGGTAACCACGGTAGAGTTGAAATACATCGATCTCCCCCAGGAGATGCAGCGGGCCATGGCCAAACAGGCCGAGGCCGAAAGAGAGAGGCGGGCAAAGATAATCAATGCCGAGGGTGAGTATCAGGCCGCCACCAGGCTGGCCGATGCTGCCAAGATCATCCAGGAACACCCGATGGCCCTGCAGCTCAGATATCTGCAGACCATGCGGGAGATGGCTTCGGAAAACAACTCCACAACCATCTTTCCGTTGCCCATTGATCTGTTCAAGGTATTTTTCAAGGACAAATAGTCAGATTGCGCATCCGGAGCCGGCCGCGAATATATTTGCCCAGGACCCAGACCGCCTGATCGGCCGAGCGGAAGACCGGCAGTCCCTGTTCCTGGAAGGCATCGGCCATGTAGTCATAGAGCGGACCACTGTCAACCACCATGATAAGAGGCTTGTTCGAGCGTCTGTTCAACCGGGAAATGCGGCTTATGATCGACTGATCGGCGGAAAAGGTCTTGCTGGAAACAAACTCGTCCGGCAGGGTGTGAAGGAGCGGGGTCAGCGGAACGATGGCCACAACCACCGCATCGACTCCGGGATCGTCCAGCAATGTTGCAATAACCTGCTCATAGACGTCCTCGGAGGCCATCGGGGTGATATCGAGCGGATTTCTTACATCGGTAAGAGAGGCCAGGTTTGCCCCGGCAAGAACGTCGCCCAGGGCATCTCTCGTCGTCCGTCCCAGGGATGCCATCTCCAACCGATAGTCTTCTCCTAAGATATTGTCGGCCATACCGACCGCCTCGTAGCCGGCGTTGCTGACCGCCGCCAGCCGGTTGCCGGTGACAACCTTGTCATGCAGGGTGCAGGAGAGGCGCAGAAGCCCCTCGAAAACAGTAAAGGTCTCGGCGACTATGGCCCCGGCCTGGCTGATGCAGGATTCGCAGACCATATAGTTGCCGGCGATCGAGGCGGTATGCCCGGACATTGCGGTCTTTCCTTCCTGGGTTCTCCCCGCCTTGTAGAAGATGATCTCCTTTCCCTTCGGTACCGACTTCCGAACCGCCTCGGCAAATTCCAATCCGTCGAGATCGCTGAAGCCCTCCATATAGTAGGCGATGGTTCTAATATCATCCCTGGTATTGAAAAACTTCATAAAATCGGCGGCAGTTAAATCGATCTGATTGCCGATGGATACGGCATAGGCCGGATCGAGAAACGCCAGATTGCTCATCCGGGCGATCATATAGCCTCCGCTTTGGCTGACAAGAGCACTTTTTCGCAGATGCTGGCCGCGGTCTTTAGGCAGCTTCGACTCCGGGATAAACATCGAATCGTACTGCCCCGGATGGGAGAGCACACCCAGACTGTTGCCACCGAGAAAGACCGTGGTCTCGCCGGAACGGTTCCTGCCCTGGACAATCCTGCTCCGGATGGTTGCCGGCACCTGCTCTTGGCCCTTTTTCTCGCCCAGCCCTGCGGGGATCAGGATGACGCTTTCGGCGAGACCACGGTCCAGGATCTCATGTATCATTCCCGGTATCAGGGAGGCATTCACCGCCAGAATCAAGAGATCAATCCTGGCGGAAACAGCCGACAGTGCCGGTATGGTTTTAATCCCCTCAATGACTGCGGCTTCGGGATGAATCACAACCAGACGGCCAGGATCGAAACCGTTTTTTATAATATTATCCAGTATGATCCTGCCGATATTGATACCCTTGACCGACACCCCGGCAATGCCGATGGAGTTGGGATGAAGCAGATGATCGATCTTCTCTATCGGGCGGGGACCGTTGAGTTTCTCCGCGGCGGAAAATCGACAGAGCCCGTCCAACGGCAGCATCGTGAAATTGGAAAAGGCCAGGGGATTGATCTCCAGTTCATCGATGACAAAAGGGGCTTCCTGGACGGCAGGTGAATAGGTATTTCCGACCTCGATAAATGCTTTGAAACACTCTAGAAGCCTGAAATCTGTAACGATGCGCTGGCCACCGCGGGTCAGGCCGGCAAGCTTTTTGTAGGAGATGGTTTTTTGGAACAGTTCGAAAAACTGCTCACCGCTGACCATAGCGGTTGCAGACGCCACCACGGCCTGCCCCTTCTTGAACCTCCCGGCATAGAGTTCGGTATCGGTCCCGCCGAGGCCCGCACTGAGTATCATCCCGAATTCCCGAGTCCGGCGCAGGCTCACCAGCAGCTCGTTGCCGAACTGTTCCGAGTCGGGATGCATGTACTGGCAGAGAACAACTCCCTGGATATCCCCTGCAATGGCTGCAAGCAGATCCTTTCCTTTAAGTCTTCGGTAGGCTTTCGGGGCCTGCTTCGGTCTCTTTCCAATATCTCGAGAAAAATTTACGGGGATCTCGACCAGCATCTTCTTGACGGTGTCCAAGACCTCACCATGCCTCTTTCTTACAATACGAACCCCGCCGATATCGCTCTTATGAAATATGGTCGGGGAAACGATCTTGATGACGACCTTATCACCAGGAATCCGACGCAACTTCTCCGGATCCAGCTCATCTTCCTTTTTGAGCACCAGATAGCGAGGTACGGTCTCGGAACCAATATGCCTGATCAGATCGTAGACCTCATATTCAAACAGGTACCGACGGCCCTCACTTTCGATCCGGGAAAAGAGCCGTCGAATGGCCGGATGATCGACATGGGTTTTCATCGTTTTCTCATCGTGATTATTGATGCTTTCGTAAAAAGTCATCGGAGTTGCCGAGATGGACTCTGGAAAAAGCTCGATATACTAGACGTAGTATCTGAAACGGTAATTCGGCAGTACATATGGTACGGCTAATTGCCGTTTCAGATCTACAACGACGTAGATCGGGCTTTTTACGAGTCCATCATTATTGATAATAGGAGATATCCGTATCATCGCAGATGAACACACTCTTTGGCAACTGATTTTTCGTAAGCGAAGATGGCCGGATAAATCCTCCATGGGCGGTACCTGTGAATTTTCCTGACGACGGCATACTCAGGGTGCGGCGCAACGTTTAAAATAAAGAGCAACCAGGGAGCTGGAGAGTTTTTACCACGCTATCTTGAATTATCTCTTTTTCCCGTGTATAGGTAGAAAAGATATGTGCAATTGCACATATTACACCGTGGTATATCCGGTCTTATGAACACAATTAACTCATTTCCATCAAGGAATCGAAAAAAATATCGCCCCATGTTTGAACGGGAAGTACGAAGGAGAACCTATGAAAGTCGTTATTGTTGGAGCCGTGGCCCTGGGACCCAAGGTCGCCTGCCGTTTGCGCCGTCTTGATCCCGATGTTGAAATCACCGTCGTCGACAAGGATGATTTGATCAGCTATGGAGGATGCGGAATTCCCTATTACGTCGGAGGAGATGTGAACGAACTGGAAGACCTCTGTTCGACGGCCGCCCACGCGGTCAGAGATATTGAGTTTTTCAAGACCTGTAAAGGAATCACGGTCATGACCGAAACCGAAGCCGTGTCCATCGATCGTAAGGCCAAGAAGGTACTGGTGCGGCACCTCAACGACCTGAGAGAAGAAGAATTACCCTACGACAAGCTGGTCCTCGCCACCGGTTCAAGCCCGATCCGACCGCCCATCCCCGGAGCCGATCTCCCCGGAGTGCAGGTAGTCTCGAATCTACATCATGCCGAGATCGTAAAAAATCTCTTAAAACAGGGTAAGGTGAGCAAGGCGGTGGTCATTGGTGCCGGTGCCATCGGCATCGAACTGGCGGAAGCGATGACTGATCTCTGGGGAGTGGAGACAACGCTCATCGAGATGGCGGAACAGGTGCTGCCCGTGGCAATCGGCAAGACCATGGGCAAGATAGTCAGAAGGGAGTTAGAGGAGAAAGGCGTCAAACTGCTGCTCTCCGAACGGGTCATCCGCATCGGCGAGGATCCCGATACCCGAAGCCTCCTGGTTGAAGCCTACTCCGGCACCTTTTCCTGTGATCTCGTTGTCCTGTCCACCGGAATCAAGGCCAATTCAGCCCTTGCCCTGGAGGCAGGGCTGGCTGTTGGCAGGCTCGGCGGGATCATCGTCGACAACCGACTGCGCACCAGTGACCCGGAGATCTATGCCGGTGGGGACTGTGTCGAGCTCAGACACCTGATCAGCGGAGAGAACGTGATCATGCCGCTTGGGTCTCTCGCCAACCGCCAGGGACGGGTCATAGCCGACAACATCCACGGCAGGGCCAACCTTTTTTCCGGGACCGTGGGTACCTTCGCCCTCAAGGTCTTCGACCTCGGCGTCAGCAAGGCCGGAATGACCTTCAGGCAGGCCATCGCTGCCGGTTTCGATCCAGTCTTTGCCGTTATTTCCCAACCGGACCATGCCCATTTTTATCCCAGTCCCCATTTCATCTACATGACCTTGATCGCCGACCGCAGAACCAGGAAAATCCTGGGAATCGAGGCGGCAGGAAAAAACGGCCAGGCAGTAAAGGCACGAGTCGATGCGGTGGCCGTGATGCTCAAACACGGTGTCGATGTGGATGAAATCTGCACTTTTGAGACCAGCTATGCGCCACCCTTTTCCTCAGCCATGGACATCATTAACAACGCCGGCAATATCCTCGATAATATTCTGAGCGGCAAGAACAGGCCCATAGGTGCCACCGAGTTTATCGAAAAGTTCCTGGCAGAAGAAACACGGGTATTAGACGTCCGGGAACAACCCACTGCCGCGCCGATGGTGGAAAAGTATGGCGACAGGTGGCTGAACATTCCCTTGGCCGAACTGCGACAAAGATACGAGGAACTCCCTTCGGATCAGGCATTCTGCATCATCTGCGACACTGCCCCACGCTCGTATGAGGCCCAGGTATTCCTCGATTCCAAAGGTAAAACCGAGACCTTCAACGTCCAGGGAGGGTATGCAATGATCCTGGCAACCGATCCGACAGCCCTATAAAGGCAGGATCGGTCGCACAGGACTGGGGAGAGTCTTCTTACTCGGCAAAGATACCGGCTCCGGCAACGGTCTTGGCCGCCCGGGCGACGTGTTTGCCGTGCCGACGGGTAAGCGCCACCACCTCGTCGCTTACACCCTGATGGTTCATATCGATATCGGCAGCCCTCCCGTAGGGCCCCCAATGCAGGCCGCCGTGCTTATAGTCGGTCGTGTTCTTCGGCAGCGGAATGATGATCAAACCCAACTCGGCAAAGTTGTTGAGCATGGACAGCATGGCAAGCTCACATCCCCCGCCGCCGCCGCCGAAACCGCCACCGGAGACAAAGACCCCGCCGACTTTGCCGTTGAGCTTATTCTGCATCCAGAGTCCGGAGCAGACCGTATCGATGAGTTTCTTTATCCGCCAATCCATGCTCGCCATATGAACCGGGCTCCCGAACATGATGCCGTCGCTGTTTACAAAATCATCTGCGGTGACCTCTTCGGCCTTTTTCAGAACCGCCGTCATTCCCTCGACCTCTCCCACTCCTGCCGCTGCCGCCCTGGCCATCTTCTCGGTGCTGCCGTAATCACTTGCATATGCTATTAGAACAGTTCCCATGATATTCTCCTTTTGATTACAATTTTGATATCAGCTTCTTACAGATATCTGTGAGCTGCATCAGCTCCTCATCGTTTAAAACACCCAATATTCCGGTAATTCTCCTGGCGTGATCTGGAAAATACTCCTTGATGGTCTTCTCGCCTTCCCGCGTCAACCGAACTGTAAAAAATCTTCGATCCTTTACATTTCGCTCTCTTCTGACAAGCCCGCGTTTTTCCAAATTGTCGATGACCATCGTTATATTGCCGGTACTCTTCAGGATCTTTTCAGCTATCTCCTTCTGACACATGGGCCCTATATGATAAATGGCCTCCAAGACCCCGAACTGGCTTATCGACAACTTGACTGAAGCAAGCTCCCGATGGGCCTGCGACGAGACCTTGTCTGCCGCGCGCATCAGGCCGATGAAGGCATCCAGTGCTCGAATTTCATGCTCATCACCTTTATATCGTGTCATAGAGTCTCTCAGGAATAATTTTACCCCGAATAGTTTAACGTAAAACTATTCACCATAACCACCCCTGTCAACATATCAGAGATTTAAAAGACAAGAGACTTCACCAGATAAATGAATATAATGACGTCAAGGGTGGAAGTTTTTCGACTTTACAAACGCATTTTGTTAGTATTTATACCGATGTATCCAATATCTATTTTACCGTTCTCACAGTTCTCTTGATCATCAAGTATGCCATATTCCATGACAAACCATATAGAAACAGGTCATAAAAAGCTTCCTTGCGCACTGGTTTTGCTCACGCTCTTGTTTCTCTTCACAATGCCTCTCCAGGCAGCTGAACCTCTCAAAATTGTCGTCACCGGCGTTGAGGGTGATGTCCTGAAAAACGTGATGGCGACGCTTGTTGTCCCTGCCGGACTAACGAAAGAAGGCCCCGTTGACAAACAATGGCTGGAACGTTTTGCCAAGCAATCCGTCGGCAAGATCAAAACCGCCATGGAGCCATTCGGCTATTACAATGCTCAGGTTACAGCGACCATTAAACAGGAGGGAGAACGTTATAGCCTGCAGGTAGATGTGCTTCCAGGTGAGCCTTTGCGCGCAACCGACATCAAGGTGAATGTTACGGGGCCGGGCAATGCGGAAAAACCCTTGGTCAGGATGATTGCAGCTTTCCCTCTCAATCAAGGTGATATTGTGCTGCAGCAAAAATACGAAGAGTTCAAGAGCGCACTCCTGGCAAAGGCTCATGCACTCGGTTATCTCGATGCGGAATTCTCCCGGCACGAAATCCATATCGCCAAGACCGCTACTACAGCCACCATCGATCTGAATCTAAAAACCGGTGAAAAATACTTTTTCGGCACAACCGACATTAAAGGGGCGCCTCAATATCCGAAGAGTTTCATTCGCCGATATCTGGCCTATTCCACCGGAGAGGTTTTTTCCTCTCCGCGACTCGGCGAGACACAACGTAACCTCACCAATTCCGAACGGTTCAAAGAGATTGTCATCACACCGAAAAAACAGGACGCAGAGTCCTTCAGAGTACCGATAGCCATTCACTTGAAACCCGCGCCGGAAATCAGTCTTCGTCCAGGTATTGGTTACGGTACCGATACGGGGGCACGAATAGCCCTTCGCTATCGCGATTTGAACATGTTCAACCAGGGACATGAACTGTATTCATACCTCTTTGTATCCCAACGACTCCAGGGGCTCGTGGCCGGTTATACCCTGCCCGATTCGATGGATGTCAAAAGTTCCACGACGCTGCAACTGAACCTGCAACAGGAGGACACCACGTCCTATACCAGTAAATTACTGGCCCTGGAACTGGATCGAAACCGGAGTTTCGACGAAAACAGGCTGGGCACTGCCTATATAAAAATCCAAGTCGAAGACTATTCCGTGGGCACCGACAACTCCACTGCACGACTCATATTGCCGGGCCTGCGTTTTTCAAAAGACTCCTACGACAACCAGATACGACCACACAAGGGATATCGTTACGCCCTTGATCTGCATGGCACGAGCCAGGTGATCGGTTCTGATACGACATTGCTCCAGCTTCTGGCGGAAGGGAACCATCTCATGTCTTTCCCCTGGCGCCTTTCCCTGCATACACGGGCAAAGGCGGGCATAACCCTTTCAGGTGATCCGATAGACGACATCCCTCCATCTCTGCGTTTCTTTGCCGGTGGTGCCGAGAGCGTACGAGGCTATTCTTACCAATCCCTCGGCCCACGCGATGACACCGGAAATATTGTGGGGGGCAAACAACTTTTGACCGCCAGCATAGAGCTTGAACGAGCGCTGTTTTCGGACTGGGGTCTTTCTGTCTTTTATGATGTCGGCAACGCCTTCAATTCGTATACTGATGTCAGTTTTCACCAGGGGGCCGGCATCGGTCTGCACTATTATACCTCCTTTGGGGCCTTAAACCTCTCCTTTGCCGAACCTCTCGGAGTGGACAAGCCGTCACTCCATATCCATTTCACCATGGGGCTCGTGTTATGAAACACA
>CAWGGS010000004.1:0-32185 GCA_963822095.1 uncultured delta proteobacterium
TTCCATCTAGGAAGCGGTCGGGGCAGAGACGCCCGCCTCCCGGGTCGGGCGCGCGCGAACGTCCGCAACCCCGCCGAAGATCGCGATCAGGGCCGGGACGAGGAGCGTCCTGACGACCAGCGTGTCGAGCAGGAGGCCGACGCAGAGCGCGAAGGCGAGCTCGCGGAAGGCGAGGATCGGGATCAGCGCGACGGCGGCGAAGGAGAGGACGAGGGTCATCCCGGCGACCGTCACGGTGCGGCCGGCGCGGGCCCCGGCGGTGACGATCGCGTCTCGAGGTCTTCCCGCTCGGCCTCCCGCCAGATGCGGCTGACGAAGAAGACGTTGTAGTCGCAGGCCAGGGCGAGCAGGAGGATCCCCGCGGCGACCGGCACGAAGAAGGCGAGTTCGGCACGGACAGGAAAGCCAACTTCTTGGCAATTAGAACCGGCTGATGTTCTAACTCATTATAACAATAACGTATCTTCTCCTTACGACATCCCCTTTAATGCGGGGTTTGTTGACTATTGCCATCTTGATAGATGAAGATAGCGGCAACGGTGATGCGCTTCTTAATTATCTTGCCGATCCATGTCGTATGAGGGCGTGTCATAGAGCATGATGATCAACAATGGTAGTAAGGTGTTATTAACTTGCCGGCACCGTTGTCCCACGCAGACCCCGTTCAGAGTATTTGGGCCTGTTGGTGAGTTTTGCAAGAATAACCCCGGCGATCAGCAGTCCTCCAGAGATATAAAACGCGGTGTTCAAACTTCCGGTCATATCTTTAATGGTTCCGCCGAGTCTTGCCATAAAGAAGCCTAGTCCCCAACCGAGAAATACCAATCCGTAGTTGAAGCCCAGGTTTTTAGGTCCATAAAAATCCGCCGTAAAGGAAGGCATTAACGAAAGCCCGCCACCATACTGCCAGTAGGCAATACCAACGGCCAGGAACAGCAGGAATACGTTTTGTGATTCAATGATGTGCGGCAGGGCAAAGAGACAGAGAGCCGAAACACCGCAATTCACCATATAGGCATTCTGCCTGCCGATCTTGTCGGAATAAAAGCCGGTACCCACACGGCCCAAAGCATTTATCAGACCGCCAAAGGATACGAGTATCCAGGCGTTAGCAATGAAAAACGGAAGACTTTTAGCCGTCTTACCCAAAATAGATGCGGCACTGCTGATGATCAGAAGGCCTGATTGGGTGGTCAGAATAAACATGAAAACCAAAGCATAGAACTGCCAGGTGGACAGAACTTCTGCCACTTCCCAATTGGTTGCGGTCGATGCCTTGGTGGAACCTCCCAGGGATGTGGTCGGTGCAACGTACCCTTCGGGAGGGGTTTTCAATAGCTGACCGGCAATAATAACGACGATTGCGAAAAAGATGCCCAGTGCAACGAAACTTCCGGTAACACCATACGCCTTAATCAGGTATGAACCAAGTGCTCCTATGTACAGAGCGGCACCGCCGTATCCACCGACGACCAGTCCGGCGATAAGGCCTCGTTTTTCCGGTCCGAACCATTTCAGAGCTGCCGGGGTAGGTGCTGCATAGCCGATTCCCATTCCAGCACCACCAAAGAGCCCGAAGCCGATAACGAGTCCCGTATAGCTCTTCATCAAGCCAGCGATAATACAACCTATCGCAAGGAGAAGACCACCTACGGTTGCACCAAATTTCGGACTGATTTTATCCTGGATTTTTCCTCCGGGAATCATCAGGATGGCAAAAACTACAACACAGAGTGAAAAGGGAGTTGCTGCCTGGGCGTTGGTAAGATAAGTCCAGCCCTCGTTTATGCCTGTCATAGGCTGGCCGGCTTTGTCGACATTGACCAAAGCCTTACTCCAGATGCTCCAGGCATAAAGAATACCAAGGCAAAGATTTATTGCCGTACCGGCAAAGGTTGTAATCCATGCTTGCGCCGGGACTTTTTGGATTGGTTGTGCACTCATACTCATCTCCTTAAGTAATGACTCTGGTTTTTGGATAGTTCTTTAAAACTAACAAAACAAACGTCCAAAAGGATAATGAAAAGGCAACATTTTCTCGGCAATACTCCGTAATAATGAGGAGATTCTTCCTCCAGAGAAAATTACCGAGGCTTATTGTTCACTTGTCAGCATCACCTCCTTTGACTGGTTGCCTTTATAATGAACCTAGACGATCGATTTTCGAAGTAAGGGCCGTCGTGTTTGACGGTGCCGCAACTCCTTTTCTGTGACTATTTCCGTAAAACTCAGCACTCGTTTTGTATGCGCTAAAGTTTTTTACACAGATTAATCTTAACCGAAGCTCCTAATAGTTCAAGGCAACCCTAAAATATTGAAAAGACAGAAGTATCTCTCCCCTTGGCGGCAAAGGGGAAAACACCCAGTTTCGTCTTATGTAGCACAAAAAATCAAACAAAGCAATTGCTTTGATGGAAAGTTTTAATGATTTTGATAAAAGTTACGATTGCTGGACGGGTAGACAATCCACGAGTTTTTGTTGTGTCCTTCCTTTACTTGCTGTAAGACATCAATTCTGCCAAGGTGGTCTTGCATGATTGTTCCTGACACTTTTTTTCATGCTGATCAACGTGAAAATTATCATGAGTATTCTTTGGGGAAACCAGATGAGAAGAGAGAGAATCGGCTATGACGATAATGGTAGATAATTGATAGGGGAGAAGGGAGACTGAAATGTGTTTTCTGAAAATAGCCCACCTCCCATTGTTGAAAGCGGCTTCAATGGAAAAGCATTGGGACATCGGCAGCATATTTGTACGGACAAAAATGAGCATCTAAAAACAGGCTTTACCTGTCAGGTGAAGTATTGAAGAACTCGGCGGCAGACGAATAAAGCTTTACAACCCTGCCTGCAGTTGGAAACTTCATCCCATGGTCGGTCTTGTTTTCGTGCTGGAATGGAGAAAATGGCCTATTTTCCGTAGTGTTTATCTAAACAATCCGGGCATATACCGTGGCTGAACTGTGCTGGGGAATGTTTGCTGATGTAGGCTTCGATTTGCTCCCAATACCCCTTATCATCTCGAATTTTCTTGCAAATACAACAGATCGGTATAATGCCTTCCAAGGTCTTGATTTTCTCGAGGGAGGCGGCAAGCTCCCTGTTGAGCTGTTCCAGTTCCTGGTTTTTATCTTTCAAAATTCCGTTCTGTTCCGAAATGAGATCTTTCGCACTTTTCAGCTGTAAATGCGTTGCAACTCTGGCTTTAAGTTCTCCTGCATGGCAGGGCTTGACGATATAATCAACAGCGCCGATCTTGAATCCTTCGGTGATATCCTGCTGCTGTGCCTTGGCTGTGAGAAAAATTATAGGAATATCTTTTTTGCCTTCCATTTGTTTGATTTTTTTGCAGACTTCGAAACCGTCCATCTTCGGCATCATAATATCCAGTAAAATAAGATTGTAGTCCTCCGATTCTATCATTTCCAGGGCCTGCTGACCGTCAGTGGCAAAGGAAATGGCATATTTCTCATTCTTGAGAATACCTGCCAGGACTTGAATGTTTTTTCCTATATCATCAACAATCAGTATATTCTGCATCATTTAATGGTTCCTATTGCGAGTGTTGTATCTTTCCCGATTGATCGGTGCTAATACGAATCTCTTTCTGTTTCAATAGTATTTAGTAAATCAAGAAACTCAGCCAAACACCCTCGGAGGTTGTCAATATCGACATTTTCGACATACCCTTTTAACTTTTTGCTGTATTTGACAAGAGCATCGAGGGAATATTGCTCTCCTGTCTGCTGGAGCCTGTCGGCAAACTCCCTAATATCGGGTATTCGTTGTTTTTTACAGATGTTATGCCATGTTGGAAGAAACGTAGTATGCAAAAGATCAGCAGCTTCTTTTGGGCAATGCCATGGATGAGGTGAGCTGAGAGTTGAATGAGAAGAGTCTTCTTGGGATGTTTTTTGTGGGATTGCACTGTTTGGAGATAATTTTGTACTGTAATTGAGGAATTGGGCAATAATGTTGTGCAACTCTGTCCTGTGAAAGGGACGAATCAGATATGCGTCAAATCCTGCTTCCTCTATTTGGGATATATCTTCTTTCATTCCTGAAGCCGTTACTGCAATGACAGGTATGGTCTTTGTCTGGGTTTGTCGAATTCTGGACAAGGTCTCGTATCCATTCATGCCGGGCATCATGATGTCCAATATTATCAGGTCTGGAGTATGCTTATCCAACAGTGATAAAGCAGATTTTCCACTGTCAGCAACAAGGACGGTAAGTGGCGATTCTTTCAATAATGCCTTAAGGTGACTTCGATTTACTTCAAGGTCGTCGACAACGATAAGGCAGGCTGGAGAAAATATCTTTTCCACTGTGCTGGAAATATCTTGCTTGATGTCCGGGAAGTCATTGTGTTCAGGTACCGCCTCAGCGACATCCGGCAGGGATATCGTGAATGTGCTCCCTTGCCCTGATTTGCTTTCAACGGAGATCCGGCCGCCCATTATCTCAACGAGATTTTTGCTAATCGCCAGGCCTAGCCCTGTACCCTCTATTGCCTTTTCTTTGGGGATGATCCGATGGAAGGATTCAAAAATCATGTGCTGGGCCTCGGCTTCTATGCCGGGGCCTGTATCATGCACTGAAATTGTCACATTCCATCTATTTGGCTCGTTGGTTTTTTCCGCGGAGCAGACAATGCCCACTTCACCGACTTCTGTGAATTTTATGGCATTGCCGATAATGTTGAATAGAACCTGCCGTAGGTGGATGCCGTCGAGGAAGAGGTATTTGGGGACTTCTTTGGCTATTGACGCCTGGATGGCTATCTTTTTCTTTTCAGCATTTATGGAAAAGAGGTTAAGCAAGTCATCTATCAAGGTTTTGATATTCATGGTAGATTTAATGCTTTCCGTTTTGCCGGCCTCGATTTTCGAGAGATCGAGAATATCGTTTATCAAGGTGAGTAGGCTGGAACTGCTCGATTGGATAGTTTGTAAATAAGAGCGTTGTTGACTATCGGATATAAGATCTTCCAGAATATCGGCAAATCCAATTATGGCATTGAGTGGAGTGCGGATTTCATGGCTCATCTTGGCCAAAAAATCACTCTTTGCCTGGTTTGCCGATTGTGCTGCCTCGCGTTCCTGTTCGGCGGCTTTTATTTGCCGTTGTTCGGTAATATCGATAAAAGAACCTTCGTCATAAAGGATTCTGCCCTCTTTATCTTGCACCCGACGGGCGGATACCGATGCCCAGATAATAGTTTTTTGTTTGGTTAAAAGTTCTGTTTCAAAACCAATTATCCTACCTGATTCCTGTACGGTCAGATCATAACTTAACCAGTCGGATTCTTGGGCAAAGAATATCTTTTCGGCAGGGCCTGCAAGCTCGATAAGTTCCTGCGGGCTTTGGTATCCGAGTATGGATGCCATGGAGGAGTTAACCGTTATAAAGCGGTTTTGTTCGGTTGAGTATTGAAATATGCCCTCAATGGCATTTTCAAATATCCCGCGGTACTTTTCTTCCGCTTCGATCAGGGCTTCGTGACCGGTGCGCAGCTTAAGCGACATATCATTAAATGCTGCACCCATATCCCCTATTTCATCCCTGCCGGGGAGACTCACGGTTGCACCCCAATGTCCCTCTTCAACCTTTCTCATTGCGTTATGTAAAAGGGAGACAGGCCGTATGATGGATCTGAAAAGGAACAGGTTGAGCAGCATCACGATGAAAAGCACGATAGCGGTGGGTAAAAGGAAAAGAATTGTAATCGCTTTTCGTGATTCTTGCTTGAGTTTTGACAGGTCGTAGAAAAAGACGATGGAGCCTATTTTTTTTCCGATTACCTCAATGCGTGTCGCGTAGATACCGAAATAGCGTTCGTGGTCCTGGGCCACAACTGTTTTAAAGATTGCCGGTTTGCCTATTTCCTCGAATTGTTTTTCGGAGAAAATGCTATTCAGGTCGCTGTTGGATGAGACGAACAGTTTGCCGTTTCCCTCATAGACACTCACTCCCACTATCCCATCAACAGCCTGAATTTCCTGCAAAGTTGCATGCAATGCCCGTTTCTGTCCGGCAAACAACTCGTTTGCCAGGTCATCGAGTTTTTGTTTATAGACCGTCTCCAGCAAAAGATTGATCCGTTTTATCTGTTCTTCTCCTCGTGTAATTTCCAGGTGGAGAAGAATAAAAACGAAGAAAGCACTGATTGCAATGGCCGTGGTAAATATGGCTATGTTTATTTTCCAAGGTAGGCTGCGAATCAACATCTTATTCAATTGTCTAGAAGGAAGGTGTTTGGGCAAACCTTTCATTGAAGAGAAAAGGTTTCTAAAAATTGAGGTTTACCGTTTACTATCTCCATAATCACAGCACTCTTTTCCGGGTCACCGTTTTTATCGAATTTGATCGTACCGGTCACCCCATTATACGTTCGCATTTTCGATAATGTCTGTGCAATCGTTGGCCCGTCAGTCGTTTTGGCGGCCCTGGTCGCCTGTGCAAGAACCATTACGGCGTCGTAGGCCAGGGCCGCGCCCATACCGAAGTCGTCTAATTGTTTGTACTTGGCCACGAAGTCTCTGGTTTCTTTTCTGTCTGAGTTTTTCGACCAGTGGGTACAAAAATATCCTCGTTTAAGCTGTCTTCCCCCATTTTCAAAAAAAGACTCGTCTGCCCAACCGTCTCCTCCAAGGAGAACGCCTTTGACTCCAGCTGACTGCAGTTCCCGGGCGATCGTCCCGCTCTCCTCATGTCCGGAGAGAAATATCACATCTGTTTTGGTGGCTTTGGCTCTGGCGACAAGTTTTTGGTAATTTTCGTTTTTGGCCTTGTATTCGATCTCACCGGCTACTTTTCCACCGAGTTTCGTGAAATTATTTTTAAATATGTCGGATAGTTTCAGGCTGTAATCGCTTGTTAAATCGACAAAAATCAACGCGGTTGCGGCATGGAGTTTTCGCCTGGCAAATCCGGCCATGACTTCTCCCTGGAAATTGTCGGTAAAACATACCCGAAAGATGTAATTACCGATCTTTGTCAACTCCGGATAGGTAGAGAAATTGGAAATCATTGGGACTTTGTTCTTCTGTGCTACATTGGCAATGGCAATTGATTGGGAACTCCACTGTGCTCCGATGATGCCTATCACTCCTGCCTTAATCGCCTCGTTTGCAGCTAAACTGGCCCCGATTGGTGTGCTCATGTTGTCGAGGAGAATCAGATTGAGGTTGTGTCCGAGCAATCCTCCATTAGTGTTGATTTCATTGACGGCCAGGCGGGTCCCGAGTACGGAGGACCGGTTGGAGTTCGCCCCCTGGCCTGTGAGGCAAAAGATGGCCGCGATATTATACGGCTTGAGATCCCCTGTCTCTGGCCCGAAATGATGGGCAAATGACGGCTGGGTGTTCGAGAAAGCAACTGCGAAAAGGAGCATTATGGATAAGCCCGCACGCAGGTTGAATAACCTTTTCATATTTTGTCCGTTTTGGGCGATTGTTGTCAGGGCTTGATAACTTTATAAAAAACTCTTTTGCCGGCGTGAAATTTGATGATGATGACTTCTTTATTCTTCGGGTCTCCATTTTTATCAAAGGTGATGATGCCTGTAGCCCCGTGGAAGCCTGCAGTTTGAGCAAGAGCATCTCGAATCGTTTTTCGGTTTGTCGTCCCTGCCTTTATTATTGCATTTGCCAGGAGATGTACTGCATCGTAGGCCAACGGAGCGCTCATGTTGCTGATAGGTTTGTGGTATTTTCGTATGTACAGCTTCTGCAGGATTTTGCTTTCCTGGAATGGAACATCCGGATGCCACGGTGCGGATTGATAACTCCCCTCTATGCTGTCACCGGCATATTTTTCTATTTCATCCCACGCATCTCCACCTAAAAAGGTGGCATTGATTCCCATGCTCCGAGCCTGTTTTATAATGAGTCCGCTGTCACGTGTATAACCCGGCAGATAGATGACATCGGGGTGGCAGTCTCGTATCTTGGCAATGAGGTCGGCAAAATCAACTGCTTTGCCGCGATATCCAGAATCAAGCAAAACCTTTCCGCCTAAATTGGAAAAGGATTCTTTGAAAAATTCGGCAAGCGTTATGCTGTACTGTTCGTCGATATTGCGAAGAATGGCTGCTGTTTTGGCTTTGAGGTCCTCATGGGCAAACCGAGCCATTGCTTTTCCCTGAAAAGAGTCGAGAAAACAAGCGCGGAAGATATAGTTTCCTACCAATGTCACATCGGGGTTTGTTGAGCCGGGGCTAATCATCGGCACTCCTGCTTTCTGCAATATGGGAGCCATGGCAAGAGAATGTGAACTCCAATGGGCGCCGATAACAGCCGTTGCACCCATATGGATTGCTTCTTCTGCGGCGATGGCGGAGCCGATTGGCGTGCTCTGATTGTCGATCAGCACCAATTGAATCGGGCTTCCGTTGATACCACCGGAGAGGTTGATATTTTCCACTGCGAGCTGGACCATTGAGATTAAGGCTTCATTGTGGATTGCGGCAATACCGGTTTGAGAAAAAACGGCTGCGATGAGAATCGGTTTGCCAGCCTGAACAGGCGTTGCAAAAAAAGAAAAAAGAAAAGGCAGTATCAGGCTGTATTTTAAGTATCGAGTAAGGAAGGAGAATCGAACGGCATCGAGAACGGATTCGGTAATCTGTAAAATTGTTTTTATGCTAAAAAATGGGTTCCGCATTATTTCTCCATCGAATGGAAAAGCTTTGTTTAATCCTATAATGAATATCTTTCCCTTGTCAATGTTGACAGAGTCTGTCAACGGGTTGTAATAGTCAAAGTAGATACGAAAAGGGTGGTCGAGCCATTCAATTATCTGATTACCCATGAAATGAACAGTTCACACCCTGGACCAGTAGCTGAACATTAGTGGGAATCAGATTCAATTATTGGTCGACATGAAAAACTGGCATCATGACAGGAGAAAATATGAACAAAACCAACCCGGGTGAAATACAACGGCTATTCGAGGACTCCCCCTTTATTGCCGATCTTGGCCTGCAACTCGATCAGGCCGGTGGTGGTGAATGTTGCACCCGGCTGACACTTGCAAAGAGGCATCTTCAGCAGGACGGCTATGTCCACGCCGGAGTACAGGCAACCGTGGCCGATCACACCGCCGGTGCCGCAGGTGTCACCCTTATTCGCGATAACCAATACGTCCTTACCGCCGAGTTCAGGATGAGTCTGCTCCGTGCCGCCAAAGGGAGTTGTCTTTTCTGTAGGGCCAGAGTGTTGAAAAGAGGGAAGATGCTTTCGGTGGTGGAATCGGAAGTCTTCTGCTGTGACAACGATACCTCGGTCCTGGTGTCAAAGGCCACCGTGACACTAGCCGTCGTCAAAAAAGCAACATAAATCAAGGGCTGTTTTTTTACAGTACTTACTTTTTTGTAAACAGCACATCAAAACGCATTGAATCGGAGGATTGTTATGGAACCGCGAAAAACACTCGGTTGGATTGTCTTGGGTTTCGTATTTGTTCTATTGGCACTGACCGGATTGGTCAATAAGGCTTCAGGCGAGTCGTCTGGACATGATATTGCAATAAGAGGCTATGATTGTGTTGCCTATTTCACCAACGGCAAAGCAATCCAAGGTAACCCCGCATTTGTCTATGACTGGCATGACCTGACGTGGTATTTTGCAAGCAAAGAAAACAAGGAACTATTCGCTGAAAATCCGAAGAAATATGCTCCCCAGTATGACGGTTATTGCGCCTGGGCCATGACGGAATCGCGAAAAGCCCATACCGATCCCGAGGTGTGGAAGATCGTAAAGGGAAAACTCTACCTCAATTGCAGCCGGACGGCGTATGAAAAATGGATCAGGAATATTCCGGGAAATATTGAAAAAGCCAATAAGAACTGGTTGAAAATGAGGGAACAAAAGTGATGACTCAGCCGGGATATTCAAGCTATTACATTGGGTAAAAAAAGAGGCTTTGGCAAATCGGTATCAGTGCATTATCCGGCGGCCAAGCAATAAGAGCGTACCGACCGGTTTTTAATCGCTTACCTGGAGCAGATTGTCAATTTCGTGGCGGGTCGCGGTATCGAGGGTGATAAATTCGCAGCCAATGGCAAAATTATTGAGAGGTTGGTAATCAAGGACCCATTTCACCTTTACGGCGTTGCCAGGGAGGTTGGTTATGCGTTTTTCTCCCTTGATTTCTTTTACAAAAAGGATGGTGTCTGCTTCCAGGCTGACGGGCTGGGTTTTATTTATCGCCAGTCCCAAGCCTCCATGACTGATATTGAGAACTCTGGCTATAAAACCTTCGTCACTATTATCAAAGGATAGTAAGGCTGTTATATTGTCTTCGATTGCAAAAACATACCTTTTAAACATCCTTTTGTCTGTTGTCATGCCGATCTCTCCCCCTGATTTTATTGGCTTAAATCATGCGTGATCGAGAAGAAACAAGAAAGCGGATTGGACTACCCTGCTAGTAGTATGCCTTCCTTGTCTTGTCCACCTGTATGAGATAAGTTCAGAATAAATACAGCATAAAATGGGAAGAGTCAAAGTGTCAAAGAATTTTATCGATAATCCAACAGTTTTGGAAAGAGGGGATGCTTATATATTCTGTGTTGAGAAGGCTTTTGGGAGGAGCTTTTTGCCTGATTTTTTTGTGGCGTGAGGTGATTGATCTGTGAGATATCAGATAAATACCTTGAGATCTTTTAGGGAGCACCTTGAATTTGAATGGAAATTTTGATTACCACTCATGTTCAGTTGCTGGTCCGGAGTGAAAACTGTTCGTTTCTCGGGACGCCATGAACCCATCCTTGGGGGCTTCTCTGCAGCCATCCAGGCTGCAGAGACCCGAAAAACGAACAGCTCTCACTCTTCCGTCTCGATAGGCTGAGTTTCAGTGGTAATCAGAATGAAAATTAAAAGTTTCGAAGCATCCGCTCAGAGATGTTGTTGTCCGATATACTTGCCGAAGATATCTTTTTCTGCCTTTTCACCGGTTTGGTAAAATATTTCGTACGTTACCCGGTTATCCGATGACACAGTTTTGTTGATGGTGATGACGCCTTCTTCGCAAAGTGAAGAAAATTCTTCGGGAAAATATTTTTGGAAGCATATAGGGCAAATGCCGTGACTTGTGTCTTCAGAGTACAGCATGTCCAGTACCTTGGCCTGCTTCCAGTAACCGGTTTTATTACGGCATTTATTGCAATAAATACATTTGAACAAGAGGTGGTCCGTTACGTTGATGTTTGAAGTATAGGTCAACATGGGCGTCCTCCCTTTTAAGTGGAAGTAGGGGTGGTGACTGTAGGACCGAAACATACAGGTGTCCTCCCACATTTTTCCTACATCGAGAGCAAGAATTGCCGCAAAATATTGAAAAAAAGTTCAATGCATTGAAATAACATAGTATATTATTTTGGAGCAAGGGTATTTTTTAAAATGGAAATCGGTTTGATGCGGCAGGATATCCTCTAAAACGGCGTTTGACACTCTGAAAGCCCTTGCCTGAGGCGATCAGAGCGACTACCATTAGAGAGATAGGATATGGGTTTTATGTCCTATCAGGTTGAAATTGTTTTTTTATCTGCAAAATGTTCATGCCGGCCCAGCACGAAAAACCGAACTCTTTGGTGAAGTACTTGCCGGGTATGAAAAAATTAATCATCGACTTGCCTATGACTACGCATAAAAATGTATTGGGGACCCCGTTGGAGACGTGCAGCCTTGATCCGTTAACAGGCTATACCCGTGAGGGCAGCTGTAAGGTCATCGATGGTGATGTCGGCGTCCATGGGGTCTGTATAGTTGCTTCGGAGGAATTTCTGGAGTTTTCTAAACGCATGGGAAACGATCTTTCCACACCGATGCCCATGTATGGTTTTCCCGGCCTCAAACCAGGGGATAGATGGTGTCTTTGCGCCCCGCGCTGGAAAGAGGCATTGGAACACGGTATGGCTCCCCAGGTCGACTTGCTGGCAACCCATGAAGAGTCGCTAAAATACGCAAGCCTCGAAGATCTGCTGCAACATTCGCTGAGCAGTGGAGGTTCGTAAAGAAAGAAATTCGAGCCCTGCCGTTTGCCGGCAGCGCTGTTGCAACGAAGAGAGTTCTCTTATGCTCTTAATCCGTAATAGAACATCAGAGCATTGAGTACCAAGCCGTGATCGATGTCACCTGTTTCAATGCGGCGAAAGACGTCCTTTTTCGGCAACAAAAAACATTCAATATCCTCCATGTCATCCAAGCGGGGTTGCACTGTCCGTCGAGCGTTCTCGACCAGGATTGTATAACATTGGTTGCGTTGGATGGCAGGATTGGGGCAAACACTGCCGATTACCCGGGCGTTCTCTCCCGTGTATCCCGTCTCCTCAAGGAGTTCCCGGCAGCCGGCGGTTACCGGATCTTCTCCATGGTTGAACATACCTCCGGGTATCTCGATTTCCGTCTTGCCGGATCCGTAGCGAAACTGTCTTATCAAAAGGATGTCGTGGGATGGGGTTTCGGCAACGACATTGACCCAATCGGGAAAATCAAACAGATAAAAATCTTTTTTCTTTCCGCTTCTCTTGCAGAGTACCGGTCCAGCACTGATGGTTACGATCGGTGTTTTTAGTACTTCCCGGTCCGGGAAGATTTCCCATCCCTTATCAACCTTGTGTTTTTCGTCTTTCATCTGGTAATTTCGTATCCCGACATCTCCGGTACCCTCAAGGAGACGCTGCACCTCGGTTAGTGAGAAATCCGGGCGGGTCTAACCGTTCTTCTTCCTTCATCCGCTGTCAAATGAAGGAAGAAGAGGTGCGTTTTTATACAGAAAGCTGTTTCCTCGCCCCTTTGCGGGCAAGGGATTCTATAAGGCCATCACAGTTGCAGAGAGCAAAAAGGTGTCTCCAGGGGCATACCTACCCCGCGACAAAAGAAGGCTATTGTGCTAATATTCTTCAAGATGGTGCCACTCGGCATTCTCAAGCCAGTTTCCAGGTTCCGGCCTTGAGATGAATTCAATTATATTTTCCATTATATAATAGTGGTTGTGTTCTTCCTTGGCCAAGGATAATAAAAGGCTTTTTGCCTCTTCGTCGGTTACTTCTTCAGCTTTTTCAAGATAAAATTTCCTGCTTTTCTCCTCAATATCGCGGGCCTTGATATACGCGTTTTTTGCTTGTTGGGTGACGGTATCCGGTAACTGCTTTCCTTCTTTCATTTCAAGGAAGATGTTTTTTACATTTTCCAGGACCTCTGGTGCAGTATTTAATGTCCCACCTTTTTTCTGCTGAAGTTTTTCAACATAGGCATAATGTTTAGCTTCTTCAGCGGCCAGGAAGCCGAAAATCTTCTTTAAGCCAGGTAAAGTAGCGGCATTCATCAATTCGTGATAGTAATTCTCTCCATCTTTCTCCATCTGCATTGCAAACTCAAAAATATCCATTTACACGCTCTCTCGTTGGGGTGAATAATAAGGAGGCGGAATAAAGATCCCTCCCCTCTGTTTCGGTGTTAATCTTAAGTATATGACATATTACTTCAATATAACAGATAGTGTGTCGTCATCTTACTCCTGCCCGAGATGGCTGGAGTGAATCGGCCATGCATCCTCTATGAAAGCTTTGTGAGTAGGGGTGGTGCACCCGGGGCTTCACAAAGGTGTTTATATAAAAATTGCCGCCTTGTTACCTATGGGTGGGGTTTATCCCGCCGGCGCTATAGGCACAGGAGGTAAAATCAATTTTTTTCTTACAGGTTTTGCAGGTGTGTTCGCGGTCGAATTCGTCCGAGAAAATCTCGATCTGGGTCCCGCAATGCTGGCATTTGCAGAGAAACGATTTTAAATTTCTAAAGGATTCAAAACCGGGGCAGTGGCTGCTTGGTGTGTTCATTATCCGCACCTCCTTGTAAATTCTTTTTTTTCAGGAAACAACCTGAAGGAAATTCACGCTTTTAAAGCGATATTCTTCTCTTTTTATAGGGGCGGAATGAGTCCTTGTCAAGTTGGAAGCGGTTATGACCTGTCCTTTGATGGTTCAAGACCTGGCTCTTCATTCTTTTGCCGAGCCCGACTGCGGCTGATTTTTTGAGCGTCGCAATCCTTGTGTTTGGCGAGAGTATTGTTATACTCAACAGAGGCAGAATTGTGTGTATGATACTCGGGCGTTTCGGGGAATTACAAAGAGAATCCTTGTGGTTGTCGGAGGCCGAATACGGCAGTTGGCCCGAAACCCCTCTTGCAAAATGATGGCAACATGAGTTCTTTTAGCAGTATCACAAAAGACGATATCCTCTCGTCGCGTTTGCCTTTCAGGCCTTCCCGAACGGCGTTGGCTCTTATTCTGGCAACGGTGTTTCTTGCCGTTATCCTGGCTTTTTCAATTTTTCAGCACATCAGTCGTGCCCAGGACCTCATGGAGAGGTTCCTCCTTGAAAAAGGCGAAACAATCATCCGGGCGATGGAAGCCGGGATGAGAACCTCGATGATGCACTTTATGGGGGGAGGCGATCCTCTTCAGACCCTGATAACCGAGAGCAGCCGTGAAAATGATATCGTTTTTATCCGGATCATGAAAAGCGACGGTGAAGTTGTAAACCAGACGGACGGAGCACCGAAGACTACACTTTCGCAGGCGGATGTGAATCGGATTATGAACTCAGGCCTTCCCATCACCCGGGTCGATAAAAAAAAAGGGATCTTCATTCTGTCGAAACGTTTTCAGTTGAAAAATCCGGCAGCCCAAATGCCGATGATGATGGGGCGACGGATGCCGATGATGGGGAATCAGGAGTGGAACCTTGCTGATGGGATTATTTCCATAGGACTGTATACCAAGGAATTCGATCTGGCCCGGCGGCAGGATATTCAGCATGCGTTTTTCATGGGGGCCATTCTCTTTCTCGTCGGCAGTGCCGGCCTGTATTTTCTCTTTTTATATCAGGGCATGCGGGTTGCCGAAACGACTCTTGCCAACATGAAGCTGTATACCAACAATGTGGTTGAAAGTATTCCGGTGGGGATCGTGACCCTTGATGTCGACGAAAGAATCGTCTCCTTTAATAAAAAAATGGAAGAAATTGTCGGGAAATCACTGGAAAAAAGCAAAGGGGAAAAACTTTTGGCTGCCTTTCCTGGATGCCGTATCGACTGTCTCGACATGCGGACGGCGGCCTTCGAACAGACGGCGGAATGTCAGGGAGGTGACGGCAAGGCTATTCCCATCAAGATTGGAGGGTCGTCTCTTGTAAACAATGATGGCGAGATTATCGGGACGGTCCTGATTATACGGGATATGACCACGATAAAAGAGATGGAGCAACAGCTCGAACGTTCCCGCCGGATGGCGGCACTCGGCAAGATGGCGGCCGGTATCGCCCATGAGATCCGGAATCCTCTGGGGACCCTGCGGGGATTTGCCCATTATTTCGGCAGTAGGCCCGGGGTGACACCGGAGAGTAAAGGGTATGCCGACCTGATGATAAGTGAAGTAGATCGCTTGAACCGTAATATTTCCGGCCTCCTGCAGTTTGCAAGACCCCGTGAGCCGCAGTTTGCAGCGGTGGATCTGGATCAGCTGATGAGCAAGACCATCGCCCTGATGAAAAGCGATCTTGCTGAACATGAGTTGAATTTTCATTGGCGATGCAATACCGGTATCACTTTGCATGCGGACCCGGATCTGCTGCTTCAGGTTTTGATGAATCTCTTGAAAAACAGTATCCATGCGACCCCTTCAGGAGGAGAGATCTCGCTGGTAGGGTCTGAAGATCAGCACTCCGTGCGAATTCTGGTTTCCGATACGGGAGGCGGTATGACCGAACAGGAAAAGGAGCGGATGTTTGATCCGTTTTTCACCACCAAGAAGTCCGGGACCGGACTCGGGCTCGCCGTCAGCCATCAGATCATTGAGCAGCATCGAGGCACATTTGAGATTGAAACAGCCCCGGGACGGGGAACGGCTGTGACGATCATTTTACCCAAAACCATGGGGAAGGAACAATGACGAAAGGACAGGAGACAATTCTTCTCGTTGACGACGATATCGGTCACCGAACGATGCTAAAGGTGAATCTTGAAAGTGAAGGATACCAGGTAGAGGAGGTGATGGATGGCGATGAGGTCCTGCCTTTCCTTGAACAGCATGAGATCGGCCTTATCCTTCTCGATATGAAGATGGCACGGATGGATGGGTTGGCAACGCTCTCTGTTTTGTTACAGGTAGGGTATTCCATTCCGGTTATCGTCCTAACTGCTTTCTCCTCGGTGGAAACGGCTGTTCAGGCGATGAAAAAAGGAGCCTTTGACTATATTACCAAACCGGTGGATATCGAGGAGCTGAAACTGATCGTCCGTCGTGCTCTTAGTTTCGGCTCGCTTGCCGAGGAAAACAAGACCCTGAAAAAAAGGCTCGGGGAAGAGTTTTCGTATTCCAATATTATCGGCAAGAGTGCCGCCATGCAGGAGATGTTTGCCACGCTTTCCATGGTCGCCCCGACAGATGCCACGGTCCTGATCACCGGTGAATCGGGAACCGGAAAGGAACTGGTCGCCAATGCGCTGCACCAGAACAGTTCCCGTCACACTGCCCCGTTTATAAAGCTCAACTGTGCAGCGCTCAATGAAAACCTACTCGAGAGTGAGCTCTTCGGCCATGAGGCAGGGGCCTTTACCGGAGCAGCCGGAAGACGTAAGGGACGGTTCGAGCTGGCCCACAAGGGGACACTGTTTCTCGATGAGATTGGCGACATGAGCCTGCCGACCCAGGCCAAGATCCTCCGGGTCCTGCAGGAAGGCGAATTTGAGCGGCTCGGTGGGGCTGAGACCATCAAGGTGGATGTGAGACTACTGGCCGCAACCCACAAGGATCTCCGGCAGATGATAGAGGAACAGACCTTTCGCCAGGACCTGTATTTTCGTCTCTCGGTGGTGCCGGTCAATCTCCCCGCCCTTCGTGAGAGGGCCGTGGACATTCCCGAGCTGACGACCCATTTTCTTCGACGATTTGCCGAGAAAAACAGAAAGGATATTAAAGGAATTCACCCGGAAGCCTTGAACCTTCTCATGCAGTACGACTGGCCGGGAAACATCCGGGAGTTGGAGAATACCATGGAGAGAGCGGTCATCCTCTGCCCGGGAGAGCAGATTACCCCCCAGGACCTGCCACTCCATCTGTTGTCCGACGATGTCAGAAGCATCAGGAAAAACCAAGTCGATGACGGCTTCACTCTCCGGGATATGGAGCGCGAAGTAATCCGAACGACCTTGATCAAAACCGGGAATAACAAAAGCCGCGCCGCCAAAAAACTCGGGGTATCCAGACAGACCTTACTCAATAAGATCAAGGAGTACGGATTGTAAACGGGGTATTTCCCAAAGCTTGATGGCGTCGTAAAACTCTCCATCCGGAGTTTCACTCTGTTCGCTTATCTGCCTCGTTGCTGCAAATTTTCAATCGTTACGATGTATCCATACAATGCCGAAACAATTTGGAGGTTTTTACGGGATTTTCAAGGCTTGTCAACCGAAAAACTTTTCCTTTCGCTTCATGGGCGGACCTGGATTCGCCCTGCTTTATTCCCTCCTGTGAAAAAATCAGACGGTTGCCAATCCCACCAGACGGTTGTGTTGTCCAAAAATTAGACACAGCAAAACGGAAGTTGCCCGACCTTCGGTGTTATCTCTGTTTTTAGTTATATATATTCAATAAGTTATCTGATTGTTGTTTGGGATGTTGGTTGTTGGCACGGTCTATGCATAATTATAAGCCAATAGAAAAGACGAGCCTGTCGAAGACTTATAACAACGAGGTCTCTATTCAGAAGCTACAGATAAGATAACTTTTTACCTTACAAAAATTTAAAGGAGAAAATCATGAAAAAGGCAATATTGGCAACTGCTTTGATACTTGGTCTGGCTACTGCTGGTCTCGTGTATGCCCATGGAGGTGGGTACGGCGGTGGGTACGGAACGGGTGGTGGTTACGGAATGATGGGGCCTGGCTATGGAATGGGTGGCGGTTACGGAATGATGGGGCCTGGCTATGGAATGGGTGGCGGTTATGGCATGATGGGACCCGGCTATGGAATGGGTGGTGGTTATGGCATGATGGGATATGGCGGCTACTCTTGCCCGGGATATGGTTGGAACCGCGGCCAAAACGGATGGAATAATGAAAGAACCCAGAAATTTCTCAATGACACTGTTCAGTTACGCAAGCAGCTTAACGACAAGGAGTTTATGTATCGGGAAGCCCTGAGGAATCCGAACACCACAAGGGAGAATTTGGCCAAGATCGAAAAGGACATTATCGACCTGCGAACCCAGATTTATAACAAGGCCCAACAGGAACGATAGTCAACCCGTCACAATACCAAGCAGATCAGGGAGCGACAATAGCGTAAAAGTACTCCCTTACCCCTTGTGATCGGCGGGTGAATCCTGCCCTCTCCGCAACAAAGACGATAAAATTTTCAGGAAACCTCTGCCGGAGGAATCCGGCAGAGGTTGGGATACTTTCCGAGCCTTGTAGTGACCTCCCCGGGACCGGGGACTGCAGCCGCCTTTGCAATGGGAGGTCCACGGCAATATGTATCGTTTCATAATCAGCCCTCATTTTTCAAAGTCTCTTCAGAAGCGCTGCTGGCGTGAAGGAAAATTGAAAGTCAAAAACCGGCATATCTTTTGCTTTGAAAATTTGGTATGAAACTCTTTGTCACCTGAGTATCGTTTGATGAATTTACTTAGCCAGCCTCAAGTCAAAGGTTTTTACGGGATTGTCAATGAAAGCCAAAATTATTCTGAGCCTTTTTATGGTCGCAACCTTGGGATTGATCGTATTTCTTTATCATCATCCCGAAGACCCGAATGACAGCAGCCAGCTTACGGCCATAGGTGCCTCGATGGGAGAGGGCAGCCAGGCCCCTGACTTCATCCTGAACGATCCCGCTGGTCGACCGGTTGGGCTCAAGGAATATAGGGGGAAGGTTGTTTTGCTCGGTTTCTGGACCACCTGGTGACCGTGGTGCAGAAAGGAGTTTCCTTTACTTGAAAAACTGAAAAAACGGCTTGCAGATAAACCGTTTGCCATCATCTTGGTCGATGTCGGTGAACAGCCGGTCACCGTACGCCGCTTTCTTTTAAAACAAAAGATTGATATCCCGGTACTCCTGGATGTAAAAGGAGAAATCAGTGAGAAGTATCACGTTTTCGGCCATCCCGTGAAGTTTCTCATCGATAGGAAGGGGAGGGTGGTTTTCCAGGCTCTGGGTTATAGGGACTGGGGCTCGGAGAAATGGATAGCGTCCCTTGAGAATTTTATCGAAAGAACCGGTAAGAGCGTTGCAAGATGATTTTGGGGTCCATCCGCCTATTCGTCTGTCTCGATTGTGGGCGAATACTATACTTTACTCAAAGTAATTTATAGAAACAGTTTTCTCTTGATAACCTTCAAGTAGCGTCGGCTTACTGGGATTATTTTACCGGAATGGGTCTGGATCTTGGCCAGGCCTCCTTCGTGGAGGATGATTTCGCAGATCGAGTCGATATTGATCAGGTACTGCTTGTGGCACCTGAGGAGCGGGCTGCGTTCTTCCAGGGCCTTGAGGGTAACCTCGGTGAAATACTCTTGATCTTCTGTTACTACATGGACGCCGGCGGGACCGGTGGTAATATATTCCACCTCCGGCATCCCGATCAGCTTGATCCTGTTGCCGAGTAGACAGGGGATGCGTACAATCTCCTCTGCTTCGTATTTGGGAGGACGTTGTTCGACGATGGTCTGCTGGAGTTTGGCAATGGTTTTGGCCAGGCGGTCGCTGTCTACGGGTTTGAGCAGGTAATCGAGGGTCTTTTCTTCGAAGGCCTTGAGAGAATATTGGTCGTAGGCGGTGACAAAGACCACCTGCGGCATGATATCTGGATGGACCATGTTCAGCATCTCGAAACCGTTTAAAACAGGCATCTGGATGTCGAGGAAGATGACTTCGGGATTGAGTCTGTTGATCAATTTCAACGCATCGATGGCGTTGCCGCAGGAGCCGACTGTTTCAATGATACCTGTCTCGGCAAGCAACGCCTCCATCTCCTCGCGGGCGTGGAGTTCATCGTCGATGATCAGGGCTCGAATCATGTGCCTTTGCATCCTCCTTGCGGGATGGTGATAGTGATGATGGTACTCTGCTGCGGAATGCAGGTAATCTTCAGGCCATGGTTTTCTCCACAGAGATTCTTAATCCTTTTTTCGACAATATTCATCCCCAATCCTTTTTGACTGCGCTCTAAAAAATTACCGGCGTTGTCTTCGACCGTGATCCTGACCGAATCCGATTGTCGCTGGATGGACAGGCGGATGAGTCCGGGGCCGATAATGTTGGAGATTCCATGCTTGATGGCATTCTCCACGATCGGTTGCAGGGTGAAGACCGGCACCCTAAGGGCAAGAAGGCTTGGATCGATGTCCATTTCCAGCTGCAGTTTGTCTTCGAAGCGGGCTTTTTCGATGACCAGATAGGAATGAATATGGTTGAGCTCATCCTCGATCGTTGCCAGATCTCCGGTATGCTTGAGATTTTTCCGAAAAAAGTTGGACAGGTGCATAAGGAGGTCGCGGGCTCGGTTGGCATCCTTCCTGATGATTGCGATGATGGTGTTTAAAGCGTTGAACAGGAAATGGGGGTTGACCTGGGCCTGGGCAAGCCGGAGTTCCGATTTGGTCAGCAGATCTTTTTGCTCGATATAGCGAGAGTACAGTATCTGGTCCGAGAGGAGTTTGGTGATTCCTTCGCCAAGGCTCTTGTTGGTGACCAGAAAGAGCTTGTCCTTGGGTTCGAGGAGGTTGATGGTGCCGATGAGCTCGTTGTCGACCCGAAGCGGTACGCAGAGAATTGATCCCAGCGGGCAATCGTCGGAGAGATTACAGCTCCACTTTTTTTCGCCGCCGTCGGCATAGACGGTCCTGTCCTCCTTGATCGCCTTCATCGTCTCGGACGAGCTGATCTTGCCGCCGATCAAATGATGGTCACTTCCCAGGCCGACGAAGGCAAGGACCTTTTCCTTGTCGGTTATAGCCACCGCACCGACGCCGGTCTCCTCCCGAATCACCGAGGCGACCTTTTGGGTGGTATCCATGGTGAATCCCTGTCCGAGTATGGCCACGGTCTTTTCAGCCATTTTCAATGCCTTGGCGGAAAAGGTAACGCCCAGGTCGTCATGCATCTTCCTTTGATCACGGATAATACTGACAAAGATTGCAGCCCCGGCACTGTTGGACAGGATCATCGGCAGGGCAATGATGCGCACCAGAGCAACGGCCTGGTCAAACGGTTCGGACAAGAGCAGGATAATGATCATCTGGAGACATTCGGCCACCATAGTAGTGAGGAACGCTACGGCCGGACTGAGCAGACGGTGTTTTTGGAAGGTGCGCACCAGGTAAAGATGGACGAGCCCTCCGCACGTTCCCTCGACGGTTGTGGACAGGGCGCAGGACAGCGCGGTGAAGCCTCCTAGGAAATAACGATGGATACCGGAGGTCAGGCCGACCGCGAGGCCGAGCCACGGCCCGCCGATTATTCCTGCCAGCACCGCCCCGATGGCCCGGGTGTTGGCGATGGCGTCATATATCCTGAGCCCGAAATAGGTTCCGAGGATTGAGAATACGGAAAAGACCAGGTAGAGGGAGACCAGTTGCTTCTTATGCAGGGTATGGATGTGAAAAGAGCGGAAAAAAGGCGACTTTGTAAACAGATAGGCAATGACGAGAATAATCGACATCTGCTGCAGCAGGGCGAAGATGTTGTGCAGTGAGAAGGTGAGAAGATCCATCGTATTCCGTATCCTTTCCTGGGAGGTCGTCAAATTTGCACTATACGCGAAAACCAATTCCAGGGAAACAGCGTGATTGCAAGCGGTCGGATTTCGCTCTGAGCGGTTTGGTCTGGAAAAAAGCGGTATCCCTCTTAAATATCCGGTTGCTTCACCTGGGGACGGCTAAGTTGCTGTCTTGTTATCAGCATTTTTGAAATCAAGGTTGCACAATGGGGGAAAATGATAATTTATATAATGTTGCAGATAAGTTAAACCCTTGACTTTGACGTATCTCGGTGATAAAAGGGTTCAAAATCGGTATACTTTTTCGGTTTCTTTTCTATAACAGGAGGAAGGTATGAACAACATCAAACGTGTTTTGGGAATTGCCGTCACCTTTTGTCTGGGGTTGATGCTTGCATCAGGTCCGCTTTGTCCCCAGACCTTTGCCGCATCCAAGGAGGCAAAAATAGGATTTGCGTTGAGTATGACCGGCGGTGCAGCCGCCTATGGAGCTACCCAGAAGAAGGGCGCTCAGTTGGCGGTGGATGAAATCAACGCCGCTGCAGGGATGGACGGGCTCAAGATTAAAGCCGTTTTTGAAGATGATGCCAGTGTACCGCAACAGGGGATCAATGTTTTTCAAAAGTTAATAAATGCCGACAAAGTTTCGATGATTATCGGACCGACCCTGTCCAATACAGCCAAGGTAACCGACCGCATCGCCCAGAAGGCTGGAATGCCGGTTCTGGGGGTGAGCAATACGGCCCCGGGCATTACCGAGATCGGCAACTATATCTTCCGTGATTCTTTGACTGAAGCGGTGGTTATTCCCCATACCATAAAGGTTGCCAAAGAGAAGTTCGGTCTGAAGAAGGTTGCCGTCTTCTACGGCAATGACGATGCCTTCACCAAGGGAGGGTATCATGCCTTTATGAAGGCCTTGAAGGATAACGGTCTCACGGTGGTGACCGAACAGACTTTTGCCAAGGGAGACCGCGATTTTTCCCCGCAGTTGACCCAGATCAAGTCCAAAAAACCTGACGCCATAATCGTCTCCGCTTTGGTCGAAGAGGCCTCGGGTATCATCAACCAGGCTCGCCAGCTGGGGATTCCCAACAGCGTTCCGATCATAGGTGGCAACGGTTTCAACTCGCCGGCGCTGATCAAAAATACCGGTGAGGCCTCAGAGGGCGTTGTTATAGGTGCTGCCTGGAATATCACCTCTGCCCTGCCGATGAATAAAAAATTCGTCGCCGACTTCACCGCAAAATACGGGAATGCGCCTGACCAGTTTGCCGCCCAGGCCTATACCGGTGTCTATATCGCCTATAATGCCATTAAGAAGGCCGGGTCGACCACCAATCATAAGGCAATCAGGGATGCCCTGGCCAAGACCAAGGATCTCGACACAGTGCTTGGCAAATACTCTTTCACTTCCGGACGTGATGCGGGGTACACCCCGATCGTCCAGATCGTCAAAGATGGAAAATTTGCCGTTTTAGGAGAATAGGAAGGCAGAGGACGGCCGATAGATGGAAATTCTGGCACAACAACTGGTCAACGGCCTTTTTATCGGCAGTGTTTACGGCCTTTTCGCCGTTGGCTATACGCTGGTCTTCGGGGTGCTTGACATCCTGAACCTGGCCCATGCTGCGGTCTTTACCCTGGGCGGCCTTGTCGCTCTCTGGCTTGTGGATACGGGAGGGCTGTCCATCTGGCTGGCCTTCCCGACCGCCGTCCTGTTCTGCGGCCTGCTTGGCCTGCTGTTGGACCAGGTTGCCTTTGCGCCTCTCAGGCAGCGGGCAGATTCCAACTTCTCGGGGCTTATCTCCAGTATCGCCATGGCGATCATTTTCGAAAGCGCTGCACTGGGACTTTTCGGGGCCAGGACCGTGCGGTTTCCCGCCCACACCGTCTCGGTACATATCTGGCGCTGGCAAGACCTGTCCATCACTTCCCTGCAGGTGGAGATCGTCGCCATCTCGCTTCTGTTGATGTTTCTCCTGACCCAATTTTTAAATAAGGCGCGGGTGGGAAAGGCCATCCGTGCCGTTGCCGAAAACGATCGTACAGCGCGGCTCTTAGGAATCCATGTTGATGGGATCATTGCCTTTACCTTTTTTATCTCTTCGGCATTGGGAGGGGCGGCCGGGATCCTCTTCGGTCTCTATTTTGATTCTCTGTCGCCTGATATGGGCCATTCCATCGAACTCAAAGGCCTGGCCGTGATCGTCCTCGGAGGGATGGGCAGTATCCCCGGTGCAATCCTGGGGGGGCTGGCCTTTGGCTTGAGCGAGGTCCTGACCGTGGCCATTACCGGAACCTCGAACCTGCGAGATGCCGTGGCCTTCACGGTGCTCTTTACAGTTCTGGTTCTGCGTCCTTCCGGAATTCTCGGCAAAAAGAAGATGCGGGAGGCGTAAGGTGGAAGCCCTGCAGCAGTTTCTTGCCGTCTATGGGAGCCTGATCAACTTCCTGGGAATCAACTCCCTGCTGGCCCTGAGCCTGTACCTGACATTGGCCGCCGGACAGCTTTCTCTCGGAAGTGCTGCCTTTGCGGGGATCGGAGGATACACCGCAGGGGTCCTGACCATGAAACTTGGGGTGCCGTATCTCCCGGCGCTGGCCGCCGGAGCGGTCCTTGCCGGGCTGGTCGGTCTTATAATCGGACTTCCCGTACTCCGTCTCAAAGGGGTATTCCTGGCCATTGCCACTCTGGCCTTCGGCGAGGTGGCAATGGCCAGGAATACCCTTTGAGACGGAGTACGGGAAGTCCGATTATAAGACCGACCAGCCCGGCAAGGACCCCTCCGGCGGCCAGCGCCGGGAGATACGGCACCCCAAGTTTCATGGTCAGGACCCCTGCGGTGTATCCTCCGATCCCCGCAAAGGCAGCACTTCCGAGAGAAAGCTGTCCGGCGGCCAATGTCAGGTACAGGCTCAGGGCCAGCAGGGAGTTGATTCCCAGGAAGTTGATCAGGCTCCCATAGACGGCAAGAAACTGCTGCAGGGCTTCCACCTTACGCCTCCCGCATCTTCTTTTTGCCGAGAATTCCGGAAGGACGCAGAACCAGAACTGTAAAGAGCACCGTGAAGGCCACGGCATCTCGCAGGTTCGAGGTTCCGGTAATGGCCACGGTCAGGACCTCGCTCAAGCCAAAGGCCAGCCCCCCCAGGATTGCACCGGGGATACTGCCCATCCCTCCGAGGACGATCACGGCCAGGCCTTTGAGTTCGATGGAATGGCCCATATCAGGCGACAGAGAATCAAAATAGAGACCGAAGAGGATCCCGGCCGCCCCTCCCAATGCCGAAGAAATAAAAAAGGTAAAGGCAATGATCCCATCAACATGGATTCCTAAGAGCCGCGCTGTACGATCGTTTTCGGCAACGGCACGGATGGCCTTTCCCACCCGCGCCTTATTTAAAAATTGGGTCAGGAGAAACATCAACAGAAGCGAGATGGCGACGATCTCCACCTGCAGGGAAGTGATGGACAGGTCTTGCCAGCGCCAGATATGTACCGAGACGGTGTGGGCGGGAAACCGCACGGTCCTGGCCCCGAAAAGTCCCAGTGCCGCGCTTTCGAAAATGATCGCCATGGCGATACTGGAGATAAGCCCCGAGAAGTTGGAATCTGCCCGCTGCCTGAGAGGCGCAAAGGCAACCTGGTCGAACAGCAGGCCAAGCAGGCCGCAGAACAGGACGGCGGTCGGGAAGGCCAGCCAGATGGACAGCCCTCCCGTATCCACAAGCCAGAGAGCGACAAGGCCGCCCAGGGTAAAGACCGCAGCATGGGCCAGGTTCAGGATGTCAAGCACCCCGAAGACCAGCGTATAGCCAACGGCGAAAAGGCCGTAAACACTGCCGATAAAAAGGCCGTTGACCAGTTGTTGTGCCAGAATTTCCATCTATCGGCCGTCCTCTGCCTTCCTATTCTCCTAAAACGGCAAATTTTCCATCTTTGACGATCTGGACGATCGGGGTGTACCCCGCATCACGTCCGGAAGTGAAAGAGTATTTGCCAAGCACTGTGTCGAGATCCTTGGTCTTGGCCAGGGCATCCCTGATTGCCTTATGATTGGTGGTCGACCCGGCCTTCTTAATGGCATTATAGGCGATATAGACACCGGTATAGGCCTGGGCGGCAAACTGGTCAGGCGCATTCCCGTATTTTGCGGTGAAGTCGGCGACGAATTTTTTATTCATCGGCAGGGCAGAGGTGATATTCCAGGCAGCACCTATAACAACGCCCTCTGAGGCCTCACCGGTATTTTTGATCAGCGCCGGCGAGTTGAAACCATTGCCACCTATGATCGGAACGCTGTTGGGAATCCCCAGCTGGCGAGCCTGGTTGATGATACCCGAGGCCTCTTCGACCAAAGCGGAGACGATTATGGCGTCAGGTTTTTTGGACTTGATCTGGGTCAACTGCGGGGAAAAATCGCGGTCTCCCTTGGCAAAAGTCTGTTCGGTCACCACCGTGAGACCGTTATCCTTCAAGGCCTTCATAAAGGCATGATACCCTCCCTTGGTGAAGGCATCGTCATTGCCGTAGAAGACGGCAACCTTCTTCAGACCGAACTTCTCTTTGGCAACCTTTATGGTATGGGGAATAACCACCGCTTCAGTCAAAGAATCACGGAAGATATAGTTGCCGATCTCGGTAATGCCCGGGGCCGTATTGCTCACCCCCAGAACCGGCATTCCAGCCTTCTGGGCGATGCGGTCGGTTACCTTGGCTGTATTGGACAGGGTCGGTCCGATAATCATCGAAACTTTGTCGGCATTTATTAACTTTTGAAAAACATTGATCCCCTGTTGCGGTACACTGGCATCATCTTCAAAAACGGCTTTAATCTTGAGCCCGTCCATCCCTGCAGCGGCGTTGATTTCATCCACCGCCAACTGAGCGCCCTTCTTCTGGGTGGCTCCATAGGCGGCTGCACCGCCGGTCATACTCAACGCAAATCCTATTTTTGCCTCCTTGGATGCGGCAAAGGTCTGGGGACAAAGCGGACCTGATGCAAGCATCAACCCCAGACAAAAGGTGACGGCAATTCCCAAAACACGTTTGATGTTGTTCATACCTTCCTCCTGTTATAGAAAAGAAACCGAAAAAGTATACCGATTTTGAACCCTTTTATCACCGAGATACGTCAAAGTCAAGGGTTTAACTTATCTGCAACATTATATAAATTATCATTTTCCCCCATTGTGCAACCTTGATTTCAAAAATGCTGATAACAAGACAGCAACTTAGCCGTCCCCAGGTGAAGCAACCGGATATTTAAGAGGGATACCGCTTTTTTCCAGACCAAACCGCTCAGAGCGAAATCCGACCGCTTGCAATCACGCTGTTTCCCTGGAATTGGTTTTCGCGTATAGTGCAAATTTGACGACCTCCCAGGAAAGGATACGGAATACGATGGATCTTCTCACCTTCTCACTGCACAACATCTTCGCCCTGCTGCAGCAGATGTCGATTATTCTCGTCATTGCCTATCTGTTTACAAAGTCGCCTTTTTTCCGCTCTTTTCACATCCATACCCTGCATAAGAAGCAACTGGTCTCCCTCTACCTGGTCTTTTCCGTATTCTCAATCCTCGGAACCTATTTCGGGCTCAGGATATATGACGCCATCGCCAACACCCGGGCCATCGGGGCGGTGCTGGCAGGAATAATCGGCGGGCCGTGGCTCGGCCTCGCGGTCGGCCTGACCTCCGGTATCCATCGTTATTTCCTAGGAGGCTTCACCGCGCTGTCCTGCGCCCTGTCCACAACCGTCGAGGGAACGTGCGGAGGGCTCGTCCATCTTTACCTGGTGCGCACCTTCCAAAAACACCGTCTGCTCAGTCCGGCCGTAGCGTTCCTCACTACTATGGTGGCCGAATGTCTCCAGATGATCATTATCCTGCTCTTGTCCGAACCGTTTGACCAGGCCGTTGCTCTGGTGCGCATCATTGCCCTGCCGATGATCCTGTCCAACAGTGCCGGGGCTGCAATCTTTGTCAGTATTATCCGTGATCAAAGGAAGATGCATGACGACCTGGGCGTTACCTTTTCCGCCAAGGCATTGAAAATGGCTGAAAAAACCGTGGCCATACTCGGACAGGGATTCACCATGGATACCACCAAAAAGGTCGCCTCGGTGATTCGGGAGGAGACCGGCGTCGGTGCGGTGGCTATAACCGACAAGGAAAAGGTCCTTGCCTTCGTCGGCCTGGGAAGTGACCATCATTTGATCGGCGGCAAGATCAGCTCGTCCGAGACGATGAAGGCGATCAAGGAGGACAGGACCGTCTATGCCGACGGCGGCGAAAAAAAGTGGAGCTGTAATCTCTCCGACGATTGCCCGCTGGGATCAATTCTCTGCGTACCGCTTCGGGTCGACAACGAGCTCATCGGCACCATCAACCTCCTCGAACCCAAGGACAAGCTCTTTCTGGTCACCAACAAGAGCCTTGGCGAAGGAATCACCAAACTCCTCTCGGACCAGATACTGTACTCTCGCTATATCGAGCAAAAAGATCTGCTGACCAAATCGGAACTCCGGCTTGCCCAGGCCCAGGTCAACCCCCATTTCCTGTTCAACGCTTTAAACACCATCATCGCAATCATCAGGAAGGATGCCAACCGAGCCCGCGACCTCCTTATGCACCTGTCCAACTTTTTTCGGAAAAATCTCAAGCATACCGGAGATCTGGCAACGATCGAGGATGAGCTCAACCATATTCATTCCTATCTGGTCATCGAAAAAGCCCGCTTCGAAGACAAACTGCAGCTGGAAATGGACATCGATCCAAGCCTTCTTGCCCTTAGGGTGCCGGTCTTCACCCTGCAACCGATCGTGGAGAATGCCATCAAGCATGGAATCTCCAACATTATCGGCCCCGGACTCATCCGCCTGTCCATCCAGCGACAATCGGATTCGGTCAGGATCACGGTCGAAGACAACGCCGGTAATTTTTTAGAGCGCAGTCAAAAAGGATTGGGGATGAATATTGTCGAAAAAAGGATTAAGAATCTCTGTGGAGAAAACCATGGCCTGAAGATTACCTGCATTCCGCAGCAGAGTACCATCATCACTATCACCATCCCGCAAGGAGGATGCAAAGGCACATGATTCGAGCCCTGATCATCGACGATGAACTCCACGCCCGCGAGGAGATGGAGGCGTTGCTTGCCGAGACAGGTATCATTGAAACAGTCGGCTCCTGCGGCAACGCCATCGATGCGTTGAAATTGATCAACAGACTCAATCCCGAAGTCATCTTCCTCGACATCCAGATGCCTGTTTTAAACGGTTTCGAGATGCTGAACATGGTCCATCCAGATATCATGCCGCAGGTGGTCTTTGTCACCGCCTACGACCAATATTCTCTCAAGGCCTTCGAAGAAAAGACCCTCGATTACCTGCTCAAACCCGTAGACAGCGACCGCCTGGCCAAAACCATTGCCAAACTCCAGCAGACCATCGTCGAACAACGTCCTCCCAAATACGAAGCAGAGGAGATTGTACGCATCCCCTGTCTACTCGGCAACAGGATCAAGCTGATCGGGATGCCGGAGGTGGAATATATTACCACCGGTCCCGCCGGCGTCCATGTAGTAACAGAAGATCAAGAGTATTTCACCGAGGTTACCCTCAAGGCCCTGGAAGAACGCAGCCCGCTCCTCAGGTGCCACAAGCAGTACCTGATCAATATCGACTCGATCTGCGAAATCATCCTCCACGAAGGGGCCTGGCCAAGATCCAGACCCATTCCGGTAAAATAATCCCAGTAAGCCGACGCTACTTGAAGGTTATCAAAAGAAAACTGTTTCTATAAATTACTTTGAGTAAAGTATAGTATTCGCCCACAATCGAGACAGACGAATAGGCGGATGGACCCCAAAATCATCTTGCAACGCTCTTACCGGTTCTTTCGATAAAATTCTCAAGGGACGCTATCCATTTCTCCGAGCCCCAGTCCCTATAACCCAGAGCCTGGAAAACCACCCTCCCCTTCCTATCGATGAGAAACTTCACGGGATGGCCGAAAACGTGATACTTCTCACTGATTTCTCCTTTTACATCCAGGAGTACCGGGATATCAATCTTTTGTTTTAAAAGAAAGCGGCGTACGGTGACCGGCTGTTCACCGACATCGACCAAGATGATGGCAAACGGTTTATCTGCAAGCCGTTTTTTCAGTTTTTCAAGTAAAGGAAACTCCTTTCTGCACCACGGTCACCAGGTGGTCCAGAAACCGAGCAAAACAACCTTCCCCCTATATTCCTTGAGCCCAACCGGTCGACCAGCGGGATCGTTCAGGATGAAGTCAGGGGCCTGGCTGCCCTCTCCCATCGAGGCACCTATGGCCGTAAGCTGGCTGCTGTCATTCGGGTCTTCGGGATGATGATAAAGAAATACGATCAATCCCAAGGTTGCGACCATAAAAAGGCTCAGAATAATTTTGGCTTTCATTGACAATCCCGTAAAAACCTTTGACTTGAGGCTGGCTAAGTAAATTCATCAAACGATACTCAGGTGACAAAGAGTTTCATACCAAATTTTCAAAGCAAAAGATATGCCGGTTTTTGACTTTCAATTTTCCTTCACGCCAGCAGCGCTTCTGAAGAGACTTTGAAAAATGAGGGCTGATTATGAAACGATACATATTGCCGTGGACCTCCCATTGCAAAGGCGGCTGCAGTCCCCGGTCCCGGGGAGGTCACTACAAGGCTCGGAAAGTATCCCAACCTCTGCCGGATTCCTCCGGCAGAGGTTTCCTGAAAATTTTATCGTCTTTGTTGCGGAGAGGGCAGGATTCACCCGCCGATCACAAGGGGTAAGGGAGTACTTTTACACTATTGTCGCTCCCTGATCTGCTTGGTATTGTGACGGGTTGACTATCGTTCCTGTTGGGCCTTGTTATAAATCTGGGTTCGCAGGTCGATAATGTCCTTTTCGATCTTGGCCAAATTCTCCCTTGTGGTGTTCGGATTCCTCAGGGCTTCCCGATACATAAACTCCTTGTCGTTAAGCTGCTTGCGTAACTGAACAGTGTCATTGAGAAATTTCTGGGTTCTTTCATTATTCCATCCGTTTTGGCCGCGGTTCCAACCATATCCCGGGCAAGAGTAGCCGCCATATCCCATCATGCCATAACCACCACCCATTCCATAGCCGGGTCCCATCATGCCATAACCGCCACCCATTCCATAGCCAGGCCCCATCATTCCGTAACCGCCACCCATTCCATAGCCAGGCCCCATCATTCCGTAACCACCACCCGTTCCGTACCCACCGCCGTACCCACCTCCATGGGCATACACGAGACCAGCAGTAGCCAGACCAAGTATCAAAGCAGTTGCCAATATTGCCTTTTTCATGATTTTCTCCTTTAAATTTTTGTAAGGTAAAAAGTTATCTTATCTGTAGCTTCTGAATAGAGACCTCGTTGTTATAAGTCTTCGACAGGCTCGTCTTTTCTATTGGCTTATAATTATGCATAGACCGTGCCAACAACCAACATCCCAAACAACAATCAGATAACTTATTGAATATATATAACTAAAAACAGAGATAACACCGAAGGTCGGGCAACTTCCGTTTTGCTGTGTCTAATTTTTGGACAACACAACCGTCTGGTGGGATTGGCAACCGTCTGATTTTTTCACAGGAGGGAATAAAGCAGGGCGAATCCAGGTCCGCCCATGAAGCGAAAGGAAAAGTTTTTCGGTTGACAAGCCTTGAAAATCCCGTAAAAACCTCCAAATTGTTTCGGCATTGTATGGATACATCGTAACGATTGAAAATTTGCAGCAACGAGGCAGATAAGCGAACAGAGTGAAACTCCGGATGGAAGTTTTACGACGCCATCAAGCTTTGGGAAATACCCCGTTTACAATCCGTACTCCTTGATCTTATTGAGTAAGGTCTGTCTGGATACCCCGAGTTTTTTGGCGGCGCGGCTTTTGTTATTCCCGGTTTTGATCAAGGTCGTTCGGATTACTTCGCGCTCCATATCCCGGAGAGTGAAGCCGTCATCGACTTGGTTTTTCCTGATGCTTCTGACATCGTCGGACAACAGATGGAGTGGCAGGTCCTGGGGGGTAATCTGCTCTCCCGGGCAGAGGATGACCGCTCTCTCCATGGTATTCTCCAACTCCCGGATGTTTCCCGGCCAGTCGTACTGCATGAGAAGGTTCAAGGCTTCCGGGTGAATTCCTTTAATATCCTTTCTCTTTTGTCGGCAAATCGTGAATAAAATGGGTCGTCAGCTCGGGAATGTCCACGGCCCTCTCACGAAGGGCAGGGAGATTAACGGCACCACCGAGAGACGAAAACACAGGTCCTGGCGAAAGGTCTGTTCCTCTATCATCTGCCGGAGATCCTTGTGGGTTGCGGCCAGTAGTCTCACATCCACCTTGATGGTC
>CAWGGS010000005.1:0-63543 GCA_963822095.1 uncultured delta proteobacterium
TAATGTATTGCTGATCGTGATGGAAGGTTTTGTCAGAATTCGATTGAGACCCTACCTTCGCCGTCTGATTACCCGCTCCCTTGCACTGGTTCCGGCAGTGATCGTCATTGCGATCTCAGGGGATCAGGGCTCCTACAAGCTTTTAATTCTCAGTCAGGTGATTCTCAGTCTGCAATTACCCTTTGCCGTTATTCCACTGGTTCATTTCACCAGTGATAAGCTGAAAATGGGTTCCTTTGCCAACAGGCTCTGGGTGAAGATTCTGGCCTGGATAACCTCCTTTCTCATCATCGCCTTGAATGGGAAGCTGGTCTATGATCAGGTTGTGGAGTGGGCAACGGGTGGCGGGTCACTGTGGGTATCGATTCCCATGATCGGCGGGGTGGCAATCATTTCCCTGTTCCTGATCTACATTATGATCCACCCGTTGCTCCGCGGAGAAAGATCCTGGGAAGAGGAGAGACCCAGCGGCGCCCTTGCCGTCATCGAAGGTATCGAAACACGACCTTCGAAAAATATTGCAGCTGCCCTGGGGCGAGAGAGCAGCGATGCCGCAATCATCAGTCGCGCATTATCCCTGGCAAAGGCGGAAGGGGGCATGCTTACCCTGATACATGTTGCCGATTCCGCCTCGTCGCAAGTCTATGATCGCGATGTGTATGATGAACACACGCGTGATGATGAACAGTATCTCATCGAGGTGGCAAATGAAATTCATTCTGCCGAGGTTCCGGTGGAGATTGCACTCGTTCACGGTGATCCTTCCAAGGAGCTGGTCGACTTTGTAGAATCGCATGATGTCGACATACTGGTCATGGGATCACATGGGCATCGTCTTTTGGGCGATCTGCTGTGGGGAGAGACGGTTGATCCGGTGCGGCACCAATTGAAGATCCCGGTGATGGTGGTTCGTTGAAGATTGTTCTCCAAATGGAAACCGGATCACTCCGGGGTGTCCTGTGGTTCCGGACGCTTTAATCCGCTATAGGCACTTGAGAATGAGAGGTCCTGTAAGATCTCTCTTGCCAGGGCGGCTTGATCCTTTTTTACCAAAAGCCGTACCGGCAGGGCATGGAAGAGGTACGGTGCCACATGTGCCCCCTGGCAGAAGTACGTTATCCCTTCGGAGGCAAGAAGTGATTCGATAAATGCCTGGTCCCCTGGATTCCGGATCTCCATAATCTCTTCATAGTCGATGAATTCAGCAGTCATATCTTTTCCTTTTTCACGATTGTGTTTATAGTAGAGCTCCGCAACCGAGGGGAATAAAGAAGGGGGTGCGTATCGGCACCTGCAAAAAAATAAAAAGGCTTAAATAAATATGCGTATTATACCGGTCAAGATCAATGACCCGGAAGGGGAAAAGATAGCAGCCGATCTGCGTGATCGTTTTCAGGTTTTAGATACTTCGTTCCGGGATTCTGTTGCCGAGATACTGGCAGAGGTCAAGATGCGAGGTGACGATGCAGTGATTGAGTATGGTCGCCGATTTGACTCGCCGACGTTGAGTGTGGAAAAGTTGCAGATTTCGGCCAAAGAAATGCTTTCCGCCTATGACCAGGTTGACGAAAAATTTCAGGAAACGCTTGCCAAGGCCATCGACCGCATCGAAAGTTTTCATGAAAGGGAGATGGAAGATTCCTGGATGCAGACGAGAGAAGATGGGACGATCGTCGGCCGGCTGGTGCGACCGGTAGATTCCGCCGGGCTGTATGTTCCAGGTGGGCAAGGTGGGTCGACACCGCTTGTCTCTTCGGTGTTGATGAATGGAATTCCGGCTGCCATAGCCGGGGTCGAAAGAAGGGTCATGGTGACGCCACCGGATAAAGACGGCAACATCAGCCCGCATCTTCTGGTGGCAGCCCAGGAGATCGGAATCACTGAGATCTACAAAGCCGGTTCGGCCTGGGCGATTGCCGCCCTGGCCTATGGCACTGCGACCATCCCCAAGGTCGATGTTATCGTCGGTCCCGGGAATCAGTTTGTAACCGAGGCCAAACGGCTGGTTTCCGGAATGGTGCGCATAGATATGATTGCCGGTCCATCCGAGGTCTTGATCGTGGCCGACGGTGAAGCGGATGCGGCTTTTATCGCAGCCGACATGCTGGCCCAGGCCGAACACGATCCCCAGGCCCGGGCCATGGCGGTGGTTACCGATGCCGCGCTCGCCGCCCGGATTCCGGAGGAACTCGAGCGCCAGTTGGCAGCCCTTTCCAGGCAGGATATCGCCAGGAGGTCCATCGAAGAGCATGGAGTGATTCTGATTGTCCAGAGCCTTGAAGAGGCGATAAGCCTTGCCAATGAGATCGCCGTGGAGCATCTTGAACTTATGATACGAGATCCATGGGCGCAGATTCCCCATATCCGGCATGCAGGGGCCATCTTCCTCGGAAAACATACCCCGGAAGCGGCAGGAGATTATCTGGCAGGCCCCAACCATGTTCTTCCCACCATGGGTACCGCACGTTTTGCCTCGGCGCTGGGAGTCGAGACCTTTCTGAAAAAGAGCTCGATCATCAGCTATTCCGAGCAGGCATTAAGGGCCGATGGAGATGACATCCGTTTATTGGCAAACCTTGAAGGCCTGACAGCCCATGCGGCCTCGGTGACCGAGCGCCTGAAAGACAGGTAGCGGAATCCGGGTTTGCATAAACTAAAAAGAGACATGCCTGCCGGGAAGAGAGCAAAGGGAAAAGAAACCGGGGTCAAAACGGATTTTCGCGACCTGCTTGTCTGTGGTTGTGCATCTTTGGGGGTTGAACTGGAAACGGCTGCGGTTGAGAGGCTCCACCTTTACCATCAGGAGCTCATTCGTTGGAGTCGCAAGATCAACCTGATCGCCAAAGAGACGGATGAAAGAACGATTATAGAAAATCACTTTCTTGATTCTTTGACGCTTCTTTCCCAATTCGGGGAGCGTGTCCACCTTCTCGATGTCGGGACCGGTGCCGGCTTTCCCGGTCTGGTCTGCAAGGCGGCGAGACCTGAAATACTCCTCACCCTGGTTGAGCCTCGTTTGAAACGGGTGTCTTTTTTAAGGCATATCCAGAGGACATTGAAAATGGAGGATGTCTCTGTTGTTGCCGGTCGTATCGAGGACGAGGCATCTCTTCCCTCCAGCTCCTCCTTTTCCCATATCACCGGCAGGGCGGTTACCGATGTCGGGACATTCCTTGCCATGATAGCAAGGTTCATTAGGAAGGAGACCGAAATTATCTGTATGAAAGGGCCGAAATGGCGGCAGGAGCTGGAGCAGGCTTCCGGAGTGATTCGGGACTTGGGTCTGCGGGTAGACCGAACAACCCAACTCGAGCTCCCCTTTTCCGGAGCCCACAGGACTCTTTTGGTCCTGAAGATCCTGGCAAAGTCGGGCTGAATCTGCTACTAATTGATCGGTGACCTGTCCGAATTGAAAACCTGCTGTCTGGTGTATGTTTTTTTTTATTCCACTAGGCTGAACTTCAGGTGTGATCAGATAAGAAAAAGGTTGTGGAGTGCTAAATACCAAATGATATCAATATAATCAGGTGAAAATAATGAAAAAAATAGCAGTGCTGGCGGGGGACGGAATCGGCCCGGAGGTTATGGCCGAGGCCATCAAGGTCCTTGACGCCGCTCAAAAAAAGTTTTCCTTTGAGTTGAGGTATACCCCTGCCGATGTCGGGGGCATTGCCATCGACAGGCATGGTGAGGCCCTGCCTGCCCAGACCCTTAGCCTTTGTGAGGAAAGCGATGCGATTCTGTTCGGCTCGGTCGGAGGACCCAAATGGGAGAGCCTTCCTCCCGAAAAACAGCCGGAAAGGGCGGCGCTTTTGCCCCTGCGGAAACATTTCGACCTGTTTTGCAATCTGCGACCGGCAAAGGTCTTTAAAACGCTGGCAGCTGCCTGTCCGTTACGCTCCGATATAGTCGGAGACGGTTTCGATATCCTCTGTATGCGCGAGTTGACTTCGGGGATCTACTTTGGTGAACCCAAGGGAAGACAGGGAACGGGTGCCGAAGAGCGGGCCTTTGATACCATGGTCTACACCAGGGCCGAGATCGAGCGTATTGCCCATCTGGCCTTCCAGGCCGCACGTGGGCGGCGGGGAAAGGTTACCTCCATCGATAAGGCCAATGTCCTGACCACCATGGTTCTTTGGCGTGAAGTGGTCATCGAGGTTGCAAATAACTATCCGGATGTCCACTTGAATCACCTCTATATCGACAATGCCACCATGCAGCTGGTCCGTGACCCGCACCAGTTTGACGTGATGCTCTGCGGTAACATGTTCGGGGACATTATTTCTGACGAGGCGGCAATGCTCACCGGTTCCATGGGGCTTTTGGCCTCGGCCTCCTTAAACGAGAAAAAGTTCGGTCTCTATGAACCGGCAGGGGGCTCGGCTCCGGATATCGCCGGAAAGGGAATTGCCAATCCCATAGCCCAGATTCTGTCGGCCTCAATGATGCTGCGCTACAGTTTTGGCTTGGACCAGGTGGCCGATGCCATCGATAATGCTGTAGAAAAGACCCTGAATGGGGGCGTATTCACAGCCGATATCGCCGTGGATAAAAATGCGGCGGTGGGGACTGCGGCAATGGGTGATGCAATAACCCGCGAACTCTGAGTAAGGAGCGGTCCGATCATGCCTGACAAAGATGATATCATGCTGATTGCCAATGAGGCATCCACCGAGTTGGCCCGCAAGGTCGCCCGGGAATTGCATCGTCCGTTTTCGGAGATGGTCCGGAAACATTTTGCCGACGGTGAATGCTACCATGCCTTTCCCGAAGATGTGACCGGGAAAAAGCTGGTTATAATCGGCACCACCCATGACGATACCTCTCACCAGGAACTGTTAGACCTGATCCAGGGTGGGCGGTATTGGAATGCCGCCTCGGTCAATGTCATTATCCCCTATCTTGGCTACTCGACCATGGAGAGGGTAAAGCCGAACTCCAACGAGATCCCGAAAGGGGTCACGAGAACCCGTCAGATCTTCAGGGCACGGCCCGATTTCGTGACCTTCATAGACCTGCACTCAGAGGCAGTACTCCATGCCCATGCCGGTGAAATAAATACTTTCCACGCCTGGACCGACTATCTGGTGGTCGAAAAGATCAAGAGTTGCGGTTTTACAGACTTCGTCCTTGTTTCACCTGATTACGGATTTTCCAAACGGGTGGCGAGGATTGCAAGTCTCCTGGGATGCCCGCATACGGCGGCCGATAAGGACCGTTATGATGTCGATAAAACCATTGTCGGCCAGGTTTCCAGTGTCGTCCGTGGCAAGATGGCCATTGTCTGTGACGATATGATCAGGACAGGGGGGTCGATCATCCAGACCGCCCAGAGGTGTCTGGAGGCCGGTGCTGCCGAGGTGGCGGTTATGGCCACCCATTTGGTGATCGCCGGGTCGGCCAGGGACCGATTTGCAGACAGCCCGATCGTCCGGGTTATCGGTTCCGATACCTACCCCGGAAGGGTCAGCGACGATCTCTTCGATATTTACTCGGTTGCTCCGCTTATAACGGATATTCTCAGGAAGCAGCTGAAATTGTCATGAGACCGTTGAGGGTTTGATTGGTGGAGCATCATTTATTTTTCTTGTCATCAGGTAGCTTGTAATAAAGGTTTCCGTCAACGTCATGAACAAGGAAAGTATTGCCCTCGTCTTGCAGAAATCAGTCCTCTTTCAGGGCCTGGGACCGACCCAGCTTCTGACCGCAGCATCGATTTCCCGGGTGTTGGTTTTCAGAGAAGGTGCGCATGTCTATCTCCGGGATGATCCAGGAGAGGCCTTCTATGTGGTGGCTGACGGGGAGGTAGAACTGGTCTTGCCCTACGAAGGAGGTCGGGAGAGCATCGTCGGGCGGATCGGCCCCGGGGGACATTTCGGAGAGACGTCGCTTATTACCGGTAAGCCCCATTCCCTGACTGCACGGGCGATGGGGGATCTGATCCTTATCAGTTTCGACCGGCGGGTTTTTGAGGAGGCCCTTCTTGGTGATGCCACGATCCATGATCGGATGAATCTGGCCTTGGCCGAAAGGCTCAGGGTTTCTTATGCCGATCAGGCCGAATCAGCCGCGCATGTTGAAAAGAATCGGGGAGGCGGGGCTCGGCTGGAAGACTATTCCATTTACCTCGAAGAGTCGGGCGGTGAGGCGGATAAAAAATCGGAGGGCACCTCGCGGGTATCGACCACGGCCAAACGCATTCAGGCCGTAACCAACCTCTTTGCCAAGAATCTCGATCCGGTCCTTTTGACCGGAGAATCCGGCACCGGCAAAAAATTCCTGGCTAAGCAGATACATCTTCAGAGCATCTATTCCCGTGGTCCTTACATTGAGATCGACCTCAGAGCCATGGAAGAAGATGTAATGGCCGAAACGTTGTTCGGTAATCAACAGGACGCGTTTCCCTTTACCAAGGCCTGTCAGGTAGGAACCTTCGAACAGTTCAAAGGTGGGACTGTTGTCTTGTTGAACTGTGAGTTTCTGAATTATCCTATCCAGCAAAAAGTGTTACAGGCCATTGATGACGGCACCTACACCAGAATCGGGGGAGACCGGGATATCCTCTTTCAGACCAGAGTGATCTTTGTAAGCGAGATCAATGTGGAAACCCTGACGTCCAGGGATTATTTCCTTCCCAGAATGTTGGAGAAACTGCAAGGCCAGCATTATCGTGTTCCGCCTGTACGAGAGCATCGAAGGGATCTGCCCCGGCTCATTGAGCATTACCTCCGTCGCTACAGCAGGGAATACGGCAAAAATATCCATACGATCTCACCGAACTCGATGGGGATACTCCTGAATTATGATTGGCCCGGCAACTTTACAGAGCTGGCCAGTGTCATTCAAAGGGCGGTCATGCTGGCCCAGAGAAATGAAATCCTGACCGACCAGATCCTTTTGGGCTTGCCAAAAACTGAAGGTAAATGGGAGTTCAACCTCCTGCGTATTCCATGGATAAAAAGTTCGCTCAAAAGCAAGGTCTTTCCGGCCTTTCCCCGCGCTATTGTCGGCTGCATCTTTCTGGCTGCCATCCTCTCCCTTTTTTTCGGATCAGGTGACCCTGAAAAGAATATCGGCATCACCCTCAGCTGGATTATCGGATGGCCGGTTCTGTTCTTCTCTTTTTTCTTTCTGGCACGAATTTGGTGCAGTGTCTGCACGTTGGCTATTCCCGGGAAGATTATCCAGACAATTTTGAAACCGGAACGAAAGACTCCTGATTTTATAAGAAAATACTCAGGTTGGATAATGGCATTTCTCTGCATTATCGTTTTGTGGATCGAGATAATTTGGGATGCCTATGATAATCCCTTTCTCAGTGGTTCCGTGATAATCGGGGTAACCCTAGGCTCTTTTATTTTCAGTGCTCTGTTCAAACGGCGGACATGGTGTCGTTATGTCTGCCCTTTGGGAGCCATCAATGCCATCTTTGCCATGCCGTCCATATTGGAATTGCGTGCCAACAGACATCTCTGTCTGAACCGTTGCCGTGAGCATGTCTGCTTCGGTTCCGAAAATGACCAGGAAGGGTGTCCCATGTTCAGGCATCCTTTTCTGGTCGATAACAACCGGGATTGTATCCTCTGCGCCCAATGTATAAAAAATTGCAAGGAAAATTCAATCCATCTCAATCTTCGACTGGCTCCCCAGGAACTGTGGGATCTGGAAACACCGAGACGTCCAGACAGTTTTCTGGTTGTGGCCTTGGGGGCAATCTTTTTCCCATTTGCCCTTCAGTCAAGGTTTTTTCCGTTGGTTGATCGAGGCGCAGAACTTATCTTGCCGGCGGGAATCCATCTCCCCCAGGCGCTTGCGGCTTCGATTGCCTTTTTTGCCTTGATCCTGGTTTTTGAGATCGGCTATGGAGTCATGGTTGCCGTGCAGGCCAAATTTGCAACTGTTAATAAACACGTCTTGCTTCCCTTGTTGGGCTACGGGTTTATTCCCCTCATTCTCGGATGTTACATGGCAGTCCATTTCGAACTGTTTATTGGCGGGGCCTGGCGTATCTGGCCGAATTTCCTGGATCTTATAGGCTTTGATGCCGTATATCATGCTCATCGGCTGTTGCGACCGGACACGACGGCTGTTTTACAGGATATCACGGTGTTGGGAGGTATGCTTGCCTCTTTCTATGCAATCTTCAGAATCATGGCCCGCTTAAAGGGAACCCGAAAATTTTCATTCAGGATGCTCCTCCTTCCCTATAGTTTCATGCTTATTCTGGGTGGCCTTTCTTTTTATATTATCTGAAACACCAGCCAACAGAGTATGGTCGAGAGATATTCTTTGAATTCTCTCCCTCCATTCAGGCCCTGTTAGTTTCTGGCAAGAAGGAAAAGTGCAGCAACGTGGCTTTTGAACTTTCTAGGTGTTAAGGCGACTTTATGAAAGGCGAAGAAATATGTAACATGAATGATATCTGGCTTCTCGATACACAGCAAATCATGTATGATATCTAGCCAAAACAAGATTAACTTTTTGTTTTTTCGTCGCCATCATTTTTCTGGTTTTGGAGATATAGAGAAACCAGAGAATAACTTGTTGTGTGCCAGAAAAAGATGGTAAAAATACCAAATAACCACGAGAATAATTGCAAAAAGACTTCATGACACTCTTCGGCATCACTTTCAGCAGTTCGGATATATACCTCTTCGGAGTTGCAGGAGTTCTCTTCATGGTTGTGATTGGGGCCATTATCCATAGACAAAATAGCGTTGCTGTCAGAAACAGAGAAGAACGAGATAAAATTATCAGGGAAATCCTTCGCCCGCTTAACGATGCTATTTTGAATATCGAACATGGTGAGCACAACCACATTTCGATAATGAACTCTTTTTTGAACTCTCAAAAAGAATCCATCTCAAGAGCCAAAGCTATTGCCTCAAGAAGTAAGAAGGAAATAATAGAAAAGGCATGGGATAATTATGAAATATTTTACATGCAGAATGCCAAGGATATAGTCATGGGTCAATTTATGAATTTTCCACAATATATTGAAGAAGAAAAGAAAAACGAATTGAGAGCTCATATTACAACCATAATCGAGTCGATAAACAAAATATAAAATATCACACAACCAATCATTTCAGCGGCCCCCCCAAACAGCGCGGCTCTCGCAGAACTTCACGTTAAAAGGTTGCCATTCCTTCACAGCACGATCAACCGGAGTTTTGCAGAGACTTTTGTCCATAAAAAAAGGAAACCGGGCAGTATCAACATACTCCGCTGATTCCGCCCGGTTTGGGGGGGCTTATTGATGGTGTTCACCCTAGATATAGCAAGAGCTGTGCCAATAGGGGATTGTTTTGCCGAAAAGTAGCTATGTTGTTGTTATAAAATTAAAAAAAAATATTGACTCTAGTTTGTGTTTGCGAGGTTTTTCGTGCGAATATCCCTTATGTATTACAAATAGGTAATTGGCACCCAATTGTGTAATTCAGGGTTTTTTTTCCCCTGGCCTGTAGGGATATCCCCTGCCTTTTACTGTCCTATCTGTTGAAATTCGGTCCTATTGATAATCTCCTCCTGGTGGTCGCGGTCGAGATCGACAAAATAGTCGCTATAGCCGGCCACCCGAACCAGAAGATTACGATATTCATCCGGATTTTTCTGTGCCATTCTTAAGGTTTTGGAATCGACTACATTGAATTGGATGTGATGACCTCCCAGGGAAAAGTAGGTTCGGATCAGTCCGCAAAGCTTGTCGAGATCCTGTCTTGTGGCCAGGACGTCCGGCAGAAAACGCTGGTTGAGAAGGGTTCCTCCCGACTTGGTCTGGTCCATCTTCCCAAGGGATTTTATAACCGAGGTAGGACCGTGTCGATCGGCGCCATGTGAAGGTGAGGTGCCATCCGATTCCGGCTGGTGGGCGAAACGGCCGTTGGCGGAGGCCCCGAGCATTTTACCGAAATAGACATGGCAGGTGGTCGACAGCATGTTCAGATGGTAGAGACCTCCTTTGGTATTCGGCCGACTGTCGATGGTTTGAAAGAGATCGTGATAAACCCTCTGCATGATCGAATCCGCCCGGTCGTCGTCGTTGCCGAAGAAGGGTGTTTTGTTGCGAAGACGAAGTCTTAAGGGTTCATGTCCCTCGAAGTTGTCGGCCAGGGCTGTCAACAGTTCGGGCATGGTGCAGTTTTTCTGTTCGAAAACATGGGTCTTGATGGCTGACAGGCTGTCGGTGACGGTTGCAATGCCGCAGCATTGGATATAGCAGGTATTGTAGCGCGGACCACCGTCGTAGTAATCGCGGCCCTTGTCGATGCAATCTCCGATACAGACAGAGAGGAAGGGGGCTGGCGAATATTTGGCATACATGCGCTCGATGGCGTTGTTGACCTTGATTTTCAAATCGACAACGTAAGCAAGTTGCCGGGAAAAAGCCTGGAACAGTTGGTCGAAATCTGCAAAATCATGCGGATTTCCGGTTGCAATTCCGATCTTTTTTTCGGACAGTGGGTCGATCCCGTTATTCAGGGTCAGTTCCAGAATCTTGGGCACATTCAGGTACCCGGTGAGGATGTAGGCCTCTTTTCCGAAGGCACCGGTTTCAACGCAACCGCTGGTTCCGCCTTCACGGGCGTCCTCGATATGTTTTCCGACCCGGATCTGCTCAGTCACCACCATGTCAGAGTTGAAGACCGATGGATAGCCGTATCCCTTGCGGATCACCTCAGTTGCAGCCTTTAGGAAGCGGGACGGGGTCTTGACGCTTATATGAACGCTGGGTTGCGGCTGCAGCAGATGGAGCTCATCGGCAACCTCGAGGGCAAGGTAGGAGACCTCGCCTGTTCCATCGGTCCCGTCGGGTCGGAGACCGCCGAGATTGATTTGAGTGAAATCATTATAGGTCCCGCTCTCCTTGGCGGTGATCCCAACCTTTGGCGGGGCCGGGTGATTGTTGATTTTAATCCACAGGCAGGCAAGGAGTTCCTTGGCCTTTTCCCGGTCCAGGCTGCCGTCTACAATTTCTTTCTGGTAAAAAGGTTCCAGGTGCTGGTCCAGGTGGCCGGGGCTCATGGCATCCCAACCGTTCAATTCAGTTATGGTGCCCAGGTGCACGAACCAGTACATCTGCAGAGCCTCATGGAAGGTCCGTGGCGCTTGGGCCGGAACCCGGCGGCAGACGGTTGCAATCTGCTGAAGTTCTCTTTTTCTGTCGGGGTCTTGCTCGTCTTGGGCCATGGTTTCTGCGAGCTCTGCGTGTCGCTTAGAAAAGTGGATGACTGCATCACAGGCGATATCCATGGCCTGCAGCTCTTCCGCCTTGTCGGCTGCTTGGGGATCATTCAGGTAATCGAGCCGGGCAAGATTTTTCTTGATCTGCTCTTTGAACCCCTGCATCCCCATGCCATATATCCTGCCGTCCAGGGCGGTGTGACCGGGGGCCCGCTGTTCCATGAACTCGGTGAACACTCCAGCCTCATAAGCATTTTTCCACTCGTCCGGAACTCCACTGAAGATCCGATCCCGCATCGAGCGACCTTCCCAGTAGGGAATGACCTGCTCGCCGTAGATTGCAATATCATCGACGTTGATCTTGTAACTGGTCATGGGTCGATCATTTAAGATCCGCAGGTCCTGTGTCGAGTGGCAGGTGAGTTCCGGAAAAGTCGGAACCGCTTTCGGAACCGGACCTCGTTCGCCCACCAGAAGCTCATCTTCGCCTATGTATAGAGTCTTGTTTTCCAGGAGATATTTAAAAAAGAGGGCTCGCAGTACAGGGAGAGAATGCTTGCCGTTTTCCCGCTGATAAAACCTGGTTTCCAGTACGGCTCTCTCAATGGAAATTGAAGGGATGGCCGAGAAACTGCGGCTGCGTAATCTTTCAATACGGGAATTCATTTCAACCTCCACGACGGACCGTAAGCCCGATTTGTTCCAGGATGGTGCCGGCTCGCTGTATTTTTTCCTCGCTGATGACCGGGAAAGAGGTGCCGGGATAGATGAGGGAGAGCTTCTTGTACTTTGACGTTGCAGACCGGTGATAGGGCAGAATATCAATCTCGGTTACATCGGGCAGACCGGCCATGAAGGAACCGGTTCGGATAATGTTTTCCTCGTCGTCATTGATTCCCGGGATCAACGGCAGGCGGACCCTGATCTTGTAGCCTGCCTTGGCAAGGGCTGTGATATTGGCATGGATCAATTCATTGCCGACCCCGGTGTAGAGCCTGTGTCGGTCGCTGTCCATCATCTTCAGGTCGAAGAGGAAGATGTCGGTATGACGGGCAACTTCGAGAAGGATTTCCGTTTTTGCATAGCCGCTGGTGTCAACGGCCCGATGGATATCCAGTTTGCCGCATTCCCTGAGCAGATCGAGAAGAAAGGTGGGCTGCATAAGCGGCTCGCCGCCGGAAAAGGTTACTCCGCCTCCGGATTGGTCATAGAAAGGCTGGTCTTTTTGTATTTCGGCCAAGACCGACTCCGCCGAGGTTGTCCAGCCTGTGGCCTCGTGCACCAGGGCGGGACAGATCTCGATACAGTTGCCGCAGATATTACACCGGCTCCGGTCTCTTGTCGGGCCTGTCCGAGAAAGAGTGAGAGCCTGTTGCGGGCATTGGTCGGCACAATATCCGCACCCTACACACCCCTCGTCAAGGGTGATTAATTCGATAGCGGGTGATATTCCTTCAGGGTTATGGCACCACCAGCACGATAACGGACAGCCTTTGAAAAAGACAGTGGTCCTGATATTCGGGCCGTCATGAATTGCATAACGTTTAATCGCAAAAATGGTCGGTTCGGCAGCATGCATAATAGAATTGGACAATAAATATTATTCTCAGTCAAGAGGCTTTTTACGGTTTGAGTTTTTCAGGACCTGCATCTCACAACGCTTGCAGTCGAAGGTGAGTTCGTAGGTACCGGTCTTGTCTCTGATGGCTAGGGGCTCGGTCGGACTCTGGGCCTGCTGGTTTACGGTCCTGCAGAAACCGAGTTCGGCCTTCAGGCAATACGAACACATCATGAGAATTCTGTCTTCCGATTTTTCGGCGGTACAAGAAGATTCCTGGGCACCATGTCTAACGAAAAAGGCTGCGGCCTTTCGGTTGACGATATGTTCGGACGGTGGGGGAGGGGGCGGCAACCCTGCAGAAGCGATCCCCGGAAGTCTTTTTTCGATCACGTGTTGCTGGCTTCGCACCTTGAGATGACCCTCAAAAGCCCTTCTTCGGATATCATTGATGGCTGAAAGAGGGAAATAAGGTATCCGGTTCCCGTCAATTGTCACCTTCTGTACCGAAAAAATCGTCCCGCCGCATTTTTTCATCTGTCTGATCAGGATTTGTTTCATCCCTTCCGCATCCTTTGCCTCTTCTTTGGAGACGGTACGATCCTGAAACGAACGACAGCCGTCTTCATCGACAATTTCCACCCCCATCCCGGTTGCGTCCAGGCAAAGAGTCATAACGATTTGCAGCTTACGACAATTTGAGCTTTTTTGCAGCAGACGCTGAAAGGCGATATCGAAATTTCTAGACAAGAGTGTCCCGGGTTTTAAAGTGAGGCGGTCTCTTGGAAAGATGGTATTTCCCTGGACGCTGTTGACCCGGAATCCGACCAGTCGATCGTTTCCATCAAGAAAGCATAGGCCGTCCCCGTTATTGATCGGCTCAGATGCCTCGATTGCAAAAGAATCCTCCCTGGCCGAAACAACCTTGCCGATTACCTTTCCTGTTGATTTTGGAGACGCAAGAGCCCCGATCCGGTTTCGTTTGCCAAAGAGGAATGCGTTGCATCCGCCGCGGTGGAAGGTCCTCTCCGGATCGGGGGTAAACGAGAAGGTGCATCTTCCCGATGATGACCGAACCAGGGCTTCGTCCTGGTCGATGATGACATCAAGGGCTCTTCGGTAATAGGCGGTGATATTTTTCACATAGTCGATATCCTTCAACCGGCCCTCTATTTTAAATGAGTCGATGCCGGCCGCAAGCAATACCTGCAGATGAGCGGAGAGGTCGAGGTCCTGTAGTGAAAGAAGATAACTGTTATCCTGTAAAATCGCCCCGGTTCCATCCAGCAGCGTATAGCTGTGCCGACAAAATTGGGCACAACGTCCGCGGTTGGCGCTTCTGCCGCGCATTATTTCACTGAATCTGCAGCGGCCGCTGTACGAGACGCAGAGGGCGCCATGCACGAAAAACTCAAGACTCACCGAACTTGCGGCGCGTATTTCGATAATCTCCTGCAGACTGAGTTCGCGGGCGAGCACCACCTGGGAAAATCCGACATCCTGCAAAAATCTCACCTTTTCGGGTGTCCGGTTGTCGGTTTGGGTGCTGGCATGGAGGGCAATCGGTGGCAGGTCGCATTCAAGGAGTCCCATATCCTGAATGATCAGGGCATCCGCTCCGATTTCATAGAGGGTATGAATAAGGTCCTGGGCCTCCTGGAGTTCGTCGTCATTCAGAAGGGTGTTCAGTGTCACGTAAACTCGGGCGTGGAAATGGTGGGCATGGTCAATAAGCTTTAGAATGTCCCCTATATTGTTACCGGCAGCAGCCCTGGCGCCAAATTTCGGTCCTCCTATATAGACAGCATCGGCACCATGATTGATGGCTGCAATCCCTATGGTGCTGGTTTTTGCCGGAGCCAGGAGTTCTATTTTGCGGTGTTTCATGGTTTGATGGTGTCGTGAAAACTCTGCATTCGAAGTCTTGTAACACGTATTTCCTTTTTCACATGGATCTTTTAACGATCGCATCCTTTACGAAAATGTATTTAGGAGGCCGTTTCTTTGATCGTCGGATCAGGAGTTGAGCCGACTCTGCTCTCTCCGAGTATAATACACATGGTTGGCCTGTCACGCTAGAGGATGATTGGTGTGTTTTCTGATTCTTTGTTTTTCGTTGTTGACATAACCAATCCGCTTCTTATATATATCGAAATCAATTGGAAAAAGTTCTATTATAGCTATCTCTTATCAGACATTGATCATGAAAAAGAAAATTTTCATCACAATTATTGGATTGGTTCTTCTGGTGGGTGCGATCGCCGGCATTAAGGCTCTTCAGATCAGGAAAATGATCGATGCCGGCAAGCACAGAGTCGTTCCTCCTGAAGTGGTGACGATTGCCGTTGCCCAAAAAAGTGACTGGGAATCGACTTTGGACTCGGTGGGGAGTCTGGTGGCAGTCCAGGGAGTGGTTGTGTCGGCTGAGCTTACAGGCAAAGTGGACCGGATTGCCTTTGAACCGGGTGCTAAGGTCAAAGCAGGAGATTTGCTGGTCAAGCAGAATACCGTTTTCGAGGAGGCCCAATTACGCTCGGCTGAGGCCCAGGTGGTGCTGGCACAGAATAATTTCAACAGAATACAGGAGTTATTGAAGCGGAATGCAATTTCCCGCTCGGAATTCGATAATGCCAACGCCAAACTGAAGGCCGACAAGGCCCAGGCGGATATGATTCGCGCGGCTATTGCCAAAAAGACGATACGAGCTCCCTTTGCGGGCCGACTGGGCATTCGACTGGTTAATCTGGGAGAGATCCTGAAGGAAGGCACTCCCATTGTTTCTCTGCAGACCCTTAGTCCCATCTATGTCGATTTCAGGCTGCCTCAACATCAAATGGCCATGATCAAGACTGGAGATAAGGTCAGGGTGACCTCGGATGCTCTTCTCGGGAAGTTTGCACAAGGGGAAATAACAGCCATCAACCCACAGGTTAACAGCACCAGCCGTAATATTGAGGTACAGGCAACCCTGGAGAATAGCCAGGAGGATCTGCGGCCCGGAATGTTTGTCGACGTGAAAGTCATATTACCTCATCAGGATACGGTGCTCTCGATTCCTGCAACCTCCGTCCTTTATGCTCCCTATAGTGACTCAGTATTCGTGGTCGAGAGTAAAAAAGATGAGAAAAGTGGAAAAGTTAAAAAAACGGTTCGTCAGCAATTTGTCCGCCTTGGTGAAAAACGCGGAGACTTTATTTCCGTTCTTTCGGGATTGAAAGAGGGAGACACCATAGTAACCACCGGGGTTTTCAAGTTGCGTAACGGCCAATCCGTAGTTGTAGACAACACCTTGTCACCCAAATTCAAGCTTTCCCCAAAACCTGCGGACAGTTGATAGCGTAAGGGAAATGAGAGGTGAGTTAGGGATGACAATCAAGAATATTCTTTAACTATTCGGATCAATGAAATTTACAGATCTTTTTATCCGCAGGCCGGTCCTGGCGATAGTAATCAACCTGATCATCGTAATTGCCGGGATCCAGGCGATCAGGACCCTCAATGTTCGCCAGTACCCCCGCAGCGACAACGCCGTGGTTACGGTGAAGACAGTTTATGTCGGGGCAAGCGCAGAACTGGTACGCGGATTCATCACGACTCCCCTTGAGCGGGCCATCGCGGCAGCCGATGGTATAGACTATATTGAATCGCAGAGTGCCCAGGGGCTTTCCACGATAAATGTCCGGCTGAAACTCAACTACGATCCAATCAAGGCCCTATCCGAGATCAGCTCCAAGGTTGATCAGGTGCGAAACGATCTGCCGACCGAAGCGCAGGTGCCGGCCATCAACGTGGAATCGGCTGACAGCCAGTTCGCCTCGGCCTACCTGAGTTTTACCGCCAAGGGACTGCGCCAGAACGAAATAACCGACTACCTGGTGCGAGTCGTTCAACCCCGTCTGTCTGCATTGGAAGGCGTCCAGCGAGCCGACATCCTGGGGGGACGAACCTTTGCCATGCGTATCTGGCTCAATCCTGAACGGATGGCAGCCTACAATATAAGTCCCGCCATGGTCTATAAGGCCCTGGCTGCCAATAACTTCCTTTCCGCTGTCGGTCAGACCAAGGGCTCGCTGATTCAGATCAATCTGACCGCCAATACCGATCTCAGATCGGTTGGTGAATTCAAGAAGTTAGTGATTAAGGAACAAGACGGTGCGGTGGTCAGGCTCAACGATATAGCTCATATCGTATTGGGGGCGGAAGATTACGCTGCGGATGTGCATTTTTCCGGGCAATCCGCTGTTTTTATGGGGATCTGGCCGCTTCCCAATGCCAACTCTGTCGATGTTATCAAGCGGGTCAGGAAAGAGATGGCCTCGATCCAGAAACAGCTCCCGAGCGGCATGCAGGCACGTATCGCCTATGATGCCACTGATTACATTACCAATGCCATACACGAGGTCGTCAAGACCTTGATCGACACCCTGCTGATCGTTGTTCTGATCATCTTCCTCTTCTTGGGCTCTTTCCGTTCGGTATTTGTTCCGGTGGTGGCGATACCTGTATCACTCATCGGTGGTATTTTCCTGATGCAGGTTTTCGGTTTCACCATTAACCTGCTTACCCTGCTGGCTATCGTGTTGTCCGTCGGACTTGTTGTGGACGATGCTATTGTGGTGGTGGAGAACGTGGAGCGGCATCTGAGCGAGGGAAAACCGCCTATGGAGGCGGCCATCCAAGGGGCCAGGGAATTGATCGGTCCGATTATCGCCATGACCATCACCTTGATTGCGGTTTATGCCCCCATCGGTCTACAGGGCGGACTGACCGGTTCGCTGTTTCGGGAATTTGCCTTCACCCTGGCTGGTGCCGTTACCATATCCGGGATCGTGGCCCTTACCCTGTCTCCGGTGATGTCGGCCAAAATTCTCAAGCCTGGCATTGAGGAACATGGACTTGCAGGGAAAATATCACGGGATTTCAACCGACTGAAAAATTTTTACGGGCGTCTGCTCGACGGTACCTTGAATGCCCGTCCGGCGGTCTACCTGATATGGGTCGTTCTTGTTCTGCTCATCTATCCAATGTACAAGATGTCGGCCAAGGAACTGGCTCCCAGTGAAGACCAGGGGGTCATCTTCGGCATTTTGAATTCGGCATCCAATTCTACTCTGGACCAGAACAACATTTATTCAGCGGCGGTTAATAAGGCCTTCATGAGTATTCCCGAGACCGATTTTACCTTCCAGATCACATTTCCGACCTCGGGATTCGGCGGCATGGTGGTCAAACCCTGGGATAAACGCAAGCGGAATATCTTTCAGATCATGCCTGAGGTTCAGAGGAAATTACATGGGATCTCTGGGGCTCAGATATTTCCCACTCTTCCGCCTGCCTTGCCGGGAGGCGGCCAGTTCCCTGTGGAGTTTGTCATCGCTTCGACGGCAGATGAGGGTCAGATCCTGCAGTTTGCTCAAGAGTTGCGTCTTAAGGCCATGAAGAGTGGGATGTTTGCCTTTCCTCCCCTCATCGACGTCAAGATGGATGAACCTCAATCTGAGATCGTGGTTGATCGGAATAAGGTGGCTGACCTGGGACTGAACTTGCAGGAGGTGGGGGCGGATATCGGGATCATGCTGGGTGGAAACTATGTCAATCGTTTCAACATTTCCGGTCGCAGCTATAAGGTTATTCCGCAGATTCAACGGGTGGATCGACTGAATCCGAGCCAGTTGCAGAATATCTATGTGACCGGTCCCAGCGGAAAGCTCGTTCAGTTATCAAGTGTAGCCACCATTAAGAACAAAACCGGAGCCCGTTCTCTGAATCGCTTCCAGCAGATGAATGCAGTGAAGCTGAGCGGGGTGGCTATGCGGCCTCTGGATGAGGCGTTGCGGTTTCTTGAAAATGAATCGGCGAAGATTCTTCCTAAAGGATATGTTGTTGATTATACAGGTGAATCGAGGCAGCTTCGAGTGGAAGGAAACAAGTTCATCCCGGCCTTTTCGCTTGCGGTCATCCTGATCTTCATGGTGCTTGCGGCCCAGTTCAACAGTTTTCGGGATCCTTTTATCATCCTGGCGGGTTCCGTGCCGCTGGCCATGTTCGGTGCCTTGCTTTTCACCTTCCTGAAGATGCCCGATCCGAGTGTTTCGTTCTGGACCCATGGCTGGACTACCACGCTGAACATCTACTCGCAGGTAGGCCTGGTGACCCTGGTCGGTTTGATCGCCAAAAACGGAATCCTGATCGTTGAATTTGCCAATAAGCTGCAACTCAAGGGCCATTCCAAGCGTGAGGCTATCCATCAGGCGTCAATGATCCGTCTGCGGCCGGTGTTGATGACCAGCGGTGCCACAATTGCCGGTCACTTCCCGCTTACCCTGGTTACCGGTGCGGGAGCCCTGGCCAGAAACTCCATCGGTCTGGTGCTTGTCGGTGGTATGACCATAGGGACGTTTTTCACCCTCTTTGTGGTTCCCTGTATTTATATGTTGATTGCCAAGGACCACTCAAAGGATAAATAAGATTTTTTCAGGCCAGGAGTCCCAGGACGTAGTCGATATCTTTTTCGGTATGGGCGGCGTTCATCTGGAAACGGATGGTCTCGTCCCCCAATGGTACGACCGGAAAGGTGAGTCCTACCACCAGAACACCCCCTGCAAAGAGCCTGTTTACCAGGGCATGGGTGGCGGCGGTGTCCCTGATCAGGACCGGAACCACGGGATGAGGTCCGGGAATGGTCTTTTTGCCCAGATGCGCCAACCCATTCCTGAACTGGTCGGTTCTTGCACGGATATTTTCTAGCAGCTTTAAGCCTTCCGGGCTGTCACAGATATTGATGGCTGCCGTCGCCGCTGCACAGTCGGCGACGCTTAGGGGATTGGTATATATGTAGGTATCCGCTGTCTGTCGTACCGCCTCGGTAAGCGTTTCGCTTGCGGCAATAAAACCTCCATTGACTCCAAAGGCCTTGCCAAAGGTGCCGACGATAATATCCGGAGATTCCCCGCAGAACTCGGCAGTTCCCCTGCCGGTAGCCCCGTAGGCACCGATTCCATGTGAGTCGTCGATGACAGTGATAACCCCGTCTTTAAACTGTTTATCGTATTTACGGCATATTTTCTTGATCCTGCCAAGAGGGGCATTATCCCCACGCATACTGAATATACCGTCGAATATCACCACCACCCGCTCAATCCCTTCTCCGACCTGTTCCAGGCAGTGCTGCAGGTGGTCCATATCGTTATGCCTGAAAATCCCTTTATTCTTATGAGGTACGCCGGCTATACGCATCCCGCGGATAATGCTGTTGTGATTCAACTGGTCGCCGATCCAGTAGGTGTTCTCGTTTCCGATGGTCAGCGCAAGTCCGCAATTGGCTGTGTAGGCTGAATTGAATATTTTAGCTGCCGGTTTGTCGACAAATCGGGCGATTCTCTCCTCAAGGACCTTGTGGTGCTGATAGGTACCGTCGATGAACCGTACGGCCCCTGGACCGACCCCGAACTCCCTGCTTGCCGCATCAGCCGCCTCAATCAGATCGGGATGATGAGACAGTGAGAGGTAGGAGTTAGAGTTGAGTCGGAGAAACTCCTTGTTTTCACCTTGGAGATGGTAGCGGGGACCGTATCCGTTATTCGGGGGGATGTAGCCGGTAATGATTCTTTCCGGAGGTTTCGCTCTCCCCGTTTTCTGCAGATTTTCTATCGATTGTTTGAGTCTTTTGTCAAGTTTTATCAACGACATAGCATGCTCACTTTTAAACATATGGGACAATTAGCGGGGGATTTCTTCCCAGTTGAGAACGACTTTTCCTGATTTGCCGGAACGCATGGCCTCGAAACCTTTTTCAAACTCGGTGTAATGGAAACGATGGGTGATCAAGGGGACAATGTTCAGCCCGGTCTGGATCATCGAGGTCATTTTATACCATGTTTCAAACATCTCACGGCCATAGATCCCTTTTATGGTCAGGCCATTGAAGACCACGGTGTTCCAGTCGATGGCAATCTCTTCCGGTGTGATGCCGAGCAATGCTATTTTCCCTCCGTGGCATACATTATCCAGTATTGTCTGCAGGGCTGCCGGATTTCCCGACATTTCCATGGCCACGTCAAATCCTTCCTTCATTCCCAGTTGTTGCTGTACTTCTAGAAGGTTGGTTTTTTTTATGTTAACGGCCATAGTCGCCCCGGCTTTCTTGGCCAGCCTCAGACGATACGGGTTGATGTCGGTTACGACAATATACCTGGCCCCAGCATGTTTGGCGATGGCCGCTGCCATGCAACCGATGGGGCCGGCACCTGTGATCAGTACATCCTCTCCCAGGATATCGAAAGAAAGGGCGGTATGGACTGCATTACCCAGGGGGTCGAAACAGGCCAGGATATCCAAAGGAATGGTCTGGTCACAGTACCAGACGTTGGTCACCGGAATGGAGACAAACTCGGCATAGGCTCCCGGCCTGTTGACTCCGACTCCGCTGGTCTTCATACACAGGTGTCGCCTGCCGGCAAGGCAGTTACGGCAATGGCCACAAACCAGATGTCCTTCCGCAGATACCACGTCACCGGGATGGAAGTCGTGAACGCCATCCCCTGTTTCAGCAATGATACCAACAAATTCGTGTCCTATCTGCATCGGTACCGGGATGGTCTTCCGGGCCCAGGAATCCCAGTTATAGATATGGACATCGGTGCCGCATATAGCGGTACGCAGGATCCTGATAAGGACCTCGTTACGTCCGGGCTGAGGAATAGGGACATCCATGAGCTGGAGTCCCGGAGCTTTTTGTGCCTTGACAAGTGCTTTCATTGTTTTCATATCTCAGTCCTTATGTTCAAATGAAAATTCAAACAGTGATGATGACTGGAATTCTTCGCTTTTGTACTCAATTATAAAACAGGATTCACATCTGTAACATGTAGAACGTACGTCAATAGTATACATTGCTTTTAAAATAATCTCCAATCGAAGGAAAAGGAAGGAGGAGAAAAAACTTACGATCGAAGCAAATTGACCTTATAATAAAAGCAATTGACTGGATCGGAAAATAGGGCCTGTTAGTGAAAGAAAATATATAAAAATACTAGATGAATTGTGTGGGATAATTGTGATGGAGCTGTAATGATTTGGATAAAAAGACCTGATGTGGAAGAGCTACAGAAGACCTCTAGCGAAACAATGGTGCAGCACGTTGGTATTGAATTTACAGCCGTAGGCGACGATTTTATCGAGGCACGGATGCCGGTGGACGACCGGACGAAGCAACCTTTTGGACTCTTGCACGGCGGTGCCTCCGTCACTTTGGCTGAGACACTGGGAAGTATCGGAGCCTATCATTGCATCGAGGCAGATAAGGTGTGTGTAGGTTTGGAGATTAATGCCAACCACATCAGAGCGGCGAGAAAAGGGTGGGTGCTGGGACGAGCGACGCCACTGCATATCGGCCGAACAACGCATGTTTGGGAAATTCGGCTGTCGGATGACGAGGGTAATGTAACCTGTATCTCGAGATTAACCATGATGATACTTGCAAAAGGAAATTGATGGCGTCGTAATAAATCTCCATCCAAAACCTCGAGGCGTTTGCCTATCGGGTGGATCAACCATGTTCAACGTCAGAGGAGACTCTCATGAGCTTTCATGAAATAAATGCGGAAGAACTGAGAAAGTTTATAAAAAAACACCACGAAAACCAATACCAGGTTGTCGATGTGCGTCAACCTGGTGAGTATCAGCAAGGGCATATCCCGGGAGCACGCCTTTTACCCCTGCCGGAACTGGCAAAAAAATTGGATACCTTGCCCATGGAAAAAGAGTTGATATTCTATTGCCGAAGTGGAGGACGGTCGCTGGCTGCTTCAACGATGATTGAGGAGGAATCATCGCATACAGAGGTCTATAATCTTAACGGTGGCATCCTGGCCTGGGATGGAGCAGTCGCGGAAGATCTGCCGAAAGTTCGTCTCTTTGAGGCATCGGCTTCAATGGAGCAAATGTTGATGACCGCTATGAATCTTGAGAAAGGGGCCATGAAATTTTATACCATGGCCGATGAACGTTGGGGAGGTGACAGCTGGAGCGAAGTGTTCGGTCGCCTTGCCGAAGCGGAAATCGGCCATGCAATGATGATATATAAAATCCTGGGACGGGAGAAGAAGGTGGTTGACGATTTCGATACCATTTTCTCAGGGTTATCCGGAGATGTCCTGGAAGGAGGGATGTCTTTGGCTGATGCACTGGAAAAAGCAGCTTCTGGAAAAGGCCTCTGTATTCACCTGATAGAATTTGCCTTGAAAATTGAATACGCCGCCTTTGATCTTTATCGTACCATGGCAGACAAGACAACGGATGCAGGAATTCGCGATGTCTTTCTCAAGATTTCTCAGGCTGAGAAATCCCATATGGCTATCCTGATAGGGGCCTTGGGTACCTGTCCTGAAGTCGAATCTTGATGAGGATGTTCAAGGTGACGGCAGTGAAACCTTAGGAAATCAGCCTGCTGTTCATGGATCGATATACCTCGCTATCCCCCTGAAAGGTGAAAAAGGATATACCTGTCTGAATGTGATGCAATCGAGCAGATGGAAGGATTGCTGACGAGGAGAAATCCGAGAAATTTCTATCTATTCAATGAGACATTTCCGGATTCCTCCTGTCTCCATCAGGGCTCTTTGTGGCATAACCCACAATCCTGGGTGATGGAATCGCCGGCGTCGGTCAGGTGCTCCTCATCATGACAACGGAAACACCCATAGCCCTCTTGGGCATTCTGGTGGCCGATCTCGCTTTTGTAGGTCCCCCAGGTGATATTCATCTTCGGCCAGATATTGTTCAGATATTCGGTTTTCAGGTAGGCGGCGGCTTCTGTAATGGCTTGGTCGTTTTTGCCTACAAAGTCCTTGCCGTTACGTTTTTCCTGGAGTTTTCTTAAATCGGGGAGAATTGAGGTGATCGCCTCTTCCCTTGTCGTATATTGATGGCGCAGAACGGTAAGACTATCCTGGCGAATTCCTGGAATATCCGAAGCAATTTTTTTGGCATAGAGTCCAAAATCAACTCGTTCCACAGGATCGTTAAAGATATGCGCCGGACGATTATGGCAGTCTATGCAATCCATGGCCCTCCAAGGGAGATTCTTATTGTAGGTACCTGCCTTGAACAGCTTCACAGCACCGTTTTTTCTTACCACTTTGACTGCCCCGATTTTGGTCAGATCGTTTTGTAGTGGCTGGTAGTAAATGGTGATATCAGGATCGGCATGCCAATGGATACCCTTGAATCTATCTTTTACGGGATCAAGTCCGCCAAGATGGAGGACGACACGCTGTTTGTCCGGATGTTTCTGATCCTCGTTGGTATATTTGATGAAAAGCTTTTTTTGGTCTCCGAAATATCTCAGGGGTGAATGACATTTCTCACAGGTTGCCGATGCAGGCGGGAGGTTTTTGACAGGGATCGGAATCGGACGATGGTAGTTGCCGGTCACCATATCCGCCAGTTGTCGCAGCCCTGAAAATTTTGCCTGCACAAATCCGCCGATGCCGGGGGCGATATGACACTCTACACAGGCCACATCGGCATGGGGATAACGCATATGAGCCGTATATTCGGGGGCCATGACCGTATGACATACAGTGCCGCAGAAAGTAGGCGTATCCATAAATCGATAGCCCTCGTAGGCCACCGAGGAAAAAAGAGCGATGTTGACCACGGTGAGGACGAGTATCAGAAAAAGGATTTTTCGGTGTCGGGCCTTGCTGAAGTCTATGATGAATCCTTCTTTGGTGAGCGTTTGAGAAAACATTTTCCGTCTTTGAAAAAAGGCAGCCAGGGGAATGATCAGAAGGCCGATAAGCATCCCCAATGGAAAAAGGGCGAAGGTGATGATGGAGGCATATGGGTTTTTAACCATGCCTGCCAGGTGGGCAATAAGACCGAAAACGGTGAGAACAAAAAAGATGGTGGTAATCCCAATCCCGAACATGCCCAAAGGGGTGGAAAACGATGCACGCAATTGTCCCCACCAGGAATCGGAGTATTTTGCTATTCCGGGATCTTTAACAGACATCATTTCCTCCTTATACGGATTTTTTGAAAGGGAAAGGTTGGTATCCGGAGCATCGGAAAAACGGCAGCTCCGGTAACAACCCTTTGTTAATGCTTTTTATGTTCTTTACCGACCCATAAAATCACAGGTGAAATCAAATGGCAACCAAACTGATACAATGAGCTGCCAAGGAAGAGCAGGCCTTCCATAGGCCTGCATAGGGATGGTCGGCAATTTTCTAGAATATTTTCTTATAGCGCAAATAAAGAGAGAAAGGTAAGGAAAAAATAATGCCGATCTGAACGTTGTAGGATGGAACTGGTTTTATTTTTTTGTCCCTTGACTTTTAATTTTAAAAAAACATACAATGCAAGAAATGTGTAATACATAGTATCATTGTTGTCCGTCGCTCGTCTGTTATTCTTGATGATTTTCTTTGTTATATTATTTGTTCCAGTTAGTTAATAAACTGCTGAGTTTCCCAATACGTAAGAGATGAAGAGGGTTGGTTCTGGGAAGATAAAACAGGTGAGGGCAGAGATGTCTGCCCTGCCGTTTTCCGATAGAACCAAACGAAACGTAGTGGAAATACATCGGTGAGGGTGTGCAAAGATTCCGGTCGGATCAATGCACTGTAGAATACCAGGTAATCCAATATCATGGAGGAGGTGGAGGATGACGTGCAAAATTCCGGGTATGGTACTGATTTTTTTGCTGTTGGCGTATCCTGTGAGCGTTCTTGCGGAGGCCCATTATACGGACCCCACAACGGGAATGGAGTTTGTGTCCATCAAAGGGGGCTGCTTCCAAATGGGGGATTCGGTCGGCGATGGCGATCGCAACGAGAGACCTGTACATGAAGTCTGTGTTTCCAGTTTCTCCATTGGAAAATATGAAGTGACCAACGCCCAGTACAAAAAGTTCAAACCGTCGCACAAAAGTGAAAGCTCGGAAGGGTTTTCCCAGGATCAAGACAATCAGCCGGTTGTCAACGTCTCCTGGGAGGATGCCGTTGCCTTCGCCAAATGGCAGTCTCAGCAATCAGGTCAGACGTATCGTTTGCCGACGGAGGCCGAGTGGGAGTTTGCGGCCCGAGCTGGAACAACGACGAGCCGTTACTGGGGGAATAATCCCGATGAAGCCTGTAAATATGCCAATGTGGCGGATTTGACGGCAAAGAAAAAACGGCCGACCTGGACCACCTTTTTCTGTGATGACGGGTATGTGGTTTCAGCACCGGTGGGCAGTTTTAAACCAAATAGCTACGGTCTCTATGACATGCTGGGAAATGTCTGGGAGTGGTGTGAGGATACCTATAATAGTGAGGCATATTCAAAACTTCCGAAAGACAACCCTGTCTATCAGGGGGCCGGAGAATACCGTGTCATGCGTGGAGGAGGATGGAGTAACGGGCCTCTGGGGATAAGAAGTTCCCATCGTGTGGGGCTTTCACCGGATTTTGGCCATCATGCTCTTGGTTTTCGACTGGTCAAGGTGAAGAAATGAAGCCTGGCATGTTCACACAAAGCGATATGTATAAAGAAATTCCTGGGAGGCGCTTTATGAAAAGAAAGCATGTTATTTTATTTCTGTTACCACTCTGCGCGCTTTTTTTCTCTTTTTCGTTGGCTGCCGGAGCGGAAACGGGAGCAAAAGACACGATGGCAAAGAGGAGCTATATCGGCGCAGAGACCTGTAAAGAGTGTCATGAAAAGCAGTATGAAAGCTACGCGAAATCCGTTCATTCCAAAAAATCCGTAAAGGGACCCGCATCGGAAAATGCCTGTGAAACCTGCCATGGACCCGGCTCACTGCATGTGGAAAAGGGTGGTGGTCGTGGTGTGGATATTTTTGCTTTTAACAAGGATGTGAAACCAAAGGCCAAATCGGCTAAATGTCTTACCTGTCACGAAGAGACACACCAGCTTACCAACTGGAATTTGAGTAAACACAACAGTGAAGACATTTCCTGTACCGACTGCCATGATCCCCATAACAAGCAGGTGAAATTCTTAAAAGAGAAATTACCGACCCTTTGCTTCAACTGCCATAAAGATATACGGTCGCAAACAAACAGACAGTCTCATCATCCGATCCGGGAAGGATTGATCACCTGTACCGATTGTCACGATCCGCATGGTACCTTCGGTGATAACCAACTCAAAACCGATTCGGTCAACGAACTCTGTTTTAAGTGTCACGCAGAAAAAAGAGGGCCTTTTATGTTTGAACATCCTCCTGTCGAGGAAAACTGCCTGAACTGTCATACCCCGCACGGCAGCAACCATTCCAAACTTCTGGTCGAAAATGTGCCGCAACTCTGCCAGAGTTGCCATGACGCGAGCAGACATCCGGGAACCCCTTATACGGCGCTCGATACCTTCGCCAATTCACCGAACAATAAATTCTATGCTCGGGGATGTCTGAACTGTCACTCGAATATTCACGGCAGTAACGCCTCGTCGTCATACGGCCAGGCCTTTACACGATAGGAGGTTTGTTATGAAACTACGTATGATTTTAGTGGGTACGGTTTTGATAATCCTACCGTTTACTCCTCTTTGTGCTGTTGGAGGCACTTTTAAAGGTGATGTCGAACTTTCGGCCTGGCATGTCAACATCAGTGGAGATGAGGCCAAGTTCAATGAATACCGGGATATGAACAGTGATTACGGTATATATGGTGGGGGAGAGATGAAGTACGACTCTGAGGATATGTTCTTCCAGGGTTCGGCCTCGGATATCGGATATGATACTCAGAGTTACCATATTGAAGGAGGTAAGTATGGGAAATATAAGGCCTACTTTGATTTTTCCGAGATTCCACACAACCTGACGTATGGAGCCAGGACATTTTACTCAGGTGCAGGTTCAAACCACCTGACCTTAACATCGAATCCTTCCAGTCTATCCACCTGGAAGACATTCAATTATTATACCGACAGACAGAGATATGAGGCTGGGTTCTCGCTCGATCTGGCCAAGCCATTTTTCTTCAAAGTCTCGGTCCCCCATGAGGAAAAGACCGGGAACTATCCGATCGGCGCGGGCATCGGTTCGGGCTTTCTCGGGTCGGCTTTTACCGAACTTCCGATGCCCATCGATTATACAACAAATTCAATAAATATGATGGCCGGCTATGTCAAAAACCCGTTTTTTGCCGCGATGAGCCTCTATTACAGTGAGTTCACCAATTCCAATTCGGCCTTGTATTTTGACCGGCCGAGAGGTGGCCTCTCTTCATCTCCGGACGCCTATTCCCTGCCGCCTGATAACGAGTCGTACAAGGTTGCTTTTAAGGGAAGTGTTAAAATGCCCATGCGGAGTCAATTCAGTATGAATGTGGCTACAGGCAGGACAAAATCGGATGACCATACCATTGAGGCACTCACATCAAACTTCGGTCCTACCTTTCACGGTAAGGTGGATACCACCAATATGGATCTCATCCTGACTTCTCACCCAGTACGGTTGCTCAATGCCAAAATTGCCTATAAATATTACCAGAGGGATAATAAATCCGACGAGCTGACATTAAATGGGGATACCAACGATCTCTTGGGGTACAAGAAGAACAGGTTCGGGATCGATCTGGGATGGAATCTGCCTTCCAGATTCCATCTGGATACAGCGTACACCTATCTGGTTATGAGCAGACAGTTCAGTGAATTATTGCCGGAGACCAGGGACAATACCCTTTCTGCAGAACTACGCTATCGGGGACTGGACTATATGACCCCGAAGATCAGTTATGAGTGGATGCAAAGGGATGCCGATCATGTTGAGGCCTCTGCAACGGATGTTGAATATTATATCTGGAGATTTGACGTTGCTCCTCAAACCAGGAACACTATAAAGGCGTCCGTTGATATTTATCCCACTGACGATCTGGATTTCAACATCGGCTATAAATATGTGGACAAGGATTTCAGGGATACGATTCTCGGTTTGAGAAGCATCAAAAGCAACAGGTTCAATTTCGATGCAAGTTATGCCTTTGGGAAAAAAGCCAGGTTGAATGGGTACTTCGATCTCGATTTCAAGAAAGACTACCAGTATCAGCGGACGTTCAGCCCCACTGGTAGTCCAAATCCCGCAACTCAGGATGCATCGAATTATAACTGGGATGTAACGACTAAGGACAATAGTTACTCATGGGGATTGGGCACCGATATTTATGTAATACCTAAAAGGCTGACAATCACGTTTAAGTATGATGACGTCAAGTCCGACGGTACTGCAGACTACACCTATCTGCTTGCCTCTGCCCTGGGAACGCATACCAACGATGATCTCGATATGGCGCAATGGGATGATTACCGGTTGAGCTCCTTTTCAACAAATGTTAAATATACCCCGATGGCGAGTCGATTCACCTATACAGTCGGGTATGTCTATGAGCGATATAAGTATGATGATGCCCGCTATGCGGATTATATGATGATTCAGGGTGGAAATTATCTGACCGGCGCTTATGCCGACCCCAGTTATACTGCCCACGTTGTCTTCATAGGGGTTGATTACAGGTTCTAACAGCACGAACAACGTCAACATCACATTCAAATCAAAAAGGGCTGCCCGGAAGGGCAGCCTTTTTTGTCTCTTATGTATCCATCTCCTTGCTCTGCTGTCTTAGGTTTCCATTATCCGTGACAGGGCTTGCAACCTTTCCATTTCTTTCTCAGGTCCGGACTCTTTGCTTTTTCCTTATTGTGACAGGTCCTGCACCGGGCATGGGCAGCATCTTTGAATGTGTCGAGCTTGATGATGCCGTTATCTTCATCGTTTTCATCCGGCATTCCCGAGCCCTTGTAATGACAATCCTCGCATTTTTGGATTTTCATCCCTTCTACATAGGGGCTTTGTTTGCCGTCTTTTTCGGTATGGTGGCATTCACCGCATTTATATATCGATTGATGAAGGGCATGAGGGAATTTTGCTGGTTTGTCAACCGCTGCTTTGTCCTTGACGGCGAGGAGAACCATTTCTTTCGGCCCCTTGTTTATATCCGCGGCAAAGCCTGAGGAACTGTACGTCCAGAACACAGCTGTCAAAAGTAATCCCAAAACTAATGTTTTGTTGGTCATGCGTTTTCCTCCTTGGTTCATGTTGTTCAGTAAACGCCCCAATCGATAATGAGGCCAACAGAAAATTCAATTTTCGGTCCCTCTGTATGTCTATATGTTTTAGCACGGATATTTCTCTGATGGTCCCACAGTACCCACATTATACAGTCTGACAACGTGAGATGATCGTTCTGATTATTTATTAGACTGGTACAAAAAGTCAAGATCTTTAGGTTATAATTGAGGGGTATATGCCTTTCCAAATGGGGAATTACTCCGGAAGCCGGGCAGAAGGGTGGGGTTTTATGCGACAAATTCCCTGACAAGCAAGATAGGACAAGGAAGATTTTCTTAACGGATCACCGGAAGGTCGGTCTCCCGCATTCCGAAGTCTCTTTCAGGCAAGGTGAAGAGGTTTCCTGCAAGCTGACCAAATACCCTTTGGATATCCTGAAGGGCAATACCAGGGGCCTTACATCACTTGGTAACCCGGCCACCCTCTTCAGATTTCGATCTCCCCGATCCGTGCCGGGTTTTACCTGAACATGGACAGCAAGACTCCGGCCGATACAGCCGAGCCGATGACTCCGGCCACATTGGGCCCCATGGCGTGCATGAGCAGGAAATTGGAAGGATTATCCCGTTGACCAACCACCTGGGAAACCCGGGCCGCCATGGGTACCGCCGATACTCCTGCCGAGCCGATAAGCGGATTGATCCCTCCGCCCGCGATCTTGTTCATCAGCTTCGCAAGCAGAACGCCGGCGGCGGTGCCGATGCCGAAGGCGGTGATACCAAGGACCAGAATGGCCAGGGTCTGGATGTTGAGAAAATTTTCAGCTGTGGCCGTGGCGCCGACGGACATTCCGAGGAAAATTGTGATGATATTGATCATGGCGTTCTTGGCGGTATCTTCCAGTCTGGCGACAACACCGCATTCCCGGAAAAGATTTCCCACCATGAGCATGCCTATCAGGGTGGTTGCCGGAGGAACGATCAGGGCAACCACGATCGTTACGACGATCGGGAAGAGAATTTTTTCCCTTTTGGAGACGTTTCGGAGTTGGGTCATCTTAATGGAACGTTCCTCCTTTGTGGTCAACAGCTTCATTATCGGCGGCTGGATGATCGGAACCATTGCCATATACGAATAGGCGGCTATGGCTATCGAACCAAGGAGGTGCGGGGCAAGCCGGGAGGAGAGGAAAATAGCCGTCGGTCCGTCAGCTCCTCCGATGATACCGATAGAGGCGGCTTCCTGAGCTGTAAAAAGTCCAGAGGCAATGGCACCCATAAAGGTGATAAAAATCCCGAACTGGGCGGCGGCACCCAGAAGCAGAGACTTTGGATTGGCGATCAGGGGGCCGAAATCGGTCATGGCACCAACGCCCAGGAAGATCAGGGGAGGGAATATACCCAGATGGTCACCTTGGAAAAGGTAGTACATTAATCCACCCGGCTGGGTGGTCTCAAAGACTTTGCCGTGAATTTCCATAATCGGCAAGGCCATCATATCTGCAAGCGGCAGGTTGGTCAGCAGCACACCGAAGGCAATGGGAACAAGAAGCAGGGGTTCGAATCCTTTTACGATGGCCAGGTAAAGCAGCAGGCAGGATATACCGATCATCAGGACTGCCCCGAGATTGAGGCTGAACAGACCCATGCTGTCAATGAAATGGGTTAGGGCTATATACATACCGGAATCCCGTGGGCTAGGAGAGAATAAGCAGGATGTCCCCGGCATTGACCGAGGCGCCTTTAGCAACATTGGTTTGAACGACGGTACAATCATGTGGTGCCATGATCTCGTTTTCCATCTTCATGGCTTCGAGAATCATCAAGGTCTCTCCCTTGGCAACTTTCTGACCGGCGTTTACCTTAATGTCGAGGATGGTCCCGGGCATTGGAGCCACAATAGTTTGTTCTCCTTCCTGCACCTGGGGTGCGGGCGCGGCCGGAGTGGTACTGGGTTTTGGACTCTCGCTGGCAACGGGTCTTGCCGGTTGGGCCTGGACAGTTTTTACAGGAGCCGCACCTGGTTTGTTTCCGATTTCCTCAACCTCAACCTCATACTCATTGCCGTTTACGCGAATTTTGAACATCTTCATATTCAATCACCTGCCGTTTAGAGTCTTGTGTTCATCTGTTCAAGGATTCCCGCCCTGTTCCAGGAGGGAGAAGGTTCCTCGGTCTTCCTGATATTACGGATGCGTATCTCGCCGGTTGTTTTGTGCATTTGTGCTGCAATTGCGGCCGAGATTACGGCAATCAGCTCTTCGTCCTTGGTTTTGTCCGGCTGTTGGGCAGCCTTGCCGGTGGTGGTGGCGGTCACAATCGGAGCCCGATGCTTTTTTTCAGCCTTGACGGTAAATTTTGCCAGAATACCCATGACAAATTGGAGAACGACCAGCGCCAGAATGGTTATCCCCATACCGAAAACGGTGACTAAAAGCCCTCCCTGCATCTTCTGTGAAAAGGTCAAGGCCTTCATCGTTTCCGGGTTTGCCAGTTGCGTCAAGATGTCTGTTGCCATCGTCTTTTCCTGTCTTAAAGTGGAATATTGCCATGCTTCTTGGCGGGTCGTTTCTCCCTCTTCCCTTCCAGCATGGAAAAGGCGTCGATGATGCGTTGCCTTGTGGTGTGCGGTTCAATGACGTCATCCACAAACCCCCGCTCTGCCGCTTTATAGGGAGTTGCAAACTCTGCTGCGTAATCTTCCAGGATCTTCTGCCTGGTTGCTGCCTTGTCCTCAGCCTTTGCAATATCGTTTTTGAAGATGATATTGACGGCACCATCAGAGCCCATTACCGCAACTTCAGCGGTCGGCCAGGCGTAGACCATATCGGCACCAAGGGATTTGGAACACATGGCCACGTAGGCTCCGCCATAGGCTTTTCTTGTGATCAGGGTCACCTTGGCAACGGTAGCTTCGCTGTAGGCATAGAGGATCTTGGCCCCATGGCGGATTATGCCGCCGAATTCCTGATTGGTTCCGGGGAGAAAACCGGGAACGTCGACTATGGTCAGCAAGGGGATGTTGAAGGCATCACAGGTGCGGATGAAGCGTGAGGCTTTATCTCCGGCGTTCATATCGAGACAACCCGCCATTACGTTGGGTTGATTGGCGATAACACCCACAGACCTGCCGTTAACCCGGACAAACGCGGTAAGCAGGTTTTTTGCGAAATAAGGTTGGTATTCCATCACGCTGTCCGTATCGACGATGCCGGTGATTACGTCATGCATGTCGTAGGGCTTGTTGGGACTGTCTGGTATGATGTCGTTGAGTTCGTCGATCTGCAGATTGGGATCCAAGTCGGTCTCGAAAACCGGCGATATCTCCATGTTGTTTGAAGGCAGATAGCCAAGCAGTCTGCGTATGGAGTCGATACAGTCCTTATCCGAGTCAGCGATGAACTGCACATTACCGCTGACACTGTTATGGGTCATAGCCCCACCGAGATCTTCCGCACTCACCTGTTCACCGGTGACGGCCTTGATGACCTGGGGGCCGGTGATGAACATCTGGGCGGTCTTGTCCACCATGAAGATGAAATCGGTAAGCGCAGGGGAGTAGACGGCCCCTCCGGCACAGGGTCCCATGACGGCCGAGATCTGGGGAATGACCCCGGAATAGATGGAATTTCTAAAAAAGATATCTCCATACCCGGAGAGGGCATCAACCGCCTCCTGGATACGTGCTCCACCGGAATCGTTCAAACCGACAACCGGTGCTCCGACTTTGACCGCATTATCCATGGCCTTTACGACCTTTCTGGCATGCATTTCACCAAGGGCTCCACCGGTTATGGTGAAGTCCTGAGAAAAGGCATAGACCAGTCTGCCGTCCACCTTGCCGTAGCCGGTTACCACCGATTCGCCCTCAAGATCAAGTTTGTCCATGCCGAAATTCGTGCATCGATTTTTTACGAAGGCATCAAGCTCGACAAAGGTTCCATCGTCAAAAAGGTATTCGAGGCGCTCCCGAGCCGTCATTTTTCCCTGGGAATGCTGTTTGTCGATCCTTTTTTGTCCACCACCCAGGGCAATCTTTTCTTTTTTCTTGAGCAGAAATTCTCTCTTGTCAAAGGACATATTTTGAACTCCCTCGTTTCAGTATGGCAAAGGCTTATCAAGCGACGGTTATGAAACTATGCTGCAACAACTTTACTAGTATTACTGCAGTGTGATTTTTGTCTAAAAAAAGAGCTATTCTTCCATTATAACAGTGAGTGACTCTCTACCGCCACGCTGTTATCTGTTGAAGGACCCTATTTTCCCCAATGCTGGAGAATGGCATTATTGTTCATTTTTACAAATAACACCATGGAATAAGATAGAATGATTTTTAACGCAACTCTTTTTTATACATGACAAAAGAACGGCGTTACGGCTGCTTTAATAGTGTATATTTTTTCTCCTTGTCAAGAGAAAAGAAGTATTGTTGATGATCTTTTTTAATTATTACTCCCTAAAATCAACGGATAATGTGGGGGAAAAAAATACAATTTTCAATAGTTCCAAGGAGGAGTGGTGCTGTGGTTCTTATTCGCGGATGGGGACGGGAACAGGGAGATTCGGATGCGGAAAATGCACCAGCTGGTTTGGCGTAATAGGAGCCTGTGCGTGTCTATACAAACGATTTGTTGCGATTGACATTTTTGTATGCATTTATGATAATGTCAGGTCAGCGATGGTGCATGAGCCCTAGCTTTCCTGTGGTTGCTGTAGAGTGCAATTGGATAGAAAGTTTCTTCCGATCCCTTGGCAGTCTAGATGGTTATGCGGGATTGTTGAGCTGGAAACGGCTCCATTTGATATGTGGTTGTTTGACGAATATGAAGTATGTGATAAGGAGAAATTATGTCCTTGTTTGTCCCTGTTTCGTTGGGGGAACTCCTTGATAAAATAGCTATTCTGCAGATAAAAAGTGAGCGGATTACGGATGAGTTAAAACTTGAAAACATCCGACATGAACTTTCACAGCTTATCTCCATCCGCAATAAAGAGATCAAAAGTGTCCCGGGACTTGATGATTTGACTGCGGCGCTTCGCCGGGTGAATGAACGGCTGTGGGACATTGAGGATGCGATCAGGGTCTGTGAGAAAAGACAGGATTTTGGTCGGGAATTCATACAATTGGCTCGTGCGGTCTATCAAAACAACGATGAGCGTGCCGCGCTGAAATATCAAATCAACACGCTTCTCGATTCTTCGGTAATCGAGGAAAAATCCTACCAGTCGTATGGGATGGATGACTGATGCAGAAATGCTGCGAATTCTTGTTATAAAATTAAGTGCCTTGGGTGATATCGTGCAGGCCGAAGGAGCAATGCACGACATTCGGCTGCATCATGAAAAAGATGAGATAACCGTTTTGACTACCCCTTCGTACCAAAGGCTAATGGAACGTTGCCCTTGGGTGGACAGGGTTTCAATAGATCCAAGGGACAGTCGGTGGCACCTGGGGAGGATGCTTAAGCTGAGGCAAAGATTGCGTCAGGAGCATTTTGACAGGGTCTACGATTTGCAACAGGTTGGGAGGACCCATTTCTATTATCATTTCTTCCTGAAAGGTACACCATGGATGGGAGGCGCAACCGGCTGCACTTGGCACTGTAAGAGGTCTCAAGACTGTTGCGCCGCCGACCATTTTGTCGCTGGTCTCACAAAGGCAGGGGTTATGGTTAAGCATACCCAACATTGTGACGTGACGTGGATGACCGACGATGTTGATGATATTCTTGCCAGGGCGGGTATTACTCCCCCTTTTGCGGTTCTTATTCCCGGAGGGTCTGCCGGGCATCCCGAGAAGCGCTGGCCGTATTTCGCAGAACTTGCCGGCCTGCTCATGGATTCCGGCCTGCAGGTTGTTACCATACCAGGACCCGATGAGATGGAACTCAGCCGTTTGACCGGGGGGAGCATACTGCTGGACAAGGAGGGCAGCTTCCTTGATATCTTCAAGCTTGCGGGTGTGCTCAAAAAGGCTTCTTTCGTTGTGGGCAATGATACCGGGCCGACTCATATCGCCGTCCACCTTCAGGTTCCGGGCCTCGCACTGTTCGGCCGCCATATCCCGGCCGTCTTTTCAGGAATCCAGCATGGAAGGTTCAGTTGGATCGAACAACCGAATCTGCATGATCTGCCGGTTAAAAAGGTATGGCAACGTTTGGAGCGTTTGGTCAACTTCGGGGAGACCTGACCTCTCCCTTTTCCTTCATTCCCGGATTAAGAGTAACAATCTATAAACGCGGGAGGCGGAGGCCCGAAGGTGTTCCACATAAGGCCCGGAGGGGTGCGGATAGGCCGTCCGCACCTGACAGCAGGCCAGGGACGGCCTCCGTCAGCCGTGGTGTACCGGCGATGAGGCCGCAGACTAGCGTCCGGAAGCGATGCCCTCTGCCGGATTGTTCCTTTCAGCTCTACAAAAGTACGCTCAAACCGGATGAACCCCTTTTTTTCTACTCGGTCAGAGTCTCCGGTTTCAGTCCCACAATAAATCCGCCCCAATGTCTTCCATTTACCGTGATCGGCATGGAGAGATCGTTCAATACCTCTCCCGTGTCGCGCATATAGGTTTGGAACAACATGGGAGCAGTACTTGTCGCCCGGCGAATATCGCACTGGGTGGTGAAAAAGAAGCGCATATTTCGGCTTTGTACAAGATCCACCTCGTAGTTGCCGGTCGTCGGCTTGGATACATGGGAGTGGTGCACGGCCAAATAGCCCTTCCTGTCTACCGGGATGGAGTAGATGCCACCTGGAATTTCCTTCAGGATTTTATCCACGTATTGTTGCAATTCCTTTATCATGGCATCGGAAAATGCAGTTGTGAACTTTTGCGGGTTGGTATTGGGGATGGGTTTGTAATTCTCATCGAAGACATTGATGCCCTTTTTGCTGAAGGAAAGCAGAATATCCTGAACATGGTCTCTGTAGCTCTGCACCTTGGGAATGATCTCGTCGAGAATGCCCTGCCCCGTTCGATATTGGGCGACCGTCTCTTGCATCTTTTCCGTAATTTCGGTGAGTTCCTGGACGGTGCGTCCCGAGGAGTCCATGTCGGTGAAGACCTCGTTGGACAGGATATTAATATTGCCGACCTTTTCATTGATCTCGGTGTTGGTCAACGATAATTCCTCGATGGCTGCCGCGATCTTCAAGAGCTGTTCGTTGGTCTCCTCGAAATCGCCGATCATGGATTTGAAATTAACGGCCGTTTCAGTGATGATAGTATTGACCTCCATGCTGGCATCGATAATGGTGTTGCTCTCTGTTTTGGTTTTATCAACCGTTGCTATCATGTTGTTGATCTTGTGGGAAATATCTTCAGTTGCCGGTTTGATCTGTTTGGCCAGGTTACGAACTTCTTCGGCAACAACGGCAAACCCCTTTCCGTGCTCACCTGCTCGGGCTGCTTCTATGGTAGCGTTGAGGGAAAGGAGATTGGTTTGGTCGGACATATCGTTAATCAGGGCGATGATATCCATGATGCTGGCCGAATTCCGATTAAGTTCATCGATGGTATCGCCGAAGCTTGTAACAGTCTGGTTAATGGATTCGACCTTTTGGGCAACGTTTTCCAGCTCTTCGTAAGAAGTACGGACTTGTTTGAGGTTATCTCCAGTGTTTTCAGAGACATAATGAGCATTTTCCGATATCTCTTTAATGGCCACATTGCCATCGGTACTGGAGACGGATACCTGATCGGAAAGCTCCTTTTGTTGACTGGCTTTATCTCCTGCCACTTCGACTGCTTTCAGCACGTGGGCACTTCCTATTGCAATTCGAATACCAGCCTTTCTTATATCTTCAATGATTCTTCGGAGGTTGGCCATAAAGGAGTTATAGCCTTTAGCGACGTTTTTCAGTTCAGAATACCGTAAATCAGAGATGTCTTCCGACCAGTCAACATGACCATCTGCCAGGCGTTTGAATATCGCATCTACCTCGTTCAATGGCTTGACTGCGAGATAGGCGAGCATCTTCCTGACGATCAGGCAAAGAACGGTAATAATGAGTAAAGATGAGATGTTGATGATAATACACAATCGGGCATTGGAGGCGATGGAAGCCAAATTTCCGGGGTCGGTCACCAGGTTGGAAATATCATAGAGAAAATAGAGCCCGATGCAAGAGAGAATCAGATTGATAAGTATGACAATACTGATGGAGAAAGTAACGGCTCGCTTGAATTTTGCATCGAAGAGGGAAGATTCAAGAAAATTCCAAACAGCGTGTCGGTCATTCATGGCGGCTCCTCATTGATTGTGTAATCCTTTGCATCTATGCCTATTTTATTGACTTTCCTTTATTGTTATACAATGTGGAAAAAGGAAATTAAAGGGTAAAAACAATTTTTCCGTGAAGCATGGAAGGCTTCCGTAATGGATAAGAAAAAATTTATCGTAGAGAAAGGCCCTGCTTTTGCAAATCGGAAGATGTTTCCGGAACAGGGGTATGGAGGTAAATGACAATTGCAATGAACATAAAGATGAGTCCTGTATGGAAGTAAAAAAAGTCGAAAGTTTTCGGAGAATAGAGGATCGACAGGAACCCTTCCTTTTGTAATCCTATGAAAAATGAAATACCTACTATAATGGTCGAGAGAACTCCTGCAGTGAAAAATTTATCCCCTGTGGATCTCAGATAAAATCCTCCGATAATTGTTATGAGTAAAGAAGGGGCTGTAACCCAAAGTGGAGACTTGTTCCCGTTAAGGATGAGAGGATTCCATTTCATAAAAAGATCCGGATTCCAAAGGTAAAAGGGGAGAAGTGTCAGTACGGTTACCATCGCAGTCATCACCCAAAAGGCAAGGACTTTTCTTTTTCCCACCAGATCGGGTGACATGAGGAAGAAAGGAAGGAGAAGAACCAGCCTTGTTGATAGAAGAAACCCGAAGAGTATGGCTTTATAAATAATCCCTTTCCAGGAAAATACAGCATCAGGGATTTTATTCCGTTCTGTCAAAAAAAGGACAACACCGCAAAACAGCAGAATATTCGTTCCGAAATCACTGCGGACCGTCAGTTCCCAAAGAACGGGTGGCAGTGAAACGAAGAAGGCCAGAAGACCGGTCTTCTTATACGCGCTCAAGGGGGAGAGAAAGAAAAAAAATAGAAAAAACAAAGCGTATCCAAATGGTTGCATAAGTCCGACGTCTCCCATGAGGTAAAAGGGGAGAGCCAATACCATGAGTCCCGGCAGACCTGAGGGATGATTCCCGTTATGCATATGTGTTGCAACACTGTATGGATAATGCCCGGCAAACGCAGCGTCCCAGAAATAGGATATCGCCGACCACCGGTCTACTTTCAGAGTTTCCGGTTTGATAATAACCAGTGAGGCAAGTGATATGATCACCGTTGCTGCAGCAATCGTGACATAGAGAGTTTTGAACAGTTTTTCGGAGTTGGGGGTTGTCCCCAAGCGCTGTCCGAGGCGGATATATCCCAGACCTCCGATTACGAGCGCAACCGGGTAACAGATGAGCAGGGGAACTTGCAGTTTTGGCGATATCCGTACGCTGAACTTGGCAACATACATTTCACAAAAGGCAATAACAAGTACAAGAAATATCGTCGCAGGAAAAATTGGTATGCCGCACGGGGCCTTTGAATTCATAAGAAGAGTATCTTCCTGAGTATGAACAATTTTAAGATAACAAAATACCAGAAATATTCGGGTGGGCTGTGAGGTCTTGCAGTTTTACAGAGACAAGAGGTCGGAAGCACCACGTGCAGCCTATTCTACACAGTGCTTTTTGATTTTAAAGAAATATTTTCCTCTCACGGAAAAAGAAGCGCAGGAGGCCCTTGGCTTGACTAGTCCTGCCAGGCAACACGGTAAAACCGGACTGATTTTGTCAGCTGGCCCTTTTTCGTTATACAATGTGGGACGGTGAGTTTAAAGGGTAATCTATTGGCTTAGATAAAATGTTTTACTGAAAAACCGATATCTTACAAAATCTTATATCTTTGAAAGCCCGTGGAGTTGGTGTGCATTTTATTGCCGAACGAGTGGCCTCTGTGCTGGATCTTTCCAAAGATGATGTCTGGTGGGAAGGAATATTCAGGGATGTTTCTTTGTCCCCACACAACCTTGTCCCAGTCCGGGTATTATGCAAACACCTGGTTCTTACCATTCGATTTTGCGCGATACAATTTTTCATCGCAATGCTTCATCAATTCTTTCCAACCCATATCCGGCTGTATCCCGGTAACTCCCATACTGACAGTTACTGTGTGCCCGGGGATCAGCCACAGTTGCTCAATCTCTATACGCAATTTTTCTGCAATATCAATAGCATGTAGTTCATCTGTATTGTGGATGAGCACGAGAAATTCTTCACCACCAATTCTGAATATCATGTCACTGCCACGAAAATTATTGGTCAAAACCTCTGCCAGGGATTTTAAAACCGAATCTCCAGCTTCATGACCGAAATCATCATTAATGTTCTTGAAGTTGTCTATGTCAATCATCATGAGTGTAATTGCGGTACCTGTCCGGCGGCTTTGCTTGATTGCATGTTCGAGGGAATATTCCAGCAGAGATCGGTTATATAGCCCAGTGAGAGCATCGGTTATTGCCTGTCCTTTAAGCAGGTAATGTTGTCGGGTAATTTCGTTCATGGAAAGGAATGCAAAAAAACTGATCCCCAGCAGCACACTGGAAAAACGCACTGCAACCGGATGCTCAAGCACACTCCAGGCAACCGGAATAATACAAGCGGCAAATATAATATTGGCTATCAAAGCCAGTTTTTCAGGAAGTATGGAATAGAAAGCCAGCGCTACCAGAAATGCCCAGTACGAGCCGGCTACACCTAGCTCATGTGTTGCCAATACAATTGTAATAGATATGGCTGGTGCGATGCCAAACAGGTTGATGACCAGATTGTATTGACCCTTATAACAGGTCCACGCATTAATTGTACAGAGCACCGAAATAAACAGCGTCAACACACCCAGTATGTAGCGCCCCTGAATAAAATTGTTAACCGCAAACGGAGTCAATAACAGGACTGATACAAACGCGACACTCAGGGTGGATCTCAATAAAAAATCAGGCAGATCCGATGTGTTTGTATGCCGTCGCATGATTATTTCCTCAGCAAATTACAAACTGTGGTGTAAGGGGTGTAGTTCACTTTGACGCCAAGGGCCAGAACCCTTTTTACCATTTCCTCAAGATGCCCGCGGACTTGCTGGTGGCTTCCATTTGCCGCCTGTAGCCACACGTTATTTTATCTTAAATAATTTTTTTTGGAAATGAGATAAGCGGGTTAACCTTGCCTCTGCCTGGAGGGATACGGTGTTCATCCAACTCAATTTTATAAAATCAAGAAGTGAAAATTTCAGGATTTAGTCCCAGGATAAACGCACCCCAATGTCTGCCGTCCACAACCATGGGCATGGACAGATCGTTGATCACTTCCCCGGTGTCACGCATATAGGTCTGCAGAAGCATGGGGGTCATGTTTGTTGCCCGGCGAATCTCGGTCTGGTTGCTGAAATAGATACGCTTGTCACGGCTTTGCAGAAGGTCGCGTTCGTAGTCTCCTGTCAGCGGTTTTGCCACGTGGGAGTGATGTGTCGGGAGGTAGCCTTTTTTATCCACCGGCAGCGCATAGATACAGCCGGGAATTTCTTTTAAGATGGCATCGCAGTAGGATTGAAGGGATTTGGCGATGGGGTTGGTGAACGCAGCGGTAAATTTCTGGGGTTTTGTATTGGGGACGGGTTTATAGTTGTGATCGAAGATATCAATGCCTTGGGTTTTTATTTTTATCAAGACTTCCTGGGCGTAGTCCCTGTGATTTCGAGCTGCATCGATGACCTGATCCAATACACCCCGGCCCGTCTTGTACCCGGATACGGTCTCCTGCATTTTTTCAGTAATTTCATTAAGTCCACGAACGGTATTGCCGGAGGATTCCATATCGACAAAAATTTCGTTTGAGAGTTTGTGGATTTCCTCGACCTTAGTATTAACCTCATTATTGGTAAGGGATAATTCTTCGATAGCCGCTGCAATTTTCAGCAGTTGTTCGTTGCTTTCTTCGAAATCGCCGATCATGGATCTGAAATTGACGGCTGTTTCCTTGACGATGTTGTTGACTTCGGTACTGGCGTCGATAATGGTATTGCTTTCGTTTTTGGTCCTATCAACGGTTGCAAGCATGGTGTTTATTTTGTTTGATATATCCTCTGTTGCCGGCTTGATTTGTTTGGCGAGATTACGGACCTCTTCAGCCACTACGGCAAATCCTTTGCCGTGTTGCCCTGCTCTCGCCGCTTCAATTGTGGCATTGAGGGACAACAAGTTCGTCTGATCCGACATGTCGTTTATCAAGGCGATGATGTCCATAATGCTTGTGGAGTTGCGATTCAGTTCATCAATGGTGTCACCGAAACCTTCAACGGTTTTGTTTATGGACTCCACCTTTTGAGCAACAGTTTCCAGCTCCTCGAAGGATGTTCGTATCTTATTTAAGTTGTCGCTCGTATTTTCGGAGACATAATGGGCGTTTTCCGATATTTCTCTGATGGCGATGTTCCCATCGGCGCTTGAGACGGCAACTTGCTCGGAAAATTCTTTTTGCTGATTGGTTTTTCTGCCGGCCGTATCGATTGCTTTATAAACCTGGGTGCTGCCGATAGCTATGCGGATGCCGGATTTTCTGATGTCTTCGATGATACCTCTGATTTCTGCCATAAAGGCATTATAACCGACGGAAACATGGCGCAGTTCAGGATAAGGAAGGTCTTTAATATCTTGAGACCAATCCACATGGCCTTCTGCCAGACGTTTGAAAAGTGCATCCACCTGTTTCATGGGTTTTGTCGCCAGATAACCGATCATTGCTCCTAGGAAAAGACACAGAAGGGTTATCAAAACAAAGCCGATGAGGACAACGGCAATATTCCAGTGAATATTTGAAATGATTGCGGCTGATTTCGGGCTGTCTCCGGCAAATTTGACAATGTCGGAGAGAGAGATGATTAGTATAGCTGAAATTATCAGCTCAACAAAAATCACAAGGACAAGGGAGGATACAGCCCGCCTTATCCGTGAGTCAAAAACGAAGGTTTCAAGATAATTCCAGAAACTATGAAACATCCTCATCCCCTTTCTTTAATGATAGCTTTTCACATGAAGATACACTTGAGATTCAGCTCTTTTTTTTGCGTTGGGCTAATGCTTCAGCGGTATGTTGAACTACAATTTTCGATCTCCGCTTCTGCAATCCACCTCTAAGCTGCATAATGCAGCCCGGGCAGTCCGTGAGAAGGATTTCGGCGCCGGTTCGCTCGACATTGTCGAGCTTTTTATCTAAAAGTTCAGCTGAGAGTTCCGGGAATTTGGCCGAAAAAGTGCCGCCGAAGCCACAGCAGACTTCAGACTCATCAGCCTCAACAAAGTCGAGACCCGATGAACGGATTAAATTGCGAGGCGCCTCGTGGACTCCCAGCCCACGGCAGAGATGGCAGGGGGAATGAAAGGTCGCCTTCTTGCCGTCGCCTGAAAAGTCTTGGCCGGAGAGCCCCAGGATGTTATGGGCAAAAGAGGAGAAATCAATGATTTTGGCGGCAAAGGCGCGGGCCTTGGCCACCATCTTCGAATCGTCCGCCAGGATAAGGGGGTAGTTGTGTTTCAGGTGGGAGGCACAGGAGGCGCAGAGGGTGACGATATAGTCGACCTTTTCTTTCTCAAAGGCCCTGATATTTTGCACGGCGACATCTCGAGAGGCCTTCATCTCTCCCATCATCTGGACAGGAAGACCGCAGCAGGATTGCAACATCGGAAAGGACATGGCGACCTGGTGATCGGAAAAGAGAGATACTGCGGCTTCCATCTGCTCCGGGTAGACAAAATCCTGAACGCAGCCGGAGAAAAGGCCGATGGTACATTTTGGAGACTTTACCTCTTGTTTCAGCTTTGGCCATCGGTCGCGGAACGGGGTTTCGGCTACGGTCGGCAGGGCCTTGAAATCGTGCTCTTTAAAGAAGACCATCGGCAGATGCCGCATGAAACCGTCATGACCGGCCACCGGTTTTTGGGCCCACTTGGCGGTACGCAAAAGGGTGTGAAAGAGTTTGCGATTTCTGAGCACCTTCCCCAGCAGCAGGCTGGGAAGTGGGTGTCCGGTTTCGTCCTGGATGCGGGCATGGACCCGTTTTATCAAACGGGGCAGGTCGATACCTCCGGCACAAACGTCCTTGCAGGCCTCGCAGTTGATGCAGTTCTGAACCAGGTTTTTTGCCTTTTCCGGACCGTGAAAAAAGTAGGTCAGAATGAGGCCGATGGCTCCAATATAAATGTGCCCCATCTTGTGGCCGCCCACCAGGCGATAGACCGGGCAGACATTGGCACAGGCCCCGCAGCGCACACAGCGGAAGATCTGCGAGAAGAGCGGGTCCTTGGCCATTTCCGTCCTGCCGTTATCAAGGATAATGAAGTGGATAATTTTCCTCTTGTCAACGGCAGTGTCACATTCGTTGGCACCGGTTATCCAGGTGACATATGATGTCAGGGCCTGGCCGGTTGCATTTCGCGGCAGCACCTTGAGAATTTTCAAGGCATCTTTCAGGCTGGGTACCAGTTTATCGATCCCGAACAGGGCCACATGGACCCGAGGCAGGGTCGTGACCAGGCGGGCATTGCCCTCGTTGGTTACCAGGCCGATGGTCCCGGTCTCGGCTATGGCAAAATTGGCACCTGTTATTCCCATATCTGCCTCGACAAACTTTTCGCGCAGTTCCCTGCGGGCAACTTTGACCAGCTTTTCGATGTCTGGTTTCTGCTGGGTTCCCGTCACATCGGTAAAGAGGTCGCCGACTTGGAAGCGAGACAGATGAATGGCTGGCATGACCATATGCGACGGTCCTTCATGTCTCAGCTGGATGATCCATTCCCCCAAATCAGTCTCGGTGACCTCGAGATTATGGTCTTCGAGGGCGTGATTTAAGAGTGTTTCCTCAGCCGTCATTGATTTGGATTTGACTATTTTCTTTGAGCCGGTTTCTTCCGCGATCCGAACGATAATGGCATTGGCCTCATCGGCATCTTTAGCAAAATGCACGTGGACTCCCGCATCTTCGGCATTTTTCTTGAATTCGGCCATTAGTTCATTCAGATGGGGTAAGACGGCATCTTTGGCCTCGGCAACGTCCGTTATGAGCTGCCTTACGTCGAAGTCGGCAAAGGCTTTGGCCCTGCCTGCCCGGTAGGCCACGGCAAAAGTGTCAAGGGTCTTGCGAAGGAAATCATTGTCCAGGGATTCCTGCATTTCCTTGCGGTATTCTTTGAGATTCTTGGCATTTTGCATGATCAGTCCTCCACCAGAAGAATATGCAGTTCAAGCGGTCCGTGGACACCGAGGGCCAAGACACGTTCGATGTCTGCGGTGCGGCTGGCTCCTGTGATAAAGGCGGTGTAGTTGGGGGTCTTGTGCATATATTTAAGAAGCTGTTGTTCGGCGGCAAAGGCGTCTTTGACGATACTCTCCTTTCGCACGACACAGACATGGTATTCACATATCATTGTTGCCAGGCGAAGATCCTCGCCGGGACAGTTGAGGACAAGGGTCCCTGTTTCTGCAATAGCCAGATCGGCTATGGTAAAACCTATGTCGATGCCCTCCGTACGGGAGCGGAGATCTGATCGGATACATGCAAACCCGTTTTCAGCGCAGATATTTTCAAGTTTTGCATATAGATGTGCTTCGAGACCTGGGGCGGCTACGATTTTTTCATGTTTCAGGTCGCAGAGTGCCTCAGCCGGAGGTGAAAGATTTTCCTCGCATCCGGAAATTGCTATCCTGCAAGCCCCTTGTTTACCGCAGAGATCAACGGTATAGGCTAGTGCCGCATTGAAATCTTTGATTTCATGAACCACGGCTGAGACGGCTTGTGCCTTTTGGCCGAACAATCGGCAGAGTTTTTTTTGTTCCGTATCGGCGTTTGTCGTGTCAGTCATTGTTTTTCTCCTGCTTCCAACTCACATCGGCAACACGGGAGGTGTTGAGGGTGCCGGTACCGACCGGAGGGTGGGAAGGCTCTTTTGCTAATCGAGACTGTCTGCATAAAGTTCAACCACGTGCCTGACTGCAATGCCTTTGCCTTTTTTCGATAGCATATCGGTCATCTGCATCATGCAGGCCGGGCAGCTCGTTGCCACGGTTTTTGCTCCTGAGGCGATGATGTTATCTGCTTTTTCATTGCCGATTTGTTTTGAAAGCTCGTAGTGGGCAATGTTGAAACTTCCGCCGCATCCGCAGCAGGTTCCAGCTTGATTCATCTCAATAAATTGTTTTCTGCAGGCCTTTAGAAGAGTTCGTGGCTGAGCGGTGATCCCAAGTGAATTCTTAAGATGACAGGGGTCATGATAGGTTACAGACTCCAGGTTATCCGGGGTTTCCAGGGGAGGACCCGGTTGGCAATGCTCTGCTAAGAACTGTGTTATATCCATAGTCTTATTGGCAAGCTCGGCAAGCTTTCCCCGGGTTTTTTCATTCCCGTTTGAGAGAGTGGGCCAAAGTTCCTTGATTGTGGCGGTACAGGATGCGCAGGGTGTGACCAGATAGTCGAAAGGCTTGTCCGAAAAAAGTTTGATATTCATCTCAATGAGATTGGTGAAGGTATCCCTATCTCCGCTGGTAAGCGCTGGAATACCGCAGCATGCTTGGCCGGAGGGAAGGAAAATGCCGATCTCTTTTCTCTTGAGGATCTTGATTACGGCCTCTCCTACCTGGGGATAAATCTTATCGACGACGCAACCGGGAAAAAGGGCCACGCGCAGGCCTCCATCAATTGCAGGTGTATCAAGGGTCGGATACAGTTTGCGAAAAGGAGTGGAGGCCAATCTATTGAAATGTCTATCCGCCACCACCGGGGCGTTGAATCTGGCACAGGAGGAACCCAGAAGATTATCCACTTTTTTGGTGAATATGCCCTGAAATTTTGAGCTCAGAGAAGTCAGCGCATTAAAGAGTCTTGGGTTTGAGAGCATTTTTTTGAAGATGATCTTTTTAGCGGGAGACAGGCCGAAATAACCGGTCATAATTGCTCGCGCCTCGAGAAAGATATCGAGGACCCGGACACCGCTTGGACAATTGGCCTGACAGGTTCCGCAGAGCAGGCAACGGTTCAGGATGTCATTGACCCCCGACGGGTCCTGCAACAACTGGTCGGCCAGACCTCCAAGCAGGGCAAGTTTCCCGCGGGTGACGTCGGTTTCCCTGCCGGTTTGCCTGAAAAGGGGACAGACGGCCTGGCACATTCCGCAGCGCATGCAGTTGACCAGCTGGTCGTCCAATCGTCTAAACATCTCGGCAAGTTTTTTGATATCAGTCATGATCTTCCTCTCAACCTGCCATTTTTCCGGGATTTAGAATATTCCTGGGGTCCAGAGCATTTTTCATCCGGGCGCTGTAGTCGAGGGTGGCCTGTCCCGTCTCTTTGACGAGGAACCTGGATTTGGCAGTTCCGATTCCGTGTTCACCGGAAAGGGTGCCCCCCAGAGCAAGTGCACGGGTGAAAATTTCTTCGACCGCCATCTCCACCCGGTGCCATTCCTCACTGTCGCGTTTGTCCGTGAGGATTGTGGGATGAAGGTTTCCGTCACCGGCATGACCGAAGGTACCGATGGGGAGATCGAATTTTTTGCTGATGTCTTCAAGCGCCTCAATCATGGCAGGAATTTTCGACCGGGGGACGGTGGCGTCTTCAAGAACACAGGTGGGCTTGAGCTTGGCAAGTGCCGGGAGGGCGTCACGGCGTGCCTGCCAGATGATGTCACGCTCTCGTGCATCCCCGGCGACTTTCAGCTCCCTTGCCTTATGCTCGCGGCAGATGGCTTCCACCCGGACGGCCTCGTCCGCAACCTGGCCCGGGTGGCCGTCAACCTCGATGAGCAGGAGGGCAGCAGCGTCCGTGGGAAGGCCGGCATGCCGGAAGTTTTCGACGGTGCGAATAGTGAAATTGTCCATCATCTCCAACGTGGCGGGGACGATTTTTGCGGCAATGATTGCTGCTACGGTCTCCGAGGCGGCAGCGATCGAGTCGAAAACGGCCAGCATCGACCGAGCTTCCTGGGGCGGTGGAATCAGCTTCAGGATAATCTTGTCAAAAACACCCAGCGTTCCTTCCGAGGCCACCATCAATCCGTGGAGATTGTACCCGGTGACTCCTTTTACGGTGCGCGAACCGGATTTGATCAGGTTGCCTTCGGTATCCCAAAAGTCCATCCCCATTACATAGTCTTTCGTGACACCGTACTTAAGACCACGCAGACCACCGGCGTTTTCTGCGACATTGCCGCCCAGGGTCGATACGGTCTGGCTGCCGGGGTCGGGGGGATAAAAGAGACCTTTAGAGGCCACAACGCCGGCAAAGTTCGCGGTGACCACTCCGGGCTCGACGACGGCATAGAGATCCTCTTCGTTGATCTCCAGAATTCTGGTCAAGCCGTTGGTCAAGACGACAACGCCTCCCTGGTTCGGTATCGTGCCTCCGGAAAGGTTGGTTCCCGCCCCACGTACCGTGAGCGGGAGCGTATTGTCGTTACACAGTTTCACCACCTGACCCAGGGCTTCACTCGTGGTCGGCCGCACGATTACTCCCGGCATCACCGAATCGAGAACGGCTGCATCATACGAGTAGCTGAAGCGATCGTTTTCACTGGTCAGCACATTTTCAGGACCGACTATGGCCGAAAATTTATCGGCTATAGCGGATGTTTGTGAAATGGTCATTGTTTTTCCTTGGAGTATGAAATGATCCTACAAGAGTGGTAATCCTGCATAAAAAATATGAATTGGAGTATACGGCATTTCCCCAAAAATCCCTTGCCGAAATTCAAAAACCGGAGGGCGATACGGTTTGTGGTTTTCCGGCAAGGGAGAGGGGGAAAACTGTCAGAGTGATAAAGCATGGTGAGCGTTATGCCATAGATTGCTGGAGTTCTTAAAGATTTCCTTTCGGGATCTTCACTACTAAAACCGGCTGGTTGGCATTATGAAGAACTTTACGGGTTGTACCACCTAGCATGACTTCACCAACTATTGTGTGGTGGTGCGCTCCCATGATGATCATATCGGCAGAACAGTTGTCGGCAACATCCAGGATGACCTGAGCCGGATACCCTTCGATTACCTGGATAGAGCTGACGATATTTTGGCAGTCGGCTTTGCCGTTGCATTCCATGGTGCAGAGTTGCTCCATCCTTTGCTGGAGTTGTTCCTTGACGGTTTCCCGTGCCTTCTTGTGCATCTCTTCGGACATATCATGGGATATGTATTGTTCCACCAGGTTTTGGCCGAAAGGAGTGAGGGGCTCCATGCCATGGACGGCTACGATTTTGGCATTGTGCTGGCGGGCGACGGCAAGGGCGTAACGGAAGACATAGGGAGCGCCTGGGCCGAGACCGGTAGCGTAGAGGATGGTCTTAAATTTGGGCAGCATGATTATCTACTCCTATATGAGTGGAATACGATTCTATCTACGATAGTGGTTCCTGACATTAAATACTTTTGCCTGGCCCCAGGGCCGACCCACGCCGGTCGGCCCTGAGAGGAGCATCGCCAGGTGGACTTATTTGGAGAAGAAGAACGCCGGCAGCCAGGTGGCAAGTGCGGGAAAGACACAAATAAGTATCATACCAATTATTTGGAGACCGACAAAGGGCACAATACCTTTGTAGACATTCATCATCGTATAGCCTTTCGGCGCCACCCCCTTGAAGTAGAAAAGAGCATAGCCAAACGGCGGGGTTAGAAATGATGTCTGCAGATTCACACACATCAGGATGGCAAACCACAACGGGTCAAAACCCAACTGTTGCGAGATCGGCAGGAAAATCGGGACGGTTACCAGCAATATGGCAGTCCAGTCTATGAACATGCCGAGGATGAAGATGATAAGCATCATGATGGCCAGGGCCATCCAGCGATTCATGCCGCTTCCGACAAAGAGATCGGCCACAACGTCGCCGCCGCCCATGCTCAGGAAAACCGACGAAAAAAATGTCCCGGCGATAAAGAGCAACATGACCATGGAGGTCGTTTTCATGGTGGCGGCACTGGCGTCCTTAATAACCTTCCAGCTGATGGCTCGGTTGAAGAGCGCCAGGATGAAGGCACCCAAGGCACCCATGCCGGCAGCCTCGGTTGCCGTGGCAATACCGCCTAGGATAGTTCCCATGACCATCAGGATCAGGGCAAGGGGCGGCAGGAGCGATTTCAGGGTCATTCCCCATTTCTGGGAGGCAGTGAATTTGGCGGCTTCTTCTGCAGGAATGGGCGGGCCGATCTTCGGATTTACATTACAAAGAATAGTTATATACAGGAAATACAGACCGGAGAGAAGAAGGCCGGGGAAAATGGCACCGGCGAAAAGGTTGCCCACGGATGTCTCTTTCATACCGGTCAGACCGGCAAAAACAACCATCATGATACTGGGTGGTATCAAAATTCCCAGGGTTCCGGAAGCACAGATGATACCACTGGTCAATTCTTTCTGGTAGCCCTTACTCATCAAGGCCGGGGCGGCCAGGAGTCCCATGGCTACAACGGAGGCGCCGATGATTCCGGTCGTGGCGGCAAAGACTGTGCAGACGACGACGACTGCCAGACCGAGACCTCCTTTAACTTTACCCAAAACCACATAGAGTGATTCGAAAAGGCCCTCGGAAACCTTGGATTGATCAAGGAGTTGGGCCATGAAGATAAACAGGGGGACCGCAACCAGCGTGTAGTTGTTCATCAACCCCCAGACGTCGTTGGCGTAGAGGTTAAAAAGCCCTGCTATATTTCCTCCGTTGTCGATCAGGCCTATTAGCGTGGCAACTGCGGCTATGGTATATGCCAGCTGATGACCTAGAGTGATCGACAGCATCAGGAGCAAGAACATCGCCACTGTTAAAAATTCCGGACTAAAGTGCATACCTAAACCTCCAGGCCGAAATCAGGCCTTTTTTGCAGATGATAGTTCATTGATTGCTTTGATAACCGTGGATATCCCCTGTATCAGAAGGAAACTGAAAGCCACGGCCATGATTAATTTGATGGGCCAGATCGACGGTGCCCAGCTGGTGGAATTGTGCTCCAGCTGCTGCGTCGATGTAATAGCGTATTTCCAGGCCCAGATTGTCGTTAGGGAAAATACGGGCAAGAAAAAGAAAAGATTTGTAATAATCGTCAGGATGGCCTGGGTGCGGGGTTTGGCACGGGAGGTGAAGATATCCACCTTCACATGTCCGTCCATCACGTCCGTATAGGCCAGACCGAGCATAAAATGGATGCCATAGAGAAAGGTTGTTGCCTCAAATCCCCAGATGGTCGGGGCATCGAATACATACCGCATCATCACTTCGTTGATGACGATAAGACTCAAGGGAATGATCAACAGAGAAGTCCATTCCCCCTGTTTGCGGTTAAATGTATCGATTGCAGAGCTGATTTTTTTCAGCATTGGAATGTCCCTCATAATGCAATGGTGCTCAAGAAACCGGCCTTTTATTAAACCGTTAATAAAAGGCCGGTTCGATATGTAAGCTTTATTGATAAATCTGTCCGCTTTCATACTCCTTGTAAGGCCAGGGAGCAACGCCACCACGGGCTTTACGCCAGTTGGCGAAATCCTTGGTGAACTGTTGCTGAGAGTCGACGATCTTCTTTACCTCGGGATATTTTGCCTTCATGCTCTCAACATAATCGTGGGTGGTTTTCCGGAACTGAAGGAGGGTTGCCTTGTCCATCTGCACGATTTCGACTTTTTTAGCGAATTTGTTGATGGCTTCGGCATCGAGATTCTGAATCCAGTTATAGGACCACAGCTGGGTCTCTTTGGCGCAGATTTGAACGATCTGTTTCAGATCCTCAGGCAGTTTGTTCCATGCGTCTTTATTGAAGAAGATGTAGCATTGGCTGGCGGGCTGATGCACACCCGGCTCGATGACGTATTTGGTGATCTCGTCAAATCCCATCGGCCAGTTCATGGCCGGTGCCGAGAATTCGGCAGCATCGATAACACCGCGCTCCAGGGACAGGTACACCTCACCGCCGGGCAGCGGGCTGACGGAGGCGCCGAGTTTGTTGAGAATATCCATATACCAACCAACGGTACGGACGCGCAGGCCCTTGAAATCCTGCATTTTGGTGGCACGTTTGTTGGAGAAGAGTCCCATATCCTGGCCGGTCTGGCCACAGGGGAAGGCCTCCAGGTTAAACTTGCCGTAAAGTTCCTGGGCCAAGGCCAGGCCGCCTTTTTCATACAACCAGATATTGTATCCTTCACTGTCCAGACCGAAGGGGATGTCTGCCAGTGGGACGAATGCCTCGTTTTTACCTTTCCAGTAACCGGCCCAATCATGTCCGACCTGAGCAGAACCCTGGCTTACGGCATCGAAGGTCTGCATGGCCGGGACCAACTCTCCAGCGGAAAACGGCTTAATATCCAGCCGGCCGGCGGAGGCCAACCGAACGCTGTCCGCAAAATGCACGGCGATATCATAGAAGAGAAGTCCTTTGGACCATGGCATGACCATTTTCCAACGGATTTTTTCTGTAGATGGTTTGAACTTGACCCTTGCTGCCGATTGATGGCGCGAGTCAATTCCAAATTTCTCGCGTTTTGCTGCCGCTTGACTGGTCGAAAGTCCAAACGTTGACAGAGTCAAAGTAAGAACTACGGCGATAATCCAGTTTTTCCTCATGATTCCCTCCTTCAGAGATGTGGATGTTTGTATGTACCGATTATTCGGTACGAGTGGTATCCAAAGATGCCCAATTACATGTCAGTGTAAAAAGCATCGCTACTGCCGGAACTTGTTGCAACACCTATGTACTAGCAATGGCTGTGCCAGTCAGGATGCCGTAAAATAATATCGCTATTTCAGGTAGGTACGTTTGTTGGTTGTCTCCTGGCTGTTTGGGTGGAAGCATGACTGTATGAATTTTCGGATTTTTTTTTGTAAGAGACGCAATAAAACAGGGTTGGATGTGGATTATATGAGGATAATTAGCCGGAAATATTTAATATAATTTTAATAATGAGGAGTCTTAAATTTTGGACAGACCTTGTGGGCGAAAAGAAAAAGACTTCGTGAAAACAGGGCCTATCTTTACAAATGAATGCACTCTTTTTGGGGTCTACGGGCAATCGAAGGATTTAAGAAAAGTTCTTGATGAAATCAATAAGGGCGATTTATTAAACGAATAGAAAGTCTTTTCCGACTAAACAAAGAATGACTCAATGGAAAAAGCTTGAGAAACAAGAAAATGAATTTACAGGAAAAGACTGTGTCCGATTTATCGGACATTCCAGGTTGAATAAAATTTTGAAGGAGAGCCTGCCGGTTCCTCTCGATTTAGTCGCTTCTGTTTGTCGATTTATTCTATAATTTATCAGCATTGTCCGGTTAAGAAATTGCAATGCAACTCATTAAAATAATAAAAGAAACGATACGTTTTTTACTTGACAAATCGCCCGGGATGGGGCGCGAAAATTTTCATATTTATCCTACTATTTCATGGAGATATGAAAATGCCGCGATCTTTTTCCCCAAGGAAAACCTATTTCCGTCCTTCGTTCGCCCGGCTGTGTCGTCCCTTTGTCAATATCCTACCGAGAACTCCTCGGCTTCAATCTCGATGCAACAGGCCTCTGCAAATGGAATTTGAAGATCAGCTCAATGCCCTGGTTTATTTTCATCTGGAAGAGCATACCTCCGGACGACATCTTATCCAGACTCTGCAAGAGGATGACTTTGCCAGAAGTACTATCGCCCCAAAGGGCGGCATACAAAAAAGCTCCTTCTTTGAGGCCATGCACGAACGAGGCTTGGAACAGTTCCTGTTCGTCTTTCAGGAGTTACAAAAAAATGCCAGTGAACTCTTACCTCAGCAATTCCATGAATTCGGCCAATTGGTTGCAATTGACGGCTCCCTCATCGATTCCGTCCTTTCCATGGAGTGGGCTGATTACAGGAAAGGTGCCAAAAAAGCCAAAACACATATCGGCTTTGACATCAACCGGGCCATCCCAAGGAAACTCTTTCTTACTGACGGCAAAGGCAGTGAACGGCCGTTCGTCAGTCAGATACTGGAGCCTGGAGAAACCGGGATCATGGACCGGGGTTACCAGAGCCACCAGAATTTTGATCTCTGGCAGACTGAAGAAAAACACTTCATCTGCCGTATCAAAGCAAAAACCAAAAGCACCTGCCTGGGAAGCTATCCAGTACAAAATGGCAGCATAGTATTCTCTGATGCAAAGGTTCTCTTGGGCCAGAAAGGCATAAACCAGACGGAGAAGCCTGTCCGCTTGGTCGGCTACCAGATCGAAGGTAACAAATATTGGATCGCCACCGATCGTTTTGATCTGACAGCAGAGCAAATTGCCCAGGTCTATAAGCTTCGCTGGGACATAGAGATATTCTTTGGCTGGTGGAAGCGCCACCTCCGTGTCTATCATTTGATCTCAAGAAGTCGCCATGGTTTGATGATCCAGATTCTTGCCGGACTCATTACCTACCTCCTATTGGCAATTTATTGTCATGAAGAACATGGCGAGAGAGTAAGTATTAAAAGAGTTCGGCAACTGAGGACCAAAATCCTCAACGAATCCCGTCAGGCGGACTTCCACTCCGTTGAGTCTGATCAACAAAGTCTTGACCCAACTTTGAATTCATATGCAAGTCCTTAACCGGACATCGCTGATTATACTTTGGGAAATCGTAATAGAGGAGTCTCTTGCAAAAGGCTCAGAGGTTTCGAAAAACGCTGTATTTGAATTGATTATTTTTTCCCCGGGCTTACACTTAAGGCAAAATTACTGTTTGAAGGCGCCCGTAACTCTCCATAATTACCATTCGATATAAAGTTACCAGAGAAAAACCGGTCTTACGGCGCATGACGGCAAAAATTATGCATATGATCAAACGATGGCTGTTGATGTTCTTCGCCGTTTCTGTGGCCATTGTCCTTTGTCTGCGGTGGGTCGATCCTCCTACCAGTGCCTTTATAATGGAAGCTCGATGCCATCAACTCTTGAATCGAAACCAAGGAAGACCCGTTAAATACCAGTGGGCGGATTTGAAATCGATTTCTCCCTATCTTCCCCTTGCTGTTGTGGCTGCCGAAGACCAGAAATTTCCCAATCATTGGGGATTTGACGTGGGATCGATCAAAAAGGCTGTCGAAAATTACGATAGGGGGCATCGCCTGCGTGGAGCCAGCACCATATCCCAACAGGTGGCAAAAAATTTGTTCCTATGGCCGGGACGCAGTTTTATCAGAAAGGGGCTCGAAGCGTATTTCACAGTGTTATTGGAGCTTTTTTGGCCGAAGAAGCGAATCCTTGAGGTTTACGTAAATATTGCCCAATTCGGAGACGGCATATTCGGTGCCAAGGCGGCATCGATCAACCTATTGGGAAAAAGTCCCGCCAAATTGACCAGGGATGATGCGGCGCTATTGGCGGCGGTCTTGCCAAATCCGGAAGAATACAAGGTGAGGAAGCCATCGAGATATGTAAATGCCAGAAAATTATGGATTAAAGAACAGGCTGTGCGTTTGGGTGGAACGGCCTACCTGAAAGGAATATAAAAAATCTTGGAACGATGAGTATGAATAAAAAAAGACTGCTCCTCTTGGTCCATTTATTGTCGCTTTTCCTCTGGATCGCTGCCGTAGATATTGAAAGGGCGGGGGCGGCACTCGAAGGGCCTCTTGACGTGTCGCCGGATGTTTTCTGGGCGAACATCCGGACCTCGCAGGAGCTCGTTGATTTTTTTGAAAAAAGGTCAAATCCGAAAACGGGCCTGTCATTGAGTTTTTTTGGTGACGACCGGCCCATTGCCCTGTATGGAACGCAAATTTATGACATCGGCCTTCGTTTGATGGCCGACAGTGCCTATTCGCAGCAGATTGTCGACACCTTTGCCAAAAACAGCTCTTCTCGCGCTACCCGCGATACACCGCAAACAGTGGGCGGTCAGCATATTGCCAAGGAAGGGATTTTCAGCTGGATTCGAATCGAAGGTTTCGATCAGCCGCAATGGTGGAACAACTGGGAATGGTCCATCAAGACCGGAGAAAATGCATGGCTTGGCAAGGGCGCTCTGCACTATTACCGGCAGACACGTGATCCGCTAGGTTTGCAGATTGCCCAGGAGCGGGCGGAATTCATTCTGGGCCTCCAAGACAAAGACGGCGGCGTCCGGGTCGGTCCCGAATATCCGAAAAACAATCTCTGGTGGAAAGTCAAATCCACCGAGAACAATGAAAGCGCTTTGAATTTTCTTGATGAGATCTATCTGACAACGCATGATTCCAGGTATAAAGAGGCTGCGGACAGGATTTACGATTGGTTGATCTCGACCATGTACGATCGGGAGAAGCATCTGTTTCTGCAGGGCGAAATCTACAAGGATGGACAATGGACCAAAAGCGGCTCTCAAAATCTTTCCACTGATACGACATCCTGGGCGCCTCTTGCACGGATTTTGAAAGATCCCCGGTTCGGTAAGGACCGCATGGAACGCCTGGGCGAGGTGGAGCGGATGTTGAGCGCAACCATTGCCGCAACCGGCGTCACCCAGGACGAGGTCCTCAAAGGAATGAGCTTCTCTCAGCTATCACGTAAAGATAATGTGATTTCGGTAGAATGGTCGGCCCAGTTCGCGTTGCGTTGTCTCTTGGTATCGGTGGAATTCCAAGACGAAGGGGCCATGAACAAGGCGATTGAATATTATCGAAAATACACAGAACTCATCATCCAGCTCCAAGGTTATCTCGAAAACAGGGATGGAGAGAAGACCTCCCCCTCAGCGGTATATCCCGACGGCCGAATTGCCGCCGATGAGCCGATGTGGGACGAGTGGACGCGCACTCCGAAATCCTATGCCTCAGTTGCCGCACATCTTTACCTTGGCTTTGCCTTGCGGCGTTTCGATCCGCTGCTCGATAGAAATATCTGAAGTGGAATGGAGTTCCGGTGATATGGCGCAGGTTTGAACGCACACTCTCTGTAGCCTGAATCTTCCCCCGGTTCAGGCAATCAGATCCAGACCGCTGGCAACGGATTTATCGTAGAGTTCTTTCAGGTGGGCGCGTTGGACGGTGGCGACGATGCCTTCGACCTTCGATGCCAGCGCCCTGGTTACGAGATCAAACTTGACCCCGCAGATATATTCCGTTCCTTTTTTTCCCCGGATTTTGGAAACATGACGGATAGTGCCATTGAGGCGAACAACCATCATATCGTCAATAATGAACTCCAAAGTCCTTATCTGATCGACTCGGAAGAATTCCTGCTGGTTTTTTTTGATTGCAAACGACATGCCGCTGACACTGATATCAACGACTTTGGTGGTCAGCGAATCCTGTTTCCTTTTTCCCACAACCAGAACTTTTATATCCAGCTTCTCAGGTACCTTTGCACGAAATTCCCTTGCGCCGCGAACGATGCGCCCGATTATGGGAAAGGCAAGACGAAGGACGGGGAGTTCCCTAACCTCGGTGATATCTTGGAAAGAGGTTCCGAATTCGACGGCATAGGACGTCGTGAATATCCTCAGAAGAATTCTTCTTGTGCTTCGGATATTCAGATTGCCGATGCCCGGTTCCAAAGGCAGAGAGATAATGTGGGTCATATCTTTCAGATAACTGCCCGCCTTGTAGGTCGGCTCCGTCATGACGGTCTCGCCGTCCACCTCTGTGGGAACAAGGTCCGGAAGGTCGTCGTAGATTCTGCTGAAATAAACCCGGGACATCCCGTCGAGTTCAACTTCAACCACCTTTTCGTCAAAAAGCGCGCTTTGAAGAAATGGGAGAATATCCGTTGGCTTATAGAAGATATCCCCGATTTCAAGTGATTCCTCCAGACTTTCTCTGGTGTACACCATATCGGGGAAAAACAGGGACAGATTTTTTTGAACGCGTTCGTAGCGTGATTGCTTTTTGTCGTCTTCCATAATCTACGGAGTGCCTATCCTCCGGTTTTGTTGCCTGTTCTTCGGGAGCTTCAACCTGTTTCAAGTTATCCCATTGAATGTAAATTGAGAAGGGGAGATTCGAAAAAAGTGAAATCTCCCCTTTTCCAACTACCTCTAAAATCCTGCGAAACGGAAGCCCCTGCTTGTCTAGCGCGAAAAGATCATGCTGAGACTGCGGTAAATCAATTTTGCGGCAAGATAATCCGGCGCTGGGATACCGTGTTTGGGGGTAAGGCCCACAACATCAAGCCCTACGATTTTCTTTTCCAATGTGACCTGCCTGAGCAAACGGGTGAGCATGTACCAATCCAACCCTCCTGGCTCCGGACGGGTGACGGACGGCATCGTTGACGGGTCGAGGACATTCAGGTTGATGGTGACATACACCCTATCGCTCAAGATATCCAATGCGTCGTTGGCGGCGTTGATCCCATGGCGGTTCAGATCCCTTGCAAGGACGATCCGGTCGGGATCGGTGTGTGAGCGTTCCGACTTTTCCATCCCGCGGATACCTATCTGGACAGAGGGGCAGAGCTTATTCACCTCAGTCATCAGACTGGTTTCCGTAATTTCCTTTGGCGTCTGGAGGTGAGCATGGGCGTCGAGCTGCAATACGTTCAAATTTCGGTAGCGATCAAGCGCTGCTTGAACCAAGCCGAGGGTTGCCAGCCTGCTGCCGCTAATGCCGACCACGGTTTTATCCTCCCGGAAAAGGAGAGCAGCTTGTTGATGGACGACGGTGACCATGTCCGATGGCGGGTCCGGGCATATAAGGGGAGGCAAGGTACAGATTCCGTTGAGGTAGACCTCGCTGTTGGTTTCATGATCATAAAGGAAAAGCGCCCTGGAGGCGTCCAGGATGGCTTCTGGCGCGTGGTCGGATTCTTCGCCGGCACTACCATACGGTATCGGCAAAATGACGATTCTTGATTGATTATATTCCCGATACTTAGGCGGGATATTGGCAAATTGTAATGTATTAGTCAATGGAGTGCTCCAGTTAACGAGTTTGGTATTTATCCGAAAGCAGGTTCCGGATGATTCTCTCTTAAAAAAAAATATTAGACGTTTGCTCGTCGTATCTCAAGGTGAAAATGTAAAAAATTATGGGCAGTTGAAGAAGTCTCAAGAAAAAAATGGCGAAAATGGCATGATTTTGAATTGTTAAACGAGTTCGGCAAATATCGACAGGAGGAATGGTATCTCCGACATTGTGCCGGAAGTGGAAATTGATCTAAGAAGCGGAAAGCATGTTTGAATCCCTTGCTCCTTTGCGGAGGACTGACTATTTTTTCATGGAATAGAAATGCGGAGACTGAATAATGGCACCAAAGAAGGCCGTCCTGGCCAAAATCCATATTGCAAAGAAAGAATTAGGGCTTACAGACGAGGTATACCGAAATATCCTCTCCATGAAATTCCATGTGAAATCCGCCTCTCGGCTTGACGATCGTCAAGCTACGGTCTTGCTTAACACATTCAAAGCCAAGGGGTGGAAGCCAAAACGCTTGAACAGAAGTAAAAGCAGCTAGTAATTCAGGCAAATTTCTCTTTCTTAAATAGGTATCAAAAATTTTATCTGTATCGCATCATATCCCGGATATATATGCAACTGGTTTAGCTATGACCCCGTAGTTTACGGTGATAAAAAAGCGATGACCACCAAAAGAAACCGTGTTTATCCTACTGCCACTTGTTTTATCTCGAGAGATAGGGTGGATCTTCTGAATTTGGCGCCCCATGACGAACTGCTCAGAGAAGGTAAAAACGCAATTGTGGGCGGCAGCTAGTCCCGGCAGGGAATTTGTAGTGAATGATGAGGATGGAGGAAAGGTGGCCATCGATATGACCGGAGTACCAGGCGTTTTCAAGGCCGATTGGTACAATCCCGCTCAGGCAAAGTTGTCCAATCCTGAACAGTTAAGGCTACAAATTCAGTCGAGTTTATCTCTCCGGAGCGGGGTGACGACTGGGTGTTGCATATCTTTGCCAAAACTCCATTGCCTTTGGTTTCGATTCAATTAAGATCGGCCTTTTAGGTTGATAAAAGGTGACTGCTCTGTCTTTAAAACGAACTGACGGTCAAGGAAGAGCGGCTCTCCGGACTTTGGGTGTAAGGAACCGTTCTACCCTTGATTACTTCCGTCATGCCTCTACCATTACCATTCTGTATTTACCGCTCTCAACCATAACTTGCTTGATTGTCTCTTCCGAGATAGATTCTTCAAACGCATTTTTCTGTTCCATCCGAACACCGAAGTCGAGGAAAAAGCGTTCAAAGCCTTTGGGCGCCCACGTTGTCATAAAGCGGCATTCGCTTGTGGAGCTATTCTTGAAGGTGTGCACGGTACTCTTGGGAACGATCAGACTTTCACCCGCTTGCATGGTGTGCCATTTATCGACACAGTAGACAGCCAATTGACCGTCGATAATATAAAACAATTCTGTGGCGTCAGCGTGGTAATGCGGCGGTGGACCGGGAAGCCCCGGAGTTGCAGTAACTTCCAGAAGGGAATAATCCCCGAGTGTTTCTATATAAGTGACTTTGTGTCCCAATACCCAAAGTTTCGTATTTTTGTTCATACAGGTTTCCTCCTCTTTTTCTCCCTGGAAGGGAGTTATTGTTGCCTTTGTGAGACACATGTATTATCATGATATTACAATGTCAAGAGTCAACCTGAAAAATGGCAGAGCCAACCAGAAATTGCGAACCAGAAAGGCCCTTATTGATGCCGCAGACGCACTGGTGTCGGAAGGAAAAAAGCCCACTCTGGGCGATGTGGCGGAGAAGGCCCTTGTCTCAAGGGCCACTGCCTATCGGTATTTTCCCAATCTCGATGCCTTGTTGCTGGAGACCTCTCTGGATCGCAAGGTCGAGTCCCCGCAACAGGTTCTCAAGGACGCCGACAACCTTGACGTAGCGGAACGAGTTGCCCTTGTTCACGATTTTTTTCATCATCTTGTGGTGGAAAACGAGCAACAATTCAGGATTTTTTTTCGTGCTTCCATGGAGCAGTGGCTCCAGTTCGGAAGCAAAACGAAGGCTCCTCTGCGCGGTGCCCGCAGAATTCCGATGCTGGCCATGGCTTTGGAACCGGTCAGGGATCAGCTCAATGAAGAAACCTACGAAAAGCTGCTTTACGCACTGTCTGCCATGGTCAGCCTTGAGCCGTTTATCGCCCTTCGTGATGTCTGTCAACTTGAGCCTGAGAAAGGAGCGGAGGTCACTCGTTGGGCGGTAAAAACGCTGGTTAAAGCAGCATTGATGGAATTGGAAATGCCCGATCTACGTCGTTGAAGATTTGAAACGGCGATGCGCCGTACCAAATGTACTGCCGAATCACCGTTTCGATACTACAGCTAGGATATCGAGCTTTTTCCAGAGTCCATCTCGGCAACTCCGATGACTTTATACGAGAACATCAGTGTTGGGACAGTAAGAATACGGAATTTTATATATAATTTAATTCAAGACCCCATTCTCAGTTTTTACTATGTAGTTTCTGCCAGTACATATCGGCTTTTTGGATGTTACCCGGAATATCTTTACTCCATTCTTCGAACGATGCTCGGCTGCAATTGAGGTAAAGCTTCCCATCGACGATTTTCCACACTTCTGGATCGGTACTTGCTTTATCGCCTTTCGTCATAGCCCAGGAACAGTAGCCGTCGTACTGCGGAGCGTATTTTACCGGATTTTTGGCAAAGAGATCCAAGTCATCCTTGTTTATGAAATGCCACGTCATGCCATGCCATTTAAACGCAAGCGACTCAGTGCCTTGAACAGCCTTGCCCTCTTTAAAATAAGCTACAGGATCATATCCTTTTATAGCGGTATCATCATTCCAGAGCGACCACCCTTTAGCTGTGCCACCAAGAATCATCGTTATGAACAAAACACAGGAAAAAACTTGTGGAATACTAACAAATATATGTCGTCGTTGCATGTTCATTCGTCTCCCAGTTTAGTTTGAACCATGGTTACCATGAAAAACTGCCCATCGCAAAACCTCCCCGTAGCTTATAAAAAATATCCTCGGAATACTAGGCTAGTTTCCATCCTGAAACCCTATTTATTGAGAATAACACAACAATTCAGTCAAATTATCAAGATATTTTTTGCTAAATATGTTATTGTTCCATAGTCAATCCAAGGAATAACAATGACATAAGGTGGCAGAGTGAGACAAAAACGGAATAGGCAGAGAACCATTTTTGAAGTCATAGGCAAACACCCCGGCCCCCAGGAACTTGAGCAGATGTCTCTTGTTCTGGAAGCCAATCCGGAAGTACTTGATCTTGCCTTTGAAGATCTGACGAGAGGAAGACGCCCAGATACCGGAAGGAACGGAATGACAGCGGAACAGGTGCTGCGCTGCGCAATTCTCAAGCAGGCAAGGGAATTGACTTACGATGATCTGGAATTCTGGCTGACGGATTCTCATTCATTGCGATCGTTTTGCAAATTACGGCAGGGACAATTTCCCAGCACGTCAACGCTGCAAAGCAACATCAAATCACTTTGTGAAGAAACGTGGATGGGCATCCATCAATTCGTTATCTCCTATGCAGATGAGGAAAAACTGGAACAAGGACGCAAGATTCGCCTTGATTCCACGGTGGTTGAATCCAATATTCATGGTCCGAGCGATTCAACGCTGTTGTGGGATGGAGTTCGGGTCCTTACCCGACTGCTCTTTGCTGGAATGAAGCTGTCACCGCAACCTGGGTACAGGTTTTCCGATCACCGCCGGGTTGTCAAAAAGAGATTGTTCACCATCCAGAACGCGAAAAGCAAAACGGTCCGTGAAGCCGCCTACAAAGACATGTTGAGGTATGCGTATCAGGTCTGCGGTTACGGAGAAACCGCGGTGATTGTTTTGTCTGAATATAAAGGTGGCAACGATCCATTCGATGTGATCAGGGCTCGAAACCTGGCAGAAGCAATACTCAAGGTTATAAACCTGCTCAGGAAGGTCATGGATCAAACAGAAAGACGGGTATTGAAGAACGAGAAGGTTCCTGCCTCGGAGAAGGTCGTTTCTTTGTTCGAGACCCATACCGATATCATCGTTAAGGGCAAAAGGGAGACTGAGTACGGGCATAAGATATTTCTGGTGGGCGGTGTGTCCAATTTGATCCTCGATTGCCTGGTCAAGAGGGGAAACCCTGCGGATTCGGAATGCTTCAAAGAACTCATTGATCGTCAGTTTGATTATTATGGCAGGCATCCACGTCAGTCAACAGCCGACGGCGGTTTTGCTTCCAAAGAGAACCTCGGTTATGCCAAGGGCAACTGTGTAAAGGATGCTGTGTTCTCAAAGAAACGAGGGCTGTCTATTGAAGAGATGGCCAAAAGCAACTGGGTTTTCCGGAGGTTGAGAAATTTCCGTGCCGGTATTGAAGCCAACATCTCTACTCTGAAAAGGGCCTATGGACTTACCCGCTGCAACTGGAGCGGATGGGAGGGATTCAAGCAATATGTATGGAGCGCCATAGTCTCCTACAATTTGCTGATCATAGCACGGATGAAACTGGCGAAAGCATAATAACCGTCAGTCATTACCAAGTATTTAAGATCGAAGGGATAACTATGTCCTGAGTAAGCTGAAGAAGGACCCTTCGACTATATTTTTGAGATAGGTAGTCAGCTTTACCACCAATGACTTTGCAAAATGCAAAATTCTGCCGCGAATTTCTCGGAAATCGAGGGTTTTCGGATGAACACT
>CAWGGS010000006.1:0-6104 GCA_963822095.1 uncultured delta proteobacterium
CGGTAACCTTACAGCAAGACCTTACGGCTGAGACGGATCCGGCCGCGGTTGTCCACATCAAGCACCTTAACCTCGATTTCATCCCCTTCCTTGACCACATCCGTGACCTTGGCTACCCGTTTAACGTCCAATTCGGAGATATGAACCAAACCGTCGGTTCCGGGAAGAATTTCAACAAATGCGCCGAAATCTTTAATGGTTTTGACGACACCTTTGTAGATCTGGCCGATCTCGACCTCGGCGGTAATCTCCTTGACCCGGTTGATCAGGGCCTCCGCCAGCAGACCATTGGTGGTGAACATCTTCACCAGACCACTGTCATCAACCTCGATCTTGGCATCGTACTCAGCCGACAACTCCTTGATGATCTTACCCCCCGGGCCGATAATATCGCGAATCTTATCCGGGTTGATCTTATGAACGAAGTATTTCGGTGCATACTCGGCCACCTCTTCCCTGGCCTCGGCAATTCCCTTGCTCATCTCTCCCAGAATATGCAGACGGCCGGCCTGAGCCTGGGCCAGCGCCCGGCCCATGATTTCCCGATCGACACCGTCGATTTTTATATCCATCTGCAGCGAGGTAATGCCGTCTTCTGTCCCCACAACCTTAAAATCCATATCGCCGAGATGATCTTCATCACCCAGGATATCGGAAAGAATGACGACTTTATCTCCTTCTTTGATGAGCCCCATGGCAATACCGGAAACCGGTTTCTTGACTGGAACACCGGCGTCCATCAGCGCCATGCTTCCGCCGCAGACAGTGGCCATGGAGGATGAACCATTTGATTCGAGGACCTCGGAGACCACACGAATCGAATATGGAAACTCCTCCTCGCTGGGCAGAATTCCCACCAGACCGCGCATCGCCAGATTGCCGTGGCCGACATCACGCCGTGAAGGGCCACGCAAAGGCCTGGCCTCGCCTACACAGAACGGCGGAAAATTGTAATGCAACATGAAGCGGTTGTGTTCTTCTCCCAAAAGGGTTTCAACTCTCTGCTGGTCACGTTCGCTGCCAAGCGTCGCCGTCACCAGAGCCTGGGTCTCACCACGGGTAAACAGGGCGGAACCGTGAGCCCGGGGCAGGTATCCGGCCTCGCAGCTGATCGGCCGAACCTGATCAAATTTCCTGCCGTCAATGCGAACTTCATCATCAACAATCTTAGACCGCATGAATTCCTTTTTATATGCCGACAGCAGCCCTGCAATCTCATTTTTTCGAGTGCCTTCCGGGTCGATTTCATCTACCACGGCCTGCTTCAACTCATCTGAGAGATTTCCCCGTTCAAGCTTGTCCGCGGTGGATACGACTTTGGTCATACCTGCTGCAGCAATTTCCCGGACACGTTTTTGAAGATCTTCGTCGACCTTCGGGGGTTCTACTACACGTTTTTCCTTGCCGTGCGACAGACGTAGATCATCTTGCAGGTCTATAAGTGGTTGAACCTGTTCAAAGGCAAAAAATATAGCCGAAAGGATCTCATCCTCGCTCAACGCATCGGCCCTGCCTTCAACCATGACCACAGCCTTACGCGTGCAGGCAACGACCAGTTCCAGACTTGATTGTTTCAATTCTTCGGTGGTCGGGTTGAGTATATAATCACCATCGGCATACCCTACCCTGGCCCCGGCAACCGGACCAGCAAAGGGAATATCCGACAGGCCCAAGGCACAGGAAGCTCCCGTCAGGGCTAGGACATCCGGATTGTTCTTTAGATCCGCGGACAGAACCGTGGCGATAACCTGGGTCTCCGAACGATATCCATCTGCAAAAAGAGGACGTAAAGGACGGTCAATGATTCGGCAGGTCAACACTTCGTGATCGCTCGGACGACCGATCTCCCTTCTGAAATAATTGCCGGGAATTCTCCCGACTGAAGCCAGCTTTTCCTGATATTCGATGGTCAGCGGCAAAAAGTCCAAATCGGCCTTCACCTCTTTTGCACTGACCGCGGTAACCAATACAACAGTCTCGTCACATTTGACGACAACGGAACCCGATGCCTGTTTGGCAAGTTTGCCGGTCTCGATGGAAATAGTTTTTCCACCAATTACGGCTTCTACTTTTTTAAACATATATTCTCCAGAGTTTATGCATCAGGGAAATGCCCACGCCATGATATTGACCGGATTATCCACCAGCCCCGTATGCTCTTAATTTATTATTGGTACAGAAAGAGAGCTTGCCTGTAAACGGAAATCTGCACCGTTACAGGCTTAATCTCGCTTCAGAAATGGCAGGTAGGTTCCTCTTCAGGTGGAAACAGCGTTCCCCCGACCAACTCCAGACCGTCTTGTAAAAAGACGACCGTCGTTACTTACGGATACCAAGTTCCTGGATGATTGTTCTGTACTTGTTTACATCTTTTTTCTTCAGATAATCAAGAAGGCGCCTTCTCTGACCAACAAGCTTTAAAAGCCCCTGCCGAGAATGATGATCCTTGGCATGGATCTTAAAATGTTCGGTAAGATATTTGATACGATCAGTAAGAAGGGCAATCTGAACCTCTGATGATCCGGTATCGGAAGAATGGATTTTGAATTTCTCTATGATTTCATTTTTTTTAACTGCTGACTGTGCCACAACAAACCTCCTGCAATTATCTTAAAATATGATTTTTTTCATCTTAAACATGATATAAAAAACTATAAACAATTTTCCATTAGACAGACTATCCAGTAAAAAGGATTATTGCAACAGTTTACATACATCTTCGACAGATAATCCCCTGGCTAAGAGGCGCTCTTTCGCGTCCTGCGTTGTAAGCTCTTCGCCCGGATAACTGCCGTCAATGCTAAAGCAACCACTTTTGGTCCTTCTGAGCTTTTTCAAGTAGGCACCACAGCCAAGGTTCCTGCCTATATCGGCTGCCAAGCTGCGAATATACGTCCCTTTACCACAAATTATCCTAAGAGACAGATCCGCCTCATCTCCTTCAAGGTCATGGCAACCGTCGGTCCTAACAAGGGTGGAAATTTTAATACTCCGTGGTTCCTTGACGATTTCTATTCCTTTTCGGGCATAAAAATAAAGAGGTCTTCCCCGATATTTCAGCGCCGAATATTTCGGCGGCACCTGCTCCGACTCACCCCTGAATCCGGCAAGACAGGCCTCGATTCGCTCGGCCGTGAGATCCCCTATCGGTGTACGAGCGGTCACCTCACCTTCCGGGTCCTGGGTTTGGGTTTCAACACCCAAACGCAAGGTGGCCAGATATTCCTTTTCACCCTCCATGATGGATGAGATGAGCCTGGTGGCAGGGCGCCCCGCACAGACGATCAGGAGACCGCTGGCAAAGGGATCCAAGGTTCCGGCATGCCCGACTTTTTTAATGCCGAGAAGCCGCCTTATAGTATGTACCATTTGGAAAGACGTCGGTCCGGGTGGTTTATCGATCAAAAATATTCCCGCTTCAAAACCCGGTATGCCTGCCAACGGCAGGCGTGTATCCTCTGTTTTCTCCCCAGCAGCCATAATATTTTCTACCGTGTTTTCCACAGCTGAAGAGTCAACCGTTCAGCGCCGTCTTCAGGGCTTCAAGGACTTCATCATAGACCTGCTCGACATTCTTTCCCGAAAAACGAAAGCCGGCGGCATTGCGATGTCCGCCCCCTCCGAAGGATTGGGCTACCTCAGCCACATCGCACTCCCCTTTTGATCTGAGGCTGACAGATACCTGACGTTTTTTCCCCTCCTTTAAAAAGGCCGCTACCTTTACCGAACGTAACGAACGCGGATAGTCAATAAAGCCTTCAACGTCCTGAACGCTTGCCCCACTTTTGTCAAACATATCTGTAGTCACTGTTATAAAAGCCAATTTTCCTGATTCATGGAGCCGGAGAGTACCGAGCACCATCTCCATCAACTTGAGACGATGGATGGTAAAATTGTCATGGAGATGACCGGCGATTATTTCCGGACGTACACCGTGGTCGATCAGTTCGGCAGCTATTCTCAAAGTCCGGGAGGTTGTCGATTCATAACGAAAGGAACCGGTATCCGTTGAAATTGCCACATAGAGGTTATAAGCGCATTCCCAGGAAACGCGCACACCAAGGCTTATGGCCAGCTCGTATACCATCTCACCGGTCGAAGAGGAATCCGGATCTATCCACCTGGAATCACCATATTTCCTATGAGCCCTATGATGATCAATGGCCATAAAGGGATGAATACCCAGCAGTTCCACCTGGCGCGCCCCCAGACGTTCACAATCACCACAATCAAGAGAGATCGCAGCAACCGGCCCATTGGAACCCCCAAGAAAACATCTTAATTTATTAATATCACTGTGTATCTTATCGGAACCAGGCAGAAACTCATAGAGACTGGGTACGGGCTCTTCAAGATAACAGAAGACCTTTTTTTTGAGTGATTCCAAAATCGAGGTAAATCCCAACAGGGAACCGAGGGCATCACCATCCGGATGAATATGAGTTAGAACAACGAAATGATCGAACTCTCTGATTGTTCTGTTAAGATCCTCAGGAATCTTTCTCATTTTTATTTCGTTCTCCAGCTATTTCCTGAAAGAGCCTCTCGATTTCCGCGACCTTTTCTTCGGTCTTGTCAAAATGGAATTGAAGTTCGGGAGTGTAGCGCATGTTCAGAGTCTTGGCCAGATGGCTTCGGAAAAACCCCTTCGCCTTCTGCAGCCCAAAATCCGTCTCCTTGAAGTTCTTTCCATCTCCATGAACTGTATAATAAATTCTGGCATATTTCAAATCATCGGTAACCTCGACCTTGGAAATTACCACATTGCCGATCTTCGGATCCCTTACCTTTTGAAGGAGGAGGATGGCCAGCTCATTCTTGATCGCATCAGCAACACGGATCGAACGTTTCTGCTTGGGCGGCCTCCCTATTCCTATGGCATCAAGGGTTTCCTTGGGGTCTCGTGTTACCATTTTTTACTTCTTATCGCTGGAAAGGGTGGCTTCTACCTCTAGCATAACAAAGGCCTCCAGAATATCACCCACTTTGATATCATTAAAATTCTCCACCCCAATTCCACACTCGTATCCGGATGCCACCTCTTTGACGTCGTCTTTGAAGCGCCGTAAAGAACTGACCTTACCAGTGTAAATCACCACACCGTCGCGCAGAACCCGTATCCCGACGTTCCGCTGTATTTTTCCTTCGGTAACGGAACAACCGGCGATGGTTCCGATTTTTGGAACATGGAAGGTTTCCCGGACTTGAGCGCTCCCGATAACATCCTCCTCGAAAGTCGGTTCGAGCATGTGTGGAGCGTAGCGGAACAGCAATTAACTTGACGAAAATCCGTTAAGGGTTTTCAAATTGTAAAAAACTAATTACTTTTAACTATTATCCGAAAGGAGATTTACACAATGGAATTAACTCCAGAAATGATTGAACAATTAAAAGCCGATCTGAAAACCGCAAAGACCTATCAGGACTTGATGGGAGAAAATGGAGCCATCAAGAAAATCATCAAAGCCTCCCTTGAAGGAATGCTTGATGCAGAACTCACTGAACACCTCGGGTATGAAAAATACTCACCTACCGGCAAGAACACAGGCAACAGCCGAAACGGCAAAACCCACAAGACCTTGAAGAATGATAACGGAGAGATAGAACTAACTGTACCCAGAGATCGCAATGGTTCATTTGATCCAGTTGTTGTAAAGAAGTACGAGAGAACACTTGGACCTATTGAGGATAAGATTATCTCAATGTATGCCAAAGGAATGACCACAAGAGACATACAATCACACGTACAGGAATTCTACGGTCTTGATATAAGTGCAACATTAGTTTCTCAAATAACCGATAAGACTATTGACTTAGCCAAAGAATGGCACAATCGTCCACTTGAATCAGTTTATCCGATAGTTTTCTTTGATGCAATCCATTACAAAGTAACCAGTGAAGGAAAGGTGACAAACAAGGCTGCATATACTTGTCTGGCTCTTGATATAACAGGTAGAAAAATCTTCTGGGATTATGGGTCAGTGAAGCAGAAGGAGCAAACTTCTGGCTCAGTGTAATGACAGAGTTAAAGAATCGTGGAGTAGAAGACATACTGATTGCTTGTGTTGATGGACTGAAGGGTTTTCCTGAAGCAATCAATACCT
>CAWGGS010000007.1:0-81350 GCA_963822095.1 uncultured delta proteobacterium
ATTCGAGCAGATCCTTAGGAATGGCTGCTTCGCAGTTAATTAAATGAAGGGCTGAAGTTTCTTGGGCCTGCATTATGAATGGCCTGAGCGAAATTCTTTGCCGGTTCCGCTTTCACCGGTGATCAGGACAGGAGAGGTCTGTCGGCGGCTATGAGCGCCTCCTTCTTCAGGTTGGTGATGGCCATGCTGGTGCCAATAATGCTTTCCAAGGTAAAACGGGTGGAGCGCAGCGTCATGAGCCCTTCGTAGATCATTACCTTTGATTCCAGGGGATGAAGTTTCCTGGAAAGCATGCTCACCTCTGTGATATCCTGGAACATTACCAGACCGAAAACCGCAATGACCCTGCCGCTCTTTTTGATCGTATATGGTGAACCACAATGTTCTGGCCTCTGATGGTCTGGATCTGATTAATCTCTGCCACACCGGTTTTACCGACGATATGCATTCGACTGTTTTCAGCAACCTCAGTGCAATGCTTACCGATACTCTTCTTGATATCAAAACCGAGAAAGTCGGCATAGGGTTTATTCAGATGGGTGACAATGCCGTCGGGATCTGTGACCATGGCTCCACTCGGGGATTGTCAAAAATCAACTGAAAGAGTTCAAGTTGATTTTTAAGTGTTTGAAAATCCGTATGTTGCGATTTTTTCTCCACTCTCACCCCTTGCGTTTGGCTATTTGGCTTGGCAGGTTTATTGAGGATATTCGCTCCCTAAGAGCAAGCTGGGAAAGACGGCATGCTGGTGTAGATATTTGGATACACAATTTGACGCTGTTTGTCGAGAAAAAATCTTCTTGGCATGTGGAACAAAATTCCACGTTCAGGTGATAAAACTGACGGGGAAGAGGCACATGGAACGAATAATAAAATAAAATGGGCTCATCCGGATTAATCGTACTTTTAAACGGCTGAAAGTAATGAGATGGTGAAATTTGTCGCTTCCAGACACTGCTCTCCGGCCTTATCGCCCGTACACCACGGCTGACGGAGGCCGTCCCTGGCCAGCTGGGTTGCGTCCTCCAGCGATATAGAAGGGTACACTCAATTCGGAAGAACCATAAAATCGCCCATTCTCCAGAACAATGACAATGTGTAGCTATTTGGATACATGTCCTCCAGGCATGTCCTTGATGCGGTGGTTTCTCCATATCGCCTTTGATTATCCGCATATTTTTCTGCATATTTTTTTGTTCAGCCTTCCAGCAAAAGCTCGTCTGCACAACGTGTCCCTGCTGGCATTACCTTGCAAAACGCCGTTTGCCGAGCAGGCCTTGTTGGTAATAATTATCCGGAATATCACCCCATCATGGCAAATACTAAACCTCTACAAAGTCCCAAATTGGCACGGGGATTGCAAATTTCACACTTGTTCTCTTTAAACTTCCACGGGAAGAATTGCGACCCTGATGTCAAAGTACTAGAAAAAATTATCGATAAACCATACTATTAAAATCGACTGATCAAAAACATTCACTGCCTTGGAGGAGATGAAGCCGATGACGCAATGGGTTCTAACAAAACACAAACCTTAGAAAAAGATATTAAGGGTTTATTAGCCGTAACCGAGGTCAACCTCCGGGTATGCAAGGGGCACATCCACGCCTTGATCGGACCCAACGGTGCTGGCAAAACCACAGTCTTCAATCTGCTCACCAAGTTCCTGACCCCCTCATCGGGAAGTATCCAGTTCAAAGGAGTCGATATCACCGGGGAAAAGCCGGCCGAAATAGCCCTGCGAGGAATTATCCGCTCTTTCCAGATCTCGGCGGTCTTCCCTAACCTGACCCCTTTCGAAAATGTCCGCCTGGCTCTGCAGCGTCGACTGGGGATATCGTATCATTTCTGGAAACCGGTATCGACGCTGGCCGTATTAACCGATAGGGTCATGGAATTGCTTGAGGCGGTCGGTCTTGAAGAATTTGCCCACCGGCCGACCATAGAAATGGCCTACGAGCAGAAACGAGCGCTTGAGATCGCCACAACCCTGGCGCTGGAACCGGAAATGATGCTCCTCGATGAACCGACTCAGGGAATGGGAGCCGAAGATGTGGAGCGGATCACTGAACTTGTCCGCAGGGTGGCTGTCAATCGCACCATCCTGATGGTAGAACACAACTTGAAGGTGGTGGCCAAGCTCGCCGACCGGATAACTGTCCTCAATCGTGGCGCCATCCTGGCCGAGGGAGACTATGAGGAGGTCTCCCGAAATCCGCAGGTAATGGAGGCCTATATGGGAAGCAACCATGTCTGAGCACAGGCCAAAGAGATGCTGGCGATATCGGAGTTGCATGCCCATTACGGCGAGTCGCATATCCTGCATGGTATCGATCTTTCTGTCTCCCAGGGGGAGCTGGTCACCTTACTCGGCCGCAATGGGGCAGGACGGACCACCATCCTCAAATCCATCGTTGGTCTTGTAGGGCACCGCACCGGCTCGGTACGCATTGTCGGTCAAGAGACTGTTAAGCTCCCGCCTCACCGCATTGCCCGCCTGGGGGTGGGATACTGCCCGGAGGAACGGGGAATCTTTTCGCGGCTCACCGTGGAGGAGAATCTGCTTCTGCCGCCGGTGGTAAAAGGCGGGGGGATGAGCATAGCCGAGATCTACGAACTCTTTCCCAACCTTCTCGAACACAAAAAAGCCATGGGAACCCGGCTGTCGGGGGGAGAACAGCAGATGCTGGCCATGGCCCGCATCCTGCGCACCGGGGCCGATCTGCTGCTGCTCGACGAAATCACCGAAGGATTGGCTCCAGTGATCGTACAGGCCCTGGGTCGCCTGATCCGGCAGCTCAAGGAGCGAGAGTTCACAATTATCCTGGTTGAACAGAATTTTCATTTCGCAGCCGATCTGGCTGATCGGCATTACGTCGTTGAAAGCGGCCAGATCGCAGAAATGATACCAATGGACGCCCTGGAGGCGAGCATGGAAAGGCTCAATGGTTACCTCGGGGTTTAACGGCAGGACCATTCAATGAAGGGAGAAATCGCACTATGAAAAAAACATTCATGCAGATCATCACAGGTGCCGCCATCCTGGGACTGTCGGTGGGCGCCAGCGCTGCCGGCATATCCAATGATTCGGTAAAAATTGGTGTGCTCACGGACATGTCCGGGGTCTATTCAGCCATCGGCGGTGAGGGGAGTGTGACCGCAGCCAAGATGGCCATAGAGGACTTCGGTGGCAAGGTGCTGAATAAGCCGATCGAGATCCTTTCAGCCGATCACCAGAACAAGGCCGACATCGCCTCAACCAAGGCCAGGGAGTGGGCTGACACCGATCATGTCGATATGGTGGTCGGACTGCTTAATTCCGGCTGTGCCCTGGCGGTACAGAAGATTGGCACTGAGAAAAAAATGATAACCATTTCCACTGGAGCCGGCAGCACCGCTCTACCAACAAAGACTGCAGCCCCTACGGCATTCACTACGTTTACGATACCTATGCCCTCCCCAAGGTGGCAGGCAGCGCCATTGTTAAGCATGGCGGCAAGACCTGGTTCTTCCTCACAGCGGATTATGCCTTCGGCCACTCCTTGGAAGAGAACACCGCCGCCTTCGTCAAGGCAGACGGCGGCAAGATTCTGGGACAGGTCCGTCACCCTCTGGCTACCTCCGACTTCTCCTCCTACCTGCTCCAGGCCAAGGCCTCGGGCGCCAAGGTTATCGGTCTGGCCAACGCCGGCGGTGACTTTATCAACGCCGTTAAGCAGGCCAGAGAGTTCGGCATCGTTCAGGGCGGGCAGACCATCGCCGGCATGCTGGTCTTTTTGACCGATGTCAAGAGCCTTGGACTCGATGTCGCCCAGGGGATGGAATTCGCCACCGCCTTCTACTGGGATCGCAACGAGGCCTCGCGCGAGTGGTCCAAGCGCTACTTTGCCAAGACCGGAGCCATGCCGACCATGAACCAGGCAGGGGTCTATTCCGCCACCATGAATTACCTGAAGGCGATCAAGGAGGCAGGCACCGATAATTCCGACGCAGTCATGAAGACAGTGCAGGAGATGAAGATCAATGACTTCTTCTCCGTCAACGGCCATCTGCGGGCCGACGGCACCATGGTCCATGACCTGTTCCTGGTCGAGGTGAAAAAGCCCTCCGAGTCGAAGGGTCCTTGGGATTTGCTCAAGGTCATCAAGCAAGTACCCGGCGACGAGGCATTTATGCCCATGTCCGAGGGGACCTGTCCACTGGTCAAGGGGAAGAAATAAACACATCAACAAGGTAATGGCGCCAAGGTAATATCTGTACCTACCCTGGCGCCAGTCCACGGCCGGAGGCCACTCCAATGCATTTATCCTCTCAGATGATCATGGCGCAGATGATGCTCGGCCTAAATAATGGCGCCTTTTACGCCATTCTTAGCCTCGGTCTGGCCGTGATCTTTGGACAGCTGAACATCATCAATTTCGCCCACGGGGCCCTGTACATGCTCGGCGCGTTCGTAGCCCTGCTTAGTTATACCAGGCTGGGCCCGCTGCTCGGGATGCCTGGTTTCCATATGAACTACTGGACGGCCCTGATCATCTCCCCCCTCGTCGTCGGCCTGCTGGGGATACTTATCGAACGGATTATGCTCAAGCACCTCTACAAGATGGACCATCTCTACGGACTGCTGCTTACCTTCGGTCTGGCCCTGATCATTCAGGGTATTTTCACCAATTATTTCAACGTCTCGGGGACATCCTACAACGGCATGCCGGAGATCCTTCGCGGAGCGATGGACCTGGGGTTCATGATGTTTCCCACCTACAGGCTCTGGTCGATTGTTATCTCGCTTGTTGTTTGTTTCGCCACCTGGTTCGTCATCGAGCGTACCAAGCTCGGCTCGTATCTGCGAGCCGGCACGGAAAACCCGAGCATGGTGCAGGCCTTTGGTGTCAACGTCCCCCTGATGATAACCCTGACCTATGGTTTTGGCGTTGGGCTGGCGGCCTTTGCCGGGGTGGTGGCAGCGCCGATTTATTCAGTCAGCCCCATCATGGGTGAGGAGATGATTATCACCGTCTTTGCTGTGGTGGTGATCGGTGGCATGGGTTCGATTATGGGGTCAATCATCACCGGACTCTCGCTGGGAATGCTGGAAGGGTTAACCAAGGTCATCTATCCGCCAGCTGCCAACACGGTCATATTTTTCATGATGATACTGGTGCTGCTGATAAAACCGGCGGGACTTTTCGGAAAAGATCAGTAAGGAGTTCGGCGTGAACCGTACACTATGGCTTATCTTGTTTTTCCTGGGGCTGGCAGCACCCTTTGTCGCCTATCCGGTATTCGTCATGCAGCTGCTCTGCTTCGCGCTTTTTGCCTGCGCCTTCAACCTGATGATTGGCTATACTGGTCTGCTCTCCTTTGGACACGCCGCCTTTTTCGGCGGGGCGGCCTATGTCACCGGCTATCTGGTCAAAAATGCCGGATTGACCCCGGAAGTCGGGGTGCTGGTTGGTACCCTGGCAGCCGGTCTGATGGGCCTTATTTTCGGCATCCTGACTATCCGCCGCCAGGGGATTTATTTTGCCATGATTACCCTGGCCCTGGCCCAGGTGGTCTTCTTCATCGCCCTCAAGTCCCCCTTTACCGGAGGAGAGGACGGCCTGCAGGACGTCCCCCGGGGGATGCTCTTCGGGCTGATTAACCTGGGGCATACCTATCACATAGCCGGCAGGCCCCTGGAGCTCAACCTCTACTATTTCGTCTTTGGTATCTTCTGCGCAGGCTTCTGGCTCCTCTACCGCACCATCAATTCTCCTTTCGGGCAGGTGCTCAAGGCCATCCGGGAAAACGAGCCGCGGGCGATCTCTTTAGGCTACAAGGTGGAACGGGTCAAGCTGCTGGCTTTTGTTCTCTCCGCTGCGCTTACCGGGACGGCCGGTGCCACCAAATCCCTTGTCTTTCAGCTGGCATCGTTGACCGATGTCAGTTGGCATATGTCTGGAGACGTGATTTTGATGACCCTGCTCGGCGGCATGGGGACAGTACTGGGGCCTGTGGCAGGGGCGTTTACGGTTATCACTCTGCACTCGAAATTGAGTTCCATCGGCTCATGGGTGACGGTTGTGATCGGTGTCATCTTCGTTGTCTGTGTACTCACCTTCCGCCGCGGCTTCATCGGTGAACTGGCGCGCCTGCTCAAGCGCTCCCTGTAAAATTGTCTTTTGCCTCAGAGTAAAACCACCATTGCCACAGGAGTCCTTTCAATGAAGATATTAATAGGATATAAGGGGAAAAAAATTGGTCGGGATCTCCTGGATCTTGCCATCCACAGGGCAAAACCCTATTCCGGAGAGGTGTTTGTCATCACCTCTCTATTGGGAAGCGAAAAAACAACAGGAGAAGAGATTGCCCAAGCGGAAAAAGATCTCGAAGCGGCTAAAAAGTACCTGGATGAGAATGGGATCAAGAATCAGACCCATTACCTGATTCTCGGGAATACCCCCGGGGAAGATATCGTTCACTTTGCCAGGGAGAACGCTATTGATGAAATACTCATCGGGGTAAAAAACAGATCCAAGGTCGGAAAATTGCTTTTCGGCTCAACTGCCCAATATGTTATCCTTAAATCGGATTGTCCTGTCACGGCAGTAAAGTAAGAGCTCGGAAGGTGAAAAGGACTTTAACTCCTGAATTGAGCGAATGTCAAAATTCGCCTGCCATAAATGACTGGCAGATAGCGAACGTAGAGAGACCTTCGAAACTGTGGCGAAAGGTATGCGCTGTGGCACGCTTGCGGAGCGTGATAATGGCTCGACATCAGACAATAGGCAGATATCTTTATATTGAACATCGCCGATGTTTCCTGCACAAGAGTGATAAACAACTGATAATATTCCCTATCAGCAAAGATATCTTGTCCTCGTCTGCCTTGGTTCATTACATGATACCAGGCTCCAGGATATTCTATACGCAACGGTTTGGACATACTTTCCTCTAAACCATATCGCTTCATTAGAGTCAAAGAAAGACTTGCCCCCCATTCCTCCTTCGATTACTCCACTCTCATTAATAATCCAGTGAACAAGTCGTTAGAGAATCAACGCGAAAACCCCGCCCGCGTCTCAACGTACGGTGTATGTAGACATGAAATCACAAAGTGAAATCCTTACGGTTGGTTCAGAAATGTTAATCCGTTGATGATAACAAATGGATTAACATTTTCCGTCGATGGAAGAGGGCAAAGCTCAGATGGTAAGTTCGCATTTGGATCTTGTAGTGAATATGGGGACATCCTTCAATAATCAAGAAACAGCAATTAGAGAAAGAAAAATTTTATTATTTTAGAATGTCCCCATGTTGCACCTTCGGCCTCCCCTTAATCCAAGGGGAGGGGACTACAACCATATTGCAGTATGTCATCTTCGGAGCTTTCCCATGGGCGGCTGTCAAAAGGCAGTGTCCTTGGGGCGAGGATTCTTTACTTGGAAACAAACAATATCCCCAAGTGAGAATCCATGCCTCTGCAAGCTTTGCTTGCTTCGATGAGTACGTTTTTGTCGGTTATTTAATGGCTTGCCTAATATGTCGTTTTTTTTTATTGTGTGCCTGTTCATGATTCAATGTAGGTTGAATTTCCCGTTTTACTGAAACCGGGCCTTAGCCCGGATTTCTCATCGGTTCAGGCGGCATCAGGTTCGAAGTTTTTGGTAATGAGCTATAGTAAACTATGTTCATTGCCAAAAGACTGAAGAAAATGGCGCTGGCTGGATTGACCTTTGGTGAACACTGTGTAAATTTGGCAACAAAAAAATTTGTCCGAAATGTCTTGTCTTTTCTGGAGAGTAGACAAATTGACACAGGGTTCATGAGAATCCGGGTTAGCGATTCGCCAGTTTATGCACGAGACGATTAGAAGTGATCCTAGCGACGAGATTGAAGTGTTGCCGGCGCCACGTTGATCATGTATTTCAGCATTTGTGGTCTCCGGAAATAATGATCAACGTGGCGCCGGCAACACTTCAATCTCGTCGCTAGGATCACTTCTAATCGTCTCGTGCATAAACTGGCGAATCGCTAACCCGGATTCTCATAAACCCTGTGTCAATTTGTCTACTCTCCAGAAAAGACAAGACATTTCGGACAAATTTTTTTGTTGCCAAATTTGCACAGTGTTCACCAAAGGTCAATCCAGCCAGCGCCATTTTCTTCAGTCTTTTGGCAATGAACATAGTTTACTATAGCTCATTACCAAAAACTTCGAACCTGATGCCGCCTGAACCGATGAGAAATCCGGGCTAAGGCCCGGTTTCAGTAAAACGGGAAATTCAACCTACATTGAATCATGAACAGGCACACAATAAAAAAAAACGACATATTAGGCAAGCCATTAAATAACCGACAAAAACGTACTCATCGAAGCAAGCGAAGCTTGCAGAGGCATGGATTCTCACTTGGGGATATTGTTTGTTTGCAAGTAAAGAATCCTCGCCCCAAGGACACTGCCTTTTGACAGCCGCCCATGGGAAAGCTCCGAAGATGACATACTGCAATATGGTTGTAGTCCCCTCCCCTTGGATTAAGGGGAGGCCGAAGGTGCAACATGGGGACATTCTAAAATAATAAAATTTTTCTTTCTCTAATTGCTGTTTCTTGATTATTGAAGGATGTCCCCATATTCACTACAAGATCCAAATGCGAACTTACCATCTGAGCTTTGCCCTCTTCCATCGACGGAAAATGTTAATCCATTTGTTATCATCAATGGATTAACATTTCTGAACCAACCGTAAGGATTTCACTTTGTGATTTCATGTCTACATACACCGTACGTTGAGACGCGGGCGGGGTTTTCGCGTTGATTCTCTAACGACTTGTTCACTGGATTATTAATGAGAGTGGAGTAATCGAAGGAGGAATGGGGGGCAAGTCTTTCTTTGACTCTAATGAAGCGATATGGTTTAGAGGAAAGTATGTCCAAACCGTTGCGTATAGAATATCCTGGAGCCTGGTATCATGTAATGAACCAAGGCAGACGAGGACAAGATATCTTTGCTGATAGGGAATATTATCAGTTGTTTATCACTCTTGTGCAGGAAACATCGGCGATGTTCAATATAAAGATATCTGCCTATTGTCTGATGTCGAGCCATTATCACGCTCCGCAAGCGTGCCACAGCGCATACCTTTCGCCACAGTTTCGAAGTTCTCTCTACGTTCGCTATCTGCCAGTCATTTATGGCAGGCGAATTTTGACATTCGCTCAATTCAGGAGTTAAAGTCCTTTTCACCTTCCGAGCTCTTACTTTACTGCCGTGACAGGACAATCCGATTTAAGGATAACATATTGGGCAGTTGAGCCGAAAAGCAATTTTCCGACCTTGGATCTGTTTTTTACCCCGATGAGTATTTCATCAATAGCGTTCTCCCTGGCAAAGTGAACGATATCTTCCCCGGGGGTATTCCCGAGAATCAGGTAATGGGTCTGATTCTTGATCCCATTCTCATCCAGGTACTTTTTAGCCGCTTCGAGATCTTTTTCCGCTTGGGCAATCTCTTCTCCTGTTGTTTTTTCGCTTCCCAATAGAGAGGTGATGACAAACACCTCTCCGGAATAGGGTTTTGCCCTGTGGATGGCAAGATCCAGGAGATCCCGACCAATTTTTTTCCCCTTATATCCTATTAATATCTTCATTGAAAGGACTCCTGTGGCAATGGTGGTTTTACTCTGAGGCAAAAGACAATTTTACAGGGAGCGCTTGAGCAGGCGCGCCAGTTCACCGATGAAGCCGCGGCGGAAGGTGAGTACACAGACAACGAAGATGACACCGATCACAACCGTCACCCATGAGCCGATGGAACTCAATTTCGAGTGCAGAGTGATAACCGTAAACGCCCCTGCCACAGGCCCCAGTACTGTCCCCATGCCGCCGAGCAGGGTCATCAAAATCACGTCTCCAGACATATGCCAACTGACATCGGTCAACGATGCCAGCTGAAAGACAAGGGATTTGGTGGCACCGGCCGTCCCGGTAAGCGCAGCGGAGAGAACAAAAGCCAGCAGCTTGACCCGTTCCACCTTGTAGCCTAAAGAGATCGCCCGCGGCTCGTTTTCCCGGATGGCCTTGAGCACCTGCCCGAAAGGAGAATTGATGGTGCGGTAGAGGAGCCAGAAGCCTGCGCAGAAGATACCAAAGACGAAATAGTAGAGGTTGAGCTCCAGGGGCCTGCCGGCTATGTGATAGGTATGCCCCAGGTTAATCAGCCCGAAGAGCATCCCCCGGGGGACGTCCTGCAGGCCGTCCTCTCCTCCGGTAAAGGGGGACTTGAGGGCGATGAAGAAGACCACCTGGGCCAGGGCCAGGGTAATCATGGCAAAATAAATCCCCTGGCGGCGGATAGTCAGGATGCCGAAAATAAGGCCCATCAGACCGGCTGCCAGGGTACCAACCAGCACCCCGACTTCCGGGGTCAATCCGGCATTTTTGACCAGATAGCCGGTGACATAGGCCGCCCCGCCGAAAAAGGCCGCGTGTCCAAAGGAGAGCAGACCAGTATAGCCAATCATCAGATTGAAGGCGCTGGCAAAAAGCGCGAAGCAGAGCAACTGCATCACGAATACCGGATAGGCCACAAAGGGTGCTGCAAGCCCCAGGAAAAACAAGACAACCCATAGTGTACGGTTCACGCCGAACTCCTTACTGATCTTTTCCGAAAAGTCCCGCCGGTTTTATCAGCAGCACCAGTATCATCATGAAAAATATGACCGTGTTGGCAGCTGGCGGGTAGATGACCTTGGTCAACCCTTCCAGCATTCCCAGCGAGAGTCCGGTGATGATTGACCCCATAATCGAACCCATGCCACCGATCACCACCACAGCAAAGACGGTGATAATCATCTCCTCACCCATAATGGGGCTGACTGAATAAATAGGCGCTGCCACCACCCCGGCAAAGGCCGCCAGCCCAACGCCAAAACCATAGGTCAGGGTTATCATCAGGGGGACGTTGACACCAAAGGCCTGCACCATGCTCGGGTTTTCCGTGCCGGCTCGCAGATACGAGCCGAGCTTGGTACGCTCGATGACGAACCAGGTGGCGAAACAAACAACAAGCGAGATAACAATCGACCAGAGCCTGTAGGTGGGAAACATCATGAACCCCAGGTCCACCGCTCCGCGGAGGATCTCCGGCATGCCGTTATAGGATGTCCCTGACACGTTAAAATAATTGGTGAAAACACCTTGGAGAATCAGGGCAATGCCGAAGGTAAGCAGCAATCCGTACAGGTTGTCGACCTTATAAAGGTGTTTGAGCATGGTCCTTTCGATCAGCACCCCCAGCAGGCCTACCACGAGCGGGGCGACAATCAGGGCCGCCCAGTAGTTCATATGGAAACCAGGCATGCCGAGCAGAGGACCCAGTTTTGTATAACCGAGCAGGGCCACAAAGGCACCAAGCATATACAGTGCCCCGTGGGCGAAATTGATGATGTTCAGCTGTCCGAATATGACTGCCAGACCAAGGCTGAGAATGGCGTAAAAGGCGCCATTGTTCAGGCCGAGCATCATCTGCGCCATGACCATCTGAGAGGATAAATGCATGAGGGTGGCCTCCGGCCGTGGACAAGGGCTCCAGGGTGCGAACAGCTGTCACCCCGGCGCCCTTACCGTTCTATACTGCTTATTTTTTTCCCTTGACCAGTGGACAGGTCCCCTCGGACATGGGCATAAATGCCTCGTCGCCGGGTACCTGTTTGATGACCTTGAGCAGATCCCAGGGTCCCTTTGATTCGGAGGGCTTTTTCACCTCGACCAGGAACATATCGTGGACCATGGTGCCATCAGCGCGAAGATGGCCGTTAATGGAGAAGAAATCATCGATCTTCATCCCCTGCAGGGTCTTCATGACTGCATCCGGGTTGTCGGTGCCTGCCGCTTTGATCGCCTTGAGATAATTCATGGTGGCGGAATAGACTCCGGCCTGGTTCATGGTCGGCATGGCTCCAGTCTTGGCAAAGTAGCGCTTGGACCACGTGCGTGAGGCCTCGTTGCGATCCCAGTAGAAGGCGGTGGCGAATTCCATTCCCTGGGCGACATCGAGTCCAAGGCTCTTAACATCGCTCAAAAAGACCAGCATACCGGCGATGGTCTGCCCGCCCTGAACGATGCCGAACTCTCTGGCCTGCTTAACGGCGTTGATAAAGTCACCGCCGGCGTTGGCCAGACCGATAACCTTGGCGCCCGAGGCCTTGGCCTGGAGCAGGTAGGAGGAGAAGTCGGAGGTAGCCAGAGGGTGACGGACCTGTCCCAGAATCTTGCCGCCGTCTGCCTTGACGAAGGCGGCGGTGTTCTCTTCCAGGGAGTGGCCGAAGGCATAATCCGCTGTGAGGAAGAACCAGGTCTTGCCGCCATGCTTAACAATGGCGCTGCCTGCCACCTTGGGGAGGGCATAGGTATCGTAAACGTAGTGAATGCCGTAGGGGCTGCAGTCTTTGTTGGTCAGAGCGGTGCTGCCGGCTCCAGTGGAAATGGTTATCATTTTTTTCTCAGTGCCAATCTTCTGTACCGCCAGCGCACAGCCGGAATTAAGCAGTCCGACCACCATATCGACATGATCGGTGTCAGCCCACTCCCTGGCCTTGGTTGAGGCGATGTCGGCCTTGTTCTGGTGATCGGCTGAAAGGATCTGGATCGGCTTATTCAGCACCTTGCCACCGAAGTCCTCTATGGCCATCTTGGCTGCGGTCACACTCCCCTCACCACCGATCGCTGAGTAGACCCCGGACATGTCCGTGAGCACACCAATTTTTACCGAATCATTGGATATGCCGGCAGCGCTGGCGCCCACCGACAGTCCCAGGATGGCGGCACCTGTGATGATCTGCATGAATGTTTTTTTCATAGTGCGATTTCTCCCTTCATTGAATGGTCCTGCCGTTAAACCCCGAGGTAACCATTGAGCCTTTCCATGCTCGCCTCCAGGGCGTCCATCGGTATCATTTCTGCGATATGGCCGCTTTCAACGACGTAATGCCGATCGGCCAGATCGGCTGCGAAATGAAAATTCTGTTCAACCAGGATAATTGTGAACTCTCGCTCCTTGAGCTGCCGGATCAGGCGACCCAGGGCCTGTACGATCACTGGAGCCAACCCTTCGGTAATTTCATCGAGCAGCAGCAGATCGGCCCCGGTGCGCAGGATGCGGGCCATGGCCAGCATCTGCTGTTCTCCCCCGGACAACCGGGTACCCATGGCTTTTTTGTGTTCGAGAAGGTTGGGAAAGAGTTCGTAGATCTCGGCTATGCTCATCCCCCCGCCTTTTACCACCGGAGGCAGAAGCAGATTCTCCTCCACGGTGAGCCGCGAAAAGATCCCCCGCTCTTCCGGGCAGTACCCCACCCCCAGGCGGGCAATACGGTGAGGCGGGAGCTTAACTGTCTCCTGACCGACAATGCGTACCGAGCCGGTGCGGTGCCCCACGAGGCCAACGATGGATTTGAGGATGGTGGTCCGCCCTGCCCCATTACGCCCGAGTAAGGTCACCAGCTCTCCCCGGGATACCGAGAGCTCGATACCATGTAGAATATGCGACTCTCCATAATGGGCATGCAGATCCGATATCGCCAGCATATTGGAGGTTTCAGCATCAGACATGATCGCTTCCCATATAGGCCTCCATCACCTGCGGATTTTGCGAGACCTCCTCATATTCTCCCTCGGCCAGGATGGCGCCACGATTGAGAACGGTGATCCGGTCGGCCAGCTTGGCCACCACCTTCAGGTTGTGTTCCACCATCAGGATGGTGCGGTTGACAGCCACTTTGCGTACAAGTTCGGTGATCCTGTCAACATCTTCCGCTCCCATCCCCTGAGTCGGTTCATCGAGGAGCATCAACTCGGGTTCCAACGCCAAGGTTGTGGCGATCTCAAGCGCCCGTTTCTGGCCATAGGCAAGTTCAATGGTGGGCCGTTGGGCAAATTCTTCAAGACCGACAGCCTCAAGCAATTCCATTACCTTATCAGTTAATACGGCCAGGGTAGATACCGGTTTCCAGAAATGGTACGATGTCCCAAGTCGGCGCTGCAGGGCCACTCGGACATTTTCGAAGGGGGTCAGGTTAGGAAAGACCGCCGAAATCTGGAAGGAGCGGATAATGCCACGCAGGGCAATTTCGGCCGGCTTTTCCCCGGTGATATCGACTCCTTTGAACTGGATACTTCCCGATGAGGGGGTCAGGAACTTGGTGAGCAGATTGAAGACTGTGGTTTTGCCAGCACCGTTGGGTCCGATCAAGGCGTGGATGTGCCCCTTGCATACCCGGAGGTTGACCTCGGTTACGGCTAGAAAACCCTTGAAATCCTTGGATAGGTTTGTGGTTTCGAGAACCCATTGCGTCATCGGCTTCATCTCCTCCAAGGCAGTGAATGTTTTTGATCAGTCGATTTTAATAGTATGGTTTATCGATAATTTTTTCTAGTACTTTGACATCAGGGTCGCAATTCTTCCCGTGGAAGTTTAAAGAGAACAAGTGTGAAATTTGCAATCCCCGTGCCAATTTGGGTTTTTGTAGAGGTTTAGTATTTGCCATAATTGGAGTCATATTCCGGATAATTATTACCAACAAGGCCTGCTCGGCAAACGGCGTTTTGCAAGGTAATGCCAGCAGGGACACGTTGTGCAGACGAGCTTTTGCTGGAAGGCTGGACAAAAAAATATGCAGAAAAATATGCGGAGTAATCAAAGGCGATATGGAGAAACCACCGCATCAAGGACATGCCTGGGGGACATGTATCCAAATAGCTACACATTGTCATTGTTCTGGAGAATGGGCCATTTTATGGTTCTTCCGAATTGAGTGTACCCTTCTATATCGCTGGAGGACGCAACCCAGCTGGCCAGGGACGGCCTCCGTCAGCCGTGGTGTACGGGCGATAAGGCCGGAGAGCAGTGTCTGGAAGCGACAAATTTCACCATCTCATTACTTTCAGCCGTTTAAAAGTACGATTAATCCGGATGAGCCCATTTTATTTTATTATTCGTTCCATGTGCCTGTTCCCCGTCAGTTTTATACACCTGAACGTGGAATTTTGTTCCACATGCCAAGAAGATTTTTTCTCGACAAACAGCGTCAAATTGTGTATCCAAATATCTACACCAGCATGCCGTCTTTCCCAGCTTGCTCTTAGGGAGCGAATATCCTCAATAAACCTGCCAAGCCAAATAGCCAAACGCAAGGGGTGAGAGTGGAGAAAAAATCGCAACATACGGATTTTCAAACACTTAAAAATCAACTTGAACTCTTTCAGTTGATTTTTGACAATACCCCGAGTGGAGCCATGGTCACAGATCCCGACGGCATTGTCACCCATCTGAATAAACCCTATGCCGACTTTCTCGGTTTTGATATCAAGAAGAGTATCGGTAAGCATTGCACTGAGGTTGCTGAAAACAGTCGAATGCATATCGTCGGTAAAACCGGTGTGGCAGAGATTAATCAGATCCAGACCATCAGAGGCCAGAACATTGTGGTTCACCGTATACCGATCAAAAAGAGCGGCAGGGTCATTGCGGTTTTCGGTCTGGTAATGTTCCAGGATATCACAGAGGTGAGCATGCTTTCCAGGAAACTTCATTCCCTGGAATCAAAGGTAATGATCTACGAAAAGGAACTCATGACGCTGCGCTCCACCCGTTTTACCTTGGAAAGCATTATTGGCACCAGCATGGCCATCACCAACCTGAAGAAGGAGGCGCTCATAGCCGCCGACAACACCTCTCCCGTCCTGATCACCGGTGAAAGCGGAACCGGCAAAGAACTTTTCGCTCAGGCCATTCATAATGCCGGCCCAAGAAAACTCCAGCCCTTCATTCAGATTAACTGCGCAGCCATTCCTAAGGATCTGCTCGAATCGGAACTCTTCGGTTACAACCGGGGGGCTTTCACCGGGGCTCTAGCCAAGGGCAAGCCCGGCAAATTTGAACTTGCAGATCATGGCACCATATTTCTCGATGAAATTGGAGATTTACCCCTGGAAATGCAACCAAAACTCCTGCGTGTACTGGAGGAAAAATATTTTGAACGGGTGGGGGGAAACAAGCTGATCCGCTCGGATTTCAGGCTCATTGCCGCCACTAACCAGGACCTGGAAAACTTGATAGCCCGCGGCAAATTTAGAAAAGACCTCTACTATCGGCTCAACGTCATTTCTTTTAAGATCCCACCACTCAGGGAAAGGCCGGAGGATGTGGTTCCTCTTGCCTTGTATCTGCTTAAAAACCTTGCCCACAAAAATGGCTGCACTCCAGCCGGCATAACCCCTGAGGCCATGAATGCCCTCACCGATCATGCCTGGCAGGGCAATGTGCGCGAATTGTCCAATATCCTGGAGCGTGCTCTCTTGACCATGCAGGGAGACAGAATCCAGATAAGCAACCTTCCTTTTATCGCCGGAAAAACCCGGCTTTCAGCGGCAGAGGCCCCTCTCCAACCGATTCGCAGTGTTAAGGCCAAGGCGGAAAAAGCGGCCCTTCTTGCAGCCTTAAAAAAAACCAGGAACAACAAGGCCAGGGCCGCCGACCTACTGGGAATCCACCGAACCCTTCTGTATAAAAAAATGAAAAAACACGACATTCCACTTTGATGCCAAGAGTGGAGTGTATCAAAAGAAATACACGTCTTGCCGAGGTCATCATCACGTAAAGATCTCGCCGGAACTCTTTCAAAATTCTCTCATTTGCGCTGCTGCCAGCCCCAGCCTGCCTCTTACAATAAACCCGGCAAGATATGTCACGGAGAGTTCGTTTTTACCCGGCATGGAATTTGCAGTTGCTGGTGTTAACGCGGTCCCCATGGGAAGGGAACTATTCAGCAGCACCCATCCGAAGACTTCGCTAATTGGTGCACTGTTGAACAGTTACATGTCGTTGTTTTGGAAGATTTATATTCATAACTGAAGAGTTCTATGAGAAGAACAACACTTCTCGATATTTTAATCGATTTTATATTGTAATTACCCAAAGGAAAAGAAAGATACATGCTGACCATACATGATTCAGTGGCCGTTATCACCGGTGGCGGCAGTGGTATTGGCAGGGCCTTAGCCGATTTCTGGCTGCGCCAGGGCGGCAAGGTTGTTATCGCCGATGTCGCGGAAGGTCCTTTAAAACAGGCAGAGGCAGAACTTGCGACCATCAGCCAGGACGTAAAATCAATCGTCTGCAATGTATGCCTTGAGGATGACTGCGAACGCCTGGCCGATCTTGCAATTTCAGCCTTCGGCAGGATCAATTTGGTGGCGCCGTTTGCCGGGATAATAAGCGATGGCCTCATGATCGATACCGATCGCGAGACCGGGAAGGTCACAGGCAAGATGTCGCTTGCTCAGTTTCAAAAGGTCATTGATATCAACCTGACAGGGGTTTTTCTCACAATCAGGGCCTGTGTCGAGAGGATGGTAAACCACAATTGTAAGGGGCTTGTCTGTCTCGTCTCTTCCACCGGGTCTTTGGGTACCGCCGGGCAAATCAACTATGCTTCCTCGAAGGCGGCAATGTCCGTCATGCCGAAAATTCTTACTGCGGAGTTCTTCAGGCGGGGTTTTGCGGACAGGATCCGCTGTATGGCGGTGGCCCCGGGATATGTTGGTACATCAATGGTCAAGACAATGAACGAAAAGGTTCTGGATAAAATTCTCAAGCAGGTACCGATAAATCGCCTTGTCGATCCTGAGGAGGTCGTCAGTCTGGTGGCTGAACTCTACCGTAATGAAGCCATGGCCGGTGAGACTGTCTTTATCCACGGCGGGCTCCGTCTCGGTTCCAAAGGGTAGATGATACCATGCATTATCATTTGTCAAAAAAAAGGAGAGAACAATGAACATCGGAAGCCTTTTGCCCCACCAGGCTCGTTATCGTCCTGACCATCCGGCCTTTGTTTGTGGCGATGAGCGATTCACCTACAAGATGTTTAACGCCTATGTTAACAAACTTGCAAATGCACTTCTTGACAATGGACTGGTCAAGGGAGATAAGTTCGCCACTATTCTGCCCAACTGCACACAGCTGATGGCGGCCTATTGGGCGGCGGCAAAGACTGGCATGGTCATTGTTCCCAGCAGTACCATGCTCAACGAAAGCGGATTACTGACCTTGCTGAAGAATTCAGATACTGTTTTGGTGATCGCCGACGCATCTTTTGCTGGTGTGCTGAAAACTATCAGCCGAGATTTGCCTGAAATTGCCGACAACCGATATATTCTTGTGGGCCTGGATGCGCAAGAACGGGGCTTTTGCAGCTACCAGGATTTTGTCGGCCCTGCAAGCGAGGACAACCCGCCAGAGGTCTTCATCGACGATCATGATATATATAATATCATGTACTCCAGCGGAACCACGGGCAGCCCAAAAGGTATTATTCACACCCATTATGTGCGAGCCATGTATTGCACCATCTTTGCTTCCTCTTGGCGAATGACACCCGAGAGCGTGGTCATGCATGCCGGTGCCATAGTTTTTAACGGAGCCATGCTGGACCTGATGCCCTGGATGTTCCTAGGCGCCAAATATATTCTTCATAAGGCTTTTAACGCAGAAGCCGTTATTGCCGACATCGAAAAAGAAAAGGTTACGCATATCGTAATGGTGCCGGCTCAGATCATCGCCATATTAAATAGCCCGGACTTTGACCCTGAAAAGCTTGCATCTCTGGAAATGATTCACAATGTGGGTGCACCTTTGCTGATGGAGTATAAACACCGCCTGAACGAGACCTTGCCTGGACGTTTCTATGAGTTGTATGGGCTCACGGAAGGGTTTATGACGGTGCTGGACAAACATGACGCTATGCGGAAAGTCGGCTCTGTCGGAGTACCCGCACCATTCATGGAATTGCGTATACTGAATACCGAGGGCAAGATATGTGCTCCACGGGAAATTGGTGAGATTTGTGGCAAGAGCCCAATGATGATGCCCGGCTACTATAAACAGCCCGATCTGACCCAAAAGGCCATTGTGGATGGCTGGCTGCATACGGGGGACGCCGGGTATGTAGACGAGGATGGTTTCCTGTTTCTCGTTGATCGCATTAAAGATATGATTATTTCCGGGGGAGTAAATGTGTATCCCAAAGACATTGAAGAAGTGGTGATTCAGCATCCGGATGTCAGGGATGTGGCTGTAATCGGGGTGCCTGACAGGAAATGGGGAGAAGTTCCCATTGCGGCTGTTGTACTCGTTCCCGATGCGAAGGTAACACCCGAGCTTTTAATAGAATGGACCAATAACAGGGTCCATGCTAAATTTCAACGAATACACGATGTGGTCATTATGGAAACATTTCCATGCAATATTGCTGGCAAAATGCTCAAACGTAAAATGCGGGATCAGTACAAACCGGTACATCGCAAGAGCAAATAATGGGTCATCCGAATGAAGCGTACTTTTGTAAATCTGCAAGGAACAATCCGGCAGAGTGCATCGCTTCCGGACGCTCCTCTGTGGCCTTATCGCCGGTACACCGCATCTGACGGAGGCCTTCCCTGGCCTGTCTGTCAGGTGCGGACGTCCTGTCCGCACCCCTTCGATCCTTGTGTGGGTCCCCATCGGGCCTCCGCGAGGCGTCCTCCAAAGACGCCCTCCGCCTCCCACGTTATAGATGAGTATTCTCAATCCGGAAGAACCCCAAAAATTGTTGCCCATGGGCAAACTGACGGAATCGATCTCTTGCTCTCTGATTTGACCATGTCTATTATGAATGGACAGGATCTGGCGGCAAGAGTGTTTGAATGTTTGACCCATAATGGCTCTATTCCAGAAAGTCAAAGCACCTGGAATGTATGGAGGCTTTCAAGTAAAGGCTGAAATTTATACGCGTATACACCCAATAAAACCAGATACAAATCCCGTGGATTGTATCTGGTGTCAATAAGAGAAGGATTCCTGAGGTATGTAGACTTTCCCCCAAAAGACTTTCAGCCACTGAAAGAATACCAAGCAAGATGCTTTTGGTGGAACTCTCCCTGGTTCTTCTCACCGCTTTGTCCCAAGTAATCGACACGTCCTCCAGCATATAGTTTGTGACGTTGAAATCAGAGAAGGTGGGAAAATGCCCGGCTATACGAAAAAGGCCATGGGCATTTTCCGTTTATACACTGAAAGGTCAGTCATTCTGACCTTTTGGATAATGAAAATGTTTAACTGTAGGGTAAGAATGACAAGTAACAAAAATCGAGAGTTCGGATTAGATTTTAGTCAAAACCATGTAATTGTCCAACGCAGATATGAAGCTGTCGGGGCTCTAAATGACCTTCTTATAGCAATTTGGTTTTTGATAGGAAGCTTCTTTTTTCTCTCAGATTCTTTAGTGGAGCGCGGAACATGGTTATTTATCGTTGGCAGTGCACAATTGTTGATAAAGCCATCATTGAAACTGGCAAGCTTGATACACGTTAGCCACGTTTATCATTCGAAGTGAAAGACTAAACCTGTCCCGCTTTCCAACACCGTCTTGTTCTTAGCAACAGGCACGGCCACCGTCGGCACCTACCGGGAGCGGATCAAGGGAAAAACTCGGCTGGCAAAACGCCTTTTAGCTGGTTCAGCAGATGGTCCGCTGGGTTGAACCAAAAAAGAGTCTCGCTGACGCATTCCAGCGGTTTTTTGGATGGATGCATGGGTTCGAAGGATTATTATTATCTAATTTTTTGGCCAATGAGTTGTTGGAGATCTGGCGTTGAGTTGAAAAAACCTCTATATTAACCATCATGGCTGGACCAGACATGTACGTCACAACAAAAAAGAAAGCCCATCACTGCGGCATGGCAAGGCTGCTGTTTTGAAGAGACTTTCTTAGAAAAATTTAAGGGAACAAAATGTCATTAGAGGCAGTGATAGATTTTTTTTCCAAGTACAATATGGACCATCGCATTATGGTTTTGGAAAGCTCAACGGCAACGGTCGAGGATGCTGCAAAAGTCCATGGTGTCGACCCTGACCAAATCGGTAAAACACTCTCCTTCAAATTGGATGACAAAGCTATCTTGATTGTTGTTGCCGGAAAATCAAAAATCGATAATCGGAAATACAAAAACTATTTTTCAAAAAAGGCGAAAATGCTCAATCATGATGAAGCACTGGAACAAACAGGACATGCAGTGGGAGGAGTTTGTCCCTTTGGTTTAAAGGGACCCATTGATGTATATCTGGACGTATCGTTAAAAAAGCATTCAGAAGTTATTCCCGCTGCCGGAGACCAATATTCGTCAATACGCATGACCATAGAAGAACTTGAAAAGTTTTCAAACTGCAAAGATTGGGTTGATGTGTGTAAATAGAATTCAGACTTTATTGGTCTGGCATCAACGCCGACTCCAGGAGATATGGTATGAGAGCCTACCCCAGAGAACGCTTCTCTTCCGAAATAACCCTTTCGCCTGCGATTGTGGCTGATTTTGCAAAAGCTGCAGGTGATAGCAACCCCCTACACCATGATCCGGAATTTGCCGCCAACACCCGTTTTGGAAAACCGACTGCCAGTGGACCCCACACAACAGCGTTATTACTTTCCTTGACGGCCTCTCATTTTTCAAAAAAAGGTGCTATGCTTGGCCTCGAGTTCTGGGTTCGTTTCCGTCGACCAATCTACGCGGACGAAACCATTGTACTTGAATGGATGGTCGTAAAGGTAACCCCAAACGAAAAATTGCGGGGTGAGATTGTTGAATTACGGGGACGAATCAAAGGTCAAGATGGCAGGACTTCACTTGGTGCTAAAGGCCGGGTTCTTGTTTCTGACCAGTTATAAAGACTATTTTTTCCAACCATACCAGACAATTAAAACCTCCATCAGTGCAGTGCCAAATACCTGTCACATCCATGGGAAGGGAGTTCAGAACTTTGTCTCCCTCAACCTTACGTTGAACCGTGCGAGAAAAAAATGAAAAGGAAAATGTATGGATCTTGATAAAATAATAGGCAATTTGTCTAAGGAAATAAACTCTGTATTAAAAGCAATGGCCAAAACAAAGAACCTCAATGAAAAAGAAGTATACAGCCGGATCATAAAAAATTTGTGCGAATCACAGGGTGTGTTTTTACAACTGGCAAGTGAAATGATGCCGGGTGATTATGATGATGAATTTGACGATGAAGACATCCCTTTTTGAAAGTATTCAGTCAGGAAATTTCAATCCCAGAAAACGGTTGGAGAGAAACCAGCCGGCAAAGGTCAGAGAGGCCGCGCCACAGCCGAAAAAACCAACCACGCCCACAGGGTCCGACCAGTCAAGGGAAATAATCCACATGGAACAGGCCCCCGTAATAAAAAAGGAGAAAACCATTAGAGACGAGGCGCTGCCCACATCTTTTTCCACCTGTTCAAGGATCAAATTGTTGCAGGGAGGTCTCCCGAACGAGAAAAAAAAGGTCAGAAGCCACATGGGAAGGGCCAACCGCCACGGAAATGGTATAAAACTGCTCATCATAGGCAGACTTGACAACAGCACGCCAAGAAAGCTTACCGTCAGCAAACTTGCCAGCCGAAAATGCTTCGCCAGTTTCGAAAACACCATCGGAGCCAGTAAAAAAGCAGAGGCATTTGCGCCGAAAAAATATCCGTACTCCTGCTCGGTGTAGCCAAGACGGGTGATATAAATCTCGCTGGAAATGGCGATAAAGGCGAAAAAAGGAAAGCCTATACAGGCAAAAGAGATCATTAGCGCAGTATAGCGAGGGTTTTTTAGAAGCCGAAAATAACCGAGAAATACACGCTTGAGTTCCTCCCGTTTTGCTACCTGAAGAGACTCGTCCATCATGAGAACCCCGATAGAGGCGATAACCCCTAATCCTGTCTGCAGGACAAAGATCCACTGATACTCAAACCGGTCTATAATCCAACCACCCAAAACAGGAGCCATCATGGGTGCTGCTGCCACGATTATCCCCAACTGAATGAAAACCCTCTGACGGAGCCTGCCTTCGAACCGATCCCTGCAGATGGCAAAAGCAATGGAAGTCGCGGCAGCGGCTCCAGCACCCTGAAGCACCCTTGCCGCAATCAGGACCTCCACCCTGCCCGCCCAGGCGCAGAGCAGACTGGACGTTGTATAAAGCGCAAGCCCAGCCAGAAGGGGACGTCGACGACCATACCGGTCAGACAGCGGCCCGTAAATCAATAAAAAGCCGCAATAGGTAACAAAAAAGCCGATCAGGGTAAGATTGACCACCACCAGAGGTTGGTGCCATCGCGTGACCAGCAGCGGAATTGCTGCCAGGTACATATCGGTGGAAAGTGGGGGAAAAGCTGCCAGCAAAGCCAGCAGGGCTATTATTTTTTTCATGCTTGTAACTGTTTTCCCTTATCGAAAACGTTTATCTACCCTGGAGGCAGGCATCATCCAGGCATGGTTGTTTACTTCCGCAATGCCAATTCTTTTCTTTCCTGCTTGCCGGCCTTGCCCCACTGCATTATGATGGCCACCTTTGTTCCTGATTCATCTCTGTTTCTATCAATCTTTCTTGCTGTACCTGCAGCTATACAATCACATCCATCATGCTCGTCATTCAAAAAAAACCGATGTATTTCTACCTGCTTTTGCTCACTGTCTGCGCTGCTCTGGGACTACAGCTCTGGCGGACCCTTTTTGACAACTTTTCCGTCCATGTTCTCGGACTGGACGGTGACCATGTCGGCATCATCCAATCGATTCGTGAAATTCCAGGTTTTCTCTCACTACTGGTTGTCTATGTCCTTCTGGTAATCCAGGAGCACCGCCTTTCTGCGCTCTCTGTACTGGTGCTCGGCATCGGTGTGGGGTGTACCGGTCTGTTCCCCAGTTTTGGCGGAATCATCTGCACCACCCTTCTGATGAGTTTTGGCTTCCATTATTTTGAGACAACCAACCAATCTCTGACCCTGCAATACTTCGACAGGCAACAGGCACCTCTGGTCTTTGGAAAATTGCGTGGTATCGCTTCTGCAAGCAATATAGTAGTCAGTATCGTAATCTTTTGCCTTGCATCTTTTCTCAATTATACAGAAATTTATCTGATGTTCGGCGGGATGATTATTATCGTATCGCTCTGGGCCTTAACGAAAAATCCCACAAGCAGCGGCAACATCCCCCAGCACAAAAAAATGATTTTCAGGAAAAAGTACTGGCTGTATTATTGCCTCACTTTTATGGCTGGAGCCCGTCGCCAGATTTTCATAGCTTTTGCCGTCTTTCTCCTGGTGAAGAAATTCAATTACTCCGTACAGGAAATCGCCGTACTCTTTTTTATTAACAACAGCATAAATTACTATCTCTCCCCCTTCATAGGCAGATGCATCAACAGATTTGGTGAACAGAAAGTCCTTTCAATGGAATATGGCGCGCTCATTTTCATATTTGTTGCCTACGCCTTTGTAGACAGCAGACTGGTGGTTGCCTTGCTCTATATCGTCGATCATATCTTTTTCAACTGCGCCATTGCCATCCGCACCTTTTTCCAGAAAATCTCCGAACCGGCCGATATTGCTCCGAGCATGGCTGTAGGTTTCACCATCAACCATATCGCGGCAGTGGTCCTGCCCGCAATCGGCGGTATGCTCTGGGCAATTGATTACAGAATTCCCTTTTTGGGCGGTGCGGTTTTGAGTCTGGTTTCATTAGTGCTTGTGCAGTGCATCCCCGGGGAAATTGCCCGACACCGCCTATTGGCCGAAAATAATTGACCTGGAAATTTCATAAAAAAACACGAAGCAACGTACAATTAACTATTCAGCCAGTCCTTCCTGGGGCACTACTGCCAAAGATCTAAAACCAGCTTCCGGCAAATCGCCAGATAGTTGTACTGCACCTCACTGTTATTACAGAATATTTCCAAGGTGATGGTAGCATCAAACCCCGTGCCTTTTAATAATTGCACAGCCTTTTCCCAGTTAACGGTTCCAACTCCCAAAGGTATATGGTCATCTGTCCTGGATCGGTTGTCGGAAAAATGAACATGCCTGATGTGTTCCCCCAGGTCTTTACAAAACACCTCGTAACTGTCGAAACCAAAATTTGTGTGTCCGAAATCCAGGTGCAGTTTTAAGCCCGGAACGGCTGTCAGAAGGTTTTTAAAGGTTGCGACACGGTCAAAGGGAGCCTTATAATTTTCAAATACCAGCGTAAGGCTATGGGAGGCTGCCATCTCAACAATGGGACTTAAGGCCTCGATGTTGAGCCTGAGCAAATCCCCTTTCATGCTCGGCGGGCAGAAATAACAGGGATGGATATTCATTATTCTTGCGTTCAAGGCGGAAAAAATCACGGCACATCTTTCCAACTCCTTAAAACAAGCATCCCGAACGTCTTGAAGAGGATAGGCATAGGGCAAGCAGGGGTCGGTATGTCCTATGACGGTGAGATTATGGGAATCAAGAATGTCTCGTAATCTGGGAATGTCAACAGTAGTGGCATGGGGACCTTCAATGGTTAAGTCCAGGAAATCAAATCCCGCCTTGCCACAATTCTCTGCCTCATCGTATATCGATTTAGAAGGATTGTTCATCAAACCGATTTTCATATTCTATTCCTTTTGGAAATGTATTTCATCATGGATAAAACGGCTTATATCATTACCATCAATGTAATAAAAGACTCGATCCCAAACATCCCCCGGTCACTCATTCTTGAAATACGCAAGGATTGAGATCAACACGCCGGCAGGAGCAAAGAGAATGACGCAGATAGTACCCAACATTCCCGTAGTGCTCGTGTCACCCGAAACAAAAAAATAGGCAAAGGTCCACAGACCTATCGGAACCACGGTACCCAGGAAAAGCGCCGTTATCCCCAAGAACAGGGCGTATTTCCTGGGCAAAAGGAAGACAACGGCCAATGCTGCTATACACCCGGTTATGACATAAGACAGAATTCTCATGGAATCATCGAATCTCTTTTTGTTCTCTGATCACCCCTGAAACGCAGCTTATTGAAATGGAAAGGGGGGGATCCTTAGTGTAATCAGATTTTGTTTTGTTCTTTGGTCCCTTTTCCCGAGCTGTTTCAATTTACGAAAAAACACGGCCAGTTTCCCGCAAAGCATAACCACCTATTCATGCTTCACCGGGCTCGAACGGTTTTGATCAACATAGTCCGTTTGCAGCATACAACTGATTGAGCTTTTTTTCATTAATCAATATGATCTCGCCCAGCTACCAAGGGTGATGAGAGCAGGAATTGCCCACGGTTTATTTGACTCAAGAAATGTTAAGAAAATGTTGCTCGGTTTGATTTGATCGGCTAGGATAGGTCTGGTTCAGGGATGAGGGAAATAAGTTTGCTGCAACGAGGAGGAAGCCACTCCCTTTATCTTGGTATTTTTGTCATTAAATTCAATTAGTAATAGACGAAAGACACATTGTTGCCGAATCCGAAATTAAAGCAAACGCTGCAGAAATGAATGAAGAAAAGGTAAATCCCGACGAATTACTGAGAGTGGACAAGGTCTGTAAGTCATTTCGAAAAATGAAGATTATAGACCAATGCTCTCTTCGTGTCGCAAAAGGGACCATAACCGCCCTGATCGGCCCCAACGGGGCCGGCAAAACAACCCTATTCAATCTCATCAGCGGTTTCCATAAACCAGATATCGGGAAAGTCTATTTAAAGGGTGAACGCATCGATGGCTTTCGTCCGGACAAGATTTTTCACAGAGGGTTGATCCGTACCTTCCAGATTTCCAGAGAACTGGAAAAGATGACCCTGCTGGAAAATTTGATGCTGGTCCCCGCCCACCAACAGGGTGAATGGATTTGGAATGCCTGGTTTCGCCCCTGGCTGGTAAAAAGCCAGGAGAAAAAGGTCCGGGAACGTGCGATTGAAACATTGAATTTTGTCGAGCTCCATCATCTTAAAGACGAATATGCCGGTAATATTTCCACGGGACAAAAACGGCTTCTGGAAATCGCCCGTACCATGATGGCCGATCCGGAAATCATTCTCCTGGATGAGCCGGGTGCCGGCGTGAATCCGACGCTTATGAATAAACTGATCGGCTATATTCGGAAGTTAAACGAGCAAGGCAAAACCTTTTTGATTGTAGAACATAATATGGAATTAGTGATGACCCTGTGCAATCCAGTAATTGTCATGAATGCCGGTACCATTCTGACCAAAGGAGAACCCGAAGAGGTCAGAAACGACGAGCGGGTCATAAATGCGTATCTGGGTGGTTGAACATGGCCATTTTAGAAGTCAAAGATCTGGTTGGCGGGTATGGCGAAGTACTGATACTAAACGGCGTCAGTATTCAATGCTTCGATAATGAAATAGTATCGATTATCGGCCCCAATGGAGCCGGCAAGTCCACATTGATGAAGGGCGTTTTCGGCATGCTCAAAATCAAGCAAGGCTCTGTCGTTTTCGATGGCAAACCGATTACAGGTATGCGTGCCAGCCAATTGGTGAAACTGGGAATGAGTTATGTCCCACAGGATAACAATGTATTTCCTTCTCTCACTGTTGAAGAAAATCTACAAATGGGAGCCTTTATCAGAAATGATGATATCACCGCTTCCCTGGAGAAGGTATTCGATCTGTTTCCCTTTATTGCCAAGCATCGCAAGGCGGTATCAGGTTCTCTTTCAGGAGGGGGGCGTCAAATGCTGGCCTTGGGTCGAGCCCTGATGCTGGACCCCAAACTGCTGCTGCTGGATGAACCCTCGGCCGGACTGGCCCCACTGGTCCGGGACGAAATATTCGAAAAGATTATACATATTAAACAAAGCGGTATGGCCATCCTCATGGTCGAACAGAACGCCAAAAAGGCATTGTCCATGTCGGATCGAGGGTATGTTCTGGTCATGGGAAAAAATCGCTTTGAAGACACCGGGAGAGCCCTCCTCGATAATCCCGAGGTGGGGCGACTTTATCTGGGTAGCGCTTAGGAGACGACACCGCTTATGTTGCAGTTATTCGCAAATGGAATTGTCTTTGGTTCCATAATTGCCCTCGGGGCAATTGGTTTGACCTTGGTCTACGGCATTCTCAAATTCGCTAATTTTGCCCACGGCGACACCATGACCCTGGGGGCTTACCTGGCTTTACTCTTTTTCAACCTGCAACTCCCACTTCCCATTGCAGTCGCCTTGTCGGTCATCCTGTCGGTGGTGATAGCAATTTTGATCGATCAGTATCTTTATAAACTGTTTCGTTCAACCGGACCGATCATCCTGCTCATATCCTCAGTCGGGGTGGCGCTTCTTCTACGAAATCTCGTCCTGCTGTTCTGGGGACCTGATCTCACCTATTACTCGCGTGACATTCAGATATCCTATCCCGTCCTGCCGGGACTCAGGTTCAATAATACGGATATCGGCACCATGATTACTGCAGCGGTGCTCATCGTGCTGGTGCACCTGTTTTTAAAGAAGACCAAAATCGGCAAGGCCATGCGTGCGTCCTCAGACAATATGGATTTAGCCGAAGTGGTGGGAATCGATACCCAAAGGGTGATCATCTGGACTTGGACCGTAGGGACCGCGCTGGCGGTAACGGGCGGTATCATGCTGGGGATGGAAAACGGCCTGAGGCCGACCATGGGCTGGGAATTGCTGCTGCCGCTCTTTGCCGCGGCCATCCTGGGCGGTATCGGCCAGCCCTATGGAGCAATGGTCGGTGGTTTGGTCATCGGTATCGCCCAGGAAGTATCAACCGGATATATCTCTACAGCCTATAAACCTGCAGTGGCCTTTGTCATCATGATTCTGGTGCTGTTAATTCGCCCTCAGGGTATCTTTGGAGTCTCTAAGCGATGGATCTAAGCGGAATATTCTCCTATCTGATATTTTTTCTTGTTATAACTTCTGTTTACGGCCTACTCAGTCTGGGTTTAAACATTCAATGGGGATACACCAAACTATTCAATATCGGTATAGCCGGTTTTTTTGCCGTGGGTGCCTATACCTCGGCCATTTTGACCACGCCCGCTGCAACGGATCGTATCGGGGGCTTTGATATGCCGTTTATTCCGGCCTTGCTCATAGCAGTCCTGCTCAGTGGGTTTATCGCCTTTCTCATCGGTATCCCCACCCTGAAATTAAAAGAAGATTACCTGGCAATTGCAACCATCGGCATTGCCGAAACCATCCGCCTGTTTTTCAACAACGAGGCCTGGGTGGGCAACGGAGTAAGAGGGGTAAGTCACATCCCCCGCCCTTTTCACCAATATATCCATTTTGACTACAATGTATTCTATCTCTTATTGATGCTGTTCTTTGTGGTTTGCGTTTATCTGGCCATTGAAAAAGCCTTAAAATCCCCATGGGGACGTGTGCTGAAAGCCATAGGTGAAGACGAAACCGTCACTCTGGCAATGGGAAAGAATGTCTTTCGCTACAAAATGGAGTCACTGGTGCTCGGGTCCATGATCATGGGCCTGGCCGGTGCTTTATACGCTCATTTCATCCAGTTTATAAGCCCGGAGGTTTTTGTCCCGATGACCGGTACTTTCCTGGTCTGGGTAATGCTTATATCAGGCGGCAGCGGCAGCAATAAAGGTGCACTGCTCGGGGCCCTGGTCATCTGGGGACTCTGGTCGCTCACCGGCCTGATCAGCAACGTTGTGCCGGTTGCCTATGCCGTGAAGGTGGGGGCATTGCGGGTTATTGTGATCGCTATAGTTCTGGAAGTCATCCTTATCGTCAGACCCCAGGGCATTCTTGGCCAGAAGAGTGTTTTGCAGATGCCCAAGAATGGAGAATAAGAACCTCTTTACCTGTGGGCGGCGGGATTTTCCCCCAAAAAAATTCGTTGCCTGGCCCGTAAATTTCACAGATTGAGATGGTCTGCTGGCCGAGGAGACGTGGGAAAGGCCATACAAAGGCCATACATGTGTACGCGGGATAACGGACCATATCGATTTTCCCGAAGGGTGAAAAAACCAGGGAATAACCGACTCACTACGGGTACAAAGTATCCTCCTTTGCAGGAAATCATCGCATAACTCCTCTCTATTAATTACAGAATTATTCGTCTCCCCCTGGTTTTCATGAAATTTACGGGCGAGCAATTTTTCGACTCATCTGGTTTAAGCATATTTATCTATAACACGGGATGCGAAATTTATCGCTGGAGGACGCATCGTGGAGGCCCGCAGGGTTGCGGACAGGACGTCCGCAACTGGCAGCAGGTCAGGGACGGACTGTCTGTCAGCCGTGGTGTACAGGCGATAAGGCCGGAGAGCGGTGTCTGGAAGCGATGAATTTCACCATCTCATTAATTTCAGCCTTTTAAAAGTACGATTTGATTACCACTAATGTTCAGTTGCTGGTCCGGGGTGAGCCCCAAAAAGCTTTATTTGGATGAACCTTTTTTTCAATCCTTCAATGCACCAAAGCACATCGAAGGATTGAAAATTTACAGAAACGATGCTTCTGAGAATTTTACCAGGCCGTCTTATTTCCCGACCGTCATGTATTTGACCGTTTTGATGCTGTCGTTGGAGAACTTCCATACTTCGTAACTTCCCGGCACATCTCCGTATTTGTTAAAATCACAACTTCCGGAAGCCCCATCATAATCGATGTCTTTTCCTTCCTTAATCAGCTTGAAGGCCTCGGCCAGGTTCTGGGGATCAACCTTGACACCGGGAGGATTGGCCACAGCTCGCAGATTTTTATACACCGCCTCGGGGGTGGTCTCACCGCCTTTAGCCATGGCCAATGAGATCAACACAACGGCATCGTAGTCAGTATCGATATAGGGCTTGGGCGGCATTTCACCGAACTTGGCTTTATAGTGATTTTTGAACCAGTCGGCGAGCTTCTGATTGGCGTTGGCAGCTACGGTGCCATAGGTGTCGTTTGTGTACTTGGCACCCACATTTTTAGCCACTTCGGGCGCTTTCATACCATCGGCATAGGCAAAGCTGCCCTTATATCCGGTTTCAATAATCTGGCGCATAATCATGGTGCCAAACTGGGGATAAGAAATCATTACCACTGCCTGGGGATCACCTTTGATGGCTTTTTGAGCCTCACCCCGATACGATGCCTGTTTCTTATTATAGGGAACCATTTCCAGCACCTTGCCACCCAGTTTTTCATATGAGGTCTTCAAGCCTTTCGCCAAACCTTCGCCGTAATCATTATTCACATAGATGATGGAAACCTTTTTATATTTCTTGTCCTTCATCAAAACGTCTGCAAGGGCCGGTGCCTGGAGAGCATCCATGGGAACCGTGCGATAGATATAGTCATTGTCATCTAAGGTGGAGATCTTCTCCGATGTGGATGCCGGGGAGATCTGCACAATTTTGCTTGGAATCGATACCGATGTCGCCACAGGAATGGTAACCCCTGACGAAAGAGCTCCCACAATAGCGACTACCTTGTCAATATCGACCAGCTTTTTAGCCGCATCAACGGCTGCAGTCGGGTTGGTCTGGGTATCACGTAAAATGATCTCAATCTTGTGTCCCAAGACACCGCCGGCGGCGTTGACGTCCTGTTCAGCCAGTAAAGCCCCATTATTGGCCGGAGGGCCATAGGCTGCCAAATCACCCGTAGTAGGTGCCAGGGAACCGATTTTAACGGTGTCCGCAGTCATGCCAGGGACCGCGAACATCATGCTGCCAGCAGCGATTAACAGATAGATAATGGCCTTCTTCATGTTTCCTCTCCTTTCTTGCTAGATGAGTGAAGTAAGTGAGTAAATTACCGGATAGAGCATGGTTGAAAAGTGCTTCGTTTTCCGTCTCATACGGAATTGCACTGCTCAGAATCCAAGCTCATAGTTTATTTCATATCGAATTCAAACCGAAAAATCAATTTATAATTTCCTTCCCCGACCAATCAGGTACATGATACGAAGATCCAGATTGAAACCCGTAAACTTATTTTTTTCGTTTATCGGTTTGACCAATCACCTTGTCTCTTTCTATGAGAATATAGGGAAGATCTTTCTCAGTTTTGGCCTTGTACATGGCTGAATCGGCATCACGCAACATATGTTCCGCGTTCTTATAGAAGGGGGTACTCAACGCCACACCGATACTGACGGAGGTCGTTACCTGATTTCCCTGGAGGACAAAGGGATGTCGAAGGCTCTCATGAATTCTTTTGATAACGGTGACCATCTGTTCGCGGGATTTAACCGCATCCATCAACACCGTAAATTCATCCCCTCCGAAACGGGCTACGGTATCAACTTCACGGACCACCTCAAGCAGACATTGAGATACATTCTTAAGGAGAGCATCGCCCACACTATGCCCCAACGTATCATTGACCGCCTTGAATCCGTTGAGATCCATATAAAAAAGTGCGAATGCGTAGTGTGGTTCCCGCTGGGAACGGGCAAAGGCGATATCTAAGCGTTCCATGAATTCCACACGGTTATAAAGACCCGTCAGTGGATCGTGCCGGGCATCATAGGCCAACTGCTTTTCCATAAGCACCCGATTGGTTACATCCCGGGCTACGATATAGCAGAGTTTTTCGTCGTGATAGGCGGCAAGGCTGCAGGAGAGCCAGCAGAACGAGCCATCCGACCTGCGGAATCGCCCCTCGACCAGGCATTGTTCGCCTGTCTTTTTTAAATGTGTTATGGCATTGACGAAAATCTGCACATCATCATCATGGACAAAACTTAAAAAGCCGTTGAGATAAAATTCTTTTGCTCGATAGCCAAGAAGCGCTTCCCAGCTGTCGTTGAACTGCTTAAATTTTCCTGAATAATCGACTATTCCCATTAAGTCCATCGACAACTGAAAAAAACGGTCCCGCTGAATGACAGCCTTTTGCAGATCAAGGCTTAAGAAGGCTTGTGAAGCCAGGGGAGTCAAGGTGTTCAGCTGCTTGACGTAAGCCGGATTGAAATATCCCGGTTGAGAATGGGTGAAGACCAAAAGGGAAAGTCGACCACCGTACAGATTGACATGAAGGGCGGAAGCTACATTTTTCCTAACCTTTTCCGGTTGCCCTGCCCATTCCTTTATCTCGTTGATATTATGAGAGGCAAACGGACGGCCACTCAAAACCCTTTTGAATACAGTATCGGGGTTCCAAGAAGTTCCCTTAATCTTTTTTGACGTGGAGGCAATGGGCAGCATACACTGGTCATCCTGCATCTGCAGGATAAAGGCATCCTCGAAGTCGACAACAGCATGAAGGGCCTGAATCAAATTGCAAAACAACATCGTTCGATCCCGGTCACCGGAAAGCCCCGATATATTCATAACCGCATCTTTTTCCCACGATACCGGGGGTTTCCTCTTCTGTCTTCCCTTTGAGATACAACCAGTCTTACTGTCTTGCTCTTCTTTTTTTTTCAAATATCCTAGCTCCCCCTGTTCCGCTTCCCAGTCGGAGAGGACCGACTGATGCAGGCGTCCGGCTTTTTGCTGTGAATCAATGTATAGTAGCACAAAAGAGTCAGCACCTACAACACCCCCTGCAAATTTTCCCTTTGCTCCTATATTCTACACATCGATCATGGATTTCGGGAAAAATATCTCCCCTTTGTCTTGAATTCGACAATAATCGGTTCTACTATGTCTCTATTTTTAAACCGGCTCAAAGCTGGACAATAATATCTTTGCCTGGAGGTCAACCGGGATCGATGATCCCGGAAACCTGCTAACCTGCATGGCTGGGCCAAACCAGCTAGTCACAACAAAATATGAAAGCTTGGTACTCCGGCATGACAAGGCCAGTGCTTCGTTGAAACTTTCATATAAAAGTGTACTCCACGTTGTGCTAAACAACAGCCGATCTTCACGAGGTCGGTTGCCGTTTGACAGAACGCAAAACTGTAACATTTGGGAATAAGGAGAATAACTTATGATCCATGTTGAGGACCTTTCTAAATATTACGGTGATTTCTGCGCTGTGGACAAAATCAGTTTCGACATCGAAAAAGGTGGAATAATGGGTCTCCTGGGACCCAACGGTGCCGGCAAGACCACAACGCTTAGAATGCTCACCGGATATTTCAGACCATCTTCCGGAACCATCCGAATAAAAGACTATTCAATCGACGACGAAATTCTTGCAATCAAGAAACTCATCGGTTATCTCCCGGAATCCGCGCCCCTTTACCATAATATGCTGGTATATGATTACCTGAAATATATCTCTGACATCCGGGGGCTTGATAAGGATAAGAGCAGGAGAAGAATATGGGAACTTGTTGATCTCTGCAGCCTTGACCAGATCATGCACAAGAGTATTGATGAGCTTTCAAAAGGGCTTAAACAGCGTGTTGGTCTCGCCCATGCAATGATGGATGATCCGGAGATCCTGGTTCTGGACGAGCCCACCTCCGGCCTCGACCCGAACCAGATCGTCGAAATAAGGGATATCATAAAAGAAATAGGCAAGGAAAAAACCGTTATCCTCTCCACCCACATTCTCAGCGAGGCCGAAGCGACCTGTGATCGCCTGGTAATCATCAACAAGGGGAAAATCGTCGCCGACGACACCACCAAGGCGCTTAAGCAAAGAGCAGATGAAGAATATACCCTCCACCTCCTTATCAAACAGGCAAACCGGGTTGAAGCTGAAAAGTGCCTCACGGGAATTACCGGGGTCAAACAGATCCAGGGAAACGAAATCCCGAAAGATAACACAGTGAGTCTCAGGCTGACCTGCTCTTCCCAGCATGACAGCAGGGCGGATGTCTATGCCGCCATAAAAAAAACCGACTGGGACTTGCTCGAATTTTACCGGGAAACGGAAAGCCTCGAAAATATTTTCCGTGAACTGACAACGGAGGTATAAGCGGATGCAGATTATTAATATTGCCAAAAAGGAACTGAAGGACTACTTCATCTCCCCCATAGCCTATATTGTTATTTCTATTTTTCTGTTGCTGATCGGCTGGTTCTTCTTCTCGACATTTTTCCTGATGCATCAGGCCAATATGCGCAACTTTTTCAATCTCCTGCCCCCGATCTTTTCCTTTGTCATACCAGCTGTAACCATGCGGCTCTTCTCAGAGGAAATCAATGTCGGGTCCTATGAAACCCTGCTCACACTGCCCGTCACCTTCAATGACATCATTATCGGCAAGTTTCTTGCCGGAGTTCTGTTTATCGGCGCAATGCTCTTATCAACCATCACCTACCCAGTCATTATCTCACTTCTGGGAGATCTTGACTGGGGACCAGTCATCGGTGGGTACCTGGGGGGATTGCTGCTGGGAGCAGCGTTTACAGCAATTGGTATTTTCGCCTCCTCCCTGACCAGGAACCAGATCATCGCTTTCATCATCGGTACTGTTATCTGTTTCGGTCTGACCCTTGTAAACAATATGCTTTTCCTCTTCCCCGACTTTATGCTGAAAACAATCGCCTATTTCGGAGCTACCACTCACTTCGAAAATATCGCCAAGGGTATCGTCGACTCCAGAGATATTCTCTATTTTTTCAGCGTGATGATCATCGGACTGTATGGGGCCAACCTGGCCATGCAGGAAAAGAATTAGCAGGGAGGGAAACTCATGCATAAGCCTAGTAATTATATAAGATTCGTTGTCTATATCGTTTTGATTGTTCTGGTGAACCTGGTCGGCTCAACCCTTTTCTTTCGTGTTGACTTGACAAGAGACGGGATATACTCCCTGTCTCCTGAAAGCAAAAAGGTCGTCTCCACTCTGACGGAGCCGCTGACTATCAAGGCCTTTTTTACCAAAAATCTTCCGGCACCGCATAACGCCACCGAACAATATCTGCGGGATCTTCTGGAAGAATATGCCGTTCAAGGAAATAAATACTTCAACTATACCATTTACGACCTCTCTGCCGACGATATGGGTCCCGAAGGCAAAGCCGACAAATACCGTGAGATGGCAAAGAGTTATGGTATAACGCCGGTCCAGATACAGGACATTGAAAAAGATGAGGTTAAATTCAAACAGGCCTATATGGGCCTTGTCATTCTCCATGGGGATATGATGGAGAAAATCCCCACCATCACATCAACCGATCATCTGGAGTATGATCTGACCACCGCCATCCTGCGCTTAAACAACAAGGTTAGTGCCTTGATCGGATTAAAGGACAAGGTTAAGGTCAACATGTTCATGTCCCCGTCATTGGGAGCGGTCGGGCCCTTGATGGGAATAAAAGACCTGGATAAATTTCCCGGAGAAGTTGCCGGTATCGTCAAGAAGGTTCAGGCCCGTAACTATGACAAGCTCGAATTCTCCAATATCAATCCCGGGGAAGGCACAGCCCTGGAGAAGACGGCAAAGACCAATGATTTGACGGTGATCAAGTGGCCGGCCATCCCTGAAAAGCAGTTGCCGGCGGGCCAAGGGGGTATCGGCTTGGTGATGAGCTATCACGGAAAAACTAAAAAAATTCCCCTGCTTCATGTTTTGAGGATTCCACTTTTCGGCACCAGCTATAAGCTGGAAAATCAGAGCAATATCGAAGAGGCAATCGACAAAGGGATGGAATCCCTTATAGGTATCAACAGCGATATCGGGTATCTGTCCGATCACGGAACGTTCGCCACCTCTCAGTATACGTCAAACGGCGCTCAGGCCAAGGATGTGGTCGGGAACTTTGCCTCAATCCTGGAGAAAAACTACACGCTCAAGGACATAGCTCTTGCCAAGGATCAGATCCCTCCAACCCTGGGAACCTTGATCATCGCTCGTCCCACCAAGAAATTCTCCGATTATGAACTCTATCAGATAGATCAAGCCCTGATGCGAGGAACCAATCTGATCATTTACACCGATTCTCTTAAGGAAATACCAAGAAGAGGAGGACAATTCGCCCCCATGCAGGGTCCGCAATATGTCCCTATGAATACCGGTCTGCAGAAACTCCTGGAACACTACGGTGTCCGGATCAAAAAATCCTTTGTCCTGGATGAACATTGCTACAAACAACAGAGAAGGCAAGGAGGAGAGGTCCCCCTCTATTTCGCGCCGATCATAAAAAACGAGAACATCAACAAGAATGTAGGATTTCTCCATGGAATAAAGGCCCTAATCGTCCTCAACGCCTCACCCCTCGAATTAAATTCCGGGCAATTGAAAAAGTACGACATTACTGCAACCAAGCTTATTTCCTCGTCACGGAAATCATGGGAGCTCAAAGACCGTATCAATTTGAACCCGATGTTCATGCATCCGCCCCCACAATCGAAGGAAAAAAGCTATGCCCTCGCCTACCTTTTGGAAGGCAGGTTCGACAGCTACTTTGACGGCAAACCTCTGCCGGAAATGAAAAAGGAAGAAAAAGGCCATCAAGCCGAGAACAAGAATCACCCTGTTGCCGCCGCAAAATCGCCGGATAGCAGCACAGGAGAGGGCCATGCATCCACGGCCGACATCTCCAGCAGTGGAAACTTTATTGCCCGAGGCAAAAAAAGCAAGATTTTCATCATGGCCTCATCGAGCATGCTAAGAGACAACCTGCTGGGATCTGAAAATGAAGCAACCGTAAACGCAACTTTCGTGATGAACAATATCGACTCCTTTAACGGTAGAGAGGGAATCGCGGCAATGCGGAGTAAAAAACAGAGCTACAACCCGCTGGACGAAATCCCTCAGTCGATTAAAACCGCAATAAAGGCCTTCAATATTGCCGGTCTGCCGATTCTTATCGCCCTTTTCGGTCTCCTGATCTGGGGTCTGAGGACTCGAAGGAAAAAAGCAATTCGCAAGATATTCACCAAGGCCTAAATGAGGTAAAAATATGAAGATAAAAAAAGAATATGTAATCCTCGCGGTGATTATTTTCGCCCTCACCGGCTACCTCCTGGTTAAAAAGACCAATCGTCTCCATTATACACTGCCGAAGGTTCCCACCCTTACCCAAAAGGACATCACAAAACTCGAGATTCAGAAAGGCGGCCAACAGACCACCTTAACCAAAAAAGAGGGGAAGTGGCTTATAACGCCGGGTAATTACGTTGCCGATCAGGGAAAAATGAATCGAATTATCGATATGATACGTAATTTTTCAATAAACACCCTCATCTCAGAATCAAATGATTATCTCCGATATGATCTGACAAAGGAAAAAAAGATCGCCGTTAAGGTATACGGAAAAACCGGACCGATTTTTTCCTTTTCCGTAGGTAAGCACGCCCCAACCTTTAAACATACTTTCGTTACCATCGAAGGCGATCCTAAGGTTTATCTTGCGCGAGGAAATTTTCGCAGTGATTTCGATCAAACTGCCGATGAGTTAAGGGATAAGCATGTATTCTCCTTTTCCAGGGACACCCTGTCATCAATTGAGATCACCGAGGCCGGTAACAAATTTGACCTGAAAAAAAAGGTGGAAAAGTCCTCGAAAACCAAAGAAAAGAAAACCACGACAGGCGACCACTTCCAATGGATTGACGCCAACGGCAAAACAGTTCCAGGATCCTCGGTCAATGGTCTATTCTCTCAACTCACCGATCTCCAGTGTGAGTCCTATATTCAAGGAAAGAACAAGAATGATTTCAAACATCCGATTCTTATCATCGCTCTGGACGGTAAAAACGGCGCGACCCTTACGGTATTCGACAAAAATGACTCTAAAGACAACAGCTACCCGGTCATTTCCTCAACCAATCCCTATCCTTTCACTCTCCAGAAATACAAGATAGATCTGATCAAAAAAGCAGTTGCAAATCTCTATCCTCTTAAAAGTGAAGCGAAGCCGGATCTTGCTCAAAAACCCTCAAGACAATAGCGACATCACGGCTGCGATCCGTCGAAAGGTCTGGTAACCTTCCGCTTGTCAGCTCTTTCGACGATCTTTTTTTCAAGCCAGGTCTTCTTTCTTCTGCCTGTCTCAATTTACTGATGTTGGAGATGGCTGGGAGGCTCGGATTTTTCCCGGTAGCATTACTACCGGGAAAAATTGCTATTTACTTTTCAACTTGGGGTATTACCATTGGTTCAAATGATACTTCTGTCGAATGCAACCGCCACCCGTTCAAAGGGGCCAATAAACGGAGAATAAGGAAGGCAAAGAATCCAAACCAGAGATTTTAACAAGGACGTGCCACCTTTTTATAGTATCCGGCAATATTACAAAAGGAGATATCAAATGAAGCTTAAACGGTTATTGATCGCAGCAGCCGGAACGATTGCCTTCTTTGCTGCCGGATCTGCGGGACAGAGCTTTGCGGCATCTCATCATTATGTATCGCACCCGGGAATCAGGGTAGCATCCGCAGGGGTATCAGTGACAATCGGCACCCCTTTTCCGCCCGCCATCCGCTACTCCTATCCGCCGGAACTGGTTGTGGTTCCGGGAACCAATGTGTACTTTGTTCCCAGCAACGGCATAGACGTCCTTTTCTACCAAGGCTTCTGGTGGCGACCCTATCGAGGCTATTGGTATCGGTCCCGTGCGTATAACGGTCCCTGGTATCATATCCAGCGTAACAGGGTACCCCGTTCCCTTTACCGTTTACCAAAGGGATATCGGCATTCCTACACCAACCACCCTCGTTTGCATTATCGGGAAGTACAACGGAACTGGCATAGATGGGATAAGGAACGCTACCAGCAGAGACATCGTTCTATCCCTACTCGACATTACAACAACAGGCAAGAGAACCGTAAATACTATAGGGACCATCGAAGGAGAGAGCGCAGATAGGACGGGAAGTCTCACACCACTTGAGTGGCTATAAGAGGGGGACTGCTTTTTGGGAGAACCTTACTCGAGACAACTCATAATAAAGGCAGTCTGGTGTTCAATATACTGCTCCAGGGTGAAACGTTTGGCAAAGTACCATCGCCTAAAAGCCCAGGTCTGACCGAGTACCGAGATATTATGGCCGAGCACATCGATCTTGTCCTGGTCCAATCCTCGAAATACACCTGAATCGTTGAGCTTCCTTATCGCTTCAACAAAGAGATTGGTTATTCGGATCTCAGTCTCCAAAACCTTTTTCTGCCATTTTTCCGGAAGGAAATGCGTTACCTGATACATGAGAAGGACATGATCGCTCATTCTGTTGCAGACATAAAAATATTCACGAATGATCCCCGCCAAGGCCTCCCGGCCATGGGAGGTCCGATTCAAGGCCTCTTTCACAGCTTCCTCAACTTCGGAATGAATGGCGATACAGACGAGATATAACACATCATCTTTAGAGGAAACGTACTCGTAGAGTGAGCCGATGGATAATCCTGTTTCCTTGGCCAGGGCCCTGGTAGTCGTCTTGTGATATCCGTGCCGGATAAAAAGAGAAACGGCTGCATCAACAATCTGTCGTCGTCGCTGTGCAACCAGTTCCTGATTTTTTATCTGCGTCGCAACTTCGCGTACATTTCTCGATTCGGCTTTCATTCAACTCCCTGGATAGTTTTTAGAACAGAGGGGATTCTATGCAATGGGGGCCACTCTGTTCTCTTTGGGAAAGAATCCCAGGCGTTAAGCATATACAATTACTTAAAAGAACACTATAAAAAATTTATCCCGTAGCTGAATCGGGAATCTTCCAATCGCGGGTTATTTTCCAATACAATATATTCGAAAAAATAAGGCCGACTTCAAGACGTTCAAGTTTTCATCTCGATACTTCGGCCTCTTCCTACAGTTGAAAACGAAAGGAGCGCAGATCTTACTCCACGCTCCTTAATCCAGCGATATTATTTTTTCTTAGAACTCAATTCAGGATAATCCCAGTAGAAATATTCATTCGACTGGGCACCTTCATTCTTTTCTTGCCGTGCCACTTCCCTTTCACGCAGTTCGATTCTCCTGATCTTACCACTGATGGTCTTTGGTACTTCGGGAATAAATTCTATAATTCTCGGGATCTTGAATTTGGCCAGGATCTTGATAGTATGTTTGAAAAGCTCCAAGGCCAATTCACTGGAAGGTTCATAACCCTTCTTCAGGATGACATAGGCTTTAACCAACTGGTGTCTCTTGGGATCGGGAACACCGACAACGGCGGCCTCGCCAACGGAGGGATGTTCTATCAATGCACTTTCCACTTCAAAGGGCCCGACACGGAAATCCGATGATTTGATAACATCATCAGCTCGGCCGACAAACCACCAATACCCATCGGCATCGATACTCGCACGGTCACCGGTATAGTAGTATTTACCCATGAAAACGCTGGCCATTTTCTCAGGATTGCCAATGTATTCGGTAAAGAGACCGATGGCCCGCCATTTGTCGAGTTTGACCACGATATGACCCGGTTCATCCGGCTTCGTAATCTCATTGCCGTCATCATCAACCAGGGCCACATCATACAAATAGGACGGATATCCGAACGAGCCGCTGCGCATTTTCCCTTTCATCCATGGAGGATTGCCAATCATGGCCGTTGATTCGGTTTGGCCGTAAAAGTCTCGGATTTCAGTCCCGGTTAATTTCTTCCATTGAGTAATAACCTCGGGATTTAAAGGCTCACCGGCACCGATGGATTGACGCAGGTTGGAAAGATCAAACTTCGACATATCGAGGTTGATGAACATTCTCCAAGCGGTGGGCGGTGCACAGAAGGTGGTGATCTTATGGGTGGACAGGGCCTCCATATATTTTTCACCGTCAAGGGCGGTAAAGTTAAAAGCAGTTGCGGTTGCCCCGACATTGAGAGGTCCGAAGAAACTGCTCCAGGCCCATTTGGCCCACCCGGGAGCGCTGAGATTATGATGAACATCGTCTGGTCTGATACCGGCAATTACCGAGGTGGAGAGATGTCCAACCGGATAGGAAACGGCAGTATGGCCGACTCTTTTAGGAAGACCGGTGGTCCCCGAAGTGAAAAAGCAGAAGAGCAGATCATCTTTTTTAGTTTTGGCAGCCTCGGCAGTCTTCTCCTCTTTTGCAAGCTCACTATAACTCATCCAACCGTCTTTATTTCCCAGAACTACTTTTATCTTGGGAGAAACTCCCATACTGGCAATGGCCTCATCTATCAAATCGGTAAAGGCCTCGCCTGCAACGATTGCATCGGGAGGATACGTCTCGAACCTGAACTCCATCTCTCGCATCGTCATGGTCGTAGCAGTGGGAACTGCAACTAACCCGCCTTTTATACATGCAAAAGTTGCAAACCAGGTCTCGGGAACGATCGGGACGATCATATACATATTATCCCCTTTTTCAATCCCGGCCTTACGCAGGCAATTTAGGTACTGATTGCCATTTGCAGCAAATTCCTTGTAGGTATAGGTCTTGCTTTCTTTGGTGTGAATATCCGTCCATATCAGCGCATTTTTATCTCCTGACTCTTTTACATGCAGACCCTCAAAAATTTCCTCGGCCCAGTTAAAATATTCAGGCAATTCCATGAAATTCAACTTATCGAAAAAGGCCTTGGCAGCATCCTTTTTCTGATCGTTGTCTTCCATCATATTCAAGTCCATCACTTCTTTAAATAACTTTTCCATACCCATATGAGGCTCCTCATAGTTCAGATTTGAATAAAAACCGCAGGTGATCTCCCTTAACCTTTACAACAGATTCTACTGAGCGCTCGGTCGGTTTTTCTAATAAATAACAATTGATGATGTTTGTCAAAGAATTTTTTTATCTAAATCCTGTACCAGCATTCCTTTTGGGGGGAAGGAAATTCAATCAGCTGAAAAATTTCATCTGGTTGTGGCATCGGTGAAAAATCCGTATATCTTCACAAAAAAATATTGACAAAATCGCAGTGGCAGTTAATGATCCCCCAAAAGAGATTGAGCGCTTGGTCGGCAATGCGCTCGATTGGGAATCGATTATTTAGCCATAGATACTAATACATCGGAATATTTTCAATAAAATACTGACTGAGCGCTCGGACGCAAACAGGAAAGCGTCTCACAGACAGAGTCCCACTCTTTTAGGCGGGGCGTGTAGGCAATGCTTATTATATCCCCTGTAATCCAAAATAAATCTGGAAATCAAACCACAAAAGATTTGAGGTAGGCTATGAAAAAGGCAGTAATTGTCAGTGCCGTTCGAACCCCGTTGGGAAGCTTTGGCGGTAGCCTTGCGGGCATTGGCGGCACCGATCTCGGCGGTCATGCGATCAGAGAAGCGGTCAAACGGGCCGGTATTAAGGGTGAAAACGTCGATGAATGCATCATGGGCATGGTCCTTCCCTGCGGTTACGGCCAGAATCCTGCCAAACAGGCAACAGTCCGGGCAGGCCTTCCCCAGGCTGTGGAGGCCATAACCGTAAATAAGGTTTGCGGCTCTTCGCTTAAAGCGGTAATGCTGGCAGCCCAGGCTATCCAGTGCGGAGATGCGGATGTTGTTGTTGCCGGCGGCATGGAGAACATGAGCATGGCCCCTTATTACATCGAGAAGGCCCGATGGGGACTCCGGATGGGAACCGGAAAAATAGAAGACCATATGGTCCATGACGGGCTGTGGGATATCGTCAACGACTTCCACATGGGGATGTCCAATGAGCTTTGCAGTGAGAACTGGGATGTAACCAGAGAAGACCAGGATCGATTTGCAGCAGAATCGTATAAACGGGCTCTTGGTGCCTCGAAGGAAGGATTGTTCAAGGACGAAATCGCCCCGCTCATGATCCCTCAAAGAAAGGGGGAGCCGATCCTTTTCGATACCGATGAATGCCCGATAGAGACAAACTTTGAGAAACTTGCGAAAATGCCCGGCGTTTTCAAGAAAGGCGGCGTCGGAACCGCCGGGAACGCCTCAAGCATCAGCGATGGGGCGTCAGCCCTGGTCCTGATGAGTGAAGAACGGGCCAAGACCCTCGGCTGCACCGTCATGGCTACGATAGGTGCCCAGGCTTCCTGTGCCATTGAAATGAAATATGTGCTGATGGCCCCGATCCATGCAATCCCCAAGGTCCTGAAGAAGGAAGGCATATCCATCTCCGACATCGACCTTTTTGAAATCAATGAGGCCTTTAGCGGCACATCCGTCGGCATCAACAAGGTCCTTAATCTCGATCCCGAAAAGGTAAATGTCAATGGTGGCAGTGTCGCCCTGGGACACCCGATTGGAGCAAGCGGAGCCAGGGTTTTGACCACCCTTCTCTACCAGATGCAGAGACAAGGAGCAAAACGGGGGCTGGCATCGCTCTGTTTGGGCGGAGGAGAGGCCGTTGCACTGGTGATCAATAGATGAGGGTAATCTGGGTTTGACTGGTGATTGACATCCAGGAGGCTTTTGGACATTATTGAGCGTTAGCCGTTTATTCTCCTGCCCCCATTTTTTTTAATGCCAGGCGTGTGGGTATACCTCTTGGTCCAATCGGGATGTGCGAGATATTATTTTCCAAGCAGCCCCCCAATATTCTTTGATTTTATTATGTTTTCCAGTCAGCACCTATTCTGAAAAGAGATATTATTGTATAATCGAGGCACTCGATGCAAGAGGAAGCCAATAGTGGAGGATACATGAAGGTTACAAAATTCGGAGTTATCGGGGCGGGCCAGATGGGCAATGGTATTGCCCAGGTGGCCGCAGCCAGCGGATTGCAGGTTTTAATGAGCGATATCAAGGAGGAGTTCACCGCCAAAGGGAAGGCGAACATCACCAGGAACCTCGATCGCAGCATAGAAAAAAACAAACTCGACAAGACCGAGCGCGATGCCATCCTGGAGAGGATTACCACAACCACCAACCTGCAGGACATGGCCTCCGTCGATTTTGTCGTCGAGGCCGCCGTTGAAAGAGAAGATCTGAAATTCGACATTTTCAGAAACCTTGACAGTGTCTGTCCCCCCCATGTCATCCTCTCGACCAATACCTCTTCGATACCTATCGGCAGGATTGCCGCCCAGACAGGACGCCCCGACAAGGTGATCGGCATGCACTTCATGAATCCGGTCCCGGTAATGAAACTGGTTGAGGTAATAAAAGGACTGGCTACCTCTGAAGAGACCTTCAAACTCACCTGGGAGCTCTGCATCAACTTCGGCAAGACCCCGGCAGAGGCCAACGACTTCCCAGGGTTCATTGCCAATCGTATTCTGATGCCGATGATCAATGAGGCCATCTTCTGCCTCTATCAGAGCGTCGGCCGTGCCGAAGATATCGATACCGTAATGAAGCTCGGCATGAATCATCCCATGGGACCTCTGGCACTTGCCGACCTGATCGGCCTCGACACCTGTCTTGCCATCATGGAGACACTCTACGACGGCTTCAAGGACTCCAAATACCGCCCCTGCCCGTTGCTAAGGAAATATGTCGAGGCTGGCTGGCTCGGGAGAAAAACAGGAAGAGGATTTTACTCGTATTAGTTTCAGGATCATAGGCAACAACTATGGAACAATATAAACCCGGTGCTCCCCGCTGGGAATTGCAGACAAGGATAGAAAATCTACAAAAGGTCATGCAGCAAAAAGGTGTTGACGGCGCACTGATTATTCAAAAGACCGACCTCTTTTATTTCGCCGCCACCTCCCAACAGGGATGGCTCTATATACCTCAATCCGGCCTGCCGCTTTTGATGATCTTCAAGGAATTCGACCGGGCGGTGATTGAATCCACCTTGGAACGGGTCGTATCAGTGACCGGCTCGAAAAAAATACCCGAGGTGCTCAATGAGCATGACTACCCGCGGCCTGCCGTCCTAGGCCTGGAACTCGATGTTCTGCCGACAAATCATTACTTTCAATATGCCGATATCTTCAAGGACAGCAGCATTGTCGACATTTCCACTGAAATTCGACTTCAAAGAGCGATCAAGTCTCCCTATGAGCAGGGAATCATCAGAAAGGCGGTCTCTCTTTCCGATACCCTTGCCGCCAAGATTCCGGAATTCCTCGAAGCGGGCGAGGCCGAGGTAGTCGTTGCCGGGAGGATCGAAGCCTATGCACGAAGTCTCGGCCATCAGGGAATCATCCGTATGCGGCTCTGGGGGAGCGAACTTTTCTACGGGCATTTAATGTCGGGACCGGCAGCGGCAGTACCAAGCTATCTGGCTTCACCGACAGGCGGAAGAGGGGTCAACCCGGCAATCGGCCAGGGTGCCGGTTTCAATACCATCGGAAAAAACGAGCCGATATTGGTCGACTATGCCTTTGCCGACAATGGGTATATCTCAGACCATGCCAGGATCTTCTCCATTGGTCCCCTTCCCGACGACCTGATACGGGCCCATGAGGCCATGCTTGAGATACAGGAAAAGACAAAGAAAGAAGCCTTGCCCGGGATTGCCTCCGGAGAGATCTACGAGATGATGACGGCCGCTGCCAAGACCCTGGGATATGAAGAGTATTTCATGGGAGTGGGAGACAGACGCATTAGATTTACCGGTCATGGAGTCGGACTCGAACTTGACGAATTTCCCTTTCTGGCCAAAGGGCAGAAACTCCCGCTTGCCCGCGACATGGTCATCGCTCTGGAACCTAAGGTCATCATTCCCGGCAAGGGTGTCGTGGGTATCGAGAACACTATGCTATTGACCGATACCGGACTCGAATCCCTGTCGGAGTTTGACGATCATATCCGTATTCTTCCTGGGTAATACATGATTACATCCCCAGGAAGAGACTGCTCTTCAAAAGCATGGGGCGCCGTCATCAGAATACTATAAAAATTCTAAATCCCTCCGAAACCAGCCCCTTGGAATGGAAGGAAGTGAGCTCTTCGTTTCTCGAGTCTCTGCAGCCTGAGCGACTGTAGAGACCCAGGGATGGGTTGATGGCATCCTAAAAAACGAACACCTCACTGACTGGATCAGTAGTTGAACTACTGTGGTAATCACAATAAAATTCATGTACATAATCAGCACCGTACTTATTTAAAAACGTAGGAGGAAATATGCCTGAACAGCCCTATCATCACTCCGAATTAAACCACCAGGAAACTGCCCGTTTCATCCTCGACCTCTTCCATCGCACCATGATCCATCATTGTCTCTGGTTCTCAGAGGTGAGTCACCAAATAGGCAGGGAAAAGGCATTCGAGATCCTGCATACCGCAGCCGAGAGAAGTTATGATATCCAGATGCGCCATCTTTCCACGATCCTGGGCTTTGAGATGCAAGACGGTGTCCCGGCACCGCTTCTGGACATGGATGAACAATCCTTACACAACCTCAAGGATCGGGTGGCCAAAAACTGGCTGGCCAACGACGGCGTCTGGTTCCAGGCTGTGGAGTTCACCCAGGGAATGAACGATGCAAAGCGCTGCAACGACTCCTGTTGGGCCAAATTTTCTCCTTTTGAGGCCTCTTCCATCAAAAAGTTTCTCGGACTTTCCGAACAACCGGGTCTCGAAGGACTCAAAAGAGCTTTGGGCTTTCGGGTGTATGCCGGTATAAACAAACAGTCCATCGTTGACGATCCTCCGGATGGTTTCATCTTTCGCATGGATGAATGCCGGGTTCAGGCAGCAAGAAATCGCAAAGGCCTGGACGACTACCCCTGTAAATCAGGCGGTCTTGTCGAATACAGCTATTTTGCCAGGGCCGTTGACCCAAGAATAACCACGACCTGTCTCGGATGTCCGCCGGACGCCCATCCGGAAGAATGGTATTGCGCCTGGAAATTCTCTCTGGCCAAATGATGCCCCCCACGGCCTCAGGGATTTTCATTAAGAACGTGCTTTTTCAATACAATAAATAAAAATCTTTGGAGGAACCTCTATGTCCTATAACAACCTGATCCTTGAAATAGAAAGCGGGATCGCAATCGTTACCATCAACCGTCCCAAGGCCTTGAATGCATTAAACAAGGAGACTCTAGAAGAGTTGATGTCCTGCCTCCAGACGCTCAAGGACAGCGACGAGGTCGGGGTCGTCATCCTCACCGGTTCGGGAGAAAAAGCCTTCGTGGCCGGTGCCGATATCTCCTTTATGAGAAAACTTTCCCCGCTCGAGGTCCGCACCTTTGCCGGCCTGGGCCATGAATGTATGGACACCATAGAAAAATTGAGCAAACCGGTCATTGCCGCCATCAATGGCTTTGCGCTGGGAGGTGGATGTGAACTGGCCATTTCCTGTGACATTCGACTGGCAAGCGACAACGCCAAATTCGGCCAACCGGAAGTAAATCTTGGTATCCTCCCCGGTTTCGGAGGCACGCAGCGCCTGCCGCGCCTGATTGGCAGGGGACGGGCCAGCGAACTGATCTTCACCGGCGATATGATTGATGCCCAAGAGGCCTATCGGATCGGACTGGTCAATCGTGTCTTTCCGCAGGGAGAATTACTGGCCGCCGGCCGTGAAATGGCCAAAAAGATCATGTCCCGCGGCCCCATAGCCGTACGACTGAGTAAGGATGCCATTATCAACGGCATGGAAATGGACCTTGCCCGGGCCTGCGCCTATGAAGTCGACCAGTTTGCCTTAAGTTTTACCAGTGACGACCAAAAAGAAGGAATGGATGCATTCCTGCAAAAACGCCCTGCGGTGTTTCAGGGAAAATAACCAACAAGGACTGTTATGAATCTTGATTTAAGCGAAGAACAAAAACTCATCCAGGATACGGCAAGGGATTTTGCCGTTGCGGAACTCGAACCGGTGGCTGCAAAACTCGACCGGGGAGAAGATGATGGGATCTTTCTCACGAACCTGAAAAAATTGGCCGAGCTTGGCTTCATGGGCCTTAATATCAAGGACCAGTATGGTGGTTCCGAGGCGGGTGTGGTGGCCTTCAGTGTAGCGATGACCGAAATTGCCAGGGCCTGTGCATCCACCGCCGTAACCATTTCAGTTAACAATATGGTGAGTGAAGTCATCCAGGCACTCGGCAACGAAGAGCAGAAAACAAAGTATATTCCCAAGATCTGCAGCGGTGAATATCCGGCGGCGGCCTTCGCCCTGACCGAGTCTGGCGCGGGATCTGACCCTGCCGGAATGACGACGACTGCAGTTAAGGACGGAGATGACTGGATTTTAAACGGCTCGAAGATTTTCATTACCAGTGCTTCCTATGCCGGTGTCTTCGTGGTCTGGGCAATCACCGATCCGAAAGCTCAAAAAGGAAAAGGAATCAGTACCTTCCTTGTAGAAAACGGAACTCCCGGTTTCATTGTCGGCAAGAAAGAGGAAAAAATGGGACAACATGCCTCGACGACCAACGAGGTCCTGTTTCAGGACTGCCGTGTTCCCGGAAATGCCTTGATGGGCAACCTCAATGACGGCTTCCGGGTTGCAGTTGGAGAACTGGCCGGAGGACGGATCGGCATCGGCTCTTTGGGGCTCGGTGTGGGACTGGCAGCAATGGACTTTGCCACAAGATATTCTCTGGAGAGATCGCAGTTCGGTCAGAAAATCAGCAATTTCCAGGCAATCCAGTGGAAAATTGCCGACATGTATACGCGGCTCGAGGCATCACGTTTGCTGTTGATGAACGCCGCTTTCAAAAAGGAGCAAGGACGCTCTTTTGCCAAGGAAGCCTCCATGGCCAAGGTGTTTGCCACCGAGTCGGCCAATCTGGCCTGCTACGAGGCCATGCAAATCCTGGGCGGCTACGGATATACGCAAGATTTTCCGATAGAACGTTTCACAAGGGATGCCAGAATCACCAGCATCTATGAGGGAACCAGTGAGATTCAGCGGTTGATCATTTCCCGGGAAATCCTCCGCTCTTTTGGAGGTTGAAGCTAGGGGACTTTGACAGTCTGAAAAATTCCTCCATAAAAATGGGACAAAATATGGAAAGGTTTTAAAACAGCGGTTGTCTTTTTCGAAGAGGCAACCGCTGTTTTTATAGGGTCAGGAAACTCCTAACCGCGGGAGAGGCCTCAGCCTTTGGACGTGCAATCGGTAAGTGTATCTTTGAGATTCTCGACATTGTCGCCAAAGGGTTTCGACGCTATCTTGCTAAAGTCAGCGTAAATAAGCTTTGCTGTAAATTCGGCAGCATCTGTTATAATCTCACGGCAATGCAAGGCATGTTCGCGGCAAAGCCAGGTATCTTTCCATTTACTGCAGAGCTCTCGACAAAGGGTATTCCCATATTTTTCCTTCACCATATTGGGCAGTTGATTAAATACCCTGTATAAACCCGGCTTCCCATAGAGTTGGGCTCCGGCCGATTTGGCAACGGTCTTGGGATCATCCCCCTCCGGAAGCCCGCTGCGACCATGAACCGCCCCTACCGCAAGAACAGCCCCGGTTATCGCCCCGCAGGTATCACCATACAGACCAACGCCGCCCCCCAATCCGGATGCCAGCTTCATGCTGTCCTTTGGCAATCCGGTATCGCAGTTCTCCAAGACCGCTTCCAACACACATTCGGCACAGTTATACCCTTTGGAAAAATTTTTCCTTGCTCTCTCTCGAACATCGCTAACCTTTTGTTCAACATCCACAACCTACCCTCCAATGGCAAAACAAAAAAAGACGGCATCAAAAAGACAGGCAACCCGATGCGCCTTTGATAGATATACACCTTATGTTACCCGAAGCACAACTTTACCTGTTTTGGCGACGACACTCTCTCATCATCATGCGATGAAACGATCCTCTGGGAGTCTTTGGGTAAAAAAGACAACAAAGCCGCGAAACCGAATGGGTTAAACTTTTAAAACGGTCGCGCGGCATTGTGACTTGATTCCCTCAAAGGTTGGCCAAGACCTTAAAATTCAATCTCCAGAACTTCTATCTCTCTTGAATATTTTTCCCGCAGAGGCCATAAAGACTTATCCAACCATTTCTGCATGTCATGTTCGACAGCGATTTCCCGCAAGCATTCAAGGATCCCCCTCGCCAACCGTGTATCATCCGCCTGCCCGGAAAAATCGATTTTCCCCTTTGCGTATGTAAACTCCTCCGCAAAAGGATCGAGAAACTCGTATCTATCAACCTTTTGGACAAATTTTCGTTTTAAGATGGTGTCGAAATCGTCTTTTATCTTCCGATTACCCGCGATGAATTTCTCATGAATAAGCATCAGGTACTGAAGCATCTCTCTGATTCGTAAAGGTCCGGTATACTCTTCCCTGTATTCAAATTCAGGCTCTTCGTCCGTCTCGACAGCCTCACCATCTTTTTCCGGCGCCGGCACGGCTGCAGAAGCGTTCTTGCCGTTATTTATGGCCGAATTATTTCCCGACACCTGATCAAGGAGAATTTTCTTAACATTGAGCATCGCTCCGTCCTTTCTCGTTCTGGCAATCAGTTGAGTCTGCAGGTCTTGATCTTGAACAAGCTGCCATTTACTCTCGGCGGAAACAATGCCAATAGCCTTACCATTATGCATGAACAGCACCGCCAGGTCATCCGGAGAAAAAGCTACCTCAATATAACCGGTCAAATGATCGGCGGTCATCTTGCGGACGAGCGCTTCAAGATCGGTAAATTCCGTCGACAAATCCTTATAGAGTTCCTGGGCATTGGCGACATTGGCCCAAAAGGCAATTTTTTCCGGAGGAACTTCGTAAATGGAAATCAGCATCTTATCCGATTTTGCCTCGCTCAACAGTCGGTCAATGGCATCTTTGCCGCTAATCATCGACTCCGCAGCCTTGAAAGTCCCATTGATCAGATTGAAGGCATCGAAAAAGATAACTCCTTCAGCCGAGGATAATTGAAAGTGCACACAGCCTGAATCTGTAACTCCTTGATAATATTGGAACAACCTATCTATGTTCACATAATAGCTGTTTAATTCCTCGATTATCGGTGTCTCTTTAGGTATGACGATCATATCTTCCGTCTCCATCACATGATTGTGTCTTCATTTTTTTTCCAACGAGAGGTTACTTTTTCCTTCCCGACAGGAAGTCCGGAGTTTCCACAGAGGTCTTCCCCTCCAAGACTGCTTGGGCTGCACCGGCTCTTTTCTCCGATCAATTTCAAAAACATCGGTCGATCCCATCGACGATGCGCTATTTTACCTATACCAAATAAAAAATGAAACGACAAAAATGCAGCATTTTACCCCATATAAAAGCCTAGCAGGATTAGTCCTTGTTTTCAATGTCTTTTCATAAATGATGGTATCGCAAATTCTATTTACCCCTGAAACTCGGCCTATCGGAACGGAAAGAGGTGAGCTTTTCGTTTCTCGGGTATCTGTAGCCTGGACAGCGTAAGCGTTTGCCCCCACAGGGAGGGTTTATGGCGTCCCGGGAAACAAACAGCTTACTTTCCGGATCAGTAGCTGAAGATGAGTGGCAATCAGATTACAAATTATTCCCAAGCCCAAACTAGGCCTGAGGTGGCACACTTGGCCTCCTAGGACCGCACTCTCCAGAACAGGTACGTTACAACCACAGCCGCAATCGCTCCAGCCACATCTCCTATAAGGCCGCCTGCCACGGCATAGCGGGTGCGTTTTACTCCAACAGATCCGAAATATACGGCCAAGACATAAAAAGTCGTTTCGGTGCTGCCCTGCACCACCGAAGCCAGATGACCGGCAAAACTGTCAGGGCCGAAGGTTTTCATGGTCTCTACCATCATGGCCCGCGATCCGCTGCCTGATAGCGGTTTCATCAACATGGTCGGCAAACCGTTCACCCATGCAGGATCAAGACCAATAAAAGCGGCAAGGGTTTTTACTCCGTGGACAAAAACATCCAAGGCTCCGCTGGCCCTCAGCATGCCGATAGCCACCAGCATTGCAACCAGGTAGGGAATGATGGTCACTGCTGTCTTAAATCCGTCTTTGGCACCTTCGACAAAGGCCTCATAGGCATTTATTCTCTTGACCAAAGCCCCAATCAAGAAAACCGCGATTATCCCCAAAAGAAGCGCATTACTGACCATGGATGAATAGAGCGGCAGAACATCTGTCGGGAGATTAAAAAACCAGAAGGCAAGGCCTCCGACGATGAGCGTCAGACCGCCAATCCAGGCTGCAACGACTCGATCAGGCATGATACGCTGTTTCACCATCACAAACAGGAACCCGGCCAGGGTGGAACAGTAGGTTGCCATGAGAATCGGGAGGAAGACATCGGTGGGATCATGGGCCCCCATCTGGGCTCGATAGGTAAAGATAGTCACCGGCAGCAAGGTTACCGACGAGGCATTGAGCACCAGGAACATGATCTGGGCATTGCTGGCAGTATCTTTGTCTGGATTCAACTCCTGCAACTCCTGCATGGCCTTAAGGCCGATCGGGGTTGCGGCATTATCAAGCCCCAACATATTGGCAGCCATGTTCATGGTGATCGATGCCAAGGCAGGATGTCCTTTGGGAACTTCGGGAAATATCCTCGAAAAGAGAGGAGAAAGTCTGCGGGACAGTGCATCGAGAAATCCAGCCCTTTCACCAATACGCATAAATCCCAGCCAAAGACACATAACTCCGGTCAACCCGAGGGAAATCTCAAAGGCTGTCTTGGCATTATCAAATCCCGCCTTGACCAGCAGGGCAAAAATATCCTGCTGGCCATTGACCGCAAATTGGAACAGGGCAACGACAAAGGCAATGAGGAAAAACCCAACCCAGATGGCATTCAGCATATTTGGTTCCCGGATCTTATTTCATCTTCCCAAAGCTGACTATGAGGTTAAATATCCTATCTCGACAATAAGATACAAACTACTTGACTTCGCATTTCACAGCAATGTCTTTCCCGGAAACCTCATTAAAACACCCGATTCCCTTTGCAACTCAACCTACAAGATTGTAAGGGTGTGAGCCGTTCGTTTTTCGGGTCTGTACAGCCTGGACGGCTGCACAGAAGCACCCAGGGATGGGTTTATGACGTCCCGAAAAACGAACCCTTCACACCCTGGATCAGTAACTGAACATTAGTAGTACGGGACCGCCAGGAGCAGTTCCCCTGCCATGCCGGAGCAATCTGCTGTAAAGTTCCGTTGCAGTCGGTCTGTCTGGTTTCGCTCTACTGGTTAATGCAATATTCCCCAGGCCATCTTCGAAGCAACGATCAACAGAAGAACGGCAAAGATCCTTTTCAATCTGGGTACGGGAAGACTGTGGGCCAGTTTTGCCCCGACGGGCGCAAAGACAACGCTTGCCAGAACAATTCCGAAGAGGGCTGGCAGATAGACAAACCCAACTGCGTATTCTGGAAGCGATACCTGTCCCCAACCATTGACCAGATATCCGAGAGTACCGGCAACGGCAATGGGAAAGCCAATGGCTGAGGCCGTGCCGATGGCATTATGTATCGGCATATTGCACCAGAGCATAAACGGAACGGAAAGGGAGCCGCCGCCGATACCGACCAGACTGGAAATTACTCCGATTATCCCTCCGGCAGACGACATCCCTGCATTGCCCGGCAAGTCACGGGAAGCCTGCGGCTTTTTATCGAGGATGAGTTGGATGGCAACATAATAAAGGAAGAGCACAAAAAAACTTTTCAGAAAACCAGTGGACAATCTCGACGCCAACCAGGTCCCGGCCAGGGTTCCCACGATGATGCCCGCTGTTATCCTTTTAACCACCTGCCAGTTTACCGCACCTTTTTTATGGTGAGCCCAAAAGCTGGAAACCGATGTGAATATGATGCTGGCCAAGGATGTACCTAGAGCCAGGTGCATGAGATGAACCTGATTGATGCCCTGGAGAGTAAAGCAATAGACCAGCATGGGTACTATGACGAGCCCTCCTCCGATCCCAAGGAGTCCGGCCAGTATTCCGGCGATCACGCCGACTGCGATATAGATTAAAAGAATGGTTACAGACATTTATTTGTTCCTTTAGCAATCTTGATCATTTTTCTCCAGGGCCTTGAACACATTAAAATGCCCGATGACCAAAAGGTCATGCGGCTGGTCATTCTGAAACCTGTCGGCCCTGCTCTGGACCAGAACATCGTTAATCACAAACACCCTTCCATGTCAAGCTGCTTGTTTCCCTTTGGGGAATTTTGCTGTGATTTCAAAGGAAAATACAGGTTTTATGGTTGTATGGTACCTCTTGCTCTGCATTCAGCTTCTTAATTTATCAGGTTTTTCTTGACGCGTGCAATACTGCAATGCTATGTGAAAGGGCTACTGAACAGAAAATGATGACCGTCTGAAAGTTGCATTCTCACCGGAGGTTACATATCCAGTCCCTCCGTAACGACAGAATATTCGAGGAAAAACAACAAAAATACACGTTTGACAATCTCGTAAAAACAGGTTCTTCCGGATTAAGAGTACTTATCTATAACGCGGGAGGAGGAGGGCATCTCTGAAGTACGCCTCGCGGTGGCCCGAAGGGGTGCCACACAAGGCCCGGAGGGGTGCGGACAGGACGTCCGCACCTGACAGCAGGCCAGGGACGGCGTGTCTGTCAGCCGTGGTGTACCGACGATGAGGCCGCAGAGGAGCGTCCGGAAGCGATGCACTCTGCCGGATTGTCACTTTCAGCTTTACAAAAGTACGCTTCATTCGGATGAACCTAAAATCCTTTGAATTGAGGATGGCTAAGTACAAAACTTCAGATACGAGACGCGCAAATTTTTTATTTGATTACCACTAATGTTCAGTTGCTGGTCCGGAGTGAAAGCTGTTCGTTTCTCGGGACGCCATGAACCCATCCCTGGGGGCTTCGCTGCAGCCATCCAGGCTGCAGAGACCCGAAAAACGAACAGCTCTCACTCTTCCTTCTCGATAGTCTGAGTTTTAGTGGTAATCAGAATTTTTTATTGTTTCGGCATACTAAGGGTACGTCGTAACGATTAAAAATTTGCAGCATCGATACAGATAAGCGAACGTAGTGAGACTTCGGATGGAGAATTTATTCGACGCCATCACGTTTTACAGAGCCAACTTTATTACATAAAGAGGAAAGCAATTATCGTGAACGAATGTGATGCACTCAGAGAAAAGATAGAAAAAACCGAGGCCGTACTAGCGGAATCCCGGGATAATTTTGAGAAAAACCCTGAAAGCTATAGCGCAAAACTGCTTCTTGTGAGTATAGAAAACCACCTGACAGATCTGCTTAAGAAATTGGATCAATTGCAGAGCCGAAAATGAGCGCGTACGGCCCAACCCCAGCTCTAAAATTCCTGCCAAGACATCTCCTCAGACAACAACCGTAACCATTCAGCGATACGGACTTTCAACCGATGGACCGACCGTATCGGTTCGCCCTTTTCTATTGGGGTAGCCGGGGCTATTTATGAAACTTTACCCAAATATTTTCAATCGCTCTATTGAAAAAAGCCCTTTCACCCAACGTTCCGAACCGAACACCATGCGGTAGAGGGCAGGAAAGATGACGAGTGTCAACACGGTTGATGAGATAAGCCCGGAGATCATCGCCGAGGCCAGAGGCGGCCAAAGAGTCGACGAGCTGATGGCAAGAGGTAAAAGACCCGCTACCGTAGTGGCAGTGGTCAGAAGGATCGGCCGGATCCTGCGGGCGACGGCCTCCCGTACCGCAGTATTGACATCGGCCCCTTGTCTGCGTTCTTCCTCGATAACTTCAAGGAGAACAATGGCATTGTTGACCACAATGCCTACAAGGGCAAAGACACCTAGAAGTGACATAAAACCGAAAGGTTGGTGGTTTAAAAGCAAGCCAGGAACAATACCTGCCGCGGCCAGTGGAACAGTCACCAGGACCAGGGCCACACGTCTAAACGAGTTGAACTCGGCCAACAAAACCCCGAATAGCATCAAGATCCCGATGGGTAAGCTGGTCATAAGGGCGGTATTGGCCTCCCCCGCCCCCTCTTCTTCACCACCGAATGCAACGGTGATCCCGGGAGGAAATTTGAGATGGCGGAGCAAAGGCCGCAGCTTGTCATAGACTTCGCTAAACACCACACCGTCGTTTAATTGCGACGAGATGGTTACCACTCTCCTGCCGTTGCGATGCTTTATTGCCGAAGACGTCCAGTCAATCTCTTCGCGGGCCAGCTGAGACAGGGGAATCGTATCCCCTCCGGCTGCCTCTACCTCAACACTTGTAAGAGAGCTTGGACTCAGGCGTTCACCACTCGACGATCTGACCAATACCGGTACCGGATCGTCCCCCAGATAAAGCTCGCCCACGGCGAGGCCGCGAGTCCGGCCATAGAGAGTACGGGACAGGTCGGCCCTGTTTATACCATAGCGTGCAGCAGCCGCGTCATCGATATGAAAACGAATTGTCGGGGCACCAGGGCTCATATCATGATGAATATCTCGGGTACCTGCAACACTTGCCATCTTTTCACTGACCTCCAAAGCGCTTTTCTGCAGTTCGGCGAAGCTGGAACCAAACAGGCGCACCTCCACCGGTGCCTGTACGGGAGGACCTTGCTCAAGTTTGCGGCCGATCACCTCTATACCGGGCAGTTTTTTTTCGGCAACAGATTTGACAAATGCCAAAACGCCATCCACATCATCTGCACTTTCAGTTTCGACCACAATCTGAGCAAAGTGAGGACTAAATGGTACACTATTGATATTATAATAGAATTTTGGAGAACTACGTCCCATGAAACTGGCAACTCGAACCACCTTGTCATGTCCGATCAAGGCATCCTCGAGTATTCGTGAGGCCTTATCCGTGGACGAGAGATGGGATCCTTCGGCGAGTTTGAGATTGATCACGAACTGGTTTCTGTCGGCCGAGGGGAAAAACTGCCTCTGCACACGGCCACTGAATAGCAGGGAACAGGCGACAAGGGCCAATGCGGTGATCATCGTCAATCTGGAATGGGTGAGCGTGAAATCCGTCATCCGATATCCAAACCTAACCAGCCAAGAATCATTGGTATTTCCAGAGGGTTTCAAAGTCATCCGCGAGAGTACCGGAGTAACCAGCATGGCGAACACATAGCTGACACTCAGGCAAAGCATGATGATGATCGGAATGGTTCTGGTAAAGGCTGCCGTCGGCCCTTGGGAAATCAACATCGGGACGAAGGCCGCCAGGGTCGTGGCGGTGGCTCCAGCCAGAGGTACAGCCAATTCTCTGACCGCTCCGATGGCTGCCTGGGCATTCGATTCTCCCCGGTCCAGACGGTACTGAACATTTTCGGCGATGACGATGGCATTGTCAACCAGCATTCCCAGTGCCAGAACAAAGGCGGCAATGGAAATCTGATGCAGTACCCCGCCTCCCCAGGCAAATAGCGTAAGTGAAGCCAGGGTCACCAACGGGACCACAGCGGTGACCACCAGCCCCATGCGCAGGCCCATGGCAAGGAAGAGAATACCCGCGACGATCAGCATGGCACAGGCAAGTGACCGATTTAATTGGCTCAGACGCAACGCGGTGCGTGCCGGCTGAAACATCACCTCCTGCAATTTAAGAGGTCGGATATCCCGGGTTGCGGAATCGACTATGCTCTGAACTCCCTTGCCAAAGGTAACCAGATTGACCTTTTTTTTGGGAACAATGGCTAGCCCTACCGCCATCTCCCCATTGTAGCGCATCCTTGACGCGGCAGGCTCCCGAATACCATGATGCACCGAGGCAAACTCACTCAAGGAAACAGCGGATCCGGAATTCAACATGATGGGTGTTGAAGCGATTTCTTCCGACGTGGTAAACTCTGACATGGGCCGAAGGCGGACTGTCTTTCCCCCAAGAATAATTGATCCGCCTGGTATTATTCTGTTACGCGAACTCAACTGCCTTGCCAGCAGGGCCGGGGTCACGCCCAACCGTTTTGCGGCCGGGTCATCAATCTCGATGGTGACCTGCTCGCCGGGGTCGGCCACCAGGTGAACCCGGGAGACCGAAGGGAGACGCAGAAGACGGTCTTTGATCCTGAGGGCAGCCGCCCTCAGCTTCAACAGATCAGGGGAACCTGTGACGGCAAGAACCACTGAATCCTGGTCGTTGAGGTCCCGGTTAAGTACCGGCACCCCGGCACCCGCCGGGAAATCATCCCTGGCTTTTACCAGAGCATCACGGACTTTATCCCAGGCATGATCAAAATCCCGGGTCTGGCCGACCAGCTCTATGGACATGACAACGAACTCATCAAATGCTGTAGAGTTAATGGTCTTCACCTCATCAACCTGGGCCAATGCATCTTCCATGGGTTTAAGCAACAGTCTTTCTGTGGTCAAGGCATCGGCACCGGGAAAAGACACCGTAACCTGTCCCCAGAAATCAGGAAGACGAGGATCCTCCTGGCGGACCATGGTCAACCATAACACTGCGCCGGTTAAGGACAAAAGCATTGCTATTGTGAGAATCAGTCGTCCTCTTTCGAGCAGGGCTTCTAGGAATTTCATTGGCGGACCTCCACCCGTTTCCCGTCGGTCAGTATCGTCTGGCCGCTTACCACCACCCGATCACCAGATGTCAGTTTTCCTGTTACCAGAACCCTGTTTCCGATAAACTGCTTTAAAGAGACAAAGACTTCCCTTACCCGATCACCATCCAGGACAAAGAGACTTGGACGGGTCCCTCCGGGATTGACCACCGCTGCCACGGGGACCTGAAGAGCCTGGGGAGATTCAATATTGACGACCAGTTCAGCTGTCATCCCAGGTATCAATTTTGCATTTGGTTCCATGGTGATGATCACAGGAAAAAGGTGACCAGATGACAGGGTAGCCTTGGCCAGATGGCCGATTGTTCCAGGTACCAAGGTGTTGTCGATAAAAGGCAGTCGAATATCGACCTTCTGACCCTCCCGAAGATGACCGATAACCGTTTCGGGAACCTCTACCTCCAATTCCATGTTACGGGCATCGAGGAGTTCAAGGACCGGTTGCCCCGGTTTAGCCCATTCTCCCGGCTCAAGGAAGACCTTATCGACAACGCCTGCAAAAGGTGCACGCAATTCGGCTTCATTTCTTAAACGATGAGACTCGGCCAGTTTTGTCTGAGCTCCGTCAAGGGCTGCCTTTAACTCCATGAAGGAGGATGAGATCTGCTCAGCCTTGCTCACAGCAACAGCCTTGCCTTTATTCAGTTGTTTATATCGGAGGTTATCGCGTCCAGCCTGGGTTAGACGGATTTTCAGCTCAGCCACTGCGGCCTCCTCGCTTTTTACCGCATTGTCGAATTGTTTGATATCTAACGCTGCCAGAACTTGACCGGCTTCAACTTTATCGCCGATCTCGACTGGTCGAGAAACCATCCTGGCTGGTATGGAAAAGGAAAGAACAGCGTGATGTTTGGGATGGGTGACTGCGGAAAATCGGGCTTCCCGATGGGCGACCGCCTCCGTGACCACTTGCACCTTGACTATCGCCCCATGCGTCGGTATCGCGGGCAACGCCTGGCCGGATTTCGATTGAAAGGCATATACAAGCGCCCCCACCAACAGAACAGCGCCCAAGGTTGTTGAAATGATGGTCTGCACACGCATAACTTTTCTCCGGAGAATTTCTAAGAAAACTCATTCCAGCTCTGTTTCTGCCGTGGAGCAGCAGGAGCTTTTATCCCTCTTTTACGTTTATATAATGACCTCGTAAAAGGTCATCGGAGTTGAAATGCGCCGGCCTTGCCATGCCGGAGCACTGAGCTTTCGTGGTTTGTTGTGGCTGGCTATTCTGGTCCAGCCATGCCGGTTAGAAGGACGATCAATTGACTGGTCGACCGGTTAATGGTTGTAATAAAAAAAATCCTCTAGCGCGGCAGCACCCCCTGCATAAAGATCTTTATCATATCATTGAGATAGGCCTCATCCAGGTCTTCGGGTAAGCCTTCCGTGCCGAGGTCGTTCATGAAATGTTTTTTGTCCTGAATCCAGTGCTGGGCAAGCCCGACAAAAGAAAAAAGAATAAACCGAGGGTCGACATCATCCCGAAGCTCGCCGGCCTCCTGGGCCTCACGTATTCTGGCAATTCCTGCCTTGTTGAGCTCCTGGTCCTTTTTAAGACAATCATCTTGATCTCTCTCCAAGAACATCCAGGCCATAATCTGAACGATTTCAGGATTTTTAACCAGGAATCGAAAATAAAAGCGGATTGACTCCTCTAGGAGTTCCGCGTTTGGTTGCGCCTGCGCGAGCATATCCATCTGTCGATTCATATAATAACTGAAACGTCGCTGCTTGACTTCACGCCAGAGATTTTCTTTCGATTCAAAATAATGGTGGATAAGACTCTTGGTCACCCCGGCCCGATTGGCGATCTGGCTTAGGGAGGTATTACCGTAACCTTTTGTTAAAAATATTGCCTCAGCAGCCTCCAGGAGTGCCGCCTGGGTTGCTTCCGGATCACGTTTGGAAATCATTTTTGCTCCATTTCTGCCGCTTCTTTATTGACTGGTCGGCCAGTTAATAAAATACTCCCGATATCTATTTTTTCAACATTTTTTTGATTATCATAAAATGTTGGGGCTCCTGATCCAGGGAGTGCGTTTCAGAGGAAATCAGGTTTTATTTACTGCCGCACTTCCTTGAGCAGGGCATGCACCGAACCTTCCGAGTACCACTTACTTCTGTCCCCACCAACGTATTTATTTGATGGATTTGGCCCACTTTTTCGACCAGTCACCCAACGGTTTTAAAAGCACGAACAGCTCGTGCCCTTCATCGGTCAACCGGTAACCGTCCAAAGTCCGTTCGATAATATGTGCCTCGGTCAGCTCCTTCAGCCTTGTACTCAGAATAGTCGGGGAAATGGTTTCGCATTTTGCTTTCAAGACTTGAAAAGGCGCCGGGCCTTTATTGAGGTTCCAGATAATTCCCATCGCCCAACGTCTACCTAGAAGATCGAACAGGACCATGATCGGTGCACCGGTCTTTGATCCACGGACCGGGGATCCCGGTTTTGGAATGGGCATAACAACTCCTTCTTTAGGAAAATACAGCCTATTATACTATCGTTACAAAAAAATATCTGATTACCACTAATGTTCAGTAACTAATCCAGGGTGTGAGCTGTTCGTTTCGCGGGACGCCATAAACCCATCCATGGGGGCTTCGCTTACGCCGTCCAGGCTGCAGAGACCCAAGAAACGAACAGCTCACACCCTTCCTTTCCGATAGGCTGAGTTTCAGTGGTAATCAGAAAAAAATATGCTCCGCGACGGTTCAGCCCAGTAATCTGTTGGGTTTCGAGTCTCCCCTGCTGCCCTTTGGGGTTTTGGGAAGTCCAGCCAAATTTTACCTAACGTACAGAGATATAACTCAATATACAATCTTAAAAGGAACAGGTTTCTTTTGACGAGTTCAAAACACTATTGACGGATACCGTTTGGAAACATACAACTAATACAATGTATTTTGACAAACAACATGGTATGGACAATTTTTCTTGCCGTGTCTTATATTTAAAAGATCAGCCGGGTGTAACGCACACTGAACCCTTCCAATCAACAGAGGAAAATTATGAACGAAAAAGCAACATTGCATGTCGGCGGCAAAAGCTATGACCTGGATGTCTTCCCTGGAACTGAAAACGAAAAATGCATTGATATTCAGCAATTACGTTCAACAAGCGGTTATATTACCATGGACCCCGGTTTTGGCAATACGGGTTCATGTTACTCGTCAATCACCTATGTGGATGGAAAAAACGGTATCCTCCGCTACCGAGGATATCCAATAGAAGAAATTGCTGAAAAAGCAAATTTTGTGGAAGTCGCCTATCTCATTCTTTATGGTGAACTGCCCAACGAGAAACAATATAAAAGCTTTTCAGAAGACCTCAACAAATATGCCTCGCTCAATACTAATCTGAAACACCACTTTTCCGGCTTTCCCAAGGACGCACCACCGATGGCCATCCTGTCGGCAATGCTTAACCTGATCTCCTGTTTTCATCCCGACGTCCTGGAAGTCCACTCCGAAGGACCTGCGTTTGACAGAACCGCTGCTTTGTTGCTGTCGAAGGTTCGCACCATCAGCGCCTTTGCCTACCGAATGGCCGACGGCAAACCATTCAACCACCCCAATCCGAACCTGAGTTACTGCGCGAATTTCCTCCACATGATGTTTTCTGAACCGTTTCAGGAGTATACAGTTAGCCCAGTGGTGGAAAAAGCCATGAATCTGTTCCTGGTTCTGCATGCCGATCATGAACAGAATTGCTCAACATCCACTGTTCGGGTTGTGGGCAGTTCCCGAGCCAATCTGTTCAGCTCCGTAGCGGCAGGTGTGTGTGCCCTTTGGGGACCATTACACGGAGGAGCCAACACAGGCGTCATTAAAATGTTGGAAGATATCAAGGCCTCAGGGAGACCTGTCACCTATTATATCAACAAGGCAAAAGATAAAAACAGCGACTTCAGGCTAATGGGTTTCGGCCATCGTGTATATAAAAATTTCGATCCGAGGTCGATTATCCTGAAAAAACAGGTCCACGATGTTCTGCAAGAGTTGAATTTCGATGACACTCTTCTTGAAATTGCACTGGAACTTGAAGCAGCCACGTTGAGTGATGAGTATTTCATCAGCCGGCATCTCTATCCTAATGTAGATTTCTACAGTGGCATCCTGCTCCGAGCCATAGGGATTCCGCTTAATATGTACACGGTTATGTTCGCTATAGGAAGAATGCCGGGCTGGATTTCCAACTGGAAGGAATTACACCAGCACCACCAACGCATCTCCCGGCCACGGCAGATCTATACAGGCTACAACCAAAGGGAATTCATATCGATGGCAAAACGCCCTTGAGTCTGCTGATCCCCTCTTCACGAATGGGCAATTCTCGACAAATTGCCCATTCTACCCAACCGTAAAAATTCAAAGTTTACTCAGGGGATGTCAGGAGGCAGCCATAATTTCCTCTATTGTTTTTCCTCCGATTCCTAAATTCACATCCTCCAGCTCATTGATCGAAAAAACAAAATGTTGCTCAGGGATCTTTGTTATCTTCACTGCAGCAGCCGTCATTTTCTCAATGAGTTCTTTTTTGGTTTCAGCCGATGTTTTTCGCATTGTAATTGTAACGATAGGCATGATATGCTCTCCTATAATTGAATGGTTGATACAATATATGTACCGTGATACTTTATTTGTACCACAGTACATTTATTGTATCAACCATTTATTGATTTGACGATTGTTTTTTATTTTCTCGGGCAGACGTTTGGGGTTATCGAAGACAAGATATAACCACCAATCCCCTTGTCTAAATCAATGGAGGAAATGCCGATGAATGAATCAAGTGTAAATTACGATGTACTCACTCCTGTACAGTTTTTGATCCGTAGCGCCAACGTGTACCCAGATAAAACTGCCGTTATATATGGAAATTCCCGTTGCACCTATAAAGAATTTTACGCTCGGGTCAACCGTCTTGCCGACGCTCTCAAAAAGAAGGGAATCGGTGTCGACGACAAGGTGGCGTTTCTCTGTCCGAACATACCTCCGATGCTGGAGGCCCACTATGCCGTGCCGATGATCGGAGCCGTTCTGGTGAGCATCAATATCCGCCTGTCACCCAAGGAGATCGCTTACATCATCAATCATTCCGATGCCAAAGCCGTATTTGTCGACTCGGAGTTCGCCAAAGCCGTTCAACCGGCTCTCGCGGAACTGGATCAAGTCGATTTTTTTGTCAATATTTGCGATGTGTCAGAAGATAAACCTCTACCCGGAACCGACTACGAGAGCTTTTTGGCCTCGGGTTCACCTGATCCGATGCCTGTTACCGTCGAAGACGAGCGTCAGGTGGCAACGATTAATTACACAAGTGGAACCACGGGACAACCCAAAGGAGTTATGTACCATCACCGGGGTGCTTATCTGAACGCTATTGGGGAGATTCTCGAATCAGGAATGGATCCGACCTCGGTCTATCTCTGGACCCTGCCGATGTTTCATTGTAATGGCTGGTGTTTCACCTGGGGTGTTACTGCGATCGGAGGCACCCATGTCTGTCTCCGTCAGGTCATCGCGGAAGACGTCTTCCGCCTTATTCAGGAAGAAAATGTCTCCCATCTCTGTGCCGCACCCACTATTTTGATTATGATGATCAACTTTCCCGGTGCGGAGAAAGTTAAGATGCAGCGACCTCTGCAAATCATGACGGCTGGCGCGCCCCCCTCGCCGACAGTCATTCAGAAGATGGAGGCAATCGGGGCAAACATCACCCATACATATGGTCTGACCGAAGTCTATGGACCTCACAGCGTCTGTGCCTGGCAGCAGCAATGGGATACCCTGTCAGGCGATGAAAAAGCCAAGATGAAATCCCGTCAGGGGGTTCCGTTTATCGTTAGCAGATACATGAATGTGGTCAATCTTGAGACGATGGAGCCGGTCGCCAGGGATGGCAAGACCATAGGAGAGATTATTATGCGTGGCAACAATGTCATGCTCGGGTATTATAAAGATCCCAAGGCAACGGAAAAGGCCTTCAGGGGAGGGTGGTTTCACAGCGGCGATCTTGCTGTGATGCACCCCAATGGTTATGCGGAGATCAAAGACCGCGATAAGGATATCATCATCAGCGGTGGTGAAAATATCTCCTCAGTGGAGATAGAAAACGTCATCTACCGGCATCCCGCAGTCCAGGAAGTCGCGGTCGTCTCCTCCCCAGACCCCAAGTGGGGTGAGGTTCCGAAGGCCTTTGTGGTCCCGAAGGAGGGATGCACGCCAACTGCCGAAGAAATTATAAACTTCTGCAAAGATAACTTGGCTCGATTTAAAGCCCCGAAACAAATAGAATTCTGCCAATTGCCAAAAACGGCAACAGGTAAGATTCTGAAATTCAAACTCCGGGAAAAAGAATGGGAAGGTCGTGACCGAAAGGTAAACTGATATCCTTGTCGGTAGGCCATAAAGCTTCCCCCTACAAGATGCCCCGTTCTCTGCCATCAGGGATTTGTCCCGACGGCAGAGAGATCACCTATTTCCCCACGCCGTGCACCGTCAATCCTTGCCGGTGCTCTTATCGTATGTCCTGACTAACGTAAGATACCTCTCCTGTATATTTGGATCAAGAATACTATTTTTCTCAAGTACTAATCGAACCTCTGACTCTTCCATCTCAATTGCCTCGAAGAGTAAGAGTTCATTACAAATATCATGTGCTTTGGCAACAACATCCTCTAAAGGATCAAAGTCGTTGTTTGTGGTCATGGTCTCCAAAGAGGCACCCTTTGTTGTTTACAATAATAAAACTGCTTGATAAATTTTCGTTGAGATGAATGTTCTCAATCCGTTTTCGATCCACCTCTTCCCGACAAAGGGACAAACTATCATCAGGAAATTCATCTTCGGGAAGGATTTCCTCCTCAGTGGTATCAGAGGGCAACAGAAAAAACTTTGAGGCCTGCTCCCAAAACCCTTGGTCCTTCCGGAATTTCCCACTGAAGAGGTCGAGTAGTAATGTAAGACACAGACTTTCTTCCTGTAATACGATTTCAGCCATTGTACTTCCTCCGACAGGCAACCATAGTTTTCCACCAGGGATAATCCCGCAAAAAACATCGGTCTCAAGATGATCAGATATAAAGCGACCTCTGCAAGGTGCAAAAATCAGGTGCCCCCCGAACCTTTTTTCACCCAGTTTGCCGCAACAATGCAAACGAAGATATTTACAATGTCACCAGCGACGAACAATCATGACCGAAGTATACAAAAGCTATCTCACATTTTTCCCACATTCGCGGCAAAGACGATTTTTTTTATTTTTTTTCCCTGTAGTCGGTTTGTTCGACGCGGAGTCTTTGTCAATAAGAAGAGAAGATCGGGACTCATTCCGGTCCCACCTTGAGGGGATATACTCTTTTCAATATCAGAATGGATTTACCAAACCGACAGAATCCAACTGCACAGAGGGGGAGCCGGAGCCGGTCACAGGACAAAAATGCCCTCCGGAAGACAGGTAAGCGTTTTAAAATCTTGCTTCGCCCGCAAATGTCATAAAAACCACGCGCAGACGTGTAATTATGTATTTGCTGGCAACCCCTTACGCCTGCTCTTTCCAGACGCGGGCACCAAGGCCGGTGAGTTTCTCAACCATCCGTTCATACCCTCGCTCCAGATGATAGATTCTCGATATTTCAGTTCTTCCCGAAGCCGCAAGACCCGCAATAACCAGGGAAGAGCTGGCCCGCAGATCGGTAGCCATCACAGGCGCGCCGCAGAGTCCGCTCATACCTTTTCCATTAACGACCGCGGCATTTCCATTGATACGGATTTCGGCCCCCATCCTCTGCAGTTCACCGACGTGCATGAAACGGTTTTCGAAAATGGTCTCATTGATCACGCTGACACCGGAGCTCAAGGTCATAAGGGCCATGAATTGAGCCTGCAGATCAGTGGGATAGCCCGGATAGGGCATGGTTTTTATATCGACACTTTTCAACACGCTATGCCCATTGCCCCGCCTTGCCGCAACCGATACCGTATCGTCATCCACCGTAATCTCCATACCGGCAGCCCTGAGTTTTTCGATAAGAGCAGGCAGCTGCCCGGGGTTGCAACCGGTAATCACAGCTTCACCTCCAGTTGCGCCAACGGCAATGATATAGGTTCCGGCTTCGATCCTGTCGGGAATAATCTCACACTCTGCCGCGGAAAGGCTCTCTACACCGTGTATTTCCAGCCTGTCTGTTCCTTTTCCCAAGATCTCGGCTCCCATTTCCGTCAACATATCTATAAGATTGCCGATCTCCGGTTCACGGGCCGCATTCTTAATAACCGTTTTCCCCTTGGCAAGGGTTGCGGCCATAAGAAGATTTTCTGTACCTGTCACCGATGGAATATCAAAATAGACGGCATCTCCTTGCAGCCGTCCGTCGATCTCGGCATCGACATAGCCGTTTTCCAGACGGCAGGTAACGCCTAATTGCTCAAAACCTTTGATATGAAAATTAATTGGACGCGCTCCGATCGCACAACCACCGGGCAGTGATACTTTTGCTCGGCCAAGCCTGGCCAGAAGCGGTCCCAAGACCAGGACAGAAGCCCGCATGGTTTTTACCAGATCATAGGATACCTCGGAGTAGGCAAGCCCAGTGCTGTCGATGCTCAAGCTTGCCTCCTGTCTCTTCCAGGTCACGCCAAGGCTCTCAAGGAGTTTCAAGATCGTTCTGGTATCACGCAGATCAGGGACGTTATGCAGATGATATGTACCGGGTGCCAACAACGTCGCGGCAATAAGAGGAAGCGCCGCATTTTTAGCACCGCTTATCCTGACCGTTCCCATTAAAGGTTTACCACCCTGAATTACCAGTTTTTCCATCTCTTTTGTTACCTTCTTGTAAGTCTTGCCGAGAGGACCCGATCTCTTCGGGCATAATCGGGCAGCACGCAAATATGCTCAAAACTATATCCTTGATTGTCACACCTGGAAAATATCTCTTGAACCTGTCTTCCCTGTGTCGCCCCAATCTCCATAAATAGCCACCCGCCTTCGGTCAAGAAGTGCGGAACGGACAATCGTATCCTCTCAATACTGTCAAGCCCGTTCACCCCTCCGTCCAGGGCCAATCGGGGTTCGTATTCAATGACCTCGGGTTCTAGATCACCTTCCATCTCATGCGTCGCCACATAAGGAGGATTTGAGACGATCAGTGAAAAGCGCTCACCCGGCAGAAAGGAATTCAGGAGGTCCGCCTGGACAAAATCAATCAATCGCTCAACTCCGTGCCGGTAAGCGTTCTTCAAGGCAACCTGAAGCGCCCTTTTTGACAGGTCGACGGCAATCACCTTCTTGTTCAACTCACGGGCCAGGACAACGGCAATCACTCCACTGCCGCAACAGAGATCGAGCATAAGTCCCTCGGCCAATCCCTTCGCTTTGACGGTCTTCAACGCCGTCTCCAACAGGAATTCGGTTTCCGGCCTCGGGATGAGGACATCTCCGGTGACCAAGAAGGGCAGTGACCAGAATTCCCGCTCTCCGAGTATGTAGGCAACCGGTTCCCTCTTTTTCCTGCGGGCCAGCAGCAGGAAGAAGCATTTTTCATCCTCCGGCCTCACCTCGTTATCCCCGGCCAGGTAAAGCTGCGTCCTGCTCATTGAAAGGCAGTGTCCCAGCAGCAGGCAGACATCTGAAGAGGCATCAAAGATACCTGCGGCCTCCAATTCAGAAATCCCCTGCTTTAGAAGCTCACCTACCCGCATGAATTCCAGGCCACCTTACTGCATCATTTTTAACTTTTCCGCCTGATCATGGGCGATCAACGGGTAAATTACTTCATCGAGTTTCCCGTTGACGATGGTTTCCAACTTATAAAGCGTCAGATTAATTCTATGATCAGTCAATCTTCCCTGAGGGAAATTATAAGTCCGAATCCGCTCACTCCTATCTCCGCTTCCGACCTGACTTTTCCTGTCCTGCGAGATTTTATCGTGTTGTTCCTGTTGTCTTTTGTCTAAAAGCCTGGCCCGAAGGACGATGAGCGCCTTAGCCTTATTCTTATGTTGAGACTTTTCATCCTGGCAGGTAACCACTAACCCGGTCGGCAGGTGGGTCACCCGCACAGCCGAATCGGTGGTATTGACACTTTGTCCCCCAGGTCCTGAAGAGCGGTAGACATCGAATTTCAAATCATTCATATCAATACCCATCTCAACCTCATCGGCCTCGGGCAGGATGGCCACCGTCACTGCCGAAGTGTGTATGCGCCCCTGCGTCTCCGTTTCCGGGACACGTTGAACCCGATGAACACCGCTTTCATACTTCAGCCTGGAATAGACCTGATCCCCACTGATAAGAGCTATAATCTCCTTGAAACCGCCGATTCCCAGAGGGCTGGAACTCATTATCTCAACTTTCCATCCCATGGTCTCCGCAAAGCGGGAATACATCCGAAACAAATCGCCCACGAATAATGCCGCCTCATCACCTCCGGTCCCGGCCCTGATTTCCAGAAAGGTATTTTTTTCATCATTCGGGTCCTTGGGCAACAGGAAGACCTGGATTTTTCTTTCCAGTTCCGCTTCCTCTTCGACAAGGTCATCAAGCTCACTCCGTGCCAACTCCTTCAGTTCAGGATCTTCTTCTTCATCGTGAAGAATGGCCCTGTTTTCAGCAACATTGTCTTTGACCCTTTTGTATTTTGAATAGAGCGCATTGAGTCGGACCAGCTGTGAATGTTCCCGGACAATTCGCTGGTATTCTTTTTGATCGTTAAGAAGGGAGGGATCTGAGAGGCGTCCTTCCAAATCAGAAATTTTCTCTTCTAAATTATCAAACTTCTCAAACATGAGGACCTCGCAAAAGTGTCAAAGACTGCTGTAGAAACACATATTTTCAACACGTTACAACGCAGAACCGTCAAGCGGAAGCCTTTTGCAAAGGCGACGGAAAGAGGTATCCCGACGGCAAATATTTGTCGAACGGATAAAAAAAGTCCACAGCCATGTTCGGAAATCGCTGTGGACCGGAAGAAGCTTTGGAACAGCATGGGATGGTCATCCCTGATGCCAAAAGGATATTACGCTTTATTCTGTTTCTCGAAATGTTTTGCGTAGCGTCGCTTATATTTCTCGATACGACCAGCCGTATCTACAAGTTTCTGTTTCCCTGTGAAAAACGGATGACAGGCTGAACATATTTCAACTTTGATCTCCTTTTCCACGGAACCAATCTCAATCTCATTACCGCAGGCACAATGTACCGTCAATTGATGATATTCCGGATGAATGCCTTCTTTCATAATCCTTAACTCCTCTATCAAGATTCCAAAAATACATCAGAAGTATATACTGAAGCGAACCAATAAAAATATGAATCAATCATTATAACCTTCCGAAAAATAAATTCAACACAAATCGCTTTGTGCTTTCGATCGGCACCCTACAGACAATGCAACACCAGGGGCTATGGAGGAATATCAGCTGTTCATGGAATCGAGGAAATCATTATTGCTCTTCTGCTGCTTGAGTTTGTCGATCAAAAATTCCATACCATCGGCAGGATTCATGGAGGCGAGGAGCTTTCGCAGGATCCAGATCCTGTTCAAGGTTTCAGGTTTTAAGAGAAGATCTTCCTTGCGGGTTCCGGAACGCTTGATATCGATAGCCGGAAAGATCCTTTTATCGGACATCTTCCGATCGAGGACCAGCTCCATGTTCCCGGTTCCTTTGAATTCTTCAAAGATGACCTCATCCATCCGGCTGCCGGTTTCAACCAAGGCGGTTGCGAGTATGGTCAGGCTTCCTCCCTCTTCTATGTTTCGGGCGGCACCAAAAAACCGTTTAGGACGGTGCAGGGCATTGGCCTCGACACCACCCGAGAGAATCTTCCCGCTTGCGGGGGTGACGGTATTATAGGCCCTGGCAAGCCTGGTAATACTATCAAGGAGAATCACTACATCTTTTTTATGTTCAACCAGACGTTTTGCCTTTTCTATAACCATCTCGGCGACCTGAATGTGTCGTTGAGGCGGTTCATCAAAGGTCGAGCTGACGACCTCGGCCGCCTTAACACTTCGGCTCATCTCGGTGACCTCTTCCGGTCGTTCATCAATCAACAGGACGATCAGATAAACCTCTCGATGATTCCTGACAATGGAATTGGCAATCTTCTGCATCAACACCGTTTTCCCGGTCCTGGGAGGTGCGACGATGAGCCCCCTTTGTCCTTTGCCTATGGGACAGAACATGTCCATAAGTCGCATGGAAAAATTGTCAGGCTGCCATTCGAGATTGAATTTTTCGTTAGGATGAAGAGGAGTGAGATTGCCAAATAAGGTCTTCTGCTTGACGGCTTCCGGTGGATCGAAGTTGACACTCTCGACCTTCAAGAGGGCAAAATATCGCTCACCCTCCTTAGGAGCCCGGACCAGACCATCCACAACATCCCCTGTTCGCAGGTTCAGACGGCGGATCTGGGATGGCGATACATAGATATCGTCGGGTCCCGGTAGATAGTTATAATCGGGTGCTCTGAGAAAACCGAAACCATCAGGGAGGATTTCAAGCACTCCACTACCGCGCATTTTTCCATCCTCTTCGGCCTGCGCTTGTAGAAGTGCGAAAATCAACTCCTGTTTTCGCATGGAGCTGAATCCCTCCACTTTGAATTTTCGTGCGAGTTTTACCAGCTCACCAATCTTTTTCAGTTTCAATTCCGCCAGATTCATCAATCATTTTCTCCTTTACTGAGTTGCTCGGCAGGATAATACACAAAATATCAAACAGTTATAAAAATACAATTATTATTGTGAAATCAAACAATTTCAATCATCTTTAGCCAAATCCCTCACCCATGTTAGGTGTACAAAAAAGAACTGAACAAGTCGGCATTGTATGTCTTTGTTTGTTTTATGCGGGTGAGAGTTTTTTTATATAAGATCAGAGTTAGAATGGAACACCTGATGATTGATCAAATTTGCGAAGCACAGTTGCGTCTTTGGAAACAACAGACCTGCACCTACACACATTTACCGACTGGAATAAAGACCAAATATGACTTTTACAACGGAACGTCCAAAAGATCTATCAGAGGCGGGGACTCATATTTCCGACTGATAATCCCTTATACGGCTTCCCCCATGAGCTGTCAAGTATTTTCCCGGCACAAAAGTGCTCTTTTTAAAAAATCAGTATGAGTTCCGCAGATATCCGGCCAGATAATACACCTGGAGACAGGTAGCTGCTAGATACCCGGAATTATCAATAACAGAATCAGCAAGGAGAGCTTTACATGAAAGGGGCATCTGGGCAGCCAAAACCCTGCCAGCATCCTCCAGGGTCACATTATCCCGAAGGACAATCCGTTGCAAACACCTTTTCTCTGTTGCATAGATCGTTACGACCCAATCAAAATCCTCCTGCCAGCCGACTTCAAACAGAAGAGGAACCTCCACCAGAAGATTTTTTTTCGACTTTTCCAGGCGTTTCTCATACCTTGCAATCTCGGCGCGAGCTAACGGATGTATGATTCGTTCCAATTCAATCCGTATTGTTTTGTCGGCAAAAACGGCCTTACGCAAAAGAACCCGATCAATCTCTCCCTCCGAGTTCATGAACCGTTCTCCCCAGACCTGTCGCACTCCCTGCCAACCCGGACGTCCTTTAACCAGCAGGTCCCGACAGACTTTATCGGCATCGACATCCTCAAAGCCTAGACATTTTGCCAAAAGTCGCGCCACCGTGCTTTTCCCGGTGGCAATCCCTCCGGTAACTGCAATTTTCATAAAGTACGACCTGTCAGATCCTCTATAACCTGGAGAAAATCCGGCCAGAGCGGCGCTGCAATATCCATTTTTACTCCGGTTATCGGATGCCTCAATCGCAGACGAGAGGCATGCAGCATCTGCCTTGGAAATGTTCGCTTTTGGTGCCGGACACCATACACGGCATCCCCTGTCACAGGATGGCCGAGATATGCCATATGCACCCTTATCTGGTGTGTTCTTCCCGTCTCAATGCCGATCCTGGCCAGACAGTACCTTCCGGAATACTCCTTTTCCACCTGCCAGTTCGTTGCCGCGTACCTTCCCCCAATCTCTCGAACAGCCATCTTCTGGCGCTGTACGGGATGCCTGCCAATGGGTGCAACGATGCGTCCGTGCCTCGGTTCAAGAATCCCATAGAGAAGGGCGTGATACTCTTTCTCGACGGCCCGTGCCTTGAAAGTGTCGACAAGAAGACGATGCACATCGCCGCGCTTGGCAATGATCATTATTCCTGAAGTATCCTTATCGAGTCTGTGAACGATTCCCGGCCTTTCACTCTCTCCCACCCCGGCAATCGATTCACAATGATAGAGCAACCCACTGACCAAGGTCCCCGTCCTGTTGCCGCTTCCCGGATGCACAACCAGACCAGGCGGCTTCGAAATCATAATAAGGAATTCATCTTCAAAGAGAATGGAGAGTTCCATCCGTTCCGGTCGGACATCAGGAGAAGGTGTGGGAGCTAAAATCTCTCCTGCCACGTCATCCCCACTTTTGATCCGGTAACCGTTCTTCTTTACTTCCCCATCCACCAGTACCGACCCGGCGCGTATGGCAGCGGTCAATTGGGAGCGTGAAGTATCCGGCAGATTACGTGCGAGAAATTGATCAAGGCGTTCTCCTGCCTGTTTTTCGGTGATCCTGTATGCAAAACAAGAGGAAGATCCAACCGTCGGACAATCATCATCACTGCATAAGGCCATGGCAATAGAGAAATCCGGAGAACACAGACGACGCCGGCTTGACAATCCGGCCCAAATCGAATCCGGCTAACACGAGAAAATTGTATCTATCCTTTCTGAAACCTTTTCTTCATCCACCTGTTGCGCCAAAGACAACTCCTTGACCAGCAGGCCTCTCGCCGTATCCAACATCTTTCTCTCACCATACGAGAGATCCTTGTCGACGCTGAGCAGAAAAAGATCACGCAAGACTTCCGCCAGATCATGAATCGATCCGGTTTTGATCTTGTCCATATAATCACGATAGCGGCGATTCCAGGTCTGAGTTCCTATCTCGGTATCCCGTTCCTTAAGGATTGTTAAGACCTCGTCCACCTCTTGTTTGGAAACAATTGAGCGGAGTCCTAGGTTTTCACTGCTCTGAGTTGGAATCATGATTTTCATTCGATTATCGAGAATCTGCAGAATGTAGAAACTCTGATCGATTCCTGCAACCGTATGGGTTTCAATTGATTTTATTACCCCAACGCCATGAGCCGGATACACAGCCATATCACCTTTGGTAAACACGATTTTCCCCTCATCATACCTGCTGGCTGGAACAAAGAGCGGGCATTCCAGCAATAATCACGCTTGATAAAAATTCGAGCGATACATCGTTTTAAGAAAACGGTGTCTATGAGGTCCCAGAAACGAAAAAAATGTAAACTGAGCCCACAAGCTCTACTCTGAAAGCGTAAGATAGTATCATTCAAACTGATACTTTTTGAAGCTTACTCCAAGTTATATAATACCACGAAATGGCCCAAAATGCCCTACTTTTCTGGACCTGCATCATTTGGCAAAGAAATCTTCAAGGTAAGAGTATGAATTCTAATGAAAAAGCTCTACTTGAGACTATTCAAAAGATTCATGGCTCCATCGATATCCCCTTTCAAGACAACCCCTATCCCTTCAACCAGCAAGGACATCCTTTGGGCTATAATCGCAACTTCGTCAGAGGAGAACTTTGTAAGTACATAATTTTCAACAGGTATGTCGGGATGAACCATGTCACGTCCCGGTCTGCCGATGCCGATCTTCAGGCGAAAGAAATCCCTCTCTCCCAGATATTGAATCAGGGACCGGATGCCATTATGACCGCCATGGCCCCCTCCACGCGTCAATTTGACCCGCCCCAGCTTCATGTCAAGGTCATCCTGAATCACCAACAGGTTCTGTACCGGGATCTTGTAGAAATCGACAAATCTCGCAACCGCCTTGCCGCTCAAATTCATGAAGGTCTGGGGTTTGATCAAATACACCTTTCTCCCAAACAGCGCAGTTCGGGAAGACAGCGCATCCCACCTCTCATGATTTATCTGGCAACGATTTTTCTCGGCAAATTCATCAACAACCAGAAACCCTATATTATGACGGGTTTTAGTATACTTATCGCCGGGATTACCCAAACCTACTATTAAAAAAGAATCATCGTCCATTTGATCGGGCTACAAAAAAGAAAATCCGGGAAGGACAAAGCCCTTCCCGGATTTACGTTCAACACCATGGTCGGCCGAATAGACTAAGGCTACACGGCTACATTCTTACATCAAGCCACTACTTCATCCTTGACGCCCGGTGCTACGACAGCGACGCAGACAGATTCGGCCTTGGTGATCAATTTCACACGCTCCGGGATCGACAGGGAACTGACAGTGATCTTATCTCCTATCTTCAACGGACTAATATCCACCTGAATATCATCAGGAATATCCAGAGGGTTGCCTTCGAGGACGATCTCCTTTTTACCGATCTCCAATTCCCCGCCCAGGTCAACACCTTTTGCCTTGCCTTGGAAAACGATGGGAACGGTAAATTTACGGGATTTTTCCAGATCTATCTCAAGAAAATCAGCATGCAGAAGTGTATCGCGAACAGGATCGGTTTGAAGCTCTTTAACCAAAACATGGCGAGTCGAACCATCATCCACCTTTAGGGTAATGACACAATTCTTGTGATAAATTTCCAGTAACTGCTGGAAAAAGGTCGGCGTTTCCAACTGCAGAGGCAACGCATCTCTGCCTCTGCCATAGATAACGGCAGGTGTTTTCCCTTCCATTCGAAGACGACGCATGACTCCTTTACCAAATCCTTTCCTGACAGATGCAGACATTTCTACCTGTAGCATATTTTTCTCCTTCGCTTCATACCATATCTGTCAAGGGGATTTCCCAAAAGACAGTTGAGTGTTTAATTCCTCTTGTTGGTGCCAAACAGCACGACATAACGACTAGACAAAGAGCGAGCTTACCGAATCTTCATTATGGATCCTTTTAATGGCCTCAGCCAATAAGTAGGATACCGAAAGCACTTTAATTTTTTTACATTCCAAGGCTGCCCCTTTCAAAGGGATGGAATTGGTGACAACCAGCGATTTGATCTCCGACCCCTCTATACGCTCAACAGCAGGCCCGGATAATACGGGATGCGAACAACAGGCATGGACTTCCTTGGCCCCGTTTTTAAGAAGTGTAGTGGCACCCTTACAGAGTGTTCCGGCCGTATCTACCATATCATCTAAAAGAATAGCCGTCTTGCCGTTGACATCCCCGATCACATGCATCGCCTCGCATTCATTGGGCCGATCTCGCCGTTTGTCAATGATGGCAAGTCCTGCGTTCAATCTCTTGGCAAAGGCCCGCGTCCGTTCCACACCACCGGCATCAGGGGAAACCATGATCACATCCTTGAAATTATCCTTGATGTGCTTCAGCAATACAGGAGCCGCATACAGGTGGTCAACGGGAATATTGAAAAACCCCTGAATCTGACCGGCATGAAGATCCATAAACAGAGCCCTGCGCACCCCCACAGCCATGAGCATCTCGGCTATAACCTTGGCGGAAATAGGCACACGTGGAGCAACCTTCCTGTCCTGCCGTGCATAGCCGTAATATGGGACTACTGCCGTAATCCTTCTTGCCGAAGCGCGACGAAGCGCATCAACCATCAAGACAAGTTCCATCAGATGGTCGTTGACCGGGGTACAGGTCGGCTGAATGACGAAGACGTCGGCACCCCTGACGTTTTCTTTGACTTCGACAAAAATTTCGCCGTCACTGAATTTTCGAACCTCGGCTGCTGTTAATGGCAGACCGAGATGATCGGCGATCTCATTGGCCATGACCAGGTGGGCATTACCTGTGATTACTTTTATTAAATTTGGCATCATTCTCCATGGTCCTGGGTGTGCTGTTTCAGTCTCTAAATGGCTGGGGCGGCAGGATTCGAACCTACGAATGCCGGGATCAAAACCCGGTGCCTTACCGCTTGGCTACGCCCCAGCAACCGCTCTTACAACAAAAACTTCGTCTCCATATTCCCGGCGCAGCTTTTGTGCAAGGCCCTGAAAATCTTCGGTGGTGTACGCCGTAGTACCATCGGGAAAAATCCCGAATACGGTTGGGCCGCTTCCCGACATCAAGGCGGCGACAGCACCTGCATCCCGGAGTTTTTTCTTAATTTCTCCAAGCTCAGGATACCTGAAAAGAGTAACCTTTTCCAGATCGTTGGTTATCTTTTCCAATGGTAAAATTCCGATATCCGATTTTCGGAAACCTGGCAATTTAGATTTTTTTTCCTGCATTGTCAATGCAAATTTTTCATAAACCCAGCGGGTAGAAACCGAGAAGCCGGGATTTACGAGCAGGAAGGTGTGATCGACAAGGGAAGGAATTGCAACCATTTTATCCCCAATCCCGGTTGCCCAGACCGCATCGTAATCGGTGGCAAAGAACGGAACGTCAGCCCCGAGTCTTCTTGCCATATCGAGCAATACACTCCCAGAAAATTCATTTTTGAAGAGGAGGTTCAAACCCTTAAGAACTGTTCCGGCGTCACTACTTCCCCCTCCCAGTCCCGCTGCCATCGGGATGTTTTTCTCAAGATGTATGTCCACCCCGTACCGAGAACCATGGCCGCTTACGGACAAGAAGGCGGCGGCCGCCTTCCAGACGAGATTGCTGGGGTCGGCCGGAAGATCGTCCCGACTGCATTGGAGCCGAATGCCGCAGGTTTTACTTAAAGTCAGCTCAATCCGATCATACAAGCTCAGTTTCTGCATCCACGTGGCCAATTCATGGTAACCGTCCGGACGCTTGGCCAAGACCTGCAAACAGAGGTTGACCTTAGCTGGAGCGTTTAGACACAGAAAATGGCCTTCCGATTTTTCCATCTCCATGATTCTTTTGTAAGACGCACAAGCAAATACAGTTCCATCAAGGAAGGAGACGAGGAAACTCCTCTCTCATCCTTTCCGGAAGGTGTGGAAATTAAACAGATCGAAGATTATTTTTTGACAGCTGCAACAAAACGCATCTTCACATCATAGAGGATGGATTTCAACATCTCCTCCTCGTCCTTGCTCAGATTGCCTTTCGTCTTCTGCTGCAGAAGCGTTAAGGTATCGATCCCATGTTTTGCAAGGTCGAAATCAACTTCCTTCTTGCCTGTTCTCGGATCGCCTATCTCTCCGAGATGGAAGAGGACCGAGGTGCTGAGAGACATGACCAATGCTTCAAAAGTCACCTCCGGCATGACACATTTTCCCTCTTTGTTCGGTACCTTTCCCTCTTCACACCCGCAACCGTTTTCTTTTTTCGATTCCATAGTAATTTACCTTGTACCGTTCAAAACATCTATACTGCAGGAAGTTCCAACACCATTGCATCATCGATATTATCGATACTCAGGACCGTGTTTAACAGCTCCTTGGAAATAAGCTCATCGGTACCCAAAAGAATAATATTCTGTTTGCTGGCCTCCTCCCTTCCAACCGTCATTCGCGAGATATTGACACCCTCCTTGCCGATGGTGGTTCCGAGGGCGCCGATGACACCGGGGACATCATTGTTGTAGACCAAGAGCATTGGGCCCGCGGGAAGTGCCTCAAGCCGGAAGGTATTCAAACGAACCAGGCGGGGTTCTTTTTTTCCGAATACTGTCCCCACAAGTACATTTTCACCCTCATTGGTGATGACCTTAATCGACAGGACATTGGTAAAATCCTTTGCCTGTTCCGTTTTTGATTCCACAACCCGGATACCACGCTCCTTGGCTATAATCGGAGCATTGACGTAATTAACCGCATCTTTCAAGATCGGCGTGAACAAGCCCTTCAAAAAACCGACGGTGATGGAACTGGTATTCAGTTCAGCCAGTTCACCGCAATACTCGATATTAACCTCTTCCACCCCGCCTTTGGCGATCTGCATATGCATGTTACCGAGCATCTCCCCCAAGGAAATGTACGGACCGACCTGGGCCAGGACATCATCGCTTACCGACGGGACATTTACCGCGTTGGTGACCGCTCCTTTGTTCAGGTAATCCGCCATCTGCTCGGCAATGATCAGGGCCACATTCTCCTGGGCCTCACTCGTGGAAGCCCCCAGATGGGGTGTACAGATGAAATTCTTCAGACCCAGCAATTTACAGTTTTCCAGGTTTGTCGGCTCGGTTGCAAAAACATCGAGTGCCGCTCCGGCAATCTTCCCTTCAACCAGGGCCTCGTAAAGGGCATCCTCATCACAGACCCCGCCGCGAGCACAGTCGATGAACATGCCGTCTTTTTTCATATTGCTGAAGAACTCCGTGGACAAAATCCCCTTGGTCTCTTTAGTCAACGGCACATGAACGGTAATATAGTCGGAACGTTTGGCCAACTCCATGAGATCAACCAGCTCCACACCGATTTTGTCTGCCATCTCCCGGGGCAGAAAAGGGTCATAGGCGATGGTCTTCATTTTCAGGCCCTGAGCACGGCTGGCGGCAATCCCGCCGATTCGTCCTATACCTACGATCCCCAGGGTTTTCCCGGTAACTTCACGCCCCATGAAACTCTTCTTTTCCCATTTACCATCCTTCATCGAAGCAGTTGCCTGCGGGATATTACGGGACAATGCCATCATCATGGAAATGGCGTGTTCGGCTGCCGTCGTCGCATTCCCGTCCGGGGCGTTCATGACGACAATACCCTTTTGACTGGCGGCAGGGATATCGACATTATCCAGACCGATACCGGCACGTCCGATCACTTTCAGGTTGGTTGCGCATTCGATGATATCTGTGGTCACCTTTGTTGCACTGCGGATAACGAGACCATCATAGGCACCGATGATCTTTTTCAACTCATCTGGAGAAAGTCCGGTATTAATATCAACCTCCAAACCTGCGTCCCGCAAAATCTGGGCACCTGCCGGGGCCAGATTGTCACTAATCAGTACTTTCATTTCAGCTCCTCAAAAAAAATATAAACCCTTCCCTCTTCTCATACTACATGCTGCCGTTTTCAACAAAAGTCGCCCCATCATCAAAGTTTATCCGATTGTTTATTCGAAATAAACTTCTCATAGTGGTGGCATCATCCCGTCCACCGGGTTTGTGGTTTCGGCCGCATAAAGCGATCCGGGTATTTTATAGGAAAACGGATTAACAAAGGGAAAAATATACAGGGGATGAACAAAGAGAACAAGTAAAATAGATATGAACCATCAATCAAAATTTACAAACTCCAACCTTCCCTTCTCGTCTTATTTTCCCAATATCATCTCAAATGTATTGAACTATCAATTTTGAGACGATATATAGCAGTCGAATTCAAAATGTTGTACACTTTTTTTTCATCGTTTGTTCCCAGGCTGAATTTCAGCTTGAAATATAGCACTTTTGCATTACGGATATCCGCTAAAGAGTATTGCAATAAAGAGGCAGCATTTAAGGAGTACACATGACAGAAACACGACTTCGTTTCCCACCCAGCCCAACGGGCTACCTACATATAGGCGGTGCCAGAACCGCCCTTTACAATTGGCTGTACGCAAAAAAAACAGGAGGAAAGCTGGTTCTCCGTATTGAGGATACCGACACTGAACGGTCGACCTCCGAATCCATTGACGGCATACTGGACGGCCTGAACTGGCTGGGGATAGACTGGGACGAAGGGCCATACTTTCAAACCCGGTTCAGCAATGACCATATGGCAGCCGCCGAAAGACTGCTTAAGGAAAACAAGGCCTACAAATGCTTCTGCACCAAAGAGATGTTGGATGCCAAACGGGAGGCCGCCCTTGCCGCTAAAGACAGTCTCGGATATGACGGTACCTGCCGCAACCTGACGCCCGGGCAGGTCAGGGATAAAGAGGAGTCCGGTCTTCCCTTTACGATTCGGTTTAAAGTTCCTAAAAGGGAAGGGATGCTCGGATACGACGACAAGGTACTTGGACGCATCGAGTGCAATTACCGCGAGGTCGACGATTTCGTAATCGTTCGTTCAAATGGTAAGCCGTTGTATCTGCTGTGTAATGTGGTCGACGACATCCGGGACAGGATCACCCATATTATCCGAGGCCAGGACCACATGACCAATACCTTCAAACAGGTCCTTCTCTATGAGGCCCTGGGGGCCCCAATACCGGTTTTCGCCCATATGCCCCTCACCCTGGACACCAAAAAGGCAAAAATATCCAAACGAAGCCATGGTGAAATCGTCGCAGTCCAGTTTTATCGCGACCATGGTTTCATTCCCTGGGCATTCAACAACTTCCTGGTGTTTCTCGGTTGGTCTCCCGGTGATGACAGGGAATTTTTTTCAAAAGACGAACTCATTGAGGCCTTCACCCTGGAGCGGATCAACAGATCGAGTGCCATATTCAACTACCGTAAAGATGATCCTAAATTT
>CAWGGS010000008.1:0-98932 GCA_963822095.1 uncultured delta proteobacterium
ATGCCGAGAATCTCAACTGTTTTCACTGAGTACCCATGGAATAAAAATAAAGAGGGCTTTGGGCCTCTTTCACCTTATTGGCTGGTACACAGTTTTGTATAAATGTTTACTGCAGATACATACAACCATTAACTCATTAATTCATCTCATAAAAAACATGTATTCTTCAAGTGCGCCACATCCACTTTTTTCTGAACTGGTCTGGTAGCGTAACACAATATCAGGAAGGCGCTATACAATGAAAGGTTCTTCATTATTCCGTGCCCCCCGGTACGAAATCGAACAAAGAATTATGTGTTGATCCACAAATAGAAAACACATTATAGGAGTCACGTCAATATGCAAATGTGGTGGTAATTCCATTTTTTTTAAAGACCGTTATGCGAAGAGACTACCGTGATGCGTGATGAGTAATGGGTGATGTACATTTAAATGGGGGTTAAATGAGGGGCAGGGTCAAAAAGGCCGATAGAGAGTTTTATGTAGCCGGGGTGCTTTTTATATAACTTGATTTTCAAGGGCAAAAGGTGCTTATGTCATTGACACACCACATATTGTATCGACCCGCACCCCAGCCCTCAGAGGCCCGCAAAATAATCGCAGGTGATTGCTCACCCAATGCTTTTCAGCTTCATTTTCCAAGAGTTCCCACTGTAATAGACCCGGAAAAAAGAGGCTTTTCTTTGTATACGGAAAGATAAAATTTACCTTTGATCGCCCCGCGATGGCCGGTTTGATGGGCATCAAAGGAGTCTACATGGCTTTTAGGTCCGATCATAACGGTTCATTCACTGTCAAATACAAGGTGCAAGACCTTTAATGGGCCATCGGCTTTAAGAACTGTTTTACCCTTTGGAGGTTTGATACGTAACAGTTCTGTTGTTTTATTTTTCTCCATTGTCCCCTGCCTCAATCTCCACCATTCCCACGGAGCAGAAGAGGCCCTTCCCAGCCCGGATTATCACTACCGAGTGTAAGTATTTGTCAGTTCTTGTTCGTTTGCTGACACAAATTGACATGGAAGCGGCATCGTCTATATAGAGATTTAATTTTAGGCTTGCCTACCACCCAGAGAAACTTTGGAAATTTTAATTGAATTTACAAAATCTTACCGGAGGAGAAACCCATGCGCAGAACGATCATTCTACCCATCTTGTTTGTAGTGATTTTGTCTTTTGTGTCAACGGCGGCAGCCGGCGATAAATACGCTGCCATCTACGGCAAGGGCAAAAATGTCTTTTCTCTTGCCACCGGCAGCCCCGGAGAACTCGGTTTGCTCAAGATTCTAGCTGAGACCTTTGCAGGGCAGGATGATGCCCAACTCAAATGGAAAAAGGCGGGATCGGGAGCTTCGTTGAAGCTCTTAAAAGAAAAGAAAGTCGACATGATTATGGTGCATGCCCCTGCTGCGGAGAAAAAGGCTGTGGCCGATGGCTGGGCTGTCAAGCGCACCCTGCTGGGGTCCAACGAATTTTTTATAGTCGGCCCGGCGTCTGACCCAGCAGGCATTAATGAAGCTAAAAGTGTCGTTGATGCCTACAAACGCATTGCCGCAGCCAAGGCCACGTTCTTCTCTCGGGGTGATAATTCCGGCACCAATAAAAAAGAGCTGAAGATCTGGGAAATGGCTGGGATCAAACCAGCCGGTAACTGGTATATCATCACCAAGGATTTCATGACCGCCACCCTCAAACGCGCCAACAATGAAGGCGGATATTTCATGACCGACAGCAGCACCTGGATTGCTGAAAAAAACAACATGGCCAAGCTCAAGGTCCTTTTCAAGGGGGACAAGTTTATCATTAATACCTACCACGCCCTCTGCCAGCCGGAAGGAGCCACACCCGGCGCCGCCACCGCCTCAAAGTTCATCGATTTTGTCGCCTCGGAAAAAGGCCAGGCACTTATCCGCGATTTCGGCAAGTCCCAATACGGGGAAGGGCTTTACAACGATGCCGCCTATGCGGAGCAGTTTAACGATTGAGGGAAAGCAAATCTACACCAATGACAAGGATGGTCTTTGAGCACGCCACCCTTGTCATTTTTTCAGGACAACCACTTTTACGTTCAACACCTGTGGAGGGCTAGCCTGGATATTTCATGAAAAATTTGCTCGGAATTGAATGTATTATGTCGATATAAAGAGTTAACCCAATACAATTCAAGCATGCACCGAGTACAATTTGTACCTGAACAAAAACAGTCAATCGTAAATTTTTCCACCCTTCGGGAGAGTCGAGGCTAGCGGGAAAGAAAAAATCGAACAATGCGGCTCACGAGAGTACCCGGTAGTTCGAAGATGGTGACAGGCAGGCTCTTATGGCCTTTTTTTCCGACGCTGCCGACCTTAAAGTCGGAACGAAATTTGTTGCCGCATGAAGGACATTCCATCAGCATTCCCCCAATGTTTTTAGGAAAACGCAGTTTCTGGCCACATTTGGGGCATTTCTTTTCAGTGTTCATGGGTACGTTGTACCTCTTTATTTTGGATATTGCTACGCTGCCTGCCCCTTTTTTTTCTGTGTCTATCCCGGTCAGGGCATTTATCTTGACATCACGATACCTGGAGGTGTCCCATGACTTGAAAACGCATTGACGACAAAAGCCAGGCAACACCAATAGCTCTTTGGCACATAAACGAAATTTCAAGCGCTAAAATGCTTTTGGGGGATCGGGAAAACAACTCCATGACAAACAGGATTTTCTGACAATTGGATAGTAAACGATATGATGTTTCAGGACGACAGGGGTTCTTTGGGCGAAGGACCCCTGTCGCATTTCTGGAGGATGGTTATCTCAAATTTACGACTCGGCTCTCAGATATTCGACAGTCAAGAGGAAAAAATGGAGTGTACAATCAGGCCTTCATGGTCTTTTTGTAGTTTTCCATGACCGCCACGATGGCCCGGCCGACATCCCGGCACTCCTCTTCGCTGATATTTGCCAAGGCCACCCTCAGCGACCAGTCCGGTCCGGCAAAACCCTTTCCCGGCAGGCAGACGGTTCGGTGATTTTCGGCCAGTTTAAAGAGAAATTCCAGCGCATGTCCCTTGGTCAACTCCTCGGCAAAGGCAGGGCCATACATCTTATCCGCCATCTTTTTCAGATCGATAAGCGCGTAGTAGCGGGTCAGATTATTCCCCTGCGGTTCCGGCAGACCCAGGGCTGCAAAGAGGGCCGACCAGCGTTTTTTCAAAATATTCATTATGGACTTCTTATAGACATAGCCCTTATCGAGCAGCTCGTACAAGGACAACAGGCACATGATTACCTGCTGCGGACCCGATATCCCGCCGGTATGGGCAAGGGCCACCTGCCGGCTGTCCATTTCCAGCCGATCATGGAAAAGGATCTCTTCCGGCCTGGTGGAGGTCAGGCGGTAGCGCAAATCAAGAATGGCCTGCTGAGCCTTGGGCAGCCTTCTGATCAGCCGATTCACCACGCAATTCTCATGCATCATAACAACACCCAACCGCCACCCGGTAACCCCGAAGTATTTGGAATAGGAATACACCCCCAGTATATTTTCCGGCAATTCTTTTCCAAATGTATTGAATTCATCGACAAAACTGGCGTAGACCGTATCGGAAATAATCACCATGTCCGGGTTATGGGCCCGGATGGTATCGGCCATACGTTTGACCGTGTCGGCATTTAGGGAGACCGAGGTCGGATTGGTCGGATTGACCATATACAGGGCCTTGACGCCGCGGTCCTTTAATTTTGCCACCTCTTTATCCGGGATCTGCCAGCCCATCTCCTCATTGCCGCGGATATACACCGGCTCCAGGCCGTAATCCTTGAGCACCGGCAGTTCCAGATAGGGAGAAAAGATCGGGGTGACAATCGCCACTTTGTCTCCCGGGTTTAAGATCATATTTTCCTTGAGGGAATTGAAAATATAGATCATTGCCGCAGTGGCGCCTTCCGTAGCGAAAAGATGAAATTTACCGGATGGCGGCGAACCTGAAAAAACAACTCTGTCGAGATACTTCTGAACAATCTTCTCGGTAACCGGGAAGATGCGGGGCGGATCAGGATAAAAGTCCGCCTGGATTCCATCCACCAATTGAAAGGCAAGATCGTCGGCATCAAGACCGACGTTTTGGAAGGCATAGTCCAGGGCCTGGGTCAGAAAGGCTGCGCCTGGATCGTTTTCGTTTTTTTTCAGGATGTCTTTCAGCGCACCTGCCATGCCCTTACTGCCTTGGCGATAGCCAACGTCCTTGACGGTGGAGCCCTTCTCAGCCATGTCCGCCGCAACCCGGGTGAGAAGGGCAAAGGATTTTCGAACCTTGGTATTGAGAAAATTCGGATTGCCCCGTCCGGCGTTGAGTATACTGCAGCCTCTTTTGGCACACGCATCCTGGGCCTTTTTTATCAGCAGGTTTTTGATCTCAAACGGACTTTCCTGTTCAAGCCCACTCCAGTCAATGGTTGAGGCAGCAACGGCGCTCTCCGGAGCCGTCAGGCCGATGAGCCTGCCGGCAGCACTTACCGAAAGACCTAATATTGCAGCATATTTAAAAAAGTCTCGACGGCTGACTCCGCCTCGCTTCGTCTCCTCGGCTATCTCTTCCAGAAATGAATGCGTTTCCTGAGACATGTTTCCTCCTTTGATATTTTTTTAATTTTACGGCTCATCCGAATTAATCGTACTTTTAAAAAGCTGTAATTAATGAGATGGTGAAATTTATCGCTTCCAGACACTGCTCTCCGGCCTTATCGCCTGTACACCACGGCTGACAGACAGGCAGTACCCCAGACGATACCCCTCTTTTTCCATCAACACCGTTGACAGGAAGTGTTCTCTGCTGCTCCCTGATAATGCTACCTGATCTGAATCCTCAAGTACAGGAAAGCGCCGAAAAAAGAGTCGATTCCATTGCCATATTTCTGTGTTTCCATACACTGCCAACAAACGAGAAAACATGGAGTAGAGGGAATGAAGAGTCAGGCAACCAACGTCATAACAGACAAGATGCGTTGACAATATGATAACTGAGTGCTATCAAATTTGTATATATTGTTCAAATACACGCATTATTCTGATGAGGATACACTACGTTGGCAAACTGTGGATTGCTAAGGCAAGCTGGTAGTCAGAGATAGACGGGAGGTCAGAGAGCAATTTACCAACCCCCAACACAAAATTTCTGCAATTTAAATTAAACGAGAGTGGGAGAGTAATGGCTATTTTCAGATGCAACAAATGCGGTCATATTCGAGAAGTTGGAAATGATTATATTGGAAAATCTGTTAAATGCCCTAATTGTGGCCAGATTACAGCAATTCACGAAACTGTACCATTCATCAAAGCCTTAATAAAAAAATATCTAGCACAAAACACGGAGCTACAAAATCTACGCCATGAATCATCAGGAGATGGTTTAGACAACCAAAGTGCTGAAAACATCTCCTTTGCAGCAATTGATATTCACAACACAAGTGTTTTAACGCAAAAAAACAACCTCGAACCAATTTCACAATGGTTTGAAAAACGTAAGATTCAAGTCCAATTCAATCTTGATGCTGTCGACACGACAGGATTTTTTGACGAAATAGCTCTATTGCTAGGTAACAATTTTGATGTACTCAATCTCGTGAGTAACCAAATAAAATATGTGCAAAATAGAGGCTATTCAAATGTTAAAATTGATTTGTCAAAGAAAAAGACCCAAGACATTCAACAGCTAACATCCTTCTGCAAAGAATTATACGATTATTCTTTCGTTGCAAAGTATATATATCAAAAAAAAGACAAAATAATTCGATTGACACTACAAAAAGCTCCAAAAATTAGAGAATTTTTTAATGGAATCTGGATGGAGTGGTTTACCCTTATGAAACTTTTAAAGTATTTCCGTGATCAAAAATTAGCCCTTGCTTGCACTAGAGCCTTAGAAATATCCTTCTCTAAAGACAAATCTAATGAGCTTGATTTGTTTCTCTTAACAGACAAGAATGTTCCCGTGTGCATAGAATGCAAATCAGGAGAATTTCGTCAAGATATTGATAAATATTTGTCATTACGAAAACAACTAAATATCCTTAAAAATCAATTCATTATTTGTGTATTCGGGTTAAGTCAAGAACAAGCAATGGGGATGACGAGTATGTATGACGTAACATTTGTCAATGAAACATCTCTTTTAGATCATATCCAGACTGTAATATAACATATCGTGGCCGCCATTTGCTTCGAACCAACAACAAACTTGGTGGCTTACATTTTTGTCGTTTATAACAAAAGTTAACATCACGAGATAAATTTTCATGACATCATTTTCATCCTTACTGGCCGAGGTAAGAGCCTGTAGAATCTGCGAAGAGCATTTACCGCTCGGCCCCAGACCAATCCTTCAGTTGCACCCCAAGGCAAAAATTTTACTTATCGGACAGGCACCGGGCAGAAAGGTACACGAATCAGGTGTGCCCTTCGATGACGCCAGCGGAAATCGGCTGCGCGAATGGTTGGGGGTGACACGAGAGGTATTTTATGACCCGGAGAAAATCGCGATTCTACCGATGGGTTTCTGTTTCCCCGGATCAGGCAAGTCGGGAGACCTGCCGCCACGGCCCGAGTGTGCCCCCACGTGGCACGACAGGCTCCTTCGGCAGCTTCAGGATCTGGAGGTTACCCTGCTGCTCGGAAGGTATGCCCAGGCCTACCATTTCGGCAAAGCGCCATCCCTTACCGAACTGGTGAAATCGTGGCGTACATACTGGCCGCACAGGGTGCCACTCCCGCACCCCAGCCCGAGAAACAACCTTTGGTTACGGCGAAATCCCTGGTTCGAAGACGAACTTCTCCCATCCCTTCGAACCCGAATAGCAGAGATTCTTGGATGATAAGCCGGATGGTGTGGCGCCATGTATTGATGGTAGCATTACATTATAAACAAAAACGAACTCCTACCCAAATGAGGTGATTTATGTACCACATAGTTGAAACCACAAAATCTTTCAGCCAGGTGTCAACTGACCTTGAAACAGCAGTTCAACGCAATAACTTCGGGGTACTGCATGTCCACGACCTGGGAAATTCTCTTCGCAGCAAAGGAGTTGCCTTCGAGGAGGAGTGCAAGGTGTTTGAAATCTGCAATCCGGTGCAGGCGGCAAAGGTTCTGGCAACCGATATGCGGCTGAACATGGCCCTGCCCTGCCGTATTTCTATTTTTACAGAGAAAGGCAAGACCAAAATTGGGCTCATCAAACCGGTGCAGATGCTGTCAGCGCTGTCCCAGGAAGAAGCCCTGGTTCAAGTTGCCAAAGAGGTTGAGGAAAAAATTCTTATTATGGTTGATGAGGCAAAATAATCGGTTCTGCCGGAAAGAACGTTCCCCGACATCCAATTATTGTTTTTTCTGATTACCACTAATGTTCAGTAACTAATCCAGGGTGTGAGCTGCTCGTTTCTCGGGTCTCTGCAGCCTGGACGGCTGCAGCGAAGCCCCCAGGGATGGGTTTATGGCGTCCCGCGAAACAAACAGCTCACGCCCTTCCTTTCTGATAGGCTGAGTTTCAGTGGTAATCAGATTGTTTTTTTGCCACAAACTTTTCCGGATTTTTCCGGTACTGGGTACTGGGAAAACCTGCAATGTACATGCCTTCGAGGTAGCTGAGTTTCCTTGGCAATTGTGCCGGTGTCCCCCGGGCGATCAGGAAGGTGGCGGGCCTGCCCTTGACCAGCAGGCCCACATCATCCACATCCAGCAGGCGGGCTCCGTTGGCGGTCGCGCAACCGATTGTTTCCTCCAGGCTGTATCCCGCCCGGAGAAAGAGCTTCATCTCTTCAACCATCGACTCACCGTGCAGAACGCCGAGACTTCCGGCGTCGGTGCCTAGCGCCACCTGCACTCCAAGTTCCCTGGCAGTCGCCAGCTGTTCAAGCTGATTGGCTATAATTTTCCCTAGTACGTGAGGGTCTGCCTTTGTACGGGTGTAAGCGAGATTGTTCGCATAGGCCTTCATGGCAAACACCGTCGGCACCCAGAAGGCCCCCTTGTCGGCCATCAGTGCGAGATTTTCGCGACCCATAAAAAATCCATGCTCTATGGAATGGCAACCCGCCTCAAGGGCCAGCCGTACCGGTTCCCTGCCGTTGGCATGGACCATCACCTTGCGGCCGATTTTGGCTGCGGCATCCACCAACCCGGCAATCTCCTCCCTGGAAAAATGTGCTTTCGTTTCCTTGCCAAAGGCTGAAAGACTGACCAGGCCCGAATTGATCAGTTTGACCGTCTCTCCCGACCCCGGATCCTTCACAAAGGCCTCGGCCAGACTCTCATATTCCCCTGGCGTTCTGCCAATAAACCCACCATAGCGCCCCCTGCCGTGCCAGGCCCTCCCTGCGGCCCGTAACACCAAACCCTCGTTCAAGGATTCATTTGCACGATATCTGAGGGTAAAATCCCCCCGGTCTCCGGCATCGCGGACTGCCAGGACGCCATGGGCAAACAGATCCTGGAGATGACGGGCAATGACCGGGTGCAGCTCTTCATAGTCTGCCGTCAATTGGCGTTCCCTGATGTTTTTGTCCACCGTACCTGACATCCAGAGATGGACATGGCAGTCGACCAGCGGCGGCAAAAGGGTGCAATGTGAGAGATCGGTAAACTGCGAGAGGGCTGCCCCACTGTCGGAGGTGTATTTTTCAATTCCTGCTATTTTGCCGTCGATCACGGTCAGAAGCATTTTCTTCTGGATCGATCTGCCGGTTCCGTCGATCAGAAAACCCGCAAGAATATGGCGTGTATCCATTGCCGCACCTGTTATTTTAGACAAAAATCTTGGTTTGATCACCCAAGACCGGTTTTCCCAAAGTCATACAACTCATCGTATTTGTTTTTTAAATACCGGATGTACGGGTCGATGGACAACTCCCCGCCAGTGATGCGTTCGACCAGCTCATTCATGGTGAATTTGCGGCCGTGACGGTAGATGTTGTCCGTGAGCCAGCTATGCAGAGTGGAAAATTTTCCCTGCCGCATTTCGGCCGGGATCTCCGGATGAGCCGCACATGCCGCGTCGAAAAACTGGGCGCTGAGGATATTACCGAGTGTATAGCATTGAAAGGCACCGCCGATCATGCCTCCGAACCAGTGGACATCCTGCATCGCACCGTCGCGGTCATCCGGCGGCACGATACCGAAGTCCTCCCTGAAACGTTCACGCCAGGCCTCCGGCAGATCACGCACTGCCAGCGTGCCCTCGAGCAGGGCCAGCTCAAAGTCGAAACGCAACATGACATGCAGGTTGTAGGTCACCTCATCGGCATCGGTTCTGATAAGCGAGCGTTCCACCTTGTTGATGGCACGGTAAAACCGCTCGATCGATACCCCCTTCAACTGATCCGGGAATTCATCTTTGAGTCGGGGATAGAAAAATTCCCAGAAATCACGGCTCCGCCCCACCAGATTTTCCCAGGTCCGCGACTGACTTTCATGGACCCCCGAAGAGGTCCCGCCTCCGAGGGGAGTCCCCTCAAAGGCCCGGTCGATTCCCTGCTCGTAGAGGGCATGGCCGGCCTCATGGATGTTGCTGAAGAGCGCCTCGCCAAAAAAGTTCTCTTTGACCCGGGTGGTGATACGGACATCTCCCAGGGAAAATTTGGTCATGAAGGGATGGTGGGTCTTGTCGATGCGCCCGCGGTCAAAATCATAGCCGATCCGGCGGACAACCTCCTCGGCGAATTGCAGCTGACGCGCCTCCGGATAATGGACATGCAGGAAGGAATCGTCCGCCGCTTTTCCAGAGGTAATCGCCCTCACGATGGGGACCAATTGCAGGCGAAGCTCCGCGAAGACATTACGGACAAAGGAGGCCTTGACCCCGTAATCGGAGGCATCGATCAACGGATCGGCGATATGCTCGTAGCCGGGGAAAAAATCGGCAAACCTCCTGCTCAGATCAAGGGTCTTTTCGAGATAGGGCTGGACCCTGCCGAAGTCATCGGCCCCACGGGCCTGGGTCCAGACATGGTAGGATTCGGCGGCATGGACATTATACTCGGCCAGGAATTTCGCCGGAACCCTGGTTGCCAGATCATAATCGCGCCGGGTGACACGGATGAGAGAGGCATCATCGGAATCATAGGGAAGACTCTCGGCATAGGGTGCGAGGTCATCGAGGAGCCTGCCGAGCCGTGCATCGACAAATTTCGCATGGGATATTTGGGCAAGGGTCGCCAGTTGCCTGCCGCGGGCCGGAGCTCCGCCCGAGGGCATGTAGGTATGTTGATCCCAGTCCAGAAGCGCTGCCGCCATATTGAGATCGTCAATCTCGGCTAAACGTGCCTTGAGTCGTGCAAGTTTTCTTTCCATGTCAAATCCTTATATCTTCTTCTTGATGTCGATAATGGGTGTGCCGTCCAGGATATCGAGCCCCGAAACCTCGATCCTGTTGTCCTGAACGGAGAGGACCTTAAGCTCCGAAACCGCGATCGGATTGGGCCGTACCGGACTGCGGGTGGCAAAGACCCCGCGCAGGCCCTTTGACCGGTCTCCCCGGGGGTAGACCTTCAGGACCTCGCGGCTCGATTGGTGCAGCCAGAGCAGCACGACGATGGTCTGTCCGGCGCTAATACCGTCCAGCCCCTCCCTGTATGCAGGGTAGATTTCCAGGGTTCCGACCCGTTGCGATTCCGTAAAATTTTTGGGTGCATCATCCAAGGCCATGATATCGCCATGGACGATACCGATACTTTTGAGTTCAGGTAGGTTCATCACAGTCCTCTACAGGCAATACCTTTTCAGCAAATCCTGATAGGAATCAATTCGCCGGTCTCGAAAAAAAGGCCAGATGCGCCGCACCTGCTCTGATCGGCCGAGGTCGAGGTCGGCAGTCAGGAGCTGCTCCCTGTCCGTATCACCTTGCGTTAATATCTCACCCTGGCAACCGGCGACAAAGCTGCCGCCCCAGAACCTGATGCCGCCTTGCCCTCTTTCAGGCGACGCCTCGAACCCGACCCTGTTGACAGCAATGACCGGAACCGCGTTGGCCACCGCATGGGCACGCTGCACGGTGCGCCAGGCCTCCAGTTGGCGTGTCTGTTCCTCCGGCGAATCGTTGTCATCCCACCCGATGGCGGTCGGGTAGATCAGCATGTCGGCGCCGGCAAGGGCCATGAGCCGGGCCGCCTCGGGATACCACTGATCCCAGCAGACCAGGACCCCAAGCCTGCCGATGGAGCTTGCAATCGGCCTGAATCCCAGGTCTCCGGGAGTGAAATAGAACTTCTCACAAAATCCCGGATCGTCGGGGATATGCATCTTCCGGTAGATTCCGGCTATGTTGCCGTCTTTCTCCAACACGACGGCCGTGTTGTGATATATCCCGGCTGCCCGCCGCTCGAAGAGGGAGGCGACAACCACCACCCCGCACTCCCGGGCAATACCGCCGAGCAGTTGTGTGGAGGGTCCGGGGATGGTCTCCGCCAGATCGAAATGCCCTGTGTCCTCATTTTGGCAGAAGTACAAACCGGTATGGAGTTCCTGCAGGACCACCAGGCGGGCACCAAGGGCCGCCGCCTGTCGGATTCCATCGATACTCTTTGCCAGATTGGCTTGTCTATCCTCGCTGCAGGTTTGCTGCTGCAGGGCGACACGTAAGGTCTTCAAGGTAATGCTCCTTTGGATATCTGCATGGTAAGGCAATGAAGCGACCCATGTTGGCGGATAAGCGGCAGGCAATGGATGCCGATGATACTCCGGCCGGGGAAGGCACTCCGGAGCGTTTCCAGGGCCATGCCGTCTTTGCTGTCCCCATAGGTGGGTACCAGAACGGCACCGTTAAGCACCAGAAAATTGGCATAGGTCGCAGGGAGCCTCTTTCCCTCGTCGTCAAACAGCGGCGAGGGCCAGGGAAGCGGCAGCAACCTGTAGGGTCTTCCCTTCCTGGTACGAAATGCGGCAAGTTCCTCGGCCATCGCCGACAGGGGCTTGAAATGTGTATCGCCCGGATCGTCGCAACGGACAAAACAGATAGTGTCATCCGGGCAGAGTCTTGCCAGGGTATCGATATGGGAGTCGGTATCATCGCCCTCCAGAAAACCATGGTACAGCCAGAGAATGCGATCGACCCCCAAAGCGTTTCGGAGAACCTGCTCTATTCCCTCTTTTCCCAGGTGGGGATTCCGGTTCTGCTCCAAGAGACATCGAGCCGTTGTAAGAATCGTCCCGCCGCCATCGCTCTCGATGCTGCCGCCCTCCAGAATCAACCCGGAGGTCTCCATCGGCGTTGCACCAAAAGTACCGAGGGCATGCAAACTGCGGCTGGCCATATTGTCATGAAAGGCCGGGAACTTGAGTCCCCAGCCATTGAAGCCGAAATCCAGCAGCCGCGGCTCCCCGTCCTCCAATACGGTGATGGGGCCGAAATCGCGGGCCCAGGTATCGTTGGTGGCGATTTCATATACCGCGACCCGCTCCAAATCCACCCCTTCTTTGCGGAGTTTTTGTTTGAGGTTTTTTCCATTCGGGGCAAGTATCACAACCGTCTCAAACCTGCTGATCTCCCGGGCAATCTCGACAAAAACAGGCTCCACCTCGGCAAGGCTGTGTCGCCAGTCAGTCCCCCCGTGCGGCCATGCCAGCAGGATACCGTCCTGGGGTTCCCATTCCGCCGGAAGTCTTCTTTTGGGGCAGCCTGTCACGATATATTGGGGTTGAGCGTCCATTTGATATACCAGTCCCACTTGCCGTCTTCTCCCTTATCCGCATCGAGGCAGACGATACCGGCATTTTGAAACTGATAGACCCGTATTGCATCGGAACCTGCAGTCAGATAGGAGACAAGACGCTGCATAAAGGGCATATGACCGACCACCATCATATCCGCCTGGGGATCAAGGCCTTCGGCAAACAGGCGCACATCATCCAGAGGGTCGATCCCGAAAACCATTTCCAGGGGGGCTTCAACGGCCAGCGTCGCATGATAGACGGCGGCGGTCTGCTCGGCACGTTTCTTCCTCGAATGGATAATTTTTTTTATTGTTATGCCATACCCTTCGGCAACCTGGGCAATACGCTCAGCCTCCTGTCTGCCCTCATCCGTCAAGCCTTTTTGCGGATCGACCTCCTTGTTTGCAGATTTGCCGTGCTGTACGAGATAGAGTGCCATGGCATTCCTCCATAATCATATTTTCCTTTCCCCGGCCCGTGGATTCCACTCTTGTTTGTCGACTTCGTAAAAAGTTTACCGGCCGACGGTTCAGCGTTGTGATATATTAAACTATCATGTTGCCCCAGAGGCCCTAAGGGGTTTGTACAAGGTTATCTTGTTTCTTACTATAAGACAACCTCGTAAAAACCTTTAATCTAAGGATGGCTAACGAAAAAGGCAACATATGTCAGATGGGCAAATTTTTCATTGTTTCGGCGTACTAAGGATACGTCGTAACGATTGAAAATTTGCAGCAACCAAGCAGGTACGCCAACATAGTGAGACTCCGGATGGAGAGTTTTCACGACACAGGCACCGCAACCCTTCCTTGTAATCGGACCCTCTTTCCGGTATAAGTTCACTCATATCAGAGACGGTTTGGGAAGACGTCTATATGATAGCCAGAGGACAGACAGCATCGTTTTCTCAAGAGTTACGACTAAGCCTTTTAGCCAAGAGTATCGGCCATGTCGATGAATTTCAACAAGTTCATAGAATCCGAAAGTGCGGGCGGAATTGTGCTCATGGGCGCAACTCTTTTGGCAATGCTTCTTGCCAATTCACCTTTCCACGGCATCTATAACCTGTTCATCACGACCCCCGTTGAGATACGCATAGGCCCTTTGCTAATCGCCAAGCCGCTTCTCCTCTGGGTCAATGACGGCCTTATGACCATATTTTTTTTCCTGGTCGGTTTGGAGCTCAAACGCGAAATGTTGATAGGCGAGTTTTCCGACAAAAGAAAGCTTGCCCTTCCCGGTTTGGGAGCCTTGGGCGGAATGCTCATTCCTGCTCTCATCTATTTCGGTATCAACAGAGGCGATTCAATAGCAATCCAGGGTTGGGCAATTCCCACGGCAACGGATATCGCCTTTGCCCTGGGAATTCTTTCTCTTCTCGGTCCGCGGGTTCCGGGAAACCTCAAGGTCCTACTAACCTCTCTTGCCATCTTCGACGATATCGGAGCGATCATCATCATCGCCCTGTTTTACACTGCTTCCATCTCCCTGCTCTCGATATCCGTGGCCGGCATCTGTATAGGAATCCTCTTTTTCATGAACAGAAGAGGCCAGGAAACCATTGCCATGTATATTGCCTTCGGGCTGGTAATGTGGGTCGCCTTGCTTAAATCAGGTGTACATGCCACTCTTACCGGAGTTATTCTGGCCATGTTCATTCCCCTGAAATCCCGCAAAACCCCCGGCCATTCACCGCTTATCCAGATTGAAAACGATCTCCACTCGGTTACGGCATTTGTCATTCTGCCTCTGTTTGCCTTCTGCAACAGTGGAATATATCTGGGGGATGCCACCGTCGATTTTTTCATCCACGGTGTACCGGTCGGTGTAGCATTGGGTCTTTTTGTCGGCAAACAGATAGGGGTCTTCACGTTTATCTGGCTCGCTATCCTCTTGAGGATCTCAGAGATGCCAAAGGGTATGAACTGGGGAACACTCTGGGGGATGTCTGCTCTGTGCGGCATCGGTTTTACCATGAGCCTTTTTATCGGTTCACTGGCCTTTGATCAGACCGTAGTCCAGATGGTTTTTAACGAAAGGATCGGAATCATCATCGGTTCCCTGCTCTCCGGTGTCTTCGGGTACCTTATTCTCCGTTCGACTTCAGACATCCCCAAGGCCTCTGCCCCCTGATCTCTTGCAACTGTAAGAAGGGCTCATCCGGCTTGAGCGCACGTATCTCTAGTGCGGGGAAGCGGAGCGCATCGATGGAGGACGCCTCATCACCCCAATCCAGCGGGCCGACGAATACGTCGGCAACCGATATTGATGGCTCTTTACCGAGGAATAGATTATACTACACGTCAGGAAAGGGCCTTTGGCTGCCCCGCCTGAACTGATGAGAAATCCGGGTTAAGTCGATGGTGGTCCTGACAGGGAACCTTGTATGCATTATCTCCGAAAACATCACTTCAGCCATTCATTGAAAGGATCTTTGCCGATCCTCTGCTTGCTGATTCCGTTTGCCCTCAGTCTTCTTCTCTCCAGTTGTGCACGGCAGAGCTCACCCCAGCTGCAATCCAAGCTCCTTACCCAAGCAAGGGTACTGGAACAGGAAAAATCCCAACTCAAATCGGAGCTCAAAGCCCGAAAGAAAGAGGCCGCCAACCTTGAGCTGGAACTCCTGAAAAAAAGTGCTGAGATACAACGACTCAAAGCCATTGAAAAAGATCTCATGCAGGAGGTTTTAAGAGGAAAAAGCAAACTCCTCTCAACAAAAACCAAGGCTGAGGCTGTGGTACAACTGGCTGAGACCGAAAGTGAAATAGGTACACTCAAAAGCCTTGACCGAACCGGACTCCCGAACCAGTCCTTATTGATCTCCAATCAACTCCTGCAAGAGAGCAGAACTGCGTTGGACCACGGCAACTATAATAAAGCCTGCGCCCTGGCTACCCAGGCACTGGAGCAGATCCGCTCAAAACAATTCAATACGGTATCCGGGGCGGAACCGGTCAAAGGCTCGGCAAATACCTTTGTCTTTCCTCTGTATATGCGGGTGACGAAGACGAGCAATATCCGGCAACATCCGGGAATGACGTCCCGGGTTGTCCGTATCGTAGACAAAGGAACGAAGGTAACGGCCACAGGGTATAAGGGACACTGGATAAAGGTCACCGTCGACGATCAACCTACCGGTTGGATATACTATTCCTTGCTCACACTTTTAAAGTCGTAAACACCTTTGGCAGTACGTTTTACCCAGTCGATGAAGGGAGCTTCTCAGACCCACCCTTTTCCCGGCCGAAAATGACCTGGTTCCGGCCTGCCGCCTTGGCTTCATAGAGGGCGGCATCAGCCCTGCTAATCAGGCTGTTGTCCGTATCCTCCACGTTCGCAATTCCTGCCACCCCCACGCTAATGGTAACATGCAGCTCAACATCCTCATAGACAAAGGGATATTCTTCGACTGCCTGCCGTATCCTCTCCGCGGTCGACATGGCCTGGCGGCTCTCTGTCTGTCCCAGGATCACCAGGAATTCCTCTCCACCATACCGGCCGGCGATATCCATGGTCCTGAGCATGCTGGTGAAGATTAAAGCCATCTGTACCAGCACGGCATCTCCCACCAGGTGGCCATGGGTATCATTGACCACTTTGAAGTTGTCGATATCCACCATAAGGAGCGAAAAGAGATTACCGTATCTCCGAAAATTTTCGATCTGGACGTCCAGCGAGGTCATGATCCGCTTTCGGTTGGCAAGCTTGGTCAGAGGATCGGTTACTGCCAGCTGTTCGAGTTCCTCCTTATTTTTTTTCAGCTGCTGGACCATTTCGTTGAACATTCCGGTTACGATACCAAGTTCATCTTCTCGTATAATATCCAAACAGACATCAAGATCTCCCTGGGCTACCCGGAGTACCCCACGCGTCAGTGTCTGGAGCGGCAGAATAACCCGTCTGGCGATAATTGAAGCGCTTAAACCTATGAACAGGGTAAAGATGATCGCCGTCAGTATTATCCTGTCGCGAAGATGGATGACATCCGCATACACATAGTCGTAGTTCTCGGTTATCACCAAACCCATGGGAAGGTCTTTGAAGGCGGTCGCAAAACCGACGACCCATCTTTTATTGCTGAAATTCACCGGCTGCTGCGGATGGGCGAAAAGCTGCAGCTGCTGACCGATGGAAAGTGCCGTCTCGGTTTGTCCTTCCGGAAAATTCATCGCCAGGATGGGCTGACCGTTTTTTCCGACAAGGCGAACCGACCAGGGTCCCTTCTCGTTCCCGGCCAAAGCGTTTCTCAGATACGGTGACAGCGCCTGCAGGCTGATCCGAACCGCCAGCACACCTAATTCTTTATTCGTTTTGTTGGAAATAAGGGGAATCCCGATAACGGAAAGCGGCGTACCCTTAATAAAGGACACCGCACCGACAAAGGCCTTGCCTCCAGCCGTCCGGGCCTTCCAGTCGACGGGCAAAGAAAAGGGGGTATCATCTTTTTCGCTTGTCGAGGCGGCGATCTCCTGCCCATCAGGATCAAAAATCGCAAGCCTTTGGTAATCGGCATATTTATTACGCACCTGATCAAGATAGGCAACAATCCGTTTCACAGGGGAGAGAACCTGATCCGTTGTCTCCCTGGAACCATCACCCTCATCCAGGCCCAGATATCTCGTCAGATTGTCTGTGAGCACGAAGGAATCGGCGAAAATCTTGAGGTCATGCTCCCGTTCTGCAAACCAGAGATTCATGTCCCGTTCCACCTTGCTTGTGGAATCTATCAACCTCTGCCGGTTTTTTTCCGCCATGGCCTTATAGGTCATATTATAAAAAAACCAGCCCATTCCAGACGATGGGACCAGGGTAACCAGGATGGAAAAAATCAGGATCCGGTTCCTTATCGACAAAAGGCCCGATGGTTTATTCGTGGTTTTCATAGTGAGATGTGGGGGTTGAGATATTTAAATGACATCCGGAAAGGTGCCCGGATATCGAGGCATTTTCCGATCATGCCTGTTTTTTCGACAAGACATGGGTGGAGTTGCCAAGAAAGAGCTCCGCCGCCTCGGATTCTGTCTCCGACAGAGTCGGATGGGGGTGAAGACTCAACGCCAGGTCTTCAGCCAGGGCTCCCATCTCCACCGCCAGGCTCCCTTCCGAAACCAGCCCCTCCGCCTCCCTGCCGACGATTCCGACACCGGCAATCCTGCCGCTCTTAGGATCAACCACGATTTTTGTCAGGCCTTCAGAGGCCCCCATGGTGTGGGCGCGCCCCGAGAACTTCCAGGGAAATCTCAAAATCTTGACTTCGATATTTTTTTCCCGGGCCTGCTCCTCGGTCAAACCGCACCAGGAAATCTGCGGATCCGTGTAAATTGTCGCCGGTATCGCCCGGACATCAAAGGCCGAGGGCATACCGGCTATCACCTCTGCCGCCACTTTTCCCTCCCGGGAGGCCTTGTTGGCCAGCATCATTCCGCCTGCCGCGTCACCGACTGCAAAGATATCCGGATCGGCTGTACGTTGTTGGTCATCGATAAGGATGAACCCTCTTTTATCTGTCTTGACCTGCGTCTTTTCAAGACCCAGACTCCCCGTCGACGGCTTACGGCCGATGGCGACCAGAACCCGGTCGAATCGCTGCTCGGAATGTTCTCCCTCTCCTTCCAAAATGACATCGACCCCATCTTCTTTCTCGGTGAGACCGGCCACCTTGGTCTTCAGGTGGATACCTGCAAAAATCGAATCCAGGCGTTTTCTAAGCGGTTCGACCAGATCCCTGTCCACTCCCGGCAACAGAAGATCAGCCATTTCAACCACTGTCACCCGGCTCCCGAGGGCACTGTATACGGTTCCCAGTTCCAGTCCCACATAACCGCCACCTATAATGAGAAGACTTTGCGGAACATCGGCAAGGGCCAATGCTCCGGTTGAATTCATGATCCGCCCGCCCGTTTTAAAAGGGACTCCTGGATAGGCAATGGGTTCGGAACCAGTGGCGATAACCGCCTGTTTGAAACGAAGTCGCCTGACCTCTGCATTTTCCAGACGAACGGTATGGGAATCCTCAAACACCGCGCGTCCCTTGATCAGCTGAACACCCCGCTGTTTGCTCAGACTGAGCAAGCCTCCGGACATGGAAGAGATTACCTTGTTTTTCCATGTCTTCAGGGCCTCAAGATCAACCCGCGGCTTGTCGAAATGGACACCCATATCTCCCGCCCGGGCCGCATCGTAGATCAACGTCGAGAGGAAAAGCAGGGTCTTTGATGGAATGCAACCGGTATACAGGCATACCCCGCCGGGCTTGGGAAAAGGATCGACCATGGTCACGTCGAGACCGAGATCAGCTGCCCGAAAAGCCGCGGCATACCCACCCGGACCGTTGCCGATTACCAAAAGCCCAGTTTGCTGTTCCAATTCCCCCATAACCATAATCCGTCTCCTTCTCTTTTAAACTCAGGTCATCGAAATTAACAACTCCTCCGGATCCTGAAGAGTTTCGATCAGAACCTTCATAAACCGGATGGAATCCGCTCCATCAACCACCCGATGATCGAAGCAGAGGACAACGGGCATCATCAGGCGGGGAACGATGTCATAACTGCCGTCATCCCTGGTAACAACGTAAGGCTGCATGCGTCCGTGCCCGAACCCGAGGATGGCAACCTGCGGGAAATTGATGATCGGAGTGAAAAAACCACCGCCCATGGCTCCGGCATTGGTGATGGTGAACGTCCCGCCCTGCAACGCATCCAACCCGATCTTCCTCGACCGTGTACGCTGGACGCAGTCGTTGAGTTCGATGGACAACTCCTTGATACTCTTGCGATCCACATCACGGATAACCGGCACAATCAGGCCGTCTTCCGTATCCACCGCCACCCCGATATGAAAATATTTTTTTACCACGATCTCCTGGGCGGCAAGATCGAGGCTGGAATTGAACATCGGATAAACTTTCAAAGCCGTGGCCGCGGCCTTGAGGCCAAAAACGGTAAGGGTCAAGCGCCCGCCGGCGGCCTTGATTTCATCCTTATGTTTTTTGCGAAATGCCTCCAGTTTGGTAATATCCGCCCAATCCTGGCTCGTGACATGGGGGATCTGGCTCCAGGCAGTGATCATCTGCCGGGCGGTGGCCCTGCGAATCGACCTGAAAGGCCTGCGCTCCACCTCACCCCACTGTTTGAAATCCGGTAACTCCGGTGTCCCAATGGCCATTGAGGTTTCCCCAGGCAGGGAAACCTGAGGAACGGTTGCGACCTCTTTGGCTTTGGCTGCAAAGGAGCGGACATCCTCAGCCGTTACCAGCCCCTCCGGCCCCGTGGGAGGGACCTGATGTAAATCAACCCCCAGTTCCCGGGCAAGTCTGCGCGTAGCCGGTGAGGCGGGAACAGGACCTTTCTCCTTCCCATCCGCCGCCGGTATCGGTTTTTGCTGTTCTTCCCTGGAAGGTTTCTCAATCTGTTTGTCGGACGGTCCAGGCCCTGCCTCTTCCCCTGCCCCGTTTTCAAAAACGATCATCGAATCACCTACTTTGACGAGATCGCCGGTCTTGACCAATACCTGTCCGACCTCACCGGTATACGGCGACGGAATTTCCACTGCAGCCTTATCGGTCTCGACCTCCAGAATCACATCGCCTTCTTTGACCTGGCGGCCTTCGACAACGTGAATTGCCAGCACCTCGGCCTCGTGAATGCCTTCCCCCAAATCCGGCAAGGTAAATGATTTACTCATCCAATCCCCCTCTTTTGATACGTTGCACCATACGCCACCACCTTATCCTCTAAAATCTGAACGAACTCCACTTCCCGACCGATACATATCGGTCTCTTTCGTATACCCCGGAGGGAGATGTATGCCATCTTGCAATGATCTTTTAATACCATACCTTGCACGATCACGAATACTGCAACGTCCGCTCCGCCGCCGCAACGATGCGTTGGGCTCCGGGCATGTAGTGCTTCTCCCGGGCAAACCATGGTATGAAGATATCAAATCCCGCAACCCGTTCTATGGGGGCCTGCAGGAAGAAAAAGCTCTTTTCCACCAGCCGAGACACGATTTCGGCCCCTGGCCCAAAACTGCGCGGAGCTTCATGCACGATCACCACCCGCCCGGTCTTTTTTGCCGATGCGACCAGACTCTCCTCATCGAGCGGTGAGATGGTCAACAAATCTATAACCTCGGCGCTTACCCCGTTTTTCTCCTTCAGGATATCGGCCGCTTCGAGGGTAGGCTGGATCATTGCCCCATAGGAGATCATCGTCAGATCGTCACCCGGTCGTATGATCCGCGGTTTGCCGATGGGCAAGGTCTCTTCTTCTTCCGGAACCTCCTCCCGAAAGGCCCGGTACAGACCTTTTGCCTCATAGAAGATGACCGGGTCCGGATCGCGGATCGCGCTCACCATAAGGGCTCTTGCGTTTCTGGGCCCCGAGGGGATTACCATCTTCAATCCCGGCGTGTGGGCCCAATAGGCCTCCCTGCTCTCGGAATGATGCTCCAGAGCGCGCACCCCACCGCCATAGGGCGTCCGCAGGACGAGAGGCATGGGATACCTCCCCCGGGAACGCCAGCGCAGGCGTGCGGCATGGTTCTCAATCTGATGAAAATTCTGATAGGCGAACCCGGAAAACTGGATCTCACAAACCGGCTTCAGACCGTAAGCCGCCATGCCGATGGACATACCGACAATCCCCGACTCGGCCAATGGTGTATCGATGACTCGTTGCTCACCGAATTGATCGACAAGACCGTCGGTAACCCGAAAGACTCCACCGTCCCGTCCGACATCCTCTCCCAGAAGGATGACCGAATCATCCTTTTCCATCTCCTGCCTGAGTGCCAGATTCAGTGCCTGGACCATATTCATCTTCGTCATGACGGCACCTCCCTATCCTTTCCGGCAAGCTCCTGGGTCAGAAACTCTTTCTGACCTCCCAGATAGGGTGGAATCTCGGCATAGAGGTGATCGAACATATCGAGCGGATTTCCCATCAACTGCATCTTCTTTTCTGCATTGTCAACGGCATTCTGAATCTCCTGTTTGACGTGGTTCTCAATATCTACCTGTTCCTGCTCGGAGAACACTCCTTTACCCATCAGATACTTTTCAAAACGGGGAAGAGGATCCTTTTTCCGCCAGACCTCAACCTCCTCGTCGCTTCGGTACCGTTTCGGGTCATCGGCCGTGGTATGCATCATCACCCGATAGGTTACACATTCGATGAGCGTCGGCCCCTCACCTGTCCGCGCTCGGCGGGTGGCCTCCTCGGCTGCCGCATAAACGGCCAGGATATCGTTGCCGTCCACCTGGATTCCCGGCATCCCGTAAGCGAGGGCCTTCTGGGCAATGGTTTTGGAACGGGTCTGCTGGGCCAGGGAGGTGGAAATCGCCCATTGATTGTTCTGGCAAACGAAGACCACGGGCACCTGGAAAACAGCGCCAAAGTTGAGCCCCTCGTGAAAATCGCCCTCCGAGGTCGCGCCGTCGCCGAAAAAAGTCATCACGACATCGTCTTTCCCACGATACTTTGCCGCCCACCCCAGCCCAACCGCATGAAGGATCTGGGAACCTACGGGCACGCAGATGGGAAGATCGTTATGATCCGGCGGGATGACGGCCCCTTCGTTGAATCCATTGTTACAGATGATGACACTTTCCAGGGTTCTCCCCCGCCAGATCTCCGCCGCTGTCTCCCGAAAAGAGGGAACAAACCAATCCTGCGGGCGAAGATGGGCCACGGCTCCGAGCTGGGAGGCCTCCTGCCCCTTGATCGGTGGAAAGGTTCCGATGCGCCCCTGGCGCTGCAGGTCGAGAAGACGTTCATCGAACCTGCGGCCGAGCAACATGGCTCTATAGAGTTTGAGCAACATTTCTCCGGAGATATCCGGTTCGAGTTCTCTATCCAGTTTTCCGTTTTCATCCAGAATAGAAAGACTCTCAATGCTCTCTGATAACGTAATGCGAGTTCGTGGCATATTTGACTCCTCTCTCTTTCTAAATTTTAACTGATAAGGAAGCCATTAGTAGAAGAGCTTGGCAACGGGAAGGATTTTCCTTGACCGTTCAATTTGAATTCTATCCATATTATGATTTTTTTCAACTTTTCGGTAAGAAAAGACCGATGAGCCGTTGTCTGGGTTCGGTTAAATTTTCCTGGAAAAATACGAATTGGGACCGCCACCATTTCCCATCCAGTCCTGCAATGTTTTGGATTACTTCAGGGCGGAAAAAGAAATCAACAAGTATCTCCAATGGATATCCTCTAAATCCACGAAACAAAACCAGGGGCGGAGGCAATATTCCTGAAATGCGAAATTTTCATTCCACATCATTGGTTCTAAAATGACAGGTAACCAGTCCCTTCCCGAGGCCACAGCATGCGTACAGCTTGATACAATATTTCATATTTTCCTGTTATATTAAAAGTTTTATTCCATGTCCTGTAATACCACGGCCACGTCTTCATTAAGAACGCGCGGGTCATGCTCTTTGTCGCAGGAATTTTCTATTCCGCTATTCCGGACATTTGACAGGGAAAAATACAAAGTAATGGGCAAAAGACTTCCGATTCAATGACTGGAACCTGTCATGCCTTGATCCCTCCCGATCCTTATCCCGACCAATCAAATATAATCTTATCTTGTAATTACAAAATTATGAACACCAAAACAAATTAGGACGCCTTTAAAACAGCCTGAGTCCGTCAAACAAAACACAGCCAGAAGCAATCTGGATCATATTTTGCAAAGAAACCAACGGGGGAGTCTGAAACTATTTTCTCAAAATAATTCACATAAACAAGGCGGCTGTAATGAAAAAAATAATCCTCTTATCAATGCTGATTCTGGCTGTCCAGGGATTTTCGACTTCGGCTGGAGCGACACCACTGAGCTTTAATTTAGGGGGCGATGATATAAACAGCAGCGGAGCTGGGACATTGCCTGATGACGCCTTGGTTTTGACATTCACTCAGGAATCTGCCAATTCGGTAGTGCTCAAAATTGATGCAACAAATATCCCGGATTCTTTTGGAAAGATAAGTAAAGTCTGGTTTAACAGTGATCTTTCTTTTAGTGATCTTAGCTTTACGCATGTTTCAGGTGTCAGCACAAGCAACATTACAGCCGGTGGAAATGTATCGACAGCAGGGATTTTCGATATCGAATTTTCTTATGGCACTAGTGGCTCATTTGGCGCTTTTGGTGGTGGCTCTGATTCTACACATGATATATCACAATATCGAATATCTTCCTTGGGTTCTTTGTCGGTTGCTGCCTTCGACGATATATCAACAAAAGGCTATCCCGCTCTCTTTCACATGAATGTAACCAGCACCGACATAAGCGGCCATTATGGACCGCCGGACAATCCGGTGCCCGAACCGGCTACCATGCTGCTTTTCGGTGCAGGTCTCCTTGGTCTTACGGGTTTTTTAAAAACCAAAAAGAAATAACACCTTTTCCTCCATAGTACCAAAAGGGCGTGATCAACCAAGGATCACGCCCTTTTTTCATTGTACACTCCCCCCTATCTCCTTTATATTTTTCCTTAAAATAAGATATGAAAAAAATTGCCTTTTTTGTTTATCCCCTCTTGAATTACTCATGCACGTTCTTATCATTGGGGAATCTACAAGGAGACACGCCAAAAACTAAAAGTAGATATTCTGTTGAAATTTCATTAAATTATTGCCTGGTAAATCCTTTTTGCAGGAGAATTTAGCCGGCGTTCGCGAAGTATGGGGCTGCCATACCGGCTAAAAAAGGGACTCGCCGTTACATGGCAATGTCTAAAATTGACTCTCCCTGGAAATTTTTTTCTATTAGTTTCAGGCATATAAGGATTTCTGTATGCTCTACCCGAAAGCCAGCCTGTTGCCCGGGCCGAAAATCTCGGTCCGAAAACCTACCACTGCCTGGGATTACCTCGTTTGTCTGTCCGCCATTCTCGGCCTTGTCTTTCTTATCTATCTCTCGATGTCGGGCCTTCTCTACCAACAGTTTTTGAACATCCATCCCCGGTGGCACAATATTTTCATCCGGCCGAGCATCATGTGGGGAACCATGGGCTACCTCCTTTTTATTTTTCGCACAATGCTGTGGATGAAGTACAATCCTCAGCCCCGATGTACTTTTGAAGATGCACCTTGTCTTACAGTGGTAATTCCTGCTTACAATGAAGGCAGCATGGTCGAACAGACTATCCATTCTGTAGCCTCGGCCCACTATCCGAGTAATCGCCTTGAAATCATCGTCGTAGATGACGGAAGCCGGGACAACACATGGGAGTATATGCAGAAAGCAGCCCGGCAGTATCCCGATCTCGTACGTACCGTTCGCTTCAAGGAAAACAAAGGCAAACGTGCCGCTCTGGCCGCCGCCTTCCGTGTAGCAAAAGGCGAGGTCGTGGTCAGCATCGACTCGGACAGCGTCATCGAAAGCGATGCCCTTCTCGAACTTGCCGGCCCGTTTCGCGATCCCCAAACAGGAGCCGTCGCCGGAAAGGTCATGGCCTATAATCGGCATAAGGGTTTTATCCCCCGGATGCTCCATGTCCGGTTTGTGCTCTCCTTTGATTTTCTGCGGGCCGTCCAATCGACCTACGGCACCGTCTACTGTTGTCCGGGAGCCCTTTCCGCCTATCGAACTTCAGTGGTCCGCACGGTCCTTGATGCCTGGTTGAACCAGAAATTCCTGGGGAAAAAATGTACCTATGGAGAAGACCGTTCGATGACCAATTTCATCTTCTCCTGTGGGTACAACAGCGTCTACCAAAGCACAGCCACGGTACATACCATGGTCCCGGAAACCTATTCCAAACTCTGCAAGATGTTTCTTCGCTGGGACAGGAGCTATATCAAAGAGGAGATTCGTCTACTGGGACTCATCTGGAAACGGCCCCATCCGGCAAGAATCATATCCTTGATAGATTGTTTCATCACGAATCTCCGTTTCCCCATAGGTTATATGGCCCTGGGATTTGTCGTGTATTTTTCAATACAGAACCCGATCACCCTCCTGCGTGTCCTCTTGATGATCGGGTTTATCTCAACTGTTAATATTGTCTATTTTCTTCGTAGTGAGAAATCATGGGATTTCATCTACGGCATTATCTATGTCTACTTCGCCTTTTTTACACTTTTCTGGATATTCCCTTATGCCGTGGCAACTGTACGTTCCCGCTCCTGGATGACTCGCTGACCCGGATTATGTTCAAAAGCGCTTTTACAAGGTCATCGGCCAATTGACGCCTCATCTGTCCGTCCTTATCTTTTCACCTGTGATATGAGGCTGAAAAGATAAGGACGGCTGGAAAACCATCATATTGCAACACCATCCTGCCAAGAGTCCCGGCCATGCGGCCCGGTCTCTCGCTTCAGGCTTCAGATGCCCCCAATTCGGGCGGCACCTCCGATCCATTTTCCAGACCGGAAACCTCTTTTCGGACTCACCGATGCTTCTGCAGGCAGCAGGCAGGCTCTTCCTGTCCGCTTTGCCCTGCTTTAACCGCAACTTTCAGGAGGAATCCTATGAGTCATATATTACCCGAACTCCCCTACACCTATGATGCCCTGGAGCCATATATCGATGCGCGCACCATGGAAATCCACCATACCAAGCATCACCAGGGGTACGTAAACAACCTCAACGCAGCCATCAAGGGTCATGCAAATCTTGACAAACTCAGTGTAGAGCAACTCATCCGCAACCTGTTGGAGATTCCGGAAGATATCCGGACAGCTGTCCGTAATCACGGCGGAGGACATGCCAACCACAGTTTTTTCTGGCCGCTTCTCAAAAAGGGCGTCCTCCCTTCCGGACCGGCTATCGACGCCATCAAACAGGAATTCGGCAGCTTCGACGGCTTCCGGGAAAACTTTTCGTCGGCGGCAGCGAAACTTTTCGGCAGCGGTTGGGCATGGCTTGTTGTCAGCAACGGCAAGCTTGAAATCACGACCACCCCCAACCAGGACAACCCGCGCAGCCAGGGGAAACTGCCCATCCTGGGTCTGGACGTCTGGGAGCATGCCTATTACCTGCTCTACCAGAACCGCAGGCCGGATTACGTGGCGGCCTTTTTCAATGTGATCAACTGGGAAAAGGTCAACGAGAACTATCTGGAGGCGATTAAGTAGTTTCCATCCGCAAACCGTATTTTTTCTTTAACACAGGGAGGCGGAGGTCGTCGTTTCCGGACGCAGAGCAGCGGCCGGAAACGACGACCTCCGCCGTATTACACCTTCCGGCTTAGCTCGCCATAACGGTCATATAAAATTACTTCTCTGGCTTCTGGCTCCTGCCTCCCGAAACCGCGATATGCTGCCTGGCGGCATCCATAAAGGCCTCCACCGCCGGAGATTGCCATTTGTCACGGTAACGGATCATCAAAATCCCGATTTCCAGTTCGTCGGCCCAATTCAGCCTGGCCATACTCCCTTGTCGAAGCTCGGAACGTACTGCAATCTCCGGGATCAATGTCACCCCGACTCCTGCCATAATCGTTCTTTTCAAGGCCTCGATATTGTTCATCTCGATCAGGCTTCCGGGTGTCACCTTCTGCTCCATCAACGACTGCTCGAACTCCATCCGATAGCCGCAATCGCTCTTGGGTAAAAGGAGAATCTCATCTGCCAGGTCCTTGAAGTCGACAGACTCACGGGCTGCCAGAGGGTTGTCGGGATGGCTCACAATCACCATCGGTTCGACGCACAATAATTCGGCTTCGAGATTCTCAGCGCTGATGGTATCGGCAAACAAAAAGGCCAGATCGACAGTGCCGATCCGCAACTCATGCTCCAGCGAATACAGGGCACAGCTGGTGATATCCAGCCGAAGACCAGGAAAACGGGGGTGGAATTCGCTTAGGAGAGACGGCAGGAAACAGGTGGTCACTGTCTGGGGCATCCTGACCGTGAGCAGTCCTGAACCCGCGTTCCTGCCTGTGATCTCGGCCATGGCCTCGTCGCCGATGGCCAACAGTTTATCGGCATAGGCCAGCATCTTGGCCCCGGACTCGGTCAATCGGATGGTTTTGCCGATCCGCCGAAACAACAGGACACCGATCTCATCTTCAAGGGTCTTAATCCGGGCCGAAACCGTCGACTGCGAGGCGTTCAATACCTCTGCTGCCCGGTTGAAATTCATAAGGGTAGCCACCGTCCGAAAGGTCTGCAGACGCCGCAGGTCCATCAAGTCCCTCCTAATCGAAAATTACGATAAGCATACAAAAACAATTCGTTGGACTAGCGGAGAACTTTCCACTACACCTCTTTATAACAAAGAATCAGTAATAAAAAAACTTAATCCAAGGAAAAGATCAATCCCACAAACCTGACCAGGAGGATACCATGACATCTTCACCCGGCGGCGAAACAATGGAACCCATCCCTATTAAGGCCACACTTCAATTGGGCCAAAATCGCCGTATAGTAGCCACCGCCCGCAGCCATGAAATAGTGATGGACATTCGCAAAGACAGAGGAGGCGACGATGCCGGCCCAACCCCGCCAGAATTCCTGGCCATGGGCCTGGGCGGCTGCGTCATGAATATCTGCCGGATCATGGCCGCGGAAAGGCAGTTCGAGCTGCAGGACCTACGCGTCTCGGTCACCGGCGATATCGATCCCTCCCGGGCCTTTGGACTGGCAACGGACAACCGGGCCGGTTTTTCCCATCTCTTTCTGGAAGTGGCGTTCAACGCATCACTCTCGACAGGTGAAAAGGATGAGTTCCGGCAAGAATTTGAAAGAAGGTGCCCGCTCTGCGACACCATCGGCAATCCAACGCCTTTGAAGATCAACTTCGCATAGAGAAGCCATGCCGGTTTACGTCTGGGCCTCCTTAAAACGCACCAATCCTGCCAACAGATCGCAGGTGGGGGTCGACACCGCAAGCCTTTTGCCATTGGCTGAGACAAAGCCCACCAAGGCCTCCACCTCGGTGGGCTTTTTATTCTCCAGGTCCTGCAGCATGGAAGGGCGATGGTCATACGTAATAGGCACCAGCCGTTCATAAAAGAGTTTTTTATACCCGTCGGCATCGGGCCAGGGGAGCTTTCCTCCAAGCGCCAGAATGACGGCAAAGGTCTCGTCGATCACCTTGTCCATGATGGCCCTGGTCTCCCCATTTTCAGAAAGCATTCCATAGTGGACGCCCAGGATTGCTCCCAGAGGATTCAAGGCACAGTTATACAGGAGTTTGGCATAAAGGTCCTGGTGGATGTCAGGAACGGCCACGCAGGGAAGACCTGCTCCATCGATGGTGGCGGCCAGGAGTTCAGCTTTTCGGGGGATGGAGCCGCCGACGGCTGCTCCCAGGTGGACGGCATCGGCGGACACGGTGATCCGCACATGTCCCGGGCAGACAATTTCAAAACCGGTTATTACCCTTGCGCCAAGGGTTCTTTTAGCCCCGAAGGTCTGTACCAGCAGTTCGACATTGCCGCAACCATTTTGCATCGACACAACCGGGCAGCGGCAACCCGACAGAGAGGCGATTGCATTGGCGGCCGTGCCGGTATCATACGCCTTGGTGGTAATCAGGACAAAATCATAGGTGCAGGAAAGTTGGGAGATATCCTCAATACCCTTGATGAGCCCAGGAGGAGCTGCATACTCCCCCAGAATACCTGAAACCCGTAACCCTTCATCTCTAATACCATTTACAAACCGGCGCCGCAGAACGAGATCGACCTTATGACCGGCCACAGCCAGCATACACCCAATCGCCTGCCCCAGGGCACCGGCCCCAAAAATCAAAAAATGCATCATCTTCTCTCTGGATTGCAGGATGTCTTTCTCTTCCCTTGCTACATACTCCAAAATGCTGCTTCTATCGGCTGCTTACCCTACCATAGACAGGGTAAGATGACCATCGATATGGAGCCTGATCTCTATACTTTTTCCTCGACCACGGAAAGAGATCTGTAACGCTCTTCGGAAAGATCTATTTTGAAGGACTCGTCGGATAACAATTCTCTCCCGAACCTGTCATGGGTTATCTGGACTGTCGGTCGATCGATCAGGGGACCGGCGGCAGCGACAATACCGCCGGTGCCATCCGAAAGGGTGACCAGGTTGCCGGGCGGATAGATACCGATCGCTCCCATGAATGAAGCCAGAAGAGTAGGTTGGAAGGCTCCCTTGTCCTTCAGCATGATACTGAAAGCAGCAAGAGGAGATTGTGCGGGTTTATAGGGACGAACGGCGGTCAAGGCCTCAAAGACATCACAAATCTGAATCAGGGAAATAATAGGATGCCTGACCATCCAGGATGCCTGGTCAGGATAACCGCCGCCATCCTGTCGAAGATGATGGCCCCATGCCGCCGCCACATCCAACACTTTTACCTTTTTCTGAGCCAGAAGAATTTCCGCCCCTATCCGGGGGTGGGTCTTGATGATATCCATCTCTTCCTTTGTCAGCCGCCCCCGTTTAAAAAGAATTTCCCCAGGCAATGTTCCCTTTCCGACATCATGCAGCAGACAGGCGGTGCCCAGGTCAAACACCAGTTCCTTTTTCCATCCAAAGGACCAGGCAGCAAACACACCAAGTGTCGCTACCCGCACGGAGTGTCCGACTGTATAGCTGTCATAATCCGGATAATGGATATGCCGCATGACATCGGAAAACCGCGTTTGGGCAAAATGCAAGAGGTATTCACCGGCACTTCTTGTTTTGTCCATATCGATGCCGCCGCCGGCTGCCACATTTATATGCGCTCTGGAGACCACATCGAACAGGGCCTGATATACCAGGGTCGGCGTCTGGGCCATATTTTCACCCCTGGTATCCTGACCCTGCCAGGCCTCATCGCCATCGAATTGCTGCAGATAATGGCCGGCTATTTCGACGTGTTTGATTTCTCGCGATTTCAACAGTTCCCGGGCCTGCTCAAGCCCGGCCGCAGGCTGGGTGAGCTCGGCGGCCAGATTCAACAGTTCTATATATTCGGCAGTTGTAAGGAAACGCGAAAAAGAAAACCCCCCGCAATGAAAGTTACCGGCCAAATCGACAAGCTGCTTTCCAACAATGGAAGGACCTACCAGGACCTTCCCATCGAAAACAATCTCGCCTTTAACCACCCCGATAAACAGCTTGTCTTGTCCGGTCTCATTGCAGAAATCCTTGAGAACGTCATTAAACTCATTTGCAAGTTCAATGACCTTCGAATGCCCCGGGAAATAGAGCTTTCTCGCTGAAATACTGCGACACAACAGGAGCAGGAGAGTGTTGAGTTTTTCCAGTATCATGTGCGTCTCCTCCGCTGAGTTGATTTTGATCGCAGTCTTTTCATCGCCTCCTCTGCCGCTTTCCTGCAGACAGACGACCACTCCGACATTACCAGAAAGCGTTTTTCCGATATGATCCGATCCAGGAGTTCACGTACCCCGTTCCCCTGAAAATCGGCCGTTGCCGCTATGGTCTCTTCAACCCAGGGCTGCTCTCTTAATTCCCGCGGTAATTCGCTTAATCCCTGTACAATAATGTCTCCGGCCAAGACCTTGAGCTCTTCTCCGATACTCCTCTGTTTCGGTTGCCTCAGATATCGGTCAAGAAACGTCTTATGCTCCGGAAGCGACAGATCAAGGACAGGGGCGACAGCCTTTATCATCTCATTGTCAGGGTTTTTTTTGAGTCCGTCAATAATCTGCCCTTCAACCCGGGGAGCTATCTGAGTTTTCAGTAAAAAAGCACACAGTGGATAACAGGAAGGTGCGATCTCAGGGAAAATCGTGCCCGCAACCCGGCCGTGTTGGAACGCTTCCAGACTCTGCAGAACCGGCAACTCCCGAACCATTTCCCTCAAGGAAAGACGGGCCAGACGGCCACTGAGCCGCTGGAAGGAATCGGTGCCTACTCTGCTTCCGCTGATCAGAAGTTCATTGACCGCAAAGGGCCAGAGTAAATTCTCCTCTCTCCCGCGGCAGAGTCGCAGCGTTCTCAAAAAAAACTCCAAAGGATCGGCATGCTTTGAGCGACGAAGGGCATCGGAGATCATCCGAAGGACAATGGCAAGGTTGGTCCGATCATCTTGTCTGACGATGGTCAACACACCGTGAGCAAGCACCTCCCAGGTTTTATCGTTTGGGGATGTCTCGAAAGCATCATGCAGGAATTGCATCATCCGGGTCTGAATAGACAAAGACTGTGGTTTTTGAGCCACCTGCAACAGGACAGAGAGGGCCTCTTGCTCAGTCGGAATATCCTGAATTTTTGTCAAAGACGACGAGGCCAGACGATTCGTATCAACAAACTCCTGTAATACACCAACCTCCACAGTCTGGAAATTCGGCCCTGCAGCCGGTTGTTTCGAATCATTTTCCTCCTGTTCCAGGTCTTGATTCGGAACCGGCTGCCTGAGAATCGATACCAGAAGATTTATCGTCTCTCTGGACTTTCTATCCTCGGCCCTCTGTTCCAGGCTGTGGAGTATCGAGGCCAAGACATCAAGATTTCCCTGTAAAGGACTCTTTTTTTCCTGCGGTTTGCCCTTGACGGCGCGGGCCAGCAGCAGAGCAACATCGTCCCAGGTTACAGACGGCAACTCACCTGGTTTGAACGTCAATCTTTTCATGTACACGGGAAGAGAAGAGAGCAGATTTCGGCACTGTTCAATCTGCTCACCGGTCAGCCCGTACCCGGAAAGTGCCTCAAAAAAGGTGCTCAGGTTCTTTGCCGCAGAATCCGAATACCCGTCGGTTGACGCACCTTCCCGGGTCAGATATTCTTTCCGGGTAATAGTTACGGCTAATGGAAGCTCTGGAATTTCAATGGATGAAAATTTTTGTATTGTGGAGCCTTGCGACCGGACACCAATCATTACTCTGACAAAATAATGCAGATCTTCTCTGGAAATATTCCTGTCTATATCAATGGATTTAACGCTTAAAGTCGCCATCAATTGCCTGAACTCATCAACAAAGACAAGAGTGTTTTCCAGTGGTACGCCTTCAAGCAGGAGGGACTTGCCGTCATCCTCCAAACGAATGGCATCCTTTTTTGAGGCCAGAGAGCCCAGAATGACAAGAAAGCCATCAAGTGCCTGATCGAGAATGCTATGCCCCAAAGGGTAATAAACACCGATCCTGAATAGCCGGTACATGGCGTTCATGAACTCGCCAAGAATCGATGAATCCAGGGTGACATTCGAGGGTTTTTCGGTTTTTTTAGGATTATTCATAAGTTACGGCGCGGGTTGACAATATCGTATACATCTCCCTTAAAAAAAAAGAGGACATCGCAAAGCCTCCTCCCATCCTAACATCCGGCCATCCCTTTTACAAACCACAATCTCATACTTGTGAAATATGGGCTTGTTGAATTTTGGTTACCCGAAAGACAAACAGCTTACCCCTGGACCAGGAGCTGAACATTAGGGGGAATCAGAAGTTTAAAAGATATTGAAAACTGAATTTGAACCTGATAGGTTAGGATCAGATGGGCTCATGTTTCAATCACCATTTTTTCTACGTAGGCCCAACACCTTGAAATAAAATAGATATTAAAATATTCAAATAGGGTATTTCTATGAAAGACATAACAGTTGATGCACGAGGGGTCCTCTGCCCCAAGCCCTTGATCATGACCAAAAAGCAACTCAGTAAAACAGCAAAAGATACAAGCTTTCTGGTCCTTATTGACAATGAAACCTCGAAAGAAAACGTCGAGCGTTTTCTAAGTGACAACCAGATCAGATTTCAAACCTCGGTTGATGATACTGTCTATACTATCGAGGTAACCAAGACCGAGTCGGAGCTCAGCCATCCTGCAGCAGAGGAATACTGTCGCCCGGCTACCGGATCTAAGGCTGGTTATGCCTTCTGTTTTACCAGTGACAAAATGGGAGAGGGCCCGGAAGAGCTTGGTAAAATCCTGATCCAGGGATGCATCAACACCATCAAAGAACTCTCTCCCACTCCGGCCGCACTGGTCTTTTACAACGGCGGGGTAAAAATGGCCGTCGAAGGCTCGCCGGTACTCGCATCCCTCGAGGAATTGGAGAAGGAAAAGGTCAAGATCCTGGTTTGCGGGACCTGCGCCGACTTTTTCCAGGTCAAAGAACGGATCAAGGTAGGAAACATTTCGAATATGTATGACATTCTCACGACCTTAGCCCAAGCCGGGCATGTGATCTATCCGTAATGACAACCAGCTATTTTCTGCAAGGGCAACGCGGCTATTTTGATTGCGGCGCCACCTCTTTCCCGAAGCCTGCACAGGTTGCCGGGGAAATATCCCGCTATCTCAACCAGATAGGCGGCCCTTACGGCCGCAGTTTCTACAGCCGGGCCCTTGAAGTATCAGGCATTGTCGAGGAAACCCGATCCCTCTTGGCAGACCTTCTGGGGGTCTCGGGCTCGGAGAAAATCATCTTCTGCCATAACGCCACCCATGCAGTCAATATCGTCTTGAAGGGACTTGATCTTCCGGGGAAGGACGTGTGGATCAGCCCGCTTGAACACAATGCCGTATCGCGACCGCTGAGGCGACTGAAAAGAGAGAAAAAGGTCTCGGTCAGAATTCTCCCGGCGGCACCCGACGGCAGGATCCAGGTGGAAAGACTCAATGGGCTCTTTTCTGAAAAGACAGCGCTCATTGTCGTTAACCATCAGAGCAACGTCAATGGCGTTGTGCAGCCGATCAGAGAGATCAAGGCCACCGCCGGAAACATTCCCATCCTGGTCGATGCCGCCCAGTCCCTCGGTCACCTCCCGGTAAAGGCCGCCGGCTGGGGGCTTGACTTTGTCGCCTTCACCGGCCATAAGGGGCTCCTGGGTCCCACCGGAACAGGAGGGCTGTACCTGGCCAGAGGACTTTCCCCGCTCATTGAAGGAGGGACCGGCAGCCGGTCCGAGAGTAGTGCAATGCCTGATTTCCTCCCGGATAAATTCGAGGCGGGGACTCCCAATATAGCCGGTATTTTCGGCCTCAGGGCCGCGTTGCTGCACCGACCGGCACCGGCCCATACCAGAGAGGATTTTGTCGATCTGCTGGATGGCTGTAAAAAACTTGACGGCCTCAAGGTCCACGCGGCATATTCAGAGGGGCATCAGGGTGAACTCTTCTCCATAACCAGCAGCCGGTTTGATCCATCAACACTCGGAATGCGGCTCTATGAAGACTTCGGAATCGAGACCAGGTTAGGCCTCCACTGTGCACCACTGGCCCACCACCATATCGGGACCTTTCCCCAAGGCACCGTTCGAATTTCTCCATCAATCTATCATGTGAAAGAGGACTTTGAAATGCTGCTGCATTATCTTAGCAAACTCTCAAATTCAGGGTAACCATGCTCTTTCTTTTTCAATCCACCCATGACGTGATCCTGGCGGAGAAGGCGGTCAGGACCCGAAGTATTCCCTGTCGGGTGATCCCCGTCCCCCGCTCCATCTCCTCCCAATGCGGGATGGCACTGGAGATCACTGGAGAATATGCCGAAGAGGCCAAAAGACTCCTGGCTACCACAGTTCTCCCGAGTGAATCGGGCCAGGAAAAACGTTTCTCAACCTACACCCCAAAAGACGAATAATGACGCGAGATTTTGACCTCCTGCAGACCGTGGAACAAGGCGGTTGCTCAGCAAAACTGCCGGCCCAACTCCTGGATACGATCATAAAGAAAATTCCAGTCCTGTCACAGGACCAACTTCTGATCGGCACCGATACCCATGATGACGCAGCCGTCTGGAAAGTCGACCAACACACTGCCATTATAAGCACCACCGACTTTTTCCCACCGCTCTGCTCTGACCCCTATGAGTTCGGCCAGATCGCTGCCGCCAATGCCTTAAGCGATGTTTTTGCGATGGGAGGGAAGGCGGTGATGGCCTTGAACCTGGTCATGTTTCCGTCTTCCAGAATAGATATCGGGGTACTCGAGGAAATCCTCAAAGGAGGGGCGGAAAAGGTGGCCGAGGCTCAGGCCAGCCTTGCCGGAGGGCACACGATCGATGACTATCCGCCTAAATACGGCCTTGCCGTAACAGGAATCGTCCATCCAGACAAGATCATCACCAACAGTTGTGCAAAAGCGGGAGAGAAGCTCATTCTGGCCAAACCCATCGGCACCGGAACAATTATTGCCGGACAACGCATAGACGAAATCTCACAAACCGACTATCAGGCAGCGCTGGACGGGATGAAACTCCTTAACAAAAACGGTGCGGAGGTCATGCGTAAGCATCACGTCCGCTGCGCAACCGATATTACCGGCTTTGGTCTGCTGGGCCATGTGTATGAGATGGCCGCAGGCAGCGGCGTCAGTGTCCGGATCGACAGCACTGCCGTACCACTACTGGCAGGCGCTTACTCCCTGGTCGACATGGGCTGTATCCCCGGCGCATCCTTTCGCAATCTGCGCTATACCGATCACCATGTCCGTTTTGCAAACGACATCGACTACAACCTGAAGATGCTGCTGGTGGACGCCCAGACGTCAGGAGGCCTGTTGATTTCCTGTCCGACCGACACGGCATCCCTGGTGGTTGCCGACCTCCGGGGCTGCGGCTATACGGACGCAGCCATTGTCGGATCGGTGGAAACCCAGGTGGACGATAAGGCATCCGTCATCGTCGAATGACCCTGGAAGGGACCGCTGGACAACCACAGTTTACAGTGCATTTATGTTACCAGGTTACCCCCTGCAGCCCGAACCGGTCCCCTCACTATTTCTTGACTTTACCCTCCGCCATCTCATCGAAACGACAGGTCAGATGCAAAGACTCTCCGTCAAAGGAAGTCTTGACCTTATACGGCAGCGTCTTGAACAGACTGATCATTCCCTTATTATGGGGAGATGTATAGGCCATCAGGCCGGAAATACCGTTATCACGGGCAGCCCGGGCCAGTTTGCGCATCAACAGCTTACCGATACCCTTGCCCTGATAATCAGTGGAGATTGAGAACGCCACTTCGGCCAGGTTGCAGTCGACAAGCAGCATATACTCGCCGACCCCGACAATCCTGCCAAACCCGAACTCGCCGACAACCGCCACCAGGGACAGGTCCTTGATGTAGTCGATCTGGGAGGCCGGCTCTACATCGCTGCGTCCGAAGCTGGCTTTATCATGAAAAAAACGGCGCTGGACATCGTCTTTCTCCAGGTGGTAGTAGTGCTCCTGAATCCTTCGCTCATCAATGGGTTTTGACGGGCGGATGGTTATCTCTTCACCGTCCCGGGTGATGGTCTCCTCCAGATGCACAGGATAAATACCTCGTGTGGACTCACCCAGCTTGCGTTCACGGCCGATAAGGCGAGCATCTTTGGCCTCCTCGAAGAGTTGTTCGCGATGGTTCGGATGGGCGATCTCGATCAGCGCCAGGACCCTCTCCTGCAGGCTCTTGCCCATCAGGTTGACTACCCCGTATTCGGTGGCAACATAATGGACGTCCGCCCGCGGAACCACCACGGGAACATCGGTCAACGAGGTCACTATATTGCTCTTGCTTCCGTCACGGTTGGAAGAGTAGAGCATAAGGATCGACTTTCCGCCTTTAGAGCGTTTGGCGCCCCGGACAAAGTCCGGGATCCCGCTGACACCGGCAAAGAATGTGTGCTCCGAGGCTTCGGCCGAGACCTGCCCTGTAAGATCTATAGTTTGAGCAACGTTCAGACTCACCATCCGGTTATGCTGTGAGATGACGTAGGGATCGTTGACGTAATCCGACGGCCTGAACTCCACACCGGGATTGTCGTTTAAGAATTCATACAAATTGGGGCTGCCGATCGCGCACGAAGCCACCAGCTTGCCGTCATTGACCCCCTTTCTACGGTTTGTGATAGCGCCTGCGGCAAAGAGATGCATCACGTCATCGGTGATGTATTGAGAATGAAAACCCAGATCATTCTTCTCGGCAAGGGCCTTTACCGTGGCCTTGGAAGCAGCATCCAGACCGATCTGCAGGGTGGAGCCATCCTCTACAAAACGGGCTATATGTTTGCCGATCCATTCGGCCATCGGCGACTGATCGCGCAGCGTCGTCGACAGCAGCGGCTCCTCATGCTCCACCAGGTAGTGCACATTATTGACGTGGATAAAGCTCTGTCCCATGGTCCGCGGCATTTGCGGGTTGACCTGAGCGATGACCAGATCAGCGCTTTGGGCTGCGGCAAGCGTCACATCCACCGAGATGCCCAGGCTCATCCAGCCGAAGTCATCCGGCGGTGACGTCTGGACAAGCGCCACATGCAGGGGCATCTTGCGACTTAAAAACAGATTCGGTATCTCCGACATGTTCACCGGGGTGATAAAACGCATATGACGGGCAATTTGCTCGGTTTTTGCGGAGCCCAGATACAGGGTCCGGATCGAAAGGCTGTAATCTTTGGTCTTGTCGGCAATGATTGAGAGCGACGTCGTCTCACGACTCATCATGCGGACGATCTCGAGACCGCTCACCTTGGCGGCAGCCTCGGAAAGGGCTCGGACCAACTCCTGGGGCTCGCCGCAGGCCGAGCCGACATAGACCCGCCTGCCGGGGCGAATCATCGCAACAGCTTCTTTGGCAGTCCGCAATTTTTCCCTGTAACCATCCGCCCAATAGAGTGAACGCACCATAGCCTCCTCCTTGACTTTTGTATAACCACATTGGGCAACTCCAGGTGAATCGCCCGCTCAATATAGGAAATCCGTTCTCTTTAGCGTAAGTCAGGACAGTAGCCCCTGTCAAGCAAATGCGGACAATCGTGTTTTTCTCGATCCTTTCCCGAAGTATTATATATTTTTCCTATTTGACTTATTAAAGATCTATTGCTAAACGAGTGTACTCCTGTAACGAAGGTGCACAAACACCATGCAAATCCTATGAAGTCACCACGAGACACAAATATTCTCAGGCCTTGCGCCCTGCCCGGCCCCACCACTCACTCACCCGGCATTCAGACAGCTCAAGAGATGGCCCGTCAATGTAACCGCTGCGGACTCTGCCAAACTGACTGTGATTTCTTGAAAAACTTCGGCCTCCCGGCAGATATTGCAGAAAAATATTACACTGCCCCGGCCACCAGCTGTACAATAGCCTTTTCCTGCAGCCTCTGTGGTCTCTGCAAGGCGATATGCCCTCTTGGTCTGGACCCTGCACGAATGTTTCTTGATATGAGAAGAGATTCTTTTAATAACGGAAACGGGAACTTTCTACGGCACAAAAGGGTACTGAACTACGAAAGGAAGGGAACCTCAAAACGTTATACCTGGCAAACACTGAAAAATGACTGCACCACCATCTTTTTCCCCGGTTGTGCCCTGCCGGGCACCAGACCGCAAAAGACTCTGCAGCTTTACTCCTATCTGCAGAGCCACGATCCCGACATGGGTTTAGTCCTCGACTGTTGTTCAAGACCGTCCCATGATCTCGGCAGACAGCCATGTTTCGAGGCTGCTTTTTCCAATCTGAATACAACACTGATCCGGAAGGGAATACAAAAAGTAATCGTGGCCTGCCCCAGCTGTTACGAGGTTTTTTCCCAGTATGGCAAAGGCCTTGAGATCACCACAATCTATGAATATATGGTCCGGCAGGGTTTTGCCGTTAAAGGTTGTTTACACGGGGAGGTTACCGTGCACGACCCCTGTGTCATCAGGGAAAAATCCGATCTGCACGATGCCGTACGCACTCTAATTCGAGCCCATGGGCTTACCATCTGTGAGATGACGCATGCGAAGGAAAAAACTCTCTGTTGTGGGGAAGGAGGAGCTGTTGCCTCTATTGACAAGAATCTTTCCCGGCAATGGGGACGCAGACGAAAACGAGAGTCCATGGGCCGTCCCATCCTTACCTACTGTGCCGGTTGCGCGGCAGAACTGAACAAATCCTCCCCGACCTATCATCTTATCGATCTGCTCTTCGAGCCTGAAAAAACCATCAACGGCAAGGTCAGGGTTTCCCGGGCGCCGATTACGTATCTCAACAGACTCTGTCTGAAAAAAACGTTACAACGGCAAAGATAACATCCAGACTTCCGGCTTTTCCGGATTGATAGTACTTGTTTATAACGCGGGAGGCAGAGGGCGTCTCTGGAGGACGCCTCGCGGAGGCCCGAAGGGGAACCACACAGGGCCCGGAGCGGTGCGGACAGGACGTCCGCACCTGACAGCCGTGGTTTACCGGCGATAAGGCCGCAAAGTAGCGTCCGGAAGCGATGCACTCTGCCGGATTGTTCCTTTCGGCTCTACAAAAGAACGCTTTATTCAGATGAACCGCATTTCCCTCTGGGTTCCCGAATCGGGCAGGTTGTCATTCCGGCCCATAGGAGCTGTACACAAAGCAAACCCCAAAAAACGAGTTCTGGAATAAAAGGTTGCAAAGTTACACGCATTTTTCCTGCGACACGGTCCCCAGCACCTTTGCCGCATTGGCACCGCAGACGGCCTTCATCTGGGACGTGGTCAGTCCCGCCTGCTCCATCTCCTTAAAATACCGACCAGGTTTCAAGAGTGGAAAATCTGTCCCGAGCAGGATCTTATCAACTCCGGCCAGGGCAATAGACTGGGCATAAATTTCAGACCTGTACAGATAGGGGGAGGCTGCCGTATCAAACCAGACATTGGCCAGGGCCTCCCGAACCTCTTTCTTTAAAAGGGAATAAAAGAAGATCCCGCCCCCCCAATGGGCAAGAATAATCCGGTTTTCAGGAAATCGTTGCACCAGCGTATAGATCTGCCGGAGGGTGTTCGGACTTTTACCGGGATACTGATGACCGACCGGCTCGTTTACATGAAGCATGACCGGGCAATCAAACCAGCGCGCCATGGTCATGATCGGCTCGAGGCTCTCGACACAACGGTCGTCAAGGCCGGAGGTATAAAAGGCCAACTCACCGACGCCGGATAGACCCGCCTTCAGGCAACGTTCAACTTCTGCTCCAGCCTGCGGATGAAGAGGGTCGACACAGCAAAAGCCGATCAACCTGTCAGGCTGGCGGTGGGTCGCCTCAATAATGTAGTCATTACCCAGCCTGCATGTCTCTATATTCTGCCAAGGGAAGCCAAAGACCACGCTTTTATCTACACCTTCCTGGTCCATCATCGAAACTATATCAGTGGCACTTACCAGCTGGGATTTCGGTGAGTCATACAGCAGACGAAAAGCCGGCTCGCCTGTGAAAAATCGTTCGCGTTCGTTGCGGATCTCCCGCGGGAAAGCATGGGTATGGATATCGATAATCATGATACTCTGTCCTTTAAATAAAATACGGTCTTACTCCTTCAAAATCTGCCCCCCATTCTAGCCACTCCACCCTCAACTTTCCACACCAATCCAACGAAAGACTTGATTATTCGAATTTTTATTGGTAGTAACTGTTTTTTCGGTTTCAGACAGTGCATACATTTCCATTTCCGGACGACGATCCGGACATTACATATTCTATTTCAGTTTTCAGGCAGACGACCCTGCCACGTGGGAGAATAACATGTACAGAAAAGAGATCAAGGTCATTGATTGCACGGTCCGCGACGGCGGTTTGATGAACAAATGGCAGTTCAGCGAAAAATTCGTCAAAAATGTCTACAATGCTCTGGCGGATGCCCGTGTTGATTATATGGAGATCGGTTATCTCAGCTCAAAAGAGGCCTTTGACCGAAAGGTCTACGGCCCCTGGAAGTTCTGCTTTGAGGACGATCTGCGCAAGATCATAGGCAAAGAGGAAAAGCGGATCAAACTTTCGGCCATGGCCGATATCGGCCGCATCGAATACGAAGATATCCCGATAAGTACCGATAGCTCACTGGATATGATTCGAATTGCCTGCTATGCACATCAGGTAGATTCAGCCATTGCCCTTGCCCACCACTGTCTGGAAAAAGGCTATGAAACCACCATCAATCTAATGGCGGTTTCCACCGTTGGCTTAAGAGAACTCAACGAGTGCCTGGAAGACCTGAATAAGAGCAAAGTCCCGATCATCTACCTGGTCGACTCTTTCGGGGCTTTTTATTCGGAAGATATCGACACCCTGGCTCAAAAATACCTGGAACGTCTTCCCGGCAAGACCATCGGCGGCCACTTCCACAACAACCAGCAACTGGCCTTTGCCAACACCATCTCTGCAATAATCAACGGCGTCAACTTCCTCGATGCGACATTGTACGGTATCGGCAGGGGCGCAGGGAACTGCCCTCTTGAGCTGCTCCTTTCCTTCCTGAAAAATCCGAAATTCAGGGTCCGGCCGATCATCAAATGCATTGAGGAGGAGATATTTCCCTGGCGGGAAAAAATCGACTGGGGGTACTCCGTCCCCTATATGACAACCGGGGTAATGAACCAACACCCCAGAACAGCCATGGCCTTGATGGAATCCGACAAAAAGGATGACATAACAGAGTATTACGACACAATATGCAGCGCAGCCGAGACCTACTGATAGTGTTGTGAGCTCAAAATGCCCGGTACCGGGATGGATTCTGCCCAGGGACCGGGCGCCACTTGCCTTTTGCGCAAGTCCTCCCCACTGAGTAAACAATTTCCCTCTCTCTATTGTCTCCATAGGGTCGTATTAATGCTACCGTGTCCCGCTTAGGCCAACCAAAACTGCCCACTCCCGTCCTTTTTTTAACACCAATACCTTGACTCTCTTTTTTAAAAAAAGGATAATCAAATAAATTACCATCTTGGCGCAGTCCAGAGACGGGAGAGTCTCCTCGAAGTCGTATCCCGGTGCCTGCCCGGAAAAAACCTTTTACGATTGAGAATCAGAGGATTAAGGTTCACCTATGCCGGAACAACCAGATGCTCCACGTTCGACAGGAAAAAAGAAAATCCTGGTAATAGATAACAGCAGGTTAATCGTTACTCTGATGGCAACCTTCCTGGAACGGGAGGGCCACGAGGTCATGACTGCGGAAGATGCCTTCTCCGCCCTGGATATCGTCAAGGAGTTCACGCCACAGGTAATCTATATCGACCTGATCATGCCGAAAATAAGTGGCAGCGACCTGTGCAGAATTTTTCGAACCCTCCCGCAATTAAAAGATACCTATATTGTAATCGTTTCTGCGGCGGCAATGGAAAATCCCATTGATTTTGCAAGTATTGGCGCCAATGCCTGCGTTGCCAAGGGACCTTTCGGTTCAATGTCCCGGCATATCCTGGATACACTCATCGAATCAAGTGCACCGCGTCCCCAAAAGCCAAATCTCAAGATCCGAGGTACCGAAAATCTTCATTCACGGCAGATAACCAGAGAGCTGCTGGTGGAAAACAAACATTTGAAGATTTTGTTAGACAGCATGTCCCAAGGGGTCATCGAAATCCTCAACAACCGGATGACGTACGCAAATCCTGCCGCACTGTCGCTGCTGCAGATCACCTCCGAACAGGGGCTCGGCTCCTGCCTCAAGCATACTCTTGATTCTGCTACCTGGGAAACCCTGTCACCCTATATCTCAACCTGTGCCCCGACTCCTGCCTTCGAGGAAGAAGACCCGACCCTGCAGATCCATGACCGCCACATCATCCCCCAATGCCTGCAGACCCAGGAAGACAACCAGGATCGTATACTCCTTTTGACGGATATAACCGAACGCAAGCAGATGGAGTCGATCATCGAGGCCAAAAATCTCAACGAGAACCTCTGCTATATCTTCTCCGGCATCCGTCACGAAATCGGAAATCCGGTCAATTCTCTTAAAATGGCCTTGACGGTACTGAACAAAAATATTGAGACCTACGATAAAGCAACCATAGCCGACTTCATCAACCGTTCCCTGGATGAGGTGATTCGAATAGAATACCTGCTGAAGGCCCTGAAAAACTTCAGTCTTTATGAAAGCCCAGATTTCAGGAATATCCGCATCGATCATTTTATAAACAATTTCACTCCGTTGGTCCAAGACGACCTCAAGAGCAAGAATATCGACCTACGGACCATCGTCGGTCAGGGAGTTCAATTTGTTTATACCGATTCTCGCGCCCTCCACCATATCCTGCTCAACCTTTTGTCCAATGCGGCAGATGCCGTTGAAGGTAAAAATTCTCCCAGAATCATCATCAGCATTTCCAGCTCCTCCTCCGGAGTCAAGATCAAGATCGACGACAATGGATGCGGAATACCCGAATCGGACCAGAAAAATCTTTTCAAACCGTTTTTTACCTCCAAGACCCAAGGGACCGGGCTTGGTCTGATCATCGTTAAAAAAATGTTAATGAAACTGAAAGGAACCATTTCCCTGCACAGCGATGTCCATTTGGGGACCACTGTTACCATCACCTTGCCGGAGGGGCAATAAATGAGCATCCCTGCTCTCCATACCCTCCTGGTCATCGATGACGGCCGACTGTTCAGCGATTCAGTCCGGTACTATTGGGTCGATCACACTACGGAGATACTGGCAGCCCACAGCATCGATGAAGCCTGACAGGTTTTGACAATGGGATTCCCGTTCAACAATAATGGCTTGCTTTTCGATCAATTGTCGTGGCAAAGACCATTTTTTATCTTCGGGAAAAAACCGCAGACTCATTTAGCGGAATCGGTTCAGGGTGGTAACGGCAATACCCAGCAAGATGATACGGCACATGATCCGGGAGCACCCGTACTTCCCGTTTTCTTTCCGGCAGCTATCTTCTCTTTCATGCCTTACGCATTCTCTGTTATACTATGGGGATGAAACCTCCATGGCGCTTTCGCGATATAATCGATCTGGAATATTTCCTCCATCAGGATAAAGGCGGCACCTCCCCGGAAGAACAGCTGCGTATTCGCAAAAGAAACCGACGGATTTATCAGGATGCTCTCCTGCTGCTGAATGGTGAGAAGGGCAAAGCTACCCGTCACTTCCTGCTGCACAGATGGCTTACTAGCCGGCGGGAAGAGGAGGAGGGAAACGGCAATGTTCTTTTGCCGGGCCGCCTCACCGAGGAAATCTATATAAGGATTTGTCTTCTCCTCACTGCTTTCGGCTTGATCGCGGGGACCGTGGCCGGCCTGTCCTTTTTCACCTATACCGGCTCCAATCCCCTTAATGTCTTCCATTATCTAACCGTTTTTGTCTTTTCCCAGCTGGCAATCCTTCTGCTTTTGCTTTGTTCCCTTTTCATCCGCAGGAAAAATCGACTCCCGACACCGTCCTTGCTCTCCTCTCTGGTTGCAGGCCTTCTGGTCCGGATTTTTCACGCCGCCAGCCGAAATCTCGGCTCGAGCATGTCGGCAAAAAGAAGGGCTGATTTCCAGGGAATACTTGGAATAATTAAAACAAAACGGATATATTCCTCCTTGTTTTTCTGGCCGTTATTGCTCCTGACCCAACTGTTTGCCCTCACCTTCAACCTCGGGATGCTGGCCGTGACCCTTTACAAGGTGGCCGCAACCGATATTGCCTTCGGCTGGCAATCCACCATCCAGTTCAGCCCCGAGGCCATCTCCCACTTCGTACAAATTCTGGCCCTTCCCTGGTCCTGGTTTATCGGGGGAGGCGTTGCCTATCCGACTCCGGCAGAAATTGCTGGCAGCCGAATCATTCTCAAGGAAGGCATTTCCCACCTTGCCACCCCCAATCTGATCTCCTGGTGGCCCTTCCTCTGTTTTGCACTTTTCACCTATGGATTCCTCCCCCGTTTCGTATTGCTGCTTCTTGCCCTGTACAAAAAGAGACGGGCACTTTCCCGTGTACAATTCGATCAAATCGTCTTCGATCGTCTCCTTGCCGGCATGCGGACGCCCATCGTCTCTACCCAGGCCGAACCGGACCGGGATACCGACTCGTCTCCTGCCGTTTCCCGGCAACCTGCTCCCCTCGACCCGGACCTGCAAACAGAGTTTGTGGTCATGGTCCCGGACGATATCTTCGATCGGTGTCTGGATACCCAGCTCCAACAGGTCCTGGCGGGGAATGGAGATGCTTGTGTTAAAAAGATTCGATTCGGTAAAAGTTATTCATCGGACCGCGGGCTCCTCGAAGATCTTGCCGCCGAGAACGCCTCCATCCCATTGCTGATCCTGGCCGAGGCCTGGATGCCGCCTATAACTGATTTCATCGTTTTTTTACAGGATCTGCGCAAAGTTTTGCCCCCTCGCCTGCCGATTTGCATAGGATTGCTCGGCAGGGCAAATACGAAAACCATTTTCACTGCTCCCGATCCTGCCGAAACAAGGATCTGGCAACAAAAGATCGATAGCCTGGGCGATCCCTACACCGTCGCTGAAGATCTTATTCCACAACACTGAATTTTGAAGAATCTGGATCCGAAAGAACAAAAAGGTGCCCCCTCAGCAATGATCCCTGAATTTGCAATCATCGGTCACCCGAACGAGGGGAAATCGTCGGTGCTGTCAACCCTGGCCGAGGATGATTCGGTCCGCATCAGCCCGATCCCTGGGGAGACCACTCGATGCCGGACCTTCCCGGTGGTGATTGACGGCAAGGAGATCATTCGTTTTACCGATACGCCGGGTTTCCAGAACCCGCGCCGGGTCCTGCATGAGCTGCAGGGCTTTGTCGATCGGGGTCCCGACATGCTCAGACAGTTTCGAGAGGCCTTTGACTCAAGCCCCCAGATGCGCGATGACTGCGAACTCCTGCTGCCGGTTTCGCGGGGAGCTGGGATCATTTATGTCGTTGACGGCTCCCGCCCGGTACGCAACATAGATCGGGTGGAGATGGAAATTCTGCGATTGTCCGGCAAACCCCGCATGGCAATAATCAACTGCAAACAGGAGGAAAGCACCTCTCTTGCCGACTGGAAAAACGACCTCGGCAAGACCTTCAATTCCATCCGGGTTTTCAACGCCCACAGGGCGACCTATGCCCAGCGGATCCTCTTGCTTGAGGCCCTAAAAAGCATCGATCAGGATTGGCATCACCAGCTCGACTTGGTGGTCTCGGCCTTTAAACGCGATTGGAGCGCCCGCAACGACCGGACAGCCGACATCATCCTTGACCTGCTCACCGACTGTCTGTGCTTTAAGATTATCGGCAATCTGCAACACGATCAGGACCTCTTGCGGGAAAAGCTGCAGCGCAACTACACGGAGGCAATCCGTAAAATGGAAAAAAAGGCCCACGGACGAATCAGGGAACTTTTCAAGCACAATATCTTCAATTACGACCTGCCCCCCTGCTCGATCCTGAACGAAGATCTCTTCAACAGCAAGACCTGGCAACTCCTCGGGCTCAGCAAAAAACAGATTGCCCTCACCGGCGGCGCCGGCGGTGCGGCGATCGGGGCCGGCATTGACCTTGCCCATGCCGGCCTCACCTTCGGTATTTTCACAGCCCTCGGTGGGGCCATCGGCATGCTCGGGGCTGTCTTGGGCGGAAAAAGTCTGTCGACCAAGACCAGACTGCTCGGCGTCGGTCTGGGAGGCGAGCAGATACAGGTAGGTCCGAACGTCTCGATCCAGTTTCTCCATGTGCTCCTGGATCGCGCCCTGCTCTTCTATTCCCATGTAATAAACTGGGCCCATGGGCGACGCGACACAGCAGGTCCTGAACAGGAAAGGAAGGCTCTGGCAACAGCTCAAACCATCGGCAGCGGGAGTTGGCCTGCCGCCTCCCTTGAGGTATGTCGGGCCTATTTTCAGGCTATCAGGGACGGAAATGAGGAGAGAAAAGAACGTGAGGGAAAGAGACTCCACTCCATCATCACCGATTCTCTCACCCGTATATCCCACGGTGAAAACGAAGGATAACCTGATGATCAAAACCATTTTCACTGAAAATCTGCCTATTAAGCTGTGGCTATCGGACATTGAGGATGGCGCCCTGGCCCAGGCAAAAAACCTGGCCAACCTTCCTTTTGCCTTTAAACATGTGGCGCTCATGCCCGACGCCCATCTCGGCTACGGGATGCCCATCGGCGGGGTCCTGGCAACCGAGGACGTCATCATTCCCAATGCGGTAGGCGTTGATATCGGCTGCGGGATGTGTGCCGTCCAGACCTCTCACACCAACATTGATACAGCGTCGCTGAAAGAGGTTATCGCTCGTATCAGGGGTGAAATCCCCTTGGGATTCAAGCATCACCCCCAAAAGCAGGATTCCCGTCTGATGCCGAATCCTCCCCGTGGCTTCAGTCTCTCCGAGTTGTCCATGGTCGAGCGGGAATTCGATAACGGACTGACCCAACTGGGCACCCTGGGTGGCGGCAATCACTTCATCGAGATCCAGAAGGGAGATGACGGGCATATCTGGATCATGATCCACTCGGGAAGCCGCAATATCGGGTATCGGGTGGCCAATCATTATAATAAGGTTGCCATAGAGCTGAACGCCAAATGGAAATCGCCCATCCCACCCAAATGGCAGCTTGCCTATCTGCCGCTGTCCTCCGAAATCGGCCGCCGCTATCATGCGGAAATGCAGTTCTGCGTCGATTTCGCCCTGGCCAACCGCAGCCTGATGATGGCGCGAATCAAGGATATTTTAACCTCTGTTCTCTCCCCGATATCTTTTGCCCCGATGATCAATATCGCCCATAACCACGCCAGGCTGGAACGCCATTTTCGCAAAGAGGTCCTGGTTCATCGCAAAGGGGCAACCAGCGCCGAAAAAGGAGAACTCGGCATTATTCCAGGATCACAGGGGACAAGGAGTTCAATCGTCCGCGGCAAGGGAAACCCGGAGAGCTTCACCTCCTGCTCACACGGGGCCGGCAGGCTCATGGGCAGAAAGCAGGCCCAGCGACAGCTCAAGCTGCACCAGGAGATCGCCAGGCTTGATGCGTTGGGCATCATCCACGGAATCCGGAGTAAGCGGGATCTCGACGAGGCGGTCGGGGCCTATAAAGACATCGAGGAAGTCTTACACCTCCAGGAGGACCTGATCGAGGTCGTGACCTCACTGCGGCCGCTGGCCGTAATCAAAGGTTGATGGTGTCGAGATACAGCAAAGGTCTCTCACGCAGGTCTTTACCCCGCCCCAGGACACTTCAGGGGGCCAACCGTTCGATCTTCCAGCTATTCGCATCCGGTGTATAGAGAAACCTGTCATGCAACCGGTTTTTCCGGCCCTGCCAGAATTCGATGGAATCGGGAACCACCCGGTATCCTCCCCAAAAGGAGGGCAAGGGAACCTTCCCCTCACCGAATTTGGTCTTCATCTCCTGAAATTTCTGCATCAGGAATTGACGGGAGGAAAGAGGGTGGCTTTGACTCGATACCCAGGCCGCCACCTGACTATCCCTCGGTCGGGACATGAAGTACTTTGCCGATTCGGCACTTGAAATTCGACTTGCGGTCCCGGAAATACTTATCTGCCGCTCCAGCTGAAGCCAGACAAAGAGCAAGTTAACCTTTGAATTTCCTGAAATTTCCATGGACTTCCTGCTGCCGTAATTGGTAAAGAATACAAATCCGGTTCTATCAAAATATTTTAACAGGACCGTTCGCTGACTCGGCTGTCCATGAGGTCCAACCGTTGCCAGAATCATCGCTGTCGGATCGACGATATCGGCCTTTCGTGCCTGCTCAAACCATTTATTAAACTGCTGAATGGGATCGGGATCGAGCCCTTTACGTAACAAACCATCTCGCATGTAATCACGTCGAAAATTACTTATATCCAAAATCTACCTCAGCTGACAAACCATCACCCAGCAGATAACCGAAAATTTCACCATACGGTTAGGTCTCCCGGATAATCTCTTGAAAAGTATACATTACAAAATCGGACGAACCTGCACTGTTACAATTGGCCATGGCACCATCACGATCAACCGGAAGTATCATGAAAAAAGCTCCCATGACTCCCATTCCTGTCCAAATCTCAATCCCGTGACGATCATGGCAATCTCATCGTTGGATAATAAGTACAAGTTATCTTTGTTGCCGTAATTATTTTTCTCGACGAATCTTGCCCAGACATTCTGAATTTAATTTAACTTTTTTTTTGTTCATCTTTGACAAAAAGAATCAATCTACCATATACTTTTTATGAAAAGGATAGATAATTAACGATACGAGTCATGGGGGATCCTTTTAATCACGTCGCTGTTATAAAATTTGAGGGTTTGAACGTACGAACCTAACTTTTAGCAGGACCACAGAGAGGACCCGAATGAAAATGACTATCGGCAAGAAGCTGACCAGCAGCTTCCTAGGATTGGCAGCACTCGTGCTTTTATCAGGGATTATCGGTATCTACATCCTTCGGCAGGTCACATACTCCACCGACATCGTAGGCAAGGCCAAGGCCCCCACCCAGACAGTTGTTGTCAACGCTGCCCTGACTCTTGAAAAAATTCAGAAATATACCGTTGAGTTTGCAAATTCCACAACCGATCTCGACCGGATTGAGACAAAAATCAATGATGCTTTTGATGAGCTCGATATGTGGACCAGCATGCTTAAATACGGAACCGAATCCAAGGAATTTCAACAGAGTAAATTTGGCCGGCTGTACAAAGAAAAAGGGATTTCAGTCATTATCCCGAAAGACTCCAGGGAGATGCAAAAAGCGACTGAAGACATTACAAAGAAAAGTGCTTCCCTCAAAGCTGATATCTCCGATCTTGTAAGGGCCCATAAAGAATACGCCTCATATGCGGTAATCACCAAAGATAAAAAAATTTATCCTCTTCCCTCTTTTCTAAATCTCACGCAACGACTCCAGACGGAATGGAATCAGAAACTTAAAGATGCCGCCAATATGGAAGCTGTGTTTCCCGGGGAAACCAATCCCAAGGCCGGTCTTTTAGGAGAATGGCTTTCTTCCTACAAGGTGAATAATAAGGAATTAATGGAGCTTGTTCAGCGTCTCGCCGTTCAGATTGCAAAAATCAGATCGGTTGCCGTACAGATGAACCAGAAAAGTTCAGGCACGGACAAGACCCGTATGTTCAACCGAACTGTTCTGACCACCTCGAAAATAGAAAGGTACTTCAGTAGCCTTCATACCCTTGCTGAAACCCTCTATAACAATCTGGAAACAACGGAAAGGGTCAAAAAAAAGGCGATGGCCCTCTCAGCCAATGAGATAGAAAACGACTTGAATTCATTGATTGCAAATGCCGCCAAGGAGATGAAAGCCGCACTTCACTCTTCTGAATCGACCCAAAAAAGCGGGACCACGACCCTGATCTTTTTGACCCTTGCGGCAGTTATCATCGCCGTGGTCATGGGAACCCTCATGAGCCGGTATTTCTCCCGTAATATTTTAGCCTTAGCAGAAGCAACCAAGGAAATTGCCCGCGGGGATCTCAAAAAAAGGGTCAAAACGAACTCAACCGACGAGCTGGGGGAACTTGCTTCTGACACCAACAAGATGATAGACAACCTCAGGGAGATGATTGGACAGATACGCAACCATTCGGAAAATCTCTCCAGTTCAGCAACAGATCTTGGAAGTGTCTCGAACGATCTCGACAAAAATTCCGCCGAACTGGGCAACAAATCCGCCGAGGCAGCCAGTGCCACGGAAAAGATGACTTCCTCCATCCGCGATATTTCAACCATCGCCAATGACTCGATGGAAAAAGTCCAGAATGTATCGTTGGCCACAGAGGAGATGAGTTCCACCATTAACGAAATAGCCCAGAATACCGAGCAGGCACGGACAGTAACTGCAAAGGCGGTGACCACCGTTGAAAATACGACAATGAAGATGACGGAACTGTCGGAAGCAGCTAAAGAAGTGGGGAAGGTAGCCGAGGTTATCGTCAATATCGCCGACCAGACCAACCTCCTCTCTCTCAATGCCACAATAGAAGCAGCCAGGGCAGGTGAAGCAGGCAAAGGGTTTGCCGTTGTCGCCAACGAAGTAAAAGAACTGGCAAGTCAGACCAACAAAGCAACGGAGGATATCCGACAGAAAATCACTGCCATTCAGCAATCCAGCGATATGACGATTACCGCCATCGAGGAAATATCCCAGGTCATTAACAACATCAACTCCATCGTGGTCGTAATTGCCGGAGCCGTAGAAGAACAGGCAGTAACCACAACCCAGATCGCCCATGACATCGGCTCGGTATCCTCGGGAATAGAGGAAATGAACAGGAATGTCACCTCGACGACGGAGATTGCACAAATCGTTTCCGCGGATATCAAGGTGGTAGACCAGACCAGCAGCCAGGTGCAAAACGGCAGCACCCAGATAAAAAACAGTGCCGAAAACCTGAGCAGGCTGGCGGGAGAATTGAAAACGCTGGTAGGAAAATTCAGCCTGTAACCGACTGAAAACTGTTAAAGACAGGGAGGATTGTCCATTTCCCTGTGTTCCTTTTATGCGATGCTGTAGAACAATGAAAGGCAGCCAACAACTCATCGAGACTCAACAACTGAACAGGAGAAATCACATGATTAAAAGAATTTCAACGATCTTTATCGCCGCTGTTCTTCTTTGTGCTTTTGCTTCCATCGGCTATAGCGAGCCCTTAACCCCGAAGCTGTGTAAAGAAAAGGCCAAGGCAGCCGCCGAACTTATCAAGGCCGAAGGAGAAGCTGCTTTCGCCACAATCAAAGACCCGAAAGGTGAATTCCGTTTTGGGAACGGTGAAGGCTATGTCTGGGTCCACAATCTGGATGGAATAATGGTCATGCACCCGATCAAACCGGCCTTGGACGGCAAAAACCTCCTTGATATGCGGGATGTCCACGGTGTCTATCTTTTTGCTGCGATGAACGAACTGGTCGAGGAAAAAGGTGAGGGATGGGTCCCCTATGCCTGGCCGAAACCGGGACAAAAAGAAAGTTCCCCCAAAGTCTCCTATGTCGTTCTGGTCAAGCACGGGGACAAGAGTTATGTTGCCGGCAGCGGCATGTACGATGTAACTGCAGCAGATATTGCCAAGCAATTTCCGGGAGACGCCATCTACTCCGACAAGTAACCGGCGCCGGTTGAATATTGACTCAACCGCGTAGTCCTGGTAAACAAAAGCCCTCTTTCCATTTGGAAGGGGGCTTTTTGTTTTCTGATTACCACTAATGTTCAGCTGCTGATCCAGTGGTAATCAGATTTCGTTTGCTTTTTCATAAAGACTTTCATTACCACTTCTTTCAAAAAGAGAACATCCTGCGCCCATGCTCCTGATCTACCCTCCCATTGCCAAACCCTGCGAGCCACCAGCGGGTATCGCCCGACTGGCCGGCACCCTTCGGGCCCAAGGCTGTCGATGTGAAGTCTTTGATGCCAATCTCGAAGGTCAGCTTTTCCTGATGGCAAATGCCGCGCCGGGAAAAGATCCCTGGAGTCGCCGGGCCTGCAAAAATCGGGAAACCAACCTGCTTGCGCTTCGTTCACCAAATCTCTATTTTAATCCCGAGCGGTACCGGCGGGCCGTATCAGACATCAATCACCTGCTGGAACTGAGCAGCCAGGCCGGGGGGCTCGACATAAGCCTCGGCAACTTCCAGCAATATGCCCTTTCGCCGCTCAAAAGCGACGATCTCATGCGGATTGCCGACCACCCCGACGCCAGTATCTTTTTTCGTTGGTTTGCCCCGAGACTGGCGGGAAAAATCGACCAATGCCTTCCAAATATCATCGGTTTTTCCTTGAATTACCTCAGTCAGGCCTTGACCACCTTTGCAATGATAGGCTGGATAAGAAAACAGTATCCAGGGCTTACAATCGTTCTTGGAGGCGGGCTGATGACCTCATGGATGAGCAATCCTTCCTGGAAAAATCCCTTCGCAGGCCTGGTCGATCATTGCATAGCAGGCCGGGGAGAAGGCCCGCTTCTGGCGCTGGTCCAAAAAATGGATCGCCATCAAAGGCTGCCGGATTTTACAGGTTTTCCGCTCTCGGCCTACCTGGCCCCGGGATTCATTCTTCCCTACTCTGCCTCATCCGGCTGCTACTGGAGCAAGTGTTCCTTCTGCCCGGAGGCAGCTGAAAAAAACCCATACCACCCGGAATCCCCGCAAGAGACAAGTCATAATATCCACCGACTGGCCCAGGAAAACGAACCTGTCCTGCTCCATTTTCTCGACAATGCCGTCAGCCCGGCCCTTATGAGGCAACTCACCCTCACCCGTCCCGGTATTCCATGGTACGGATTCGTCCGGGTCAGTGCCGAACTGGCCGACCCTGGTTTCTGCCGAGCCTTGCGCCGGTCCGGCTGTTTAATGCTGAAACTGGGAATCGAATCAGGAAACCAAAACGTCTTAGAGAACATGAACAAAGGCCAAGATCTCGGCCTTGTGTCCAAGGTCCTGACCACACTTCGGGATGCCGGAATAGCCACCTATGTCTATCTCCTCTTCGGAACCCCTGCCGAATCACGCGTAGAGGCGGAAAACACCTTATCCTTTGTTGTCCGCCATCACACAGCCATCACTTTTCTGAACCTGGCAATTTTCAATCTTCCGATAACGAGCATTGACGTTCCCTCTCTCGATATTATCGATTATCATGAAGGGGACCTCTCCCTGTACACTCATTTCGTCCATCCACACGGCTGGGATCGAAAGGAGGTCCGCAGGTTTCTCGATCGGGAATTCCGCAGACATCCACTGATCGCACCGATTATCCGATGCGATCCACCCTTGTTTACGTCAAACCATGCCCCTTTTTTTTGCCAAAGAACCTGAAAAGGCAGCATTTCCATCATCATGCCGATTGCTTGTCGTGCAGGCAAAAGGTAATGGGCACCAGAGTACTAAGAGATGAGGATTTTAGATCAGGCGATCTCCACCAACTCTAGCTGGAAGGTAAGATCTTTTCCGGCCAGTGGTGGGTTGGCATCCAAATAGACATGGGTGTCATTGACCTCGGTTACGTTGACCAAAATCAGCTCACCGTTGGGCCCGCCCATCTGCAGTCTTTGCCCGACCTGGGGATCGATGTCGGGAGGAATATTTTCACGCTGGGCTTTGATAACCAGATCATCCAAATAGGCACCATAGGCCTTTTCTGCAGGGATAGTAACCTTCTTTGAATCGCCGACCTTCATTCCGAGGACCGCCTCTTCAAATCCAACAATGACCTGTCCACTGCCGATTTCGAACTGCAGCGGTTCATGACCAGTCGATGAATCGAACACTGAGCCGTCGGCCAGCGTTCCGGTGTAATGAATTTTTACCGTGTTTCCTTTCTTTGCTTCCGTCATTGTGCCTCCTTTTTGGGGCACCTTACCACAAATTACTCTCAATTAATATGGGTTTCTCCCGAATACTATCTGCAGCAACATTGATTTTAGGACTGAGGGAACTTCCAAATAACCGAATACTCATGGCAATTTCAAAAAAAAAGACTATACTGATTAGAGTATCGGCAACTAGCCGTTCACCATATCCCCCCTAGCCGGGGGAAGGAGGTAGCTTTGAAAACCTTCACAGAGGTACATATCCATTATACCGGCCGGGGCATCGGCAAGAAAATTGTGGTGGGAACAGCCCGGGTCATAAAAGACGACTCCGACTGGCAGGAGCTCCCGGAAAACCCTATTGTCATCGTGACCACAACCACCCCGAGAATGCTTCCCTATCTGGACAAAGTAAAGGGGATAATTGCCGAGCAAGCGGGGTTGACATCCCATGCCGCATTGGTGAGCCGCGAGCTGCAAATCCCTGCGATTGTGGCCGTCACCAATGCAACCAGCCTCATCAAAAATGGACAGATCGTTACCCTCGACTGCGTATCAGGCGGGATAACCGTCGGTAAAGAGGTTAACCCAGATTTGTCATGAACACTGTTTCAATTTGTCTGCACTTCAAGCAGAACAAGACATGGCTAAGAAAAAAACAATTATCGTCGTTGGAGGTGGTGCCGCCGGCCTGATGGCGGCTGGTCAGGCTGCCATGGCCGGTGCTCGGGTCCTGCTTCTGGAAAAAATGCCCGGATCGGGACGCAAGCTCAGCATCACCGGCAAGGGACGCTGCAACCTGACCAATATCGCTGAACTTTCCGATTTCCTGGCTCATTTTGGAAAAAACGGCCGCTTTCTCAGACAGGCTTTCGACCAATTTTTCACCCCCGATCTTATGGATTTTTTCACAAACCTCGGTCTGAAGCTGGTGATTGAGCGGGGAGGCCGTGTCTTTCCAGCCAGCGGCAAAGCCTCTGAAGTGGTGAAGGTCCTGAAGAAATGGCTTGCCACACTCAAAGTCTCGCTCCAATACACCACCCCGGTGACGGAGCTTGTCATCGAAGAGGGGCGGGTACAGGGGGTTCGCTGTCTAGACCGGGATTTTCCAGGCGACATGGTAATCCTCGCCACCGGAGGTGCCTCTTATCCGCTCACCGGGTCAACCGGAGATGGATATGGGCTGGCCGAATCCGCCGCCCACACCATAACCCCGATCCGGCCGGCCCTGGTCCCCATCACCACCGCCGGGACGACAGCTCAAGGTATGGCGGGCCTGAATCTGCGCAATATCATGGTCAGGATGTTTGTCGATGGAAAAAAGAGGAGACAGGCCTTCGGTGAAATCACTTTCACCGAGTTCGGCCTGAGCGGCCCTCTCACCCTCACCTTCAGCGGTGACACCGTCGATTATATTCAGGCCGGCAGGAAGGTTGTCTGGGCCTTGGATCTGAAACCGGCGCTCGACATAAAAAAGCTCGACCAGAGACTGCAACGCGATTTTACCTCAAGAAACAAAGAGCGACTCGATAGTGTCCTACGTGCCGTGTTGCCTCGCGAGATGGTCCCGGTCTGTATAGATGCAACCGGCATCATCCCGGAAAAACCTGCCGGAGAAATCACCGCAAAGGAGCGCAAACGGCTGCTTACCTGGATCAAGGATTTTCGACTCACGATTGACGGCTACCGTCCTCTTAATGAGGCGATTATCACCGCCGGAGGTGTAGAGCTCCGTGAAATCAACCCCCGAACCATGGAATCCCTTCGCACCAAGGGTCTTTATATCGTCGGAGAGTTGCTCGACATCCATGGTGACACCGGCGGCTACAATCTTCAGGCCGCCTTCTCCACCGGTTGGGTCGCCGGCCGCTCAGCCGCTTCAGGGGAAGAGTGAAGGGGTTAAAATGTGAATTGCTTTTTATGATGGCGTCCCGAGAAACGAACAGTTCACTCCCTGGATCAGTAGCTGAATATTGGTGGTAATCAGTAACAAAATTGGTTCATCCGAATGAAGCGTACTTTTAGAAAGGTGAGAGTAACAAACCGGCAGAGTGCATCGCTTTCGGACGCTCCTCTGCGGCCTTATCACCGGTACACCACGGCTAACAGACAGGCCGTCCCTGGCCTGCAGTCAGGTGCGGACGTCCTGTCCGCACCCCTCCGGGCCTTGTGGTGGTTCCCCCCTCGGACTTCCGTGAGGCGTCCTCCAGAGATGCCCTCCGCCTCCCGCGTTCTAGATAAAGTACTCTCAATCCGGAAGAACCACAAAATTTAACCAGGCAACTACAGCGCGTTAGATCGGGCAGTATCATCAAGTACAGATATCGATCCTACCGGATCGATATCTGCACTATTAATTATGGAACAACAAGATCCGCGCGTCTGTTTTTGGCCCAGGAGGCTTCATCACTTCCTGGAAAAAGAGGTCGTTGAGAGCCATAGCTTATTGTGGAAATTCGGCCCTTGTCCATCCCCAGATTAACCAGGTATTTTTTAACATTGTGTGCCCTCAATTCACCCAGTGCCAGATTGTAATCGGCAGTGCCGCGTTCATCACAATTGCCTTCAATTACCAGGTTCAAAGAACTTTTTTCTTTTAAATACGCGCCGCTGTTATTGAGATGCTCCAACTGATCGACATTTATTGCACTGCTGTCGAAATCGAAATATACCGGCCGAAGAGGGGCTGTTGACCGGCCATAGGTCTCTTTATATTGATCCGTCAATGTATCGCCTGATAGAGGGTTTTTTCCCGTCCGATCAAGTGATTCAACCGCACCTTCAGCAAAATTGTCGGAGTCTTGTTTTTCCGCCTTTCTGGTTCCCTCAACCATATACCCTTCGGGTTTGAGTGAAGTAGAAACGTGTTCATACTCCGCATCCTTTTTGGCGCAACCACTGACAATAAAAAGAAACAAGATTAAAAGCGGCAGCTGCCTCCACAAAACATGTATCATTTTCAGCACCTTAACGTTACGGGGTATCCCTTATCAGCCTGGGAGTCCAGAAGATCATACCTTTTGTATCAGTCTCATTTTCGACCTCATTTCCGGTCCACTCCTTCATTTGCTCAAGATAGCCGCATCGCATAGCTTTTAGAACCAAGGTATGATTCGATTCAAAAAACTCACTTGGAATGGTCTCTTTTACATCGAGTGGAGTTCTACCTAGATATATCCAGGAAAGATTATCTTGTTTATAGATAATATGAGCTCCCTCCGGCTCACTATGTATCTTGAAGTTGACTGATGCCTGTTTTGCCGAACACCCCGTCAACAAAAAGGCACCAGCCATAGCAAACAACATAACCAGACGAAATACACCTCTCATTTGCATCACTTCCCCCACACATCAATTATTTTTGTTTTTCCAACCCCACCTGAATATCTATGGCATTATCACCGGCAGCCTTCGGAGTATCATGCCTTCGATTAATCCAGAATGAGGTTATGCGATCAAGATAACCACTTTTTCGAAGCTGAATGGTGACCAATTCGGCAGTATCGGCCTCCCCCCTAAAGGTTACTTTTACCGGAGTCACCCCGAGATTACTGTCATCTTTCAGGTTGATCACCTCGGCGCCGGCGGGAGTACTGTTGATCTTAGCCGCTCCATATTTAGGAGACGATGCACATCCAGCCATCATCACCCCAAAAAATAGCACCATTAACCATCTGAAATAAATGCATTTTATCCTTTTTCTTTCCATTATTATCTACTCCCAATATATGAAGTGTTGTTACTATCTCATTAAGCTCCGACTATATTAGTATGTTTCCACTAAAAAAAAACGATTTTATTTATGTACACCCATAATTAACGCCTCAATGCTTGTTGAGAGACTTTGACGCATCCTGGAGATGTGCGCATCTTTTAAACTTCCGGAGGGTGAAAGAAAAAAGTTGCAGCCATGTGATTGTTCTGCTAGGATTTTTCCAACACAAAAAAAATGATACGTAGGCTTATTTAATAATTTGCCCGTAAAAGCGAATTGTTATCTCCTCACCTTTTCAGCAAGGAAGATCGATGACCTCTGGTGATGAAATACCGGCAGGTTCCGATGATCAATTAACAAGCCGTGCAATGTCTGTTCTTGCCTGCCCCGAGTGTGACCTTCTCCAGCGGACGATCCCCCTTGCCGGAGGTGGAACTGCTCGCTGTTCCCGCTGTGGGGCACTGCTTTATCGCAACATCCCCCACAGTCTCGACCGGACTGTAGCCCTGCTCCTCGCCGCTGCCGTCTTGTTTATCATCGCCAATGCCAACCCGATTGTTGCTCTTGAAGCCCAGGGGATACGCAACACGACAACCATGTTGGGTGCTGTGCGTGTGCTTCTTAACCAGGATATGGCGACTGTTTCGCTCCTGGTTTTTTCGACCGCCGTACTGGCCCCGGCGGTCGAGATCGCTGCCATGCTCTATCTCCTTCTGCCGCTGAGGCGCGGGCACGTACCGGCGGGATTTGCCGTGATACTCCGTGTCGTTCTGGAGACTAAGCACTGGAACATGGTTGAAGTATTTATGCTTGCCCTCCTCGTATCATTGGTGAAACTGTCAAAATTTGCAGACGTGGTTCCGGGCTTGGCGCTCTGGACATACGCGGTATTTACCTTCCTGATGACCACTGCCTGGACCTTTTTCGATCCGCATGAGTTATGGGAATGCGTGGAAAAGGCGGACGGGAAGGAGGCGATGTCATGATGGGCACTCATTTGACCTCTTTAGAGGTCGGGCTCTTCTCCTGTCGAGATTGCGGCATGGTTTCAAGACCTGCCCACACGAAACAGATCGCCTACTGTCCACGGTGCCGAGCCAGACTTCATCTTCGAAAACCGGACAGTGTAGCGCGTTGCTGGGCATTTCTGCTTGCGGCCTATATCCTGTATCTTCCCGCCAATCTCCTGCCGATCATGGACACAAGTTCACTGTCCGGAACTGTTCATGACACAATTATTAGCGGCATATTCTCCCTGTGGGACTCGGGTTCGTGGGGGATCGCTCTGATTGTCTTTTGCGCCAGCATCACCGTGCCGCTCCTTAAGCTGATCTCCCTCACCCTTCTGCTGATTTCCGTGCGGAATCGGTCCCGCTGGGAATCAGAGCAGCGGACTCGGCTCTACCGTTTGATCCGGCTGGTTGGCCGTTGGTCAATGCTTGATATATACGTAGTGGCTATTCTTGCCAAACTGGTGCAATTCAACTTTCTGGCAACGGTTCAAGTGGGACCAGCAGCCTTCTATTTCGCTGCCGTTGTCGTACTTACCATGATTGCCACAATGCAGTTCGATCCACGACTTATCTGGGATTCGTCTCGGCAGGAGGAACATCGGCATGAGTGATCCAAATTCCCGGCCGGATATCTCCGAAGTCCCCGAGGCAATCGCCGCCCCGAAACGGCGCTGGTCCATCCAGCTTGTCTGGATTATTCCCATAATCGCGGCAATTATCGGCGCCACGCTTGGCGTCAATGCTCTCCTTGAACGCGGGCGGATTATAACCATAACCTTCAAGACCGGAGAGGGCTTGGAGGCGGGTAAGACCATGATAAAGTACAAGGATATCACAATCGGCAAGGTGAAACGTATTGAACTCACAGAAGACCGCTCCCACGTAGTAGTAACAGCCCGACTCAGCAAGCAAAGTTCAGGACTTCTTGTCGAGGATACCCGTTTCTGGGTCGTTCGTCCGCGGATATACGGCAGCTATGTCTCAGGACTCGACACACTTATGGGAGGAGCCTATATCGGCGTGGATGCCGGAAAATCGAAGAAACCGTCACGGACCTTCAATGGCTTGGAAGTCCCGCCGGTCGTTACCTCTGATGACCACGGAACTACTTTTTTGCTGCATGCAGCTGACCTCGGATCGATGCACATCACCTCTCCTGTCTACTTCCGTCGTCTTCAGGTGGGCCAGGTGTCCGCCTACGACCTCGACAAGGACGGTCGAGGAGTGACCTTCACCATCTTCATCAAGTCTCCCTATGACAGGCTCGTCAAGACCAGCTCTCTTTTTTGGCAGGCAAGCGGCATCAATCTTACCCTCAATGCCAACGGCCTCAAGGTCAACACCGAATCCCTGATCTCCATTCTGTTGGGCGGTATCTCCTTTGAGGTGCCACAGGCAAAAAACAATGCGCCCAGAGCGAAGTCCAATTCCACATTCACTCTGTTTGCCGACCAAGAAGAAGCGATGAACCACGCGGAAACAGCCCAGCCATTCCGCTTGGTCTTCAGGAATTGTTCCGTGCGCGGCCTGGATGTCGGCTCGCCCGTGGAGCTCGACGGTGTAAGCCTTGGCGAGGTCACAAAAATTAACCTGGAGTTCGATCCCGGTATCAAAGATTTTTATATCGTGGTGAATATCCTCTTTTACCCGGAGCGTATTCATGGATCGGGAGCTGCACGGACCTCCCTCAACGCGCTGGTATCCCGCGGCCTGCGAGCCCAGTTGGGAAACGGCAACCTTCTGACCGGACAACGATATATTGCACTCGGATTTATTCCCAAGGCTCCGGAGGCCAAGATAAACTGGGGCGGACAACCTCCTGTTTTTCCAACGTTTATATCGGATCAGGGAGATCTTCAGGAGTCTTTAACGCGAATTGCACGAAAAATTGACAAAATGCCGCTCAATGAGATTGCAGCAGAAGTACGTCAGGCGGTCCGGAACCTTGATCAATCACTGCAAAGTGCCGACAAGCTTATCAAGACCGTCAACACCGATATCGTTCCCGGAGCGCACATCATGCTCAAGGATGCACACGGCATGTTGACTGAAGCCAAGGAAGTCCTGTCCAAGGAATCACCGCTGCGCAGCGACTTACACGAAACACTGCGCGAACTTTCACGGGCCGCCAGATCGGTGAAGAACCTCACCGACTACCTGGAGCGTAATCCCGAGTCTCTCATTCGTGGCAAAAAGGGGGATGACCAATGATGACCCGCCGTCTTGTTGCAGGAATACTGAGCCTCTTTTGGCTAGCCATCGCCTCCGGCTGCGGCAGATCACCATCAACAACCTTTTATACCTTGACCGCTCAGGCCCCGGAGGCTGTCTCTCCTGCCGCAGTTCCCCATGCTGTCGCTGTCGGCCCCGTCACCTTGCCGGACCTTATCGACCGGCCGCAACTGGTAATTCGGGTTGCCGCCAACAGGGTGGATATTCTCGAAGAACATCGCTGGGCCGAACCGTTGAAAAGCCAAATTTCTCGTCTGCTTGCGGAAGACCTCGCCCGTTTGATGCGGCCTGCGCGCGTCTCGGTTTTTGACCAGAATATAAGTCAGGACCCGGAATATCGCGTCTTGGTTGACATCCAGCGCTTTGAATCGGTTCCGGGAGAAGGTGTGACCATCGAAGCCCTTTGGTCGGTGCACCGAAAGTCTGGAAACGCGGTTACAAGAAGAGGACACTCGCTGATTCGACAAAAAACCGAAGGATCCTCATATGATGCGTTGGTCGCTGCCTACAGCCGGGCCCTTGCCGAAGTCTCAAACGATATCGCTGGGGCCTTGCGGGCGGAGGAGTAAGTAAACCCAAAATTCATTTGCGCCCGAAATCTATTTCTTCTCTTTTTTCCACATTGATCCCAAGCTGTTATTTTGCAGAGAAGTCTACCAGCCTCCGCCGCCTCCGCCACCACCACCTCCACCAGACGATCCTCCTCCGCCGCTTCCCGAGCTGGAGCCAGGCGGAGAAGAGGATGACGAGATACTCGATGACATATCACTCAGGCTTGATGCCAGTCCGACCAGACCGATTGCGGCAAAATGACCGCCTCTATACCAGGTGGGTGTGTATCCGTTTTCTTCGGCGGCTTGCGATAAGACGTTGGAAAATTTTTTACACCACTCCTGTTCAACATCCAGTGCCAAGGCATAGGGAAGAAACTTCTCAAAGACGTTAAGGGGGCTTTCGGAAGGCTGCAGTTCCTCAAGCCGATCCTTTTCTGCGATGGAGAGGTAAAGCCTCAACCCCTCGATCTGGTCCATGACCTTGCGGCCCTTTATAGTTGGCGCCTTCATAAGGTGGTAGAAGAGGATATTGAGGACCAGAATGATGAAGAGACACAGGACTGCAGGTATTGATGTGGCCTTGGTGAACATCCACAGGCCGAAACCTTCGCCGGCGAGGAAGGGGAGACTGAACAGAGTTAAAAATAATGCAGAGAAAAAAGCAGATATCCCTTTTGAAGGGCTGTTTATAGCTCCCCTCCACGCTTTGAAGGTACTGTAGACGAGCGCTGCACACCCGACTGTCCACCCCGAGAGCCAGACGCTCATGAATCCGGCCATGGATAAATTCCGGCTTAGGATTACAATTGTCGCGATAGTGATAATGGAGAGTACCAGCCCGGGGAGTAACGTGCCCTTGTTCGTAAGAAAATAGATCTTCTCATAGTCCACAGCCAGGCTTTTCTGGAGACTGTTGATGGCCTTTTTGATGGGAGAGTGGTTGGCGGTTTTGATGACCAGAGTGTTGCCGTTTAAGAAAAGCTGACGGACAATCTGCAACTCACCCCGGGATAACACGCTATAGTTGCCGCCCTTCCTGGTGAGGGTATAGGTGCCCTTGCTATCCTGTTCGATGGTAATAAAGCCCTTAATTGCTATATCCACAATCGCCGCAGCAAATGCCTTATGATCAAAACCCATGCGCATGACATAACGCACAGCTGCGGGCGAGAAACCCTTTGGTGCGTCATAGAGCGGGATGATTACACCTTTTTCCGGGTCTTTGCCGATCTTGAGCCAGACAAGGAGGTAGTAGATGAGCAAAAGGACGATGCCTGCCGCTCCAGCAGCGGTACTGCTGTTATCTGAAACAAAGGCCTTGGCCTTCTCAGCCTTGGTGGGCTCTTGAACAATGCCTTTGGGCCACGTGACGACAATCGTCAGACCCTCGTGGGGTTTAAGAGGCCTGGTCGTACTGAATTCGGCGCGGCCATCGTTATCATGAAACGAATTGAAATCCTTACCTTTTTTTCCGTACGCCCCGGTGTAGGCTTCGGTTGAGAGAACCTCAGTACCGACGGGGAGTTCCACTGTGGCCATTACTTTCTCAATGGGGAACGCCCACCCGTTGCCGGTTACGTTCCAGTACAATTCGTCGTGTGTCTTGAAAAAACCGAGCTGCCGGTTGGTGTGGTAGGTCAACGCATAGGAATATTTGCCGGGCTTGAGGGTGATATTTTTATCGCCGACATACACCCGCACACCATTGCCTTTGTCCTCAGTCCACCAAGGCACGGGCTTACCGTCTTTCAGGATGGACTGAACCTTGAAGTCTACGGTCACCGCATTGTTGTGCTTGTCCTTGTAGCGGGTCGGAAAATCGCGGTAGATCCCATGCTTAATCTGTTTGCCCTCACAGACGACTGTGATGGTCTCAGTCACCGTCATATCCCCGGCGGGATGAACCTTAATAAACGAGTCATAACTGAGGATACGTTCTGCTCCCTGGGCGGATACGACCCATGGGAACAGAACAAAGAGGATAAACAGTATACGTTTCATTTTTCACTCCCCATGCCGACCTGCGGAACGTTCCTGTCTTCGGCATCGTCAAGGGCAAAGAATTCCGCCTGAATAAAGGTAAAGAGTTTGGCAACGATGTTACTTGGAAAGGATTCGACGGCAATATTGAGGTTGCGTACTGTTCCGTTATAGTACCGTCGCGCCATCTGGATCTGGTCTTCGATATCGATCAGTTCCTTTTGAAATTCCATAAAGTTTTGACTGGCCTTCAGGTCCGGATACCCTTCGGCTACGGCCATGAGACTGCCCAGGGATTTGGTCAGGGCTGTTTCGATTTCCCCCTTCTCGCCGACTTTTTCGCTCGTAATGCTCCTGGATCTCAGATCAGCGATCTTGGTGAGCAGGCTCTGCTCGTGCACCATGTAGCCCTTGACCGTCTCGACAAGATTTGGAATGAGTGAAGCGCGTCGCTTGAGCTGCACATCGATGCCGCTCCATCCCTCCATGACCATATTGCGCAGCCGGATAAGCCTGTTATATATCAGGACCGTGCCTCCAATGAAAAGAAGAACGATGACAACTCCACCATATATACCCATAGAAACCTCCGCGATCTCCCTAGGATTTAGAAAAATTCTCGCAGACTTTCGTCGATACCCATCAGGGTTTCGTACCAGAACTCCTTGGCCGCCTCGACCTTGTTGGTATCGAATTTTTCGAGCCATTCCCCAAGACGAGGGTCCTGTTCTTTTTCCACGTATTTTTTACGCTTCAGGAAGGTATGCAAGAAGTCGATGTTGCTCTCTGATTCCCAGAAGATAGGACTGTTGCGGCTGTTAATGCGACTCGCAAGAACATCGATGGCCTGCAGATACCTCTCCTTGCTGTGGTACAGAGATCCCATGATTTCAGGGAGCATTTCCTCTGCCCAGCCGCGGTGAAATCTGCAGGTGCCGAGGTTATCGAGAAGGAGTTCTTTCTTCATCCGTTCTGCATTCATTCTTCCCAGGGTTCGTGGCGGAATAAAGTCGTAGCTGTAGATCATGTAATACTTGCCCATTATAGCCATCGGGGAAAGGACCCCGAGGACCCAGTACTGATTGGGAACCATCCAGCCTCGCCGGTTATGGGCTGTGTAAACCAGTCGATCATGCAAGGTAGTTCCCTTCTTTCGCGAATGGATACGGCTCCATTTACGCACCCCTTCTCTGAAATCAAGAATACCACGACGCTCGAGTATGGCGTTACTCAGCCCGCAGCAGAGTTCGGCATTATGCAGCGAATCTTTTTCGACATCAAAGGTGGCAATGTCCCACCGCGGCAATTGGGTGACACCGAGTTCTTCGGGTGACAAAAGTTTCCTGTCAAGCAAATCCATCAGCCAGGCCAGAACGCCACCTGCCGAGATGGAGTCAAAGCCCATAGCGTCGCAGTGATGGGTGAGTCTTTCTGCGGCCCGCTGGTCAAAGATGCCGCACAGTGGCCCCATGGTCTGATACGGCTCGTAGTCCTTCTTGTACTCGCCATTCATTTTTTTGCACACTGCGACGCAGGCTTCACCGCAGGTGTGCTGCTGTTTATTTTTGATCGTTTCATCATTGAACTGTTTGAGGTAGTGGTCGACGATGAAGCGTTGATGCAGAGAGAGACGTTCTTCTTCACTCCAGAAGTTCGTGCGGTAATTGAAGGCCATGATCCGTCCCCCCACGGAGGCATAGTTGACACCGAAGGTTCCACCGGTATTGAACTTTTCGTCAAAGCGGTACTTGCCGGTCACCTCCAGGTCTTTTTTCACAAGGCGCAGATTATACTTGTTCTGAAACCATTCATCGGCCACCTTGCGGTCCCGGAAGTCTTCATCTACCAGGGTGCCACCGTAGATGACCGCCACTATTCCGTGATTCTGAACCAATGCACTGCCGAAGCCGCCTCGTCCGGCCCAGGTATCAACATGGCTGATCTTCCCTTTGCTGATAGGAACCGACATGATCCCACCCATGTCCGTATGGAGTGCCGCTGGCCCGGTCGTAAGTATACGCGGATCGTTTTTGTAGCGCTCCCCAAGCATCTCATAGGCTCGGTCGGTGAGTGCGTAAACACCGGTTCTCTCCGATCTCCAGATATTTTCAACATCTACAGGAACGACCTCCACCTCTATCTCTTCACCATGATTACGGTTGAGGTACAATACTGATGGAACCGGGGCTTTGCCCACAAGGCTTACCATATTAATCCCCAAGTTATTGAAGACAAGTCCCGCTCCGCCCATGGAGCTGATGAAATTTCCCTGCCAGCACGGGGAAAATCCGGTCACAACCAGCCTGTTCGAGCCAGGCAGGATGGAGCCGGCGAAGATACCAACGCCGAAATTCAGACTGTGATGTTTCTCGGTGAGATGCATTCCGAGGTCGACTGGTCCGAAATAGCGATCAAAGCCGTATTTTTTTGTCTTATAAAAACCGGTCGACGGATCGACCAGGAGCACTCTCTGGAACATGTTCATGGATTACCTCAATCCTTTTGCGGTAATGGTATTTTGTCGAGCCGTTAATGGGAAAAATGTGACCCTTGCTTCTTGGCAATATAATTGGGCTGCCGCCCAAACCATTCAAGGGCGCGGTGCATATCTTTGAGGAGCATATCGGCCATATCGCGGCTGAATCCTTCCTTGACAACAATACGCTGTACAGTTAAATCCTGGCGATTGGGAGGCATGGGATACGCAGGCACCAGCCAGCCGCGTTCACGTAACTTGTCGGCCATATCAAACAAGGAAAAATTACCTTCCTCGACTGCTTCATCCTTGAGTCTCCAACAAAATACCGGAATGTCACTGCCGTTGCTGATGAGTTCGAAAGGACCCAGCTTGGCGATTTCAGCGGACAAATATAACGCCACATCCTGACAGGCTTGATGGACACGGCGAAACCCCTCCATCCCCAGGCGCAAAAAATTATAATACTGAGCCACGATCTGATTGCCGGGACGAGAAAAATTAATCGAAAAATCAATCATATCTCCACCAAGATAGCTGACATGAAAGACCAGATCTTCCGGCAAATGCACTTTATCCCGCCACAGCACCCAACCGACTCCGGGGTACACCAGGCCATACTTATGCCCTGAGGCATTGATGGAAACGACGCGCGGGATACGAAAATCCCATTCCAATTCCGGCTGGATAAAAGGGGCGACAAAGCCGCCACTGGCACCATCCACATGAATAGGGATATCAATTCCGCTCTGTTCTTGATAACGATCCAAGGCTGAGGCAACCTCCTTGACCGGCTCATATGAGCCGTCAAAGGTACTCCCCATTATCACAATAACGCCAATGGTATTTTCATCGACCAGTTTCAAGGTCTCTTCGGCATTCAAGGTAAAGCGATCCCCTTCGCAGGGAACCTCACGAGCTTCAACATCCCAGTATTTACAGAATTTGTGCCAGCAGATTTGGGCATTGGCACCCATAACGATATTCGGCTTGTCGCTCGCCTTGCCGGCCTGTCGCATTTTATCCCGCCAATTCCACTTCATTGCCATCCCACCAAGCATTGCCGCCTCGCTGGAACCTATGGTAGAGGTGCCGGTTGCGGTTTCATGATCCGGTGAATTCCACAGACCTGCCAGCATATTCACACAGCGGTTCTCGATTTCAGCCGTTTGGGGATACTCATCTTTATCGATCATGTTTTTATCAAAACATTCACTCATCAATTGCTCTGCTTCCGGCTCCATCCAGGTAGTGACAAAGGTTGCAAGGTTCTGCCGCGAATGACCATCCAGAATCAATTCATCATGAATCACATTGTATATGGTTTGGGGCGCGTTGCTCTGTTCCGGAATTCGATGCTTGGGAATAGTCTCTGTCATTTCCCGTGCTGCATAGGTAGGGGTAAGAACGGATTCTTCTGTTACAGGGCCTTGGGTTTTTTTTTGATCATGCATGGCGTCCTCTCTCCTCTTCCAAGAATTCGTATTTCTTATCTTTTCCCATAACACTATTCTTTCCTGCTCTCGGCAGTTTGTCAAGCACAGCTCAGAACAAAAAGATAGCTACCCGGTCCAAATGAGACAGAGATGTCTTTCAGGTTGAACTCCGTTAGAATGGCTAGCCTGAATATTTCATAAATATTCAATTTTAAAGGTTTATTTACTCGAAATACAGAGATAGTTTAAAGAAAATATAGTGCTCTGAAAGTGCACAGCTTGTACCAAGACGATACGCTTTTTGGCTCTGAAAAATGTGGCTCATCCGGATTAATCGTACCTTTAAAAGGCTGAAATTAAAGAGATGGTGAAATTTATCGCTTCCAGACACTACTCTCCGGCCTTATCGCCTGTACACCACAGCTGACGGAGGCCGTCCCTGGCCTGCTGTCAGTTGCGGACGTTCTGTCCGCAACCCTGCGGGCCTTTGTGATTCCCAGGCGGGCCTCCGCGATGCGTCCTCCAGCGATAAATTTCGCCTCCCCCTTTATAGAAGGGTACGCTCAATTCGGAAGAACCTAAAATGTTCATCAAAGGCGAGTCGATACAACCCGCTATCCCGTGTCGCTTTTGTAATTGGCATATGCCTGTAGAGCCAATCACAAGTCTCCTGGGCTTGCAGGTTGTCTCAACTCGTGAAATATTCAGGCTGGGAGAAAGCCGGAATGCGCATGAGCAAGAATGGGATGAAGCAAAGCAGAGTTGGGTCGGATTACGATAACTCGTATCCACCCCCTAAACAGAAGTGCAAGACACCTATGGCAAGGATGGCAAGGATGCCCTTCCGCTGAAGGGCATAGGCCCGGGCTGTATGCACCCGCCATTGCAATCCATGAAAATTGCGGGCTAGATGGAATATTTAGATAACAAGCCACTGGGGTTGTTCCACAAGGCTTTACCAGCCATTGCGTTGCACCTTGCGTGATCTCTATGTCTCCCTAACTCTAACAGCTAAAGGCCTACCGGTAAAACACCACCCCGTTGCTCCAGACGATCTCCCTGGCCTGGCTGGTCCTGTCTACCTTTGTAATGCTACCTTTGGCGGAACCGTTTCCTTGGGAGCCCTTCCAACTGGCCTGTATAGTGTTGCCGCTGATGCTGCCTATTCCCTGCTCAGTGGAGCTCGGAACAATCCATGTTATCTGCATTCCATTTTGGGCAATAATGTAGGTTCGATTGATGCTGCTTTTCCAGGTGCCCGAAACATTAATCAAGAACGCTGATTTGCCCGGGGCTTGTTTCACCGCCCCGCCCACCTTGAGTTGTGGGTTGAGCCCCTTGGCAGGACGGGTGACTTGTCCTCCGCGAATGGTTTTCAACTTGACAGGAGCCGGCAGGAAATTCAGGGAAGGAGTATAAAGAATCTCCACCGAGTCGATGCGCCGGTTCAGCGAGGACAGGGGCATTTGTGCGGGATCGAAGAATGTGACCTGTAAGGTAGTGCCACGGTCGCTGGGCAGCCTAACCGAGTTCCCCTTGCAATTCTGGCCCTGGTACAAGAGGGCAGCCATGTCCAGTCCATGAATCTCCACCGGGTACACATCATTCCCGATCCAGTTCACCCTACCATAGCAGAACGCGTTAAGTTTGTTATTCTCGGGCAGAGGGAAAAATCTTCCCACAGGCACCTTAATGTTCCCTGTGGTGCGACCCAACAGCTGCAAACCGGCCGGGCGTTGTTGATTGGATGGAAATATCACCAACGATTGCGCCCCTCCAGAGCCGCCCAGATTCGGCACGTTGCCCCTGACAATGTCCGTCTTGCCGGGATAGCCTTGGAATTTCGGCAAGTCGAAAAACCGCACTGCCACAGCTCCTCCGATCTTCAGCGAACGCACCCGATTTTGTGACAACAGAATGGCCGGCACCAGACGGTATCGCGCCTCGGCGGTCAAAATCCAGCTTTGGCTCTGCCCTTGGAAATTGGCTTGCGAAAAACCTTGCACCTCGTTGGGTGCCAGTGCGCGGGCTGGCACCGCCCCAAACACAAGACAGACCAGGGTTGAAACCATGGTTAAAAGTATTGCCATCGGCTTGCTTGTATTCACATCGTTCTCCTTTAGGTGAGGTGATAGGAAATCACTCTTGTAAGAAGGTCTGGAATAAAGGGTCTTTTTTTTCTCTTAACAATCTCCCTTCTGAGTACACCAATACGGTTTTTCACCTGCCTATTTTGAGAGATTTGTTTTTCTGCCCTGTCAACGATACTGCCTGCTGAACAATATTTATTATGTACACGGATATTTAGTCCTAAGCAGCCTGACATAATCTCCGCTTATCATGTCCAACCATATAAGTCAAACAGAGACTTGAAAATCATCTAAAAGACGTCTCCACCAGCAGGTCAGTGGATAGCTTCCAAACTTTCAATAGTAAGTACCGTATGGCGGCTCATCCGGATAAAGCATACTTATCTATAGCAGGGGAGGTGGAAGGCGTCGCTGAAGAACGCCTCGCGGAGGCCCGCCGGGGAACCTCAGGCCCGAGGGGGGGCGGAAGCGATGTCCTCTGCCGGATTGTTACTTTCGGCTTTTCAAAAGTACACTTCATTCGGATGAAACAGTAGGCACTAGGTGGAATCGATTTGCATTCAAACAACACTTATTTAGCAGTCATCGATGATCAGGAGAACCGGCTCTCCCAAAAACGACTCCCTAATCGTGACGTTGTTTTATCCGAACCTGGACCATCTACAAGGGGTGACAGAGCGGTTTGTCAATGAAAAAGTCTGTCCCGGATGACACACAAAAATTGATAATCGGCAACTCAGCAGCCTGTCTCCATGGAGTCATGGTCTTCAAACACACCGACAAAAACGCAAGCAACAACACCATCGTATCGATAGGGAGAAGGCGGGCTTGGGATTCTTGTTTCATCAGGTTCCTGGAAATCTTTTTGCAGGACACGCAAATGTACAACCCCTTCTGACCACGGTTTCCCCCAACAGGCACTTCGGCAAAAATAATTGATGATTCCAAGGTTGAAATTTGCTCTCCATTCTTGAAAAAACTTGAGCGAAACATCATTTTAAGAAAATTTTATGTTAATATTATATTATATTTAACAGTGATTTCAAATTAAACCTCCAAAAACAGTTAGAGGTTATCGCTACATGGAAAGACGACCTTTTGATCAATTCTATTTATAAATTCTCAAAATAAAACTCCATGGCATTTTCAGGAATCTCCTTGTACATAAAGGGAAAGTGAATCAGTTGTAAATGCACCTCTCGGGAGAAGAGGCGTTCCGCTGCGGCTAGACTTTTTTCAATAAAAGAATACTTGTATAAATCGCATATCGAGGAGCAAAAATGCAGGTTAAAGAAATCATGGAGCCCATTACCACCAATTGGCTGTCCCCTGACATGACCTTACAGGAGGCGGTCTGCAAGATGGAAGAGACCAAATGGGGACCTTTTGGTGCCTCGGTCAACGGAATGGTGGTCCTCGGAGAGGGAGGCAAACTGGTGGGTGTGCTGTCCCTTAAAAATGTGATCAGAGCGGTGATCCCCTCCTATATGGTCCTCGATGAAAAACTGGGCGGGTTTACCTGGGACGGCATGATTGAGGAGCGAACCGAAAGGGCCAAAGGGAAAAAAGTAGCCGAGGTAATGTCCGCCGATGTGCTGACCATCGCCCCCAACGACTCAACCATGCGTTGCGCCGATACCATGGTAGAACACCACCTGCAACGGATTCCCGTGGTCGAAAAGTCCGGCAAGGTCGTGGGAATTGTTCACATCCGTGATATGTATATGGCCATAACTGATTTGATGTGCTCAACAAAAAAACCATGATATCGAAGAACAAGACCAATTGAGAGAAAAAACATAGCTCCTTCTGAGGGGCAACAAAAAGTTCTTTCCCTATATTCCCTTTCCCGGCGCTTCACATGTCCCATTTAGCAGCCCTCCACTCCACCTGGTGAAGTGTCCGGGAAGGGAATATATTTTTTCAGACTTGCTTTCCTTGACAGGCTATTAATTTTTTTCAATCCTAAATAACCTCCTCCGCTCTCCGCGATTTGGAAATTTTTTTAATTTTCAAATTTTCTCAACTTCCTTGGATGGACTGTTAAAACAAAGAGTTTCTTGTTAACAGGAAGGATCATCCTGTCCGGCATTTCCCCTCAACACAAAACAGGGCCCCGCCGTATCCTATTGCCGATCCACACTTTTTTTCCTTTATGGTCTGTTCATTTGAGATGCCTTTATGATAAGGTGGACATAACGAACAACTTTTTTCAGGCATCAGCGGTTACAGTGACACCCAAACATGTCTGACACCTTCAGTGATCAAAGAGGACCTTCGTTATGTTAATCATTGCCGAGAAAATCAATTCGAGCAGAAAGGCCATTGCCGAAGCCGTCAAGGAAAAGAATACCCAATTCATCATCGATATAGCACAAAGGCAGGCCGAGGCCGGTGCCGATTATATCGATCTCAACGTCGGGACCTTTCTTGAACAGGAAGCCCAGTACCTCTGCTGGCTGGTGGAAACGGTGCAGCAGGCCGTCGACCTTCCCCTCTGCCTGGACAGCCCCGATCCGAAGGCCCTGGGTGCTGCCATGAAGATCCACCGGGGGGAGCCGATGATCAACTCCATTTCCCTGGAGAAGGACCGTTACGAGGCCTTGCTTCCCATCATCACCGACCGCCCCTGTCATGTCATCGCGCTCTGCATGTCACAGACGGCAATGCCAAAGACAACCGAGGATCGGGTCCGGGCCGGGGAAGAGATCATCGGACGCCTGCAGAAAGAAGGTATCCCCCCGGACAAGATCCTTGTCGACCCGTTGATTCAACCCGTCTCGGTGGACACCCAGATGGGCCTGGAGGCCTTGGGAGCGATCAAGGCCTTTGCCGAGACCTTTCCCGAAGTAAGCACGGTCTGCGGACTGTCAAATATCTCCTTCGGCCTTCCGTGCCGCTCTCTTCTCAACAGGAACTTTCTGGTCCTCGCCGCCTCCAGCGGTCTTTCGGCCGCTATCCTCGATCCCACAGACCAAAAATTGATGGCCGCTCTTCGGGCTGCAGAGGTCTTGATCAATAAGGACGAATACTGTGAGCGCTTTATCGACGCCTACCAGCAAGGAGTGCTCGATGTCTGAAATCCACTCAAAAACAAGCAATTACTTCGTCGAGAACACCCGATTGCCCTTCTACGTACGATTCATTCGATCTCGATGTTGCACGCTTGCCAACGCATCTCAATCTTTTTTAAACACAATGCCTTTGCAATGACCATAAACCCATAGAAGAAAGTCAACGGACTACAACCCGGAACGTACCGCGCCGTCCGTTGATAATCCTGTTAACAGAGCACTGAAAAGGGGGAGCATTATGAGTTCTTTCCAAGCACTGAGCGAAGCCATCATTAAGGCCGATCAGAAAATCGCCCTGGCCGAAATGAAGAATCTCCTCGATGCGGGAACACCCGTCCAGGAAATTTTGGACAAGGGACTGATTCTGCCCATGGACGAGGTTGGAGAACGGTTTTCCAAGGGGACGATGTTTGTCCCCCAGATGCTTCGTTCTGCCAAGATCATGCAGGTGTGTGTGGAGACATTAAAACCTTCTTTTCAGGAGGGGGCCATCTCCTTCAAAGGCAAGGTACTGATCGGAACCGTTGCCGGTGATCTCCACGATATAGGCAAAAACCTGGTGGCGATGATGCTGGAAGGCGCAGGGTTTTCCGTCATCGACCTGGGTGTTGATGTCTCACCGGAAAAATTCATCGACGCCTTGAAGACTGAAAAAGCCGAGGTCCTGGCCATGTCTGCCCTTCTCTCCACGACCATGCCCTCGATGCAGGCGACAATCGAGGCATTGAAAAAGGAGGGGGTACGTAAAAACGTCAAGGTCATCATCGGCGGCGCGCCGGTGACCGAGGACTTCGCCCGAAAAATCCAGGCCGACGCCTATGCACCCGACGCCGGAAGTTGTGTTGTGGAGGTGAAAAAGCTGGTCAAAAATGCAGGCTAGTCAAGCGTATCGAAACCCGGAAGAGAAAACGAAAGTTGAACCGAAAGGAGCCTGTCATGAAACAAAAAATCATTCCAACCTTGGCACCACGACTGAAGGTCTTGAACCGTGAACAAGCCGAGGCCATCCATAACGCCGCCCTGGAAATCCTCGCTCAAACCGGTTTTCGGATGGAACATGCCGGTGCCCGTGATCTCCTCGTCAAAGCCGGATGCAAAAAAGGCACTGACAGCTGGATGACCATGCCGGCGAAACTTCCCCAGAAGGCGCTTGCGACCGCGCCTCGGACGATAGAGCTGTTCTCGCAATCGGGAAAGCCTGCCATGCGTCTGGAAGGAGACAACTGCTATTACGGAACCGGGTCTGATGCCATCTTCACCTGGGACCTGGAAACCGGCCGGCGTCGCCAGGCCCTGCTTGACGACGTACGGACCTTTGCCCGGCTGGTGGACGGCCTGGAACATATCGATTTTGTCATGTCCATGGCCAATCCCAAGGATGCCGACCCGAAAAATATCTATGTTTCCGTATTCGCCGAGATCGTCAAGAATACCGACAAACCCGTGGTCTTCATTGCCGACAGGGGTGAAGATATCGCCCAGATCCATGAAATTGCGGCCCTGGCCTGTGGAGGTAAGGACGAGCTGCGGCAAAAACCGTTTCTGCTCAACTACTCCGAGGCGATCAGTCCACTGAAGTTTCCTCAAAACGTCGTTGACCGACTGATCTACTGCTCACAGAACAGCATTCCGCTCTGCTTTCCCTCCGGCTCCAATGCCGGCGGCGGTGCCCCGGTCACACTGGCGGGAGCAATGGCACTGGGGATCGCGGAAAACCTGGTCGGCCTTGTCATTCACCAGATGGTCAACCCGGGTGCTCCCTTCCTGTTCGGTCCCAACGTCAGTGCTCTTGACATGAAGTCGACGGTGGTCTGTTACGGATGCCCGGAATGGAGCCTGACCCAGGCGGCGCTAGCCGATATGCGCGACGAGATCTATGGTCTGCCGATCTGGGCCTATGCCGGGGCAACGGATGCCAAAACGGTCGACGCCCAGGCCGGAGCCGAGGCCATGTTCTCCATCTGTACCGGTCTCCTGTCCCGGGCCAACCTGATGCATGACGTGGGATTCCTGGAATTCGGCAGTACCAGCTCCCTGGAGATGATCACCATGGCCAACGAGCTGATTGCAATGTGCAAATTTTTCGTCAAGGGAATTCCCGTCTCCAAAGAGACCCTGGCCCTTGAAGCCATCGACCAGGTTGCTAGAGACGGATCGATCTTTCTCACTGCAGACCATACATTCGACCACTTCATGACTTCCCTCTTCCTGCCTTCCCTTCTCGATCGTTCTCGATTCGACTCGTGGAAAAATGCCGGGGAGGCGGATATGTACAAAAGGTGTAACCTGGAAGCCAAACGGATATTGGAAGAACATGAGGTTGCGTCCAAGCCGTCAAAGATCATTGAGGAAATCGATAAGGTTGTTGCAAAAAGCAAGTAGCGCAGCAAAGAGAAGACAATGGGAAGATACCACTCAAAATGCAGCCCGCTGACCACGGCAGAGATCAATCGAATCGATACGGCAGCAAGAAAACTTCTTGTACATACCGGGGTTAAGATCATAGCCCGGGACGACACCTTGTTCGACCATCTTCGCAAGGCCGGCGCCCGAACCGACACCGAACAAAGGCTCGTTTTTTTCGATCAAAAATGTCTTGATACCCTCCTGGCCGCAGCACCGTCACACTTCACCCTTTATTCCCGAAACGGCACCGATGATATTGTCTTGGGGACAGGACTGGTCCATTTTGCCAATGGAGGCCGGGTCTTCCGTCTCATCGATTCGGCTACCGGGGACAGTCGGTCGACAGAGCTTGGCGATATTTCCCGCACGGCATCCCTGGTCGAGCATCTCGACAACATCAGAATCTATATCATTGCCTGCGAGGCCCATGATCTGCAAGGCTCTGTGGCATACCATGTCAATGATTTCTTCCAGGCCCTCTCCCACACCAACAAGCATGTGATGGGAGGTTGTGCCACCCTGGACGATATCAGGCAGGTCGAACGGCTGGTCCACCTGATTGCCGGGGGAGAAAAGCGATTTCGGGACAAACCCTGTATTTCGATCATCACCAACCCCATCAGTCCGTTGACATTCAGCCACGATACCCTGCAGGTCCTGCAGTTCTGTGCCATGGCCGGCATCCCAGTCACCTGTGCCCCGGCTCCCAATGCCGGGGCCACAGCGCCTGGAACCCTTGCCGGAACCCTGGTCCAGATGCATGCCGAGGCCCTGGCCGGCGTCGCCATGGCCCAGGCCTTCGCTCACGGGGCGAAGGTCCTCTACGGTGCGGTCCCAACAACCATGGACCTTCGCAAAATGAATTTTTCCATCGGCTCGGTGGAGACGGCCATGCTTAATGCCGCTGCCGTTCAGCTGGCACACCGCTACAACCTGCCCATCTACGCCTCGGCCGGTGGAACAGAGGCCAAAAGGCCCGATTTCCAGGCCGGGATGGAAAAATGCCTGTCAAACCTGCTGGTAGCGCTCTCCGGGGCAGACTTTATCCACCTTGCGGCCGGGATGCTCGATTCGGCAAATTCCATCTGCTATGAGCAGTACGTCATCGATGACGAATTGATCGGCATGGTGCGACATCTTTTAACTGGCATCAGGGTTGATCGCGAGACATCGGCCCTCGATGTCATCAAAAAGGTAGGTCCCGGCGGCAATTATATGACCGAAGAGCACACGATTGCCCATATGATGGAAGAATTTTTCTATCCACAACTGGCAGTTCGTTCCCTCTTCGATGTCTGGGATAAGGAGGGTCGCCCCGATATGGTGAGCCGGGCCAGGAAGAGGGTTGGGCAAATCCTGTCTTCCGGCGGCAAAAGTGTTTTGCAGCCGGAGCTCATAGCCCAATTGCGCAAGGCCTTTCCTGAGCTTATCATTGAAGTTAGTCCTCTGACTCCGGGCGCCCATTGAGGGGAATGAAAATGGATCATGCTTCACAAAAACGTGGCCATATCATTGCCTGCAGCGTATTCCAACCTGCCCTGGAATCCCTCTTTCGCGACCATGCCTTCTCCGGCTTCACACTTTCCTACATTCCTTCGCACCTGCATCTCTATCCCAATATACTTAAAGAGTCTTTACTTAAGGCCATATACGTCTATATACCGGAAAACATCCCTATCGTTCTTCTCTATGGGAGTTGCTTTCCAGGGATAGATGACTTCTGCCAGGAACATGCAATTAAGAGGATCCGGGGAGATCACTGCTTTGAGATCATGCTGGGCAGCAAGCGTTTCCAGGCCATCATGGAGGAGACGGCCGGAACCTATTTCCTCGAGCAAGACCTGATCCTCAATTTCCAGACATATTGCATAGAGCCACTGGAGCTTCACGACGAAGAGATGCGCAGGCTCTGTCTTGGCCATTATCAAAGGCTCATCTACCTGCGACAACCAAACGACCCCGAACTGGCCCTGGAGGTTGAAGCCATCAGCCGATTCCTCAACCTTCCTGCTGCGACCCTGCAAGTCGGCTACTCTCATCTGAAAAAGAGATTGCTGGAGGTCCTTGTCGACAACTCAAGCCAACGCACGTAAACAATGGGGAAACGAAAAAAACGTAACCAAAAGCATAAAAAGACGCCAGCCTTCAGGCACGTGACTCCGAAAAAGAAGAGCACTGCCTGGCTCAACATCCTGCCCGATGACCAATGGTTTGATGTCCCCCTGAAGACAACCATCCTCCAGGCCTTGCAGCAGGCCGATATAGACCTGCCGGGTGATTGCGGCGGTATGGGAAAATGCGGGAAATGCAAAGTCCGAGTGCTGACCTCCACAAGGCTTCCCCAGGCGGACGAGTTGGGAGATCTTTCAGACGAAGAGATCAAACAGGGAATCCGACTGGCATGCCGCACCAGGATAACGAAAGACCTGACCATTTATATTGGAGAGAGTGAACCGGAACTCGATTTTTTCCAGATCTTGAAGATTGATACGGTGCCGACCATCAGTCTCGATCCCCTTCTGGTCCATCGTGAGGTCGAGCTCGACATTTCCAGGCAAAAAGACGGCAGATCGAACGTGGATCTGCTTCGAGATGAACTCGGGCCGGAATTTTCGAGCCTGGAGATGACCATGTCCGCTCTGCGCTCCTTATCCGGACGCCTGAAGGAAGACCTGCGAAAAGGGACTGCGGTGATCCACCACCGAGGTCATTCAAGAAAGCTTCTTGCCTGGTCGACAAAAAAAATAACCCCGAACTACGGTCTGGTGTTCGATCTCGGGACAAGCACCTTGGTGGCCAAACTCATCAACCTCGACAATGGACGGCAGGAGGCGGCCGTTTCCTGCCTGAACAGCCAGAGCAAATACGGGGCAGATGTCATTTCCCGGCTGCAGCATGTCGAACAGAACAAAGAAGGGCTCGAGCGGCTGCATTTGCTGCTCTTGCACGATATCAATATGCTTATCTCACGGCTTATGCAGATAGCGGGCCTGCATTCGACCGATATCATGATAGCCGTTGCCGCCGGCAACACAACCATGCAACATTTCTTCCTGCGCATGGATCCCACAGGTATCGCTCAGGCTCCTTTTTCCGCCGTCATCAACGACGGACTGATTACCAGGGCCTCGGAGGCCGGTCTTGTACTTCATCCGGAGGCTCTTTTGTACGTCATGCCGTCAAAATCCGGTTATATCGGAGGGGACATGATCAGTGTGATCCTGGCCTCGCAGGCGGCGGAGCAGGATGAGAGTATCATTCTAGGGCTTGACCTGGGGACCAACGGCGAGATTTTTCTGGGTAATAGCAGGCGAATGTTAACCTGCTCAACTGCTGCCGGCCCCGCCCTGGAAGGAGCCCGGATCTCCAGTGGCAGCATCGCCAAGGCGGGTGCCATCGAGGGAGCCAGACTCCAGGACGGACGCCTGCAGTATAAGGATATCGGCAACATCAATCCGATCAGTATCTGCGGCAGCGGCCTGGTTGATCTGACAGCCATACTGGTGAATTGTGGAATCATAAATGGGGATGGCCTGCTTGGACATCCTGCAGGAAAAAATATAGAGGCATTGCAGGAAAGGATCATTGAACGGGAGGGCGTCTATGATTTCCTGGTCGCTTCCGCCGAAGAGTCGTATCATAACAAACGAATATACCTGACCCAAAAGGATGTGCGAGAACTCCAATATGCCAAAGCGGCCATTGCCGCCGGAATTCAAATTCTGACCAAAGAATGGGGAATCGCTCTTGAGGAAATCGACTATATATACCTTGCAGGAGCTCTCGGGAATTACGTCAACAAATACAGCGCTATACAAATAGGACTCCTCCCGATGATCGACCCGGAGCGGGTCTTCTCTTTAGGCAATGCGGCCAGTGCCGGGGCAACCATGGTGCTGCTGTCCGGCTCATACTGGAACAAGGCCAAGGACCTGGCCCGGAAGATAGAGCACATTGAGCTGTCGACCCGAATGGATTTTTCCGAGCATTTTATAGCCAATATGGATTTTGCCCAGGAGAACATCTGGGAGAAGAGAAACTATTCCCGGGTTACTGGTTGCAGACACTCATCACCTGATTGAAATCGGTAAGCCCTTCGAAAACCCGATGGATGACTTCCTGCAAGAGGACCGTCATGCCGTCGTTCACCGTTTCCTTGCGTTTCACAGATGCCGTTTATGCAGTACCGGACCTCGGCATCCCGCTCATTGCCGTATGAATCTCTTTGAGAGATTATATATGGAACATGGAAATACAAACATTGTCCGATCGGTGAACAATTTTCCTGTGCAGCAGTCACCAGACTATACTTCCCCCTTGCATATCATTTTCGCGAAAGATATCATCTGTTATTCGCTTTTCTTTTTTACAGAATCCTTTCAGCACCGAACCCGCAGGACCGGACCGGTACGGTTAACCAAATAACACACGAAAACGCTTGCTCCGGCATGACGGTCCCCCTCTGCTGGGAGAATTTCGTACCAACAGTATCAGGGAAAATCGATGGCCGCCTGGTTCAAATCCAATTGGAGATGGCTCCTCCCCAGTCTTTCGGTGACAGGGGCCATCATCCTTCTCTTCTCATATACCCTGCATCTCCAAAACGAAAGACATAGGGACGGGTATGATATTGATATTAAAGACGGCAACCACAAGGCTGGAAGCTCAAAATCGGATTCTCCCGAACACCCCCCCAAACAGCACCCCCTGACAAAAGCAAAGGCAGTCAAAAATGCTTTGCCAAAAGTGAGTCAAAAAAAGAGCCGGCCGGAATCCAGACAACCCATCCAGGAGCCCCGTCACAAGAAGACCAAACCGGTACCCGCCATCGCTATGGTTCCGCCCCAGCCCGTTTCCCTGACCACGAAGCGGCTGTCCCCCGACGAGATCATCGAAAACCTCGAAGGCTTGTCCGCCGAAAATAGAAAAAGAGAGGAACACAAGCTGCTGGGTCTCCACGTCGATTGGGTACTACACCTCTTTTCCGCCACCAAAAAGGGAGATGATAAGTTCACCGTCACCTTCGATTCCGCCAAAAACGGGTTCGGCGTGGTTCTGGTTGCCGATATCGATGTTTTGAAGTACATAAATATCTTTGCGGCCAATCAAGGGGACAGAATCCGAATTTTGGGAACAATCACTGCAATCGACACCAATGGAACAGGCCGGATCACCCTGAATGCCGATTCCGTGGAGCTTGCACACTAACCGGCATCGCTGAACCGGACCGGCACGAAAAGCCGGTGCTTCCCAGATACTTTCTTAAAAAAGTAGAAGAACAGTATGTTGCAGATAACAGGTACCATCGCCATCCCTCTCTCCGAGATTGAGATAAGCCAGATCCGCTCCCAGGGAGCCGGGGGCCAGAACGTCAATAAGGTTGCAAGCGCCGTTCACCTTCGTTTCGAAGTCAGGCGCTCCAGCCTTAACAGCTTCGTCAAGCACCAATTACTGGCGCTGAAGGACCAACGACTGACCAAGGATGGTGCCATCGTCATTAAAGCTCAGCAGTACCGCACCTATGAAAAAAACAGGGAAGACGCCCTCCAACGCCTGGCGGAGCTGATCCGCAATGCAACAGTGATCCGGAAAAAACGAAAGGCCACCAAACCGACAGCCGGATCTCAAAAAAAACGCCTGGAAAGAAAGACCCTCCACGGCCGATTGAAAAACCTGCGCAAGAAAATCTCCTGACAGGCCCCTGTTTTTGAGAAATGTATTGCATATTACCCCGACTCCTGGTATTGACTACAGGCTTTGTATGAAAGTCTTCAAAAGTGATTGCCTTTTATATATCGTTGTGACTGGCCCGCCTTGTCCATCCATGCTGGTTAGTCGATTGCCTGGAAGGAATAGATTCCTTGGCCTTTGCCATTCGTCCCAACCCCTCCCCAGGCTTGTGTGTGTCAGACCAGGATTGAGATTTACTTGTAAATTGTGTGGAACTGGATAGACACTTTCTCCCCGGGCAGTCGGAGTACACCTCCCCATTTCCCCGGAAAACCCAGTACAATTTACAGGAAATCCTATGTCACGTATTGACCCTGCAGCATCCTCTTTTACCGATTTCAACCTCGACCGATCGTTACTTCAAGCGGTCGAGGATACCGGCTACCAGTCCCCGACCCCGATCCAAAAACAGATGATCCCCCATGTGATGCAGGGACGCGACGTGGTTGGCCAGGCCCAGACCGGAACCGGCAAGACGGCAGCCTTTGCTCTGCCCTTGCTTTCCCGGCTTGACCTCGACCGCAAAGTCCCGCAGGTCCTGGTCCTGACACCGACCCGCGAACTGGCACTCCAGGTCTCGGAGTCCTTCGTGATTTACGGATCCCATATGAAAAAATTGCGGATCGCAGCCATCTTCGGCGGCCAGGATTACCTGGTTCAGCTCAAGGAACTCAAACGCGGGCCGCAGGTGATCGTCGGAACCCCGGGCAGGGTCATGGACCATATCCGCAGGCAAAGCCTTGCCATGGAGAATATCTCCAGCCTGGTCCTGGACGAGGCCGACGAGATGCTCAACATGGGATTCCTTGAGGATGTCGAATGGGTCCTGAAGCAGATGCCTCCCAAAAGGCAGATCTCGCTTTTTTCGGCCACCATGCCTGCCAGCATCCGATCGATCGCCAAAAAATATCTCCAAGACCCGGTGGAGATCACCATCGAGTCGCAGACCGCAACCGCGGCCACCATTCACCAGCGGTATCTGGTCACCAACGGCCTTTCGAGAAAACAGGAGGCGCTCATCCGGATTCTGGAGGCGGAACCGGTAAACGGTGTCCTGATCTTCGTGCGTACCAAGATCCAGACCATAGACCTTGCTGAAAAGCTCTGCGGTCTCGGCTACGGTGCCGCTCCTCTCTGCGGCGATATTGCCCAGAATCAGCGTCTGCGAACGGTCGAACAGTTCAAGAGCGGGAAACTCGATATCCTGGTGGCCACCGACGTTGCCGCACGAGGCCTTGATGTGGAACGGATCAGCCACGTGATTAACTTCGATGTCCCATTCGACGGCGAGTCCTACATCCACAGGATAGGCCGTACTGGTAGAGCAGGGAGGAAAGGAGAGGCAATCCTCTTTATCCATCCCCGCGAAAAAAAGATTCTCCATTCCATTGAGACCCTGACCCGGCAGAAGATCGTAAGCATGCCGCTTCCCACCGCGGAAGAGGTAAATGCCAAACGTATTACAGTTTTCAAGGATCGAATAGGTAAAACCCTCGAAGACGATATCACCTTTTATAAAAGTCTTATCGAAGACTATCTGCAGGAGCACGATGTTTCCGCAGCAGAGGTTGCCGCCGCCCTGGCAAGGATCGTCCAAGGCAACACCCCCTTTCTCTTGTCCGAGAAGCAGGTTGACAAACGCCTGGGCAGGACGGCAAAAAAGACTACGGTCGCTGCAAGGTCCCAACGCAGCACAAGCAGGAAGAGAGGAGGCTCGGAGAATGAGAAGATGGACAGATACCGTATCGAGATCGGCTTAAATCATGGAATCAAGCCCGGCCACATCGTCGGGGCCATAGCCAACGAGGCCGACATTGACGGCGAATACATCGGGCGCATCTCAATCTTTGATGACTACAGCACGGTCGATCTCCCCTGGGGAATGCCCGACGGCACCCTGAAATTCTTGAAAAAAGTGAAGATCAACGACCGAATGCTGAAGATCAGCCGGCTGGATACCAAAAAGCAAGGGCAATCGGCTGCCAAACACGACAAGCAGTCGAACAAAATCTCCCCCAAAAGCGTGGTCAGAACAAGAAGACGCGGGCAAAAACAGAATATACCGCCGTCAACGACTGTCCTTTAACCGAAGACGATCGTCACACCTCCGAGAAGGCGAGAAGAGTCCATGCTGCCCCACACCTTCTGTCATATCCCCGGAATCGGCTTAAAAACGGAGAAAAGGCTCTGGGAGGCCGGCATCACAGCCTGGAGTGATTGGCGTGACCCACCGCCATTTTCCATTGCCTCCTGCAACTCCGGAATGGTCCCGAGCCTTCTGCAATCCTCTCAAGAGGCCCTGGCAGAAGGCGTACCGTCCTTTTTTACCACCAACCTGTCCAGCGCCGATCAATGGCGGATCTTCCCCTCTTTTCGCACCCATACAGCCTACCTCGACATAGAGACCACCGGCCTTGCCGAGACGGCCGAGATCACTACCATCGCCCTCTTTGACGGCAATACCGTACGAACCTATGTCAACGGCCGTAACCTTGAGGACTTTATCGAGGATATCTTTTCCTACAAAGTGCTGGTCAGCTATAATGGCAAGAGCTTTGATGTGCCGTTTCTTGAACGATATTTTAGGACCAGGCTGGAACATGCCCACATCGATCTGCGTTATGTCCTGGCAAGAATGGGTTTAAAAGGCGGACTCAAAGGCTGCGAACGGCAGCTGGGTATCAACAGAGGGACACTAGAGGGAGTGGACGGGTTTTTTGCCGTCCTACTCTGGAGGGAATACGAACGGTCGGGTGATGAGCGAGCCCTTGAAACTTTGCTGGCCTATAATATCGAAGATACAGTCAATCTGGAACGACTCCTGATTGAAGCCTATAACCGAAATATTGCAGCCACACCCTTTGCCGCAGATCTGACGATTCCGTGTCCGGAACCAGCCTATATCCCGTACCAGCCTGACGTGGAATGCGTGGACCGGATACGACAAATTGCCAGGGTTTGAACGCTGGCGGTTTCCGGCCAAGATCAGGGGGGTTCAGATATCCTAAAGGCCTGTCCGCATATAACTTGGACAAAAATGCGCTCAGATTTGGGTCAGAATTGGTGGGGTCTATAAAACGATCTCCTGCCCTTCTCTTGCGAAAAAAACCTCGGTCTTCCCATAACGACCGGACTCGCAGTATATTTCCGCCAGCCTGTCGATCTGTTCATCGGTCCGATCCGGATCGTGATGAAAGAGCGCCAGCTTTTTGACCCCGGCCCTATTGGCTGCCTCAATGGCATGTTCAATGGAGGTGTGTCCCCAGCCGATCTTGCCGTTTTCATACTCCTCGGCCGTATATTGACTATCGTGGACCAGAAGGTCGGCACCAGAAAAGAAACTCTCGATGGCCTGATTCTGCTCCCCGGCGACCTCCTCACCCTCCAAGGCCATCCCCTCGTCGTAATCGGGATGCTCCGGGTCGGTAATGAAAAGATTCCTGAACGGCTCGGTATCGTAGCAGGTACAAAAGCTCTTGCCTTGATATTCAAAGCGGTAACCGAGAGCCGTTATCGGATGATTCAGCAGTTTCGTCAACAAGATCAGGCCGCCTCCGAGATCGATACGCGGGTCTTCGCGCAGACGGAGATATTCTATGTCCGAGGCAAGTTCCCCCACGTTGACCGGGAAATAGCGATATTTCATCTGCCCACCGACCACATCTTCCAGGGTATCGTCTTCAAAGGTAATGGGTCCGTATACCCGCAGCTTGGTACCGGGAACATAGATCGGGGTAAAATAAGGAAAGCCCATGATATGGTCCCAATGGGTATGGGAGAGGAAAATATCCGCATCGATCGGGCCCTGGGGCAGATCATGCTGCATCAAATGTGTACCAAGCTCCCTGATGCCGGTTCCGGCGTCGATAATAACAATCCTGTTCTCCGGACCGAACCGTAACTCCAGACAAGCTCCATTTCCGCCATACTTCTGCGTGCGAGGTCCCGGACACGGTATCGAACCCCTGACCCCCCAAAATTTGATTCTCATTTCGCCTCTCTCCACTATATCTGCAAAAAGATCTGGGCCTTTTCAATTTCCTTTTCGACATCTTCACCGATCGCCCCATAGTCCTGCCAACTGAGGCCGACGATATCGAGAAGGTTTTCCACATCGTCGGCATTCGGAAAGGGGTCTCCCGCATATCCGATATCCAGGATGTTGATATAGGTATTGGCCAAGGAAACAAAGGCAACCTGGCGTCTGCTCTCCTCCATCACCTCAGTTGCATCATGATGATCACCGATACAGCTGCTGATAACCGTATTGAGTTTCCATTTTTCGGCAATCATCATCCCGACCTCCTGATGATCAATACCCATCATTTCCCGTTCGACCTCAATGAGCGACCGTTGCTCTTTTTTCGCCAGGTCCAGGACCTCGATATACTCGTCGCCGAACGGGACTTTGCCGAGATCGTGGAGCAGCCCGGCAATGAACATTTCCTCCCGCTGGGAAATCGGCATATCGCAGGCGATAGCCAACAGCTTCGCACTCACCCCGACTCCGATGGAATGCTGCCAGAACCGGGAGGTCGGCAAGGCCTTCGATTTCTTGGCACCAGACATGGTTTTGATAATGGCGGTGCTCAAGGCCATGTTCTTTACCGTGTTCATGCCAAGCATTGTGATGGCACGGGTAAGGGAGGTAATCTTATTGAGAAGGGAGTAATAGGCTGAGTTTATCAGCTTTAAGACCTGACCTGTCAAAACCGGATCAAGGGAAATGACCTTGTTCAGCTCATTCGGGGAGGCATCCGTTCGACTGCAGACCTCTAAGACCTTTCCCACCGTAGTCGAAAGGCTGGGCATCCTCTTGATGAATTTTTCTATTTGACGTCTCTGTTTATCCCTGTCAAGATCCATATGCAAAGGCTCGTCGGCACTGGCCGGAAGAGTTGTAACATTTCAATTATATCAAACCGATGGAAAGCTCGTTGTTATTGTATCCAAAGATTCGTATCAGGTCAAGAAACAGTGCTTCCCCTCGTTTATCTTCACCTATCAAAAACGCAAAGAATTTCCGCAATGCGCTCTATGGAAGGCCACCGCCTCCCTGTAGGTCATTCCCCTCCCTCCAAAAATATCCAAGGCGCTGCCAACTGTGGCATCGAGCCGACCCTTTCCTACCTTTTCGATCAGCTCCAGATCCTCGAGGTTTCTAACCCCACCGGCATATGTTGCAGGGATCGTGATCCAGTCGGAGAGCTTCTCGACCAGATCAAGCTCTATGCCTTGGCATTTTCCTTCCACATCCGCCGCATGAATCAGGAATTCATCACAACTCCCAGCAAAGTCGGACAAGGTTTCACCGGAGAGTCTGACATTGGTGAATTTCTGCCAGCGATCGGTAACGATGAAATAGTCATCCCCCTTCTTGCGGCAACTGAGATCAAGAACCAAGCGATTTCGCCCGACCAGGCGAACCAGACGGGAAAGGTTCCCCTGATCGATCTTTCCCTGTTTGAAGACGCAGGAGGTCACGATCACATGCGAGGCCCCTTTATCCAACCAGATACGGGCATTATCAGGGGTAATTCCTCCGCCGATCTGCATTCCACCCGGCCAGGCAGCCAAAGCATGGGTTGCAGATTCCTCGTTTCCCGGCCCCAGCATGATGATATGTCCGCCGGTCAGATTATCGTCTCGATACAGCTCGGCAAACCAGGAAGATGACTTGTCGGCACTGAAATTGGTGGTCAACTCCTCAGGTTTTTCATCACTGAGCGTAGAGCCGACAATCTGTTTTACCTGGCCGTTATGGAGATCAATACATGGTCTGAATTTCATGATGGGGTGAATATACTGTTCAAAAAAAAGCGGATTGCCCTTGATGAGCAACCCGCTTCAAACCTCTCCCATGGTCTCCGACAGGAGACACCGACTATGCCTTCATTATCAGCATCGTGGAAGGATCCAGTGCAAGACTCATCCCCGCATCAACAGCACAGGAAGCACACTTGACAATATCAAGAGATATGTTTTCATTCTCAGGGTTTATCATCAGAACGGTCTCAAAAAGATCCGCCACCTCGTGACAGGGGGCCTGAACGCCATCGGCACTGACCCTTTCATCCTCTCGATGACAGACCGCTGAGAACCATACCATTTTCAAGCTCTGATCCCTCATGAAGGTCTTGAGTCCTACCAGAAAATCACGGCTGTCTTCGTTGAAGTCATAGCCGTCGATGATCAGGCATTGCGGCTTATAGATGTCTTGTGCAACCAGATCATTGAGTCGTTCCTCCAAAATAGCCGGACTGAAAGACGTCTCTTTGAAGGTCATGATCATCCGGTTGTGCAGAATCTCGGAAATCACCTCATGGATGTTTCCGATGTTCTTGTCCTTGGTGATCAGGGAGAGAATATCATTATACCAGCTTTTCGCCTTATCTATGGATTCACCTATCGATACATGCAACACCTTGTTGCCGCGCATCATCGAATCCAGTGCAATCTGCACCAGGATAGCAGTCTTACCCAAGCCCGCTCTGGACATGACCAGTCCCAGGCTCTGGGTATCCCCTTTCACCTTTTCTTCCAGACCCAAGGCCCGTAAAGGATTATTTAGCATCAATTCCTCTTTTCCCATTGCACTACCTCTTGTACTCTTCGTTATCTTCCCGTATCGTTGCCGGCAGCAGTCCGGGTTCCTCCCCTGTGAATGGATTTAGAATACCATTCCGGTGACAATTTAGCCCTTATTCTTTTCCTGCTGGTATTTTTTAATGAGCTCTTCACTGACACTCCGTGGAACCTGCTTGAACGTCGCGAATTCCATGGTAAATTCCGCCTTACCCTGGGTTAGGGAACGGAGGGTGGTCGAGTAGCCGAACATTTCGGACAGCGGGACTTCAGCCTCTATCACTGTATAGTTACCTTCATCAGTGGTACCGATTATCATACCGCGGCGTTGATTGATGCTGCCCATAACCGCCCCCTGAAACTCAGTGGGACCTTCGACGGCAACCTTCATAATCGGCTCCATAATCACCGGTTTGGCTTTCAGATATCCTTCCTTAAAGGCACCGATGGAGGCAAGCTGGAAGGCGATATCGGAGGAATCCACCGCATGGAACGCCCCGTCGTTGATGACACAGCGGACACCGGTGACCGCAGCACCGCATAACGAGCCCTTTTCCATGCATTTTTGGAAACCCTTGTCGCAAGAGGGGATATATTCCCGAGGAATCACACCACCTACTATTTTGTCGACAAACTCGTATTCGCCCTCCTCGAGGGGTTCGATAAATCCTGCAACCCGGCCGAACTGTCCTGAGCCGCCGGTCTGTTTCTTATGGATGTAGTTGAACTCGGCCCGATTTGAGATGGTCTCGCGGTAGGCCACCTGCGGAGCCCCCACCTGTACCTCGGCTTTATATTCACGTTTCATCCGTTCGATATAGACATCCAGATGCAGCTCGCCCATACCGGAAATGATGGTTTCACCGGTCTCGTGATCGACAAAGGCCCGGAATGTCGGATCTTCTTTAGTAAAGCGATTCAATGCCTTGGACATATTGATCTGAGCCTTGTTGTCGGCCGGAATCACCGCCAGGGAAATAACCGGCTCGGGGATATGCATCGAGGTCATCGAATAGGAGATACGCTCATCGTTGAAGGTGTCGCCGGAGGCGCAATCAATTCCGAAGAGGGCCACAATATCTCCAGAGCCGCAGAACTCGATCTCCTCCATCTCGTCGGCGTGCATCCGAACCAGTCTGCCGACTTTGACCTTTTTCCCGGTACGACTGTTGTAGATGGTGTCCCCCTTTCTCAAAATACCCTGATAGGTCCGGACATAGGTCAGCTGGCCATAGCGACCGTCCTCAAGCTTGAATGCTAACATGACCAGGGGATCGTCCGGATTATTGCTGACCTTGACTTCTGTCTCCCCGTTCTTCAGATCGAGGGCGAAATTCTCGACATCGGTCGGACAAGGAAGATAGGATTCCACCGCATCCAGAAGCAACTGAATACCCTTGTTTTTATAGGCAGAACCGACAAAGACCGGTGTAAAGTCCAGGCTGAGAGTACCCTTTCTGACGGCTTCGTAGATGAGCTTGGTGTCGATCTCACCGTCTTCGAGCATGACCTCCATCAGCTCATCGGAAAACATCGAAATCTCCTCCAGCAGTGCTTCCCGTTTTTCAGAGGCGACACCTTGCAGATCGTCCGGGATTTCTTCGAAGCGGAGTTTTTCCCCATTTTCACCGTCAAAATAGACAGCTTTCATTTCCACCAGATCGACAAGGCCTTTAAGATCGCTTTCCAAACCGATGGGGATCTGCATCAGGTGCGCATTGAGATCCAGTTTTTCACGAAGTTGCCGGGCAACACGTTCCGGGTTGGCGCCGGTCCGATCACACTTGTTGATAAAGGCAATGCGAGGAACCTTATAGCGGGTCATCTGACGGTTGACCGTTATCGACTGGGATTGCACACCACCGACGGAACAGAGGATCAGAATCGCCCCATCCAGCACCCGCAGGGCGCGTTCCACCTCGATGGTGAAATCCACATGGCCAGGGGTATCGATGATGTTGATTTCAATATCCTTCCAGCTGCAATAGGTAGCGGCGGACTGGATGGTAATGCCTCGTTCCTTTTCCAGCTCCATGGAGTCCATCTTGGCGCCGACCCCATCTTTACCGCGGACCTCATGGATGGCGTGAATCCTGTTGGTATAAAAAAGGATACGCTCTGTCAGGGTTGTTTTCCCGGAATCAATATGTGCACTAATACCGATATTCCGTACCTTGCTTAAATCTTTGCTCATGGCTTCTGCCCTCTACAAGAATCTACCGGCTGAAAAACATCCAGCCCCCAAACCTTTTCAAAATGGGGAATAATGAAAAAAATAAGGAGCTACAGCTATCTGTAACTCCTTATTCAACAAGCATATCTGGTGCCGAGACCAGGAATCGAACCAGGGACACACGGATTTTCAGTCCGTTGCTCTACCGACTGAGCTATCTCGGCACCTCATGTGAAGAGCGTTATTTACACGACATCACCTTCGGTGTCAATACCTTTTCTTCCCCATTTCACCGTCATCTCATTTTTTTGGAGGAAGAGTCAGGCCACCGAGATCAAGGTCGAAATCCAGATCGGCATCCATATTCGTTTCCGAGGATTTCGTAGCCGGGACAGGCTTTACGGGAGGCACCGGGGGGGCAGATTTTTCGCTCTTCGGAGAATCCGACAGGTCGATATCATCCAGAGAGAGCTCGGCAAAGGTATCTTCTTTGCTCTCCTTTTCCGAGGAGGTGAGAGAAAAACCCTCATCAAAATCATCGAGTTCGAGGTCCATGTTGAAGGTATCCATATCCATGCCGGCCTCCTGCGAGGCCTCTCCAAGCGGCTTTTCTTCCTTTTCTGAAAGTGGGGGAGGGGCAAGATCTGAGATATCGGCCAATTCGTCGGGGAGCTCCATGGCAAAATTTTCTTCCGGCTCACTCTCCTCGATCTTCTCAAGGGATGAGTCTTCAAACTGACTGAGATCGATCTCTATTTCCCTGTCTTCAGTTTCCTCCTCGTCATCATCCAGGGTGATACGTAATTCCTCGTCATGGTCTTTATCGTCCTGGACCCCGGGTCCATCTGGTGAAAATTCGATCCCCTCTTCATCCTCTTCAATCAAGATGTCCAAATCAGGGTCGATAACCACTTCCGAATCATCCCCCAGCTCATGGGAAACTGTCTCGAATTCATCCGGGTCCATTCCCCCCTCTTGATCCGGTGCAAACTGTAGAAACTTCGGGGCAACCGCATTGTAGGTAGTACCATGCATCGACGATCCGATGTCCGTGAGATCTTTACTGCAATTAAGACATGTCGCCAGATGATCATATGATATATAACCGCATTTTGGACAACGCATAGGAGGTTCCTCTTTTCTAGATATCGACTTTACGTGGGCGTGCAGGAGGGACACAGTGCAGACCTTGCCAAACTCCGCGAGTACTTTCTGACCTCTATGCTGAATAGTATCGCATATTTTGGCGTCTGGACGCAAGAAATATTTTCAATAAGAGCAGTTACGTAGGGGGTTGGCGAATCAGTTATTGTCCACCAACCGACATGTCCGTATCAAGGAGCCAATCCATGCCGATATCGCATGACGGCGCCGAATGGGTGAGCGCCCCCACTGAGATGATATCCACTCCGGTGGCGGCAATGTCGGCAACGGTGGCCAGGCTGACCCCTCCGGAAGCTTCGGTAATGGATTTTTTATCTATAATATTAACTGCTTTTCGCATCATCTCCAGGTCCATATTGTCCAGCATTATGATATCGACACCGGCTGCCAGACATTCCCGCACCTGGTCCAGGGTATCCGTCTCCACCTCGACACGGATGGTATGAGGGACCTTTTTTCTGACCCGGGCAACGGCCTCGGCAATCGAGCCGCAGGCTGCGATATGATTGTCTTTAATAAGCACCCCATCCGTCAGATTGAAACGATGGTTGTACCCGCCGCCCACACTGACCGCGTATTTTTCCAGCAGACGCAGACCGGGGGTGGTTTTCCGGGTGTCGGTGATCCGGGCTCGATGCGGCTTGACCATCTCCACAAAACTCCTGGTGATGGTTGCAATCCCGCAAAGCCGTTGCAAGAGGTTGAGTGCCGTTCTCTCCGCCTTGAGCATATCGACCACCGATCCTGATATGGTAAGCATGACATCACCTTCCAGGACGGCCGTCCCATCCTCCAGTCCCCCTGTGACCTCGATTGCCGGATTCTGGACCCGGAAGACCTCGGCGGCAACCTCCACACCAGCAGCGATACAACTCTCACGGGCAACAAGGCGGGCTTTCCCGGCCTGGAACGGATCGAATATCGATTCGCTGGTCAAATCGCCCCGGCCGATATCCTCGGTCAGAAAAGAACGGATCATTGTCTGCAATTGATTTTTGTCCATGGGAATTCTCTTCTTTTGGCAAAGACCTTAGGGTTCGATTTCTTTGAGCCTCTTTTCCGCCTCGGCAATCTTTTCCATGCGGGCATCGAGGGTGGATTTTTTTTCCTTTTCCTTTTCGACGACATCGGCCGGGGCATTGGCCAGGAATTTGGCATTGGCCAGTTTCCCATTGATCTGTTTGAGCTTCACCTCGACCTTTTCCCTCTCTTTCTTCAGCTTGGCAAGTTCCACACCCACATCGACCAGGCCTTTCAACGGTACATAGATCTCAATATCACCGGCAATGAAAGTCGCCGCATCGGCAGGTTTGGTGCTTTCGGACTGAACAACAAATCCCGACAGCCGGGTCAGATCGCTCACCGCAGGCGCGAATTTTTCAAGCAACTCTGCTTTCCCGGGTTCAGGACAGACAACATAGGCCTCAATCTTCATCGATGGATGGATTTCCGCTTCGGAACGGATGTTACGGATACCGGTGATGATTCCCATCAACAGCTCCATCTCCTCTTCTGCAGTATCGTCGAACCAGTCTTCACGCAGGACGGGAAAGTCTGAGATCATAAGAGGCCGACGATCCCCCGGCAGCACACTCCAGATTTCCTCGGTGACAAAGGGGGTGATGGGATGGATCAGCTTCAGGATGGTCTCGAGCACCACCAGGAGTGCGCCTTTGGCCGTGTGCTTGAGTCCCTCATCTTTTCCGAACAGATCCGCCTTGATCCACTCCACGTACCAGTCGCAAAATTCCCGCCATATAAACTGGTAGATGGCGGATGCAGCCTCATTGAAATGGTATTCGTCGAGACCACGCCGAACCTCCCCGATGGTCCTGGCGGTACGGCTCAGGATCCAACGGTGGACAAGCGGCAATGCGGCGGGATCGGCAATCGCCTGCCGTTCCGAGCCGTCACAGTCACCTAGATGCATCATCGCAAAGCGGGCAGCATTCCAGAGCTTATTGATAAAATGGCGGTACCCTTCGATCCGCTCCTCGTCGAGGCGGACCTCCCGACCCTGGGCCGCAAAAGCGATCAATGTGAAACGCAGGGCATCGGTGCCGTATTCAGCCATGACCACCAGGGGATCTATGACATTGCCGGTGGATTTGGACATCTTTTTCCCATGTTTGTCTCGGACCAGGGCATGAAGATAGACATCGTGAAACGGAACCTCGTCCATGAAGTGCAGGCCCATCATCATCATCCGGGCCACCCAGAAAAAGATGATATCGAAGCTGGTGATGAGCACCGAGGTCGGATAGAAGGTTGCAAGCTCGGGGGTCTTCTCCGGCCACCCCATGGTCGAAAAGGGCCAGAGGGCCGAGGAAAACCAGGTATCCAGGACATCCGTCTCCTGGACTATGCTTTTTGAGCCGCATTTCGGGCAGCATTCGGGATCGAGGGATTCGACGATCAGTTCATTGCAATCACTGCAGGTCCAGGCCGGGATGCGGTGTCCCCACCAGATCTGACGGGAAATACACCAATCTCGGATATCGTTCATCCAGCCGTAGAAGTTGTTGTACCAGGTCTTGGGGTAGAGGTTGATGCGACCGTCGCGAACCGCGGCCACGGCCTTGTCGGCCAGCGGTTTCACAGACACGAACCACTGTAGCGAAGTTGTCTGCTCGACCACGGTCTTACAGCGATAGCAGTGGCCGACCGCATGATCAAGATCGTCTATGTGGTCGAGGAGTCCCTGACTCTTCAGGTCTTCAACCACCTTCTTCCGGCAGGCAAAACGATCAAGCCCCTGATAGCTGCCGGCCGCCTCGTTCATGACCCCTTCTTCGTCCATCACCTTCAACAGCGGCAGATCATGCCGTTTTCCGATCTCATAGTCGTTCCGGTCATGGGACGGAGTGACCTTCAAGGCGCCCGTTCCGAACTCCCTCTGCACATGGTGATCGTAAATAACAGGCACAACCCGATCGGTGAGCGGTAATTTGATGCCTATCCCCGACAGGCCGCTGTAGCGCTCATCATCGGGATGAGCCGCCACCGCAGTATCTCCGAGCATGGTCTCCGGTCGGGTGGTGGCCACGACCAGATACCCCGAACCATCGGCATAGGGATAGCGAATATAATAGAGCCTTCCCTTGGTCTCCTCATGCTCCACTTCGTCATCGGCAAGCGCCGTCTTGCAGCGTGGGCACCAGTTGACGATGTAATCGCCTTTGTAGATCAGATTTTCCTTATAGAGCCGGACAAAGACCTCACGGACCGCGGCGGAAAGGCCGGAATCCATTGTAAATCGCTCACGTTCCCAGTCGCAGGAGCAACCGAGACGCTTGAGCTGCCTGATAATGGTACCACCTTTCTCTTCACGCCACTGCCAGACTCGCTCGATAAAGGCATCCCGACCGAGGTCATGTCGGCTTTTCCCTTCACTCGCCAGCTGCTTTTCAACGACATTCTGGGTCGCAATCCCAGCATGATCGGTTCCCGGAACCCAAAGGGTGTTGTGCCCGCACATCCTATGATACCGGGTAAGCACATCCTGCATGGTATTGTTGAGGGCATGGCCCACATGGAGGACTCCCGTAACATTCGGAGGGGGAATAACGATGGAAAACGAGGGTTTTCCATCTTCCATCCTTGCAGAAAAGCACCCCAGTTCCTGCCAGCGGGCAAGCCATTTTTCTTCAACCTCGGAAAACACATATCCTTTGCTCAACAGATTATTATCACTCATTCCTCTGCCCTGATCATTATCATTTGCTTTATTTCAACGCTAAAAAGCCACACAACTCCGACATGCGGATCACCTCCTGCCAAGAGTCGTATCCGGCACCGGGGGTCTCCGGCAAGTAATCCCAGACACTACTCTAAGACACCTTCTCACTTCAAGATTTTTATTGCAGAGTGAACAATCCCGACATGGTCTGTAAAAAGAGGCTCCCCCGTCTTTTCCCCGGTACTATCTGACAGTCCAGGGTTTGGGTAAAAAGATATGCTCGTAGAGACCCAGGGCATAGCGGTCGGTCATTCCGGCAATGAAATCGCAAACCCGGCGGTGGGCGGTTTTTTCATCGGGCCACTGTTCTCTATCACCCATTCGCTCCCAATACAGCCCCCGTCTCTTCACCAGACCGTTGTCCAGAAAATAGGCATAAAGATCGCGGATGATTCTCTGGGCCTTCTCGAATTCCTTGTGCACCAGATGAAAGCGATAGACATTCTCGTAGAGGAAAGCCCGAAGGTCGGTGATGGCCTCCAGCATCCGCTCACTGAGATGGATCCGGCCGTCATCCTTGGTCAGGGTCTCGACAATCAGATCGCGGACCATATTGCTGATCCGTGTTGAATGGCGATCGCCGATTACTTTTTTGATTGCTTTCGGAAGATCAGATTCTTTCAAGATTCCGGCCCGGAAGGCATCGTCCATATCATGATTGACATAGGCAACGATATCGGCGATACGAACGATCTGGCCCTCCAGGGTGACAGCCAATTCGGACGAATCCGTCGGCAGGATATCATTGCGGCCTTTGGAATGCCTGACCATACCGTTGCGGACCTCGAAGGAAAGATTCAGCCCCTTGCCGTCATTTTCGAGAAAATCAACCACCCGAAGGCTATGAACATAATGCCGGAAACCGCCAGGGTGCAATTCATTCAAGGTTGCCTCTCCGGCATGACCGAAAGGGGTGTGGCCAAGATCATGGCCGAGTGCAATGGCTTCGGTCAGGGCCTCGTTCAAACAGAGGGCGGAAGTCATGGTCCTGGCAATCTGGGAGACCTCGAGGACATGGGTAAGCCGTGTCCGGTAATGATCTCCTGTGGGAGCAAGAAATACCTGGGTTTTATATTTCAACCTGCGGAAGGTCTTGGAATGGGTGATACGATCCCGATCTCTTTGAAAGGCCAGGCGAATGTCTGTTTCCTGTTCCTCCTCGCGGAATCGTCGTCCCCGCGAGTTTTTGCTGAGCATGGCATGCCGGGAGAGAATCTGCTCCTCCCTCTCCTCGAGCTGCCTCTTGATCGATTTCCCGATAACAGGTGTAAAGCCCATAACTCTTCTCTATCTATGCAACAATGAAACAATAAGCCTTAGTTTTTTCCCTTCTCTCTTTACACACCATGCACTGTTAGCGCAAGGAAGAAAGGTATATCAGCAAGATAAAGAAGTAAATTGCTTTTTCCCTGAAAACAGAGCTCCGATGGTCTGCTCTGCGGTCTTGACGGCGGTTTTTTCCAACAGATGGACTTCAACAAAACCACTTTTTTGCATAAGAGATATCTGATCCCTTCCAGGGATCGCTCCTCCTATTCACTGTGACCAGGAAGCGGGGTCGAAAACCGGGGCCAAGGTATCCGACTCCAGGATGATATCGGCAAACTGCAGGCTCCCGCCCGGTTTCATGACCCGATAGATTTCATCGAAAAGCAGAGGCTTTTCAGGAGAAAGATTGATAACACCGTTGGAGATCACCACATCAAAGCTCTCATCAGGAAAGGGCAGACGTTCCGAAGAGACGAGGTGAATTTCAGCGTTTTGAACCTGTACTTTGTCAAGATTGTCCTGTGCCCGCCGAACCATTTCCTCAGTGAGATCAACACCGCATACCCGTCCTTCCTCGCCCACCAGGCGAGAGGCGACGTAAAGGTCGAATCCTGCACCGCAACCTACGTCCAGGACAGCATTTCCACAGCGAATCGGCTCTATCGAAAAGGGATTTCCCACTCCGCAGAAAGAATCAAGAAGGTCATCCGGCACCGAATCGAGAAGTGTATACCCCAGGGCCTCGGCCCCACTCCTGCCAACGGGAAATTTAAAAAACCCCTGGGCCGAACGTGAAACAGCTCTATACTTGTTCCTGATTGCATCCCGGATCTGTGCCAGTTCCTCTGAGGTGAAGGCCTCGGGTTTTAGTTGGTTTTTCGGTTCAGCAGCGGAAGCTGCCGCCTGCGGCTGGTTATCGCCAGCCGTCTCCTTGGTCTTTCAACCGCCGGAGAGCAAGGAACAAAAGTTTTTTATCGGCATCTTGAAGTTACCTCCTTTCATAGGCTCCGACATTATTGGTACAGCAATATAGCTGTTTATCATATGATAAGTCATTGCTTCTCAAAAAGAAATGGAAACGAATCACGCACATTCCAATACGATGGAAATCCATCGGTGACGGCAAAATTTCTTCCTTCTGACAGGTCCCCACCATTACGTTTTTTCCCTTCTCTTTGCCCGACAATTCTGCTACATACAGTATACTAAATTATCAAGCCGAAGACCTGCACAGCCGTTTGGCCAGAGACCTTCGAACATACATAGAAATGGAGGATTCCCATGACACAAGAAGCGAACACCTCGTCACCAGCCGCCGCCACCGATTCCGTCACTGAATCAAAACCGGACAACTTCATAGTCTCTCTTGTAAAGATGCTCCTCAATATAAATTTCCTGAAATGGGGGGTAAGGAAGGATTTTTAAAGGCTGAAGGCTGAAGGCTGAAGGCTGAACAAGGAACATCGGAATGTACATTCGAGCCAATGCCTTTTTTGATTAAAATCAATTACTATACCTCCGAATTTTGAGTACATAGAACCATGGATGCCTATACGGAAGCCCATCTCATTGTAGCCGCAATCAGGGTGTTTCAACACCAAAACGGCACGCAACCCAAGATCGAAGAGATCTGCGCAATGCTTAACATCTCCGATGAGGCAGGCCATGCCATCTGCCGCAAGCTTGCCCAAAAAGGAATCATCGACACCCTGGAAGATCCGTTTTCCATCAAGCTTTCAGTCGCCAATCATCTGAATATAGAAACCTTGCCGAAGGTAGCAGGCGAGGAAAAAGGCCTTGCCCATGAAATCGAGAAATTTCAGGCCCAAAAGCTGAAGGCAGAGAAGAAAGTTGCGGATATTCAGGCCGAAATAGCCAAAAAACAGAAAGATAAGCTTGCAGCCATCGAAGCAAAATTCAAAAAGGATATGGAAAAGTATAAAAAAAGCTAACCGGCATGGCTGGGCCGCTGCTCACGGAAAACCTTCATATATAGGTCAGGTAAGAGATACTATCTGCCAAAAAACAGCATATAAATAGAATCCTCGGGGAAAAAGCCTTTTCCATTCCCTTACTGCGAGACGATTATATGCGGTACCAGTGACGGACTGTCGAGAACCGACTTATTCGTGTACCCCCCACACATGCCGACGACGGACCTTGCATCCCGGACTAGCTCTTGATTTTCCTGAGCTTCGAGATAAACGATGCCATGCCGGCCCAGATAACTCCACGATGCCAGCACTTTATCCTTTGCAAAATACTGCACGGCCTTAATGTTATGCATCTTAACACACTTTCCCTTGAGCGTATAAGGGTTGGTCCCGAAGCCGTATTTATAGCCAAGAACGATCAGTTTTTCTTGGCTGCAATCGAGGACAACCGTAATTTCCCGTGACTGCTCACCCGCTGCATACCCAAGAAGCTATGCGGAATGAAAGAAAAGCCCAAGACCTGCCAGCAAAGTTACCAGAGACAGTGAATTTTTTTGTAGTCGTTGATTTCGCATCGGGATCTCCTTGAGCAAAAAGATGCAGGGAAACAATCACCGCGACAAAACATTGTACCCACTCAGCACCCCGAACCCATCTCCTCGTTCTTTTCAATCCCAATACACCCCCTGCCGACTTTTGATGAGAGCATGAAAAGTTTGCCTCGGTTTTAAAAAGCAATCAGTAATAAACCGGGCAGCAATT
>CAWGGS010000009.1:0-28713 GCA_963822095.1 uncultured delta proteobacterium
GCCCCTGAGCTCCTGGGCCAGGCCTGCCTGGCGGAGGTACTCGGAAAGGTTGAGGCCATGGGCGCTGGCCAGATGGAGGAGCTGGTCCCTTTCCTCTTCGGTGACCCGGATGGGAGGGAGGACTGAGGTTTTGCTGGTGCTTTTTTTATCGTTTTGTTTGGTGGTCATGGCCTCGCAGAGCAGGATTTTCGTTGAGCGGGAGCGAATAAGAAAGGCAATTGTATATACAATTGCACATCCTGCCTTACTTACTATTAATTAATACTACTCTATTTAAAGCCTAAGTCAATATCCTAGCTCTTTTTTAGAATATATCAATCAATATGCTAACTGGAACAGTTAAGATCATATCGGATAAATAGTAATTAACTTGAATTAAAATATATCAGAGTTACTATAGCAGAATACCGGGAGGATTATCGATGAAAAAAAAAGAAGAGTTCTTCGCAAAACTGAATGATCGGGCAAAAAATAGACCCGGTCGAAAAAATGGATTGGTCGCTGTTACAGCACACAAAGAATTGATTCTTGAAGCGCTTGAAAAAGCATATTCACTGAAAGATATTTATTTTGTACTCCAGGAGACAGGAGAAATGCCTATTACGTATCCTGCCTTCACAAGACTGGTTAGAACATATCTTTTAAAAACTCCAAAAACAAGAACTCGGCCTAAATCACAACCTGAAGGTGTAAATATCGAATCTGGGAATTTAGAGGACTCTTCTCCTCAAACAGATTCAAAAAGACCTTCTTATGTTTATGACCCTGATCGAAACAAAGAAAAAGTAAGCAAACAACTCGGTATTAAATCAAAAAAATAGGAGCTATCATGAACGTACACTTAACCCTCCAGGGAAAAGGAGGCGTAGGAAAATCTTTTGCCAGTATAATATTAGCTCAGTATTTGAGACAATCCGGGGACATCCTTTGTATCGATACTGACCCTGTTAACAAGACTTTTTCAAGCATTTCCAGTTTGAAAGCAAACGAATCCAATATCATTCAAGACAAGGTTATAAATGAGAAGAGATTTGATGATCTAATCGAATTGATTTTGAAAACAGAGAAAGATACCATTATTGATAATGGCTCTTCCTCTTTCATTTCTCTTACTGCCTACCTTATTCAATATAACATATTAGAATTTCTTAAAGAAAACGGGGTTAATGTTTTTGTTCACGTAGTCGTGACTGGTGGCCCGGCTATGCTGGATACCATATCTGGACTTGATTTCGTAATTGAAAACTTCGGCGAGGACGCAAAGATAATTGTATGGAGAAATGAATTTTTTGGAAAAATCTCAGTTGAAGAAAAAGATTTTGAGGAAACTAATTTTTACTTAGAGGCAAAAGATAAAATTTTTGGAATCATTACGATCCCAGATGATACAAAGAACCTTTTCGGGGAAAATATAAAAGAGATGCTGGAGGAAAAATTAACCTTCGATGAATACCTTAACTCAGAGGAAAAATTTATTCTGAACAAACAAAGGATAAAAATGGTGAGAGAAAAATATTACAACAGCATAGCAGCGGTACTTTAAATGGATGCGGAGAATATAATAAAAAAATTAGCCACTGAAAAAGGTCTTTTTATAACAGACAAAGATCCTCTTTTTGCTGCTATCATTTTAAACAGAATGATCCTTGAGGAATATACGAACGAGATTGAGTTGAAAATAGCCGAAGGGATCACAAATATAGCCATAAAAGAAGATTCTACTGAAAAAAAGCTCTCCAAGATCATGCATGATCAACAAATAAAATTTAAGGAAGAACTCGATCGAGTTCTGACCAGGTTTAAAGAAGAAGCTCTCACCATGCAAAATCATCCAAAAAATCTACCGGGAAAAACCGATAACCATAAAATATTTATCTCGCTTATGATAACCTTTGCAGTTGGGCTAATTATAGGTGGTGCAATAATGAGAATATTGCTATGAAAAACAACCTTGGCATGGCCACTGTAGGATTTGTGACCATCAAGGCTGATGTGCTTAATAGTGATGTTTTTCTGTCGGGAAAAGCCGGTGATAGTGTTGCAGCAAACACGATAATTGAAAAAATATGGCAAGAGAAAAAAACAGATCAACTTAAAGAGCATTTAACTAGAGAATCTGTCTTTTTGACAATGCCCTCCACAACACGCTCTAACGTTATCCCCTTACAATTAGCAATATACCTCTCTCATAAAACAAACACGCCTTGGTTGAACGGTGATTATGTTTTTGACGTAGAACATCAAAAGGCATCAAAAAACATTCCAAGAGATAAAAGGGTCTTTAGTCGAAGGTTGTTTACAGTACAAAAAAGTGAACAAATATATGAACTCCAAAATAAAAATATAGTAATTGTTGACGATATCATCACGACAGGTAGTAGTATAAGAAACTTTTCGGAAGTTCTTTTTGAGAACAAAATAACCGTATCTCATGTTATTGGGTTAATGGGGGATAGGCGACTTGAAATTGATAAAAATACTGAGGAAAGACTAAAAACAGCATTAAATAAACTCCCGGAACCTATTGATTATAATAAAATAGATTATATTACTAGGACCGAGGCGGGCGGAATTTTAAGACTTTTAAACAACGCAAGGAGCCAAAATGCAATTAGAAAAATTACCCACGACCTACAAGGGATACAGCGTTTTGGAGTTGCTAAGGATATTAAAGGAACTCCAAGAACCGGAGGGAACAAAAGCCCCTCGGGAAAAAATAAAGGCAATGTCAGAACTAGCGAGAGAATACCAAATTACTCCGGTACACCAAAAACCGAGTGGATCATTGAGTTTAAAAAAGGGGGGCTAACTGTAGAATCAGTACAAATTGGAATAAATATATCTTTGGATCGATCTGAGAAATTAGAAGAACTTAGCTCAATTGCAAGGAAATTGGTGTCTAAGAAAAATCTTGGGGCTATTCAGGTAAGATTTAAAGAAATAAACAAGATAAAAAAAGAAAATGAAAAAACAAAAGAACAAGGTCAAGACCAAATTGAACGGTAGAAATTATCAAATAGACGCAATCAGATTCTTTATGATGTTAAAAACTTTATCGTATATTTCGTGATCTTTACTTGCCCTTGAACCTGCGATATTCAGAATTTCTATTTCATATTCCGAAACCCATTCCTTCAAATTATCCAAAGCAGAAGAAACACTGACAACATTCAAATCAAAATTGATACAAGGTTTACTGTATCGCAAAGCTAGGTCTCTCGTAAGCCTTGAGCCTCCTGCAAGTTTACCGTGGTGAAAAATCACTGTACCGTCAGAATCAAGAATATTCCGCTCTGTACGTTTTGGATACCCCCCGGTTTCAAGTTCGTGCATTATGTATTTCTGATCTAGGGGACCATTCTCTGTTTTTCGACCATTGGGAAGACACCCACCATATTTAAAATTAATAGACATTGCCGCATCAATAGCGGCAATGTCGGCACCTGTTTGCCCACCAGAAATTATCTTTTTAAGCATTTAAAAATCCTTTATTTGCAATCACACATCTCGACCTCTTCGGGAGGATCATTTCCAGCTATTCAAAATGTCTCAGGCAGGTGCGTTATGGGAAAAACAAAGACCATGAACATCTGCCGCAGATCAATCTGAACCTGCTTTTCGGCCAGCAATCCCGTCTGCCCTTTTATTACCGGAAACTGGCCGGCAATATTCCGGATGTTAAAACCTTAAGCAAGCTGTTGGCCGACATGAACACGCTGGGATATGAGAAGATCAAAGTGGTGTTAATGGATCGGGGCTTTTTCAGCGCGGCCAATATCAATGGTCTCTACAAGCAGCATTTGAAATTTCTGATTGCCGGCAAGATGTCGTTGAAAATCGTGAAAACGAATCTGGATACTGTACGTGACACAATGCGCAGCTGGACGTATTACAGTCAAGCCACCCACCACCTCGTTACATTAAACCGGGAATTCAGGATACAAGTGCTACCAGAAACTGGTTAACCTACCACTAAATCCGTATCTTAATAAATTTACTCCACATATCACCTAATGTCGGACGTCCGACATCACCTGTCCATGGGAGACTGTAGGAATATACTATACTAAACAGCTATCTTGCGAGCAGCTCCTTCACGGTTTCGACCAACTCCTCAACCTCTATTCGAAACCGCTCCTTGGTTTCCGTTGAGAGATTTACCTTTCTCAACTTACGAACAAGAAGTTTACTTTCAATAATCTTTTCCAAAGCTCTCAAGTCAACGCCCCTAACCCTTCGAGTTGGGCTGGGCCTGGTCAATTGCCTGATCTTCGATACCGTCAGATTTTCGTTTTTGACCTTTTCAAATAGGTAAAGCATCTCCTCCCGGTCTTTTCTCTTGGCAATCTCGAGCAAGACATTCTTGGGAGTATCGGTTGTCCGGCATTGCTCTTTTACGGAGTCAGGCAAAGCAATAAGAGTAAGGATTTCACTAATCGTCGTGCGCGCTTTTCCCACTACGTCACTCAACTGCTCATGGGTGTAATTATGGCTATCGATAACCCGTTGATATGCCTCTGCCTCTTCTATAGGTCTGAGATCGTCTCTCTGCAGATTCTCAATAAGGGCAATTTCCTCAGGATCTCCATTCGAGAATAAGACGGGAATTTGCTCCAGTCCGGCAATATTTGAGGCCCGGAAACGTCGTTCGCCTGCTATAAGCATGAACTCCGTGGCAACAGCTTCATTATCGTTCCTACGAACAATAATAGGTTGAAGCACACCCTGCTTCTTAATGGAGAGGGCTAGTTCATTCAGCGTCCTTTTATCAAACGTTTTCCGAGGTTGATTAGGATCTGGGGAGATGGCTGAAAGTGGAATTTTATAGAGATTCCCTTCTTGATAGGAATCAACGATGGGACTGTCTTCCGGTTTGAACTCAGCGTCAAGAGACTTCCCGGCCAGTTTAGTCCTCTTGCCTTCAACTTTTTTTTTGAAATTTACCGCCATATTCTCAATAACTCTTCTGTCAATTCTTGATAGTCTTTTGTCCCCTCGCTCTTTGAATCGTAGAGCATTATGGGAACTTCAGCAATCTGGGCTTGCTTGATGGCTGTAATCTTACGTATTTTGGTTTCCAATACTACATCTTTAAAATCCTCCAGCTGATCATCAAGCCAATCGTTGATACCTTTCTCTCTAGAATCGAAAAGCGTAATCAGAATTCTCAAAAATTCCCTTATATTATTTTCCTCACCTTTAACGCTTCTGATAGTATCGAGCAAGTCCGCAAATCCCTCAAGAGAGTATCTACCGGTATCAGTGGGTACAAGCATGAAATTGCAGGCATATAGCGCGTTGATTTCAAGGATTCCCAACGATGGGTGGCAATCTATAAGGATAAAATCATAGTTCTCCTTGACTCTATCAAGGGCATTTTTGAGTTTGGCCTCACGAAAATGCTCGTTTATTAGAAGGTTTGACGCCTTATTCAGGTGGATATTCGCTCCAACTAAATCAACACCTTCAACCCCTGTAACATAAATAACTTTCTCTATGTCTACCCCATGTTGCAAGGTGTCGCGGATGGTCAGTTCGCAATGTCCAACCATCCCCATACCAATAGTTGTATGTCCTTGGGGATCTAAATCAACCAGTAGCACTTTATGCCCTTTCATTGCCAATCCACAGGCCAGATTGATCGCAGTGGTTGTTTTTCCAACACCGCCTTTCTGGTTTATAATCGAAATTATTTTTTTCATGAGCGAAGGGATCCGTCGTTGTATGTTAGGCGTAGAGAAAACTAAATACATACTCTTTGAATTTCAAAAAATGTTAGGATAGCACAAATAATCAATTAATCAAAGAAATCTATTTTGAACACAAAAATAGCCGCCTTCTCATTGAGAAAGTTCCAACCATTTAATAGAATAACTTTTTGAGTTGTGATTGTTTAAAATATTCCCCTGGAATAATCATATTAAATGACCGAAAAAAACTCCGAGAAAAGATGAATTTCAAATACAACTTCCGGAAGAAGTTATGAAGGCTCATCTCATTTTTTTAAAATAATGAAATAAACAACAGCAGCCTATTAGGTTGTTGTTGTTTATTATTGTTATAAACCTTGTTTTGTTTGTTTTCGTTGTTTCTATCTATATAGTATTTAAAAGATATATTCAGTTTAGGTCTAGGGATATACGACCTAAAGTCTAGCAATTAACGGTGTATAGTCTAGATATTTACGGGGAAAGGTACAGGGATTTACTAAGAGAAAGTCTAGAGATTAACAGTTTTGTCCGACAGCGATCCTTGTAAAGGAAATTAATTAATAACGCTTATAATATCAGCACTATAAAATCTATTACTGTAACTTTCTTGAGTGAAGTAAGTCATTTTTACACGATTATGGTCTAGGGATTTACCCCGAAGAAAAAGATACTGTTTGCTCTGAAGGTATAGAGATGTAGGGCATGGTCGTCAAGAATCATTGTTTGGCAAAAGTCTAGAGATATACGGTCGGGATATTAAGCAGATATGAAAAGGTCTAGGAATTAACGGTGAGTTTTTAATTATTCATCCAGATGTAAAGGTCTAGGGATCTACCCCGAAAGAAGAGATACTGTTCGCTCCGAAGGTATAGAGATGTACGGTATGGTCGCCAAGAATCATTGTTTGGCAAAAGTCTAGAGATATACGGTCGGGATATTAAGCAGATATGAAAAGGTCTAGGAATTAACGGTGAGTTTTTAATTATTCATCCAGATGTAAAGGTCTAGGGATCTACCCCGAAAGAAGAGATACTGTTCGCTCCGAAGGTATAGAGATGTACGGTATGGTCGCCAAGAATCATTGTTTGGCAAAAGTCTAGAGATATACGGTCGGGATATTAAGCAGATATGAAAAGGTCTAGGAATTAACGGTGAGTTTTTAATTATTCATCCAGATGTAAAGGTCTAGGGATCTACCCCGAAAGAAGAGATACTGTTCGCTCCGAAGGTATAGAGATGTACGGTATGGTCGCCAAGAATCATTGTTTGGCAAAAGTCTAGAGATATACGGTCGGGATATTAAGCAGATATGAAAAGGTCTAGGAATTAACGGTGAGTTTTTAATTATTCATCCAGATGTAAAGGTCTAGGGATCTACCCCGAAAGAAGAGATACTGTTCGCTCCGAAGGTATAGAGATGTACGGTATGGTCGCCAAGAATCATTGTTTGGCAAAAGTCTAGAGATATACGGTCGTGATGTTGAGCAGATATGTAAAAGGTCTAGGGATCTACAGTGAGGAAATAGGTATGGTTTCAATGATGGTCTTAAAGATAGCCAGAAAAGAGAACCTGAAAAAAAACATCAGAGCGAAAAAATAGGAAAAAATGCGAAGAATATGTGAGAGTCGAAATATAGATTATATCCTCAATTCAGTGTGATAAATCATTTGGTCTAGGGATTGACGGTAAAGGTCTAGGCTTGACATTGCTCCTATGCTTTATTATGTTGCTACAACAATCTAATAAAATGCGGAGATATGCCATGAGCAGCAAGTTTACAAAATCACCAATAGTTGTTCAATCGAATAAGCTTGTTGAATCAAGATATATTTTGACGGTAAACGAGCAGCGGCTTGTCTTTGCTGTTGCCTCAATGATTCATCCTGATGATATCGACTTTTATCCATACGAAATCAAGATTCGTGATCTGGCGGCAATTCTCAATATCGATCTGAACAATGCATACAAAAATGCCGACAGGATAACTGATCAGCTGATGCAACGCGTTCTCGTTATTCCCGAGGATGATGGTCCACTGAAAGTTGGTTGGGTCTCCTCCTGCAAGTATAACAACAAGAAAGGAACTATAAGCTTTAGCTTTGATCCACACCTGAAGCCGTACCTCTTACAGCTCAAAAGAGATTTTACCCAATCAAAACTCAGCATCCTTGCTCAGTTTCAGAGCATTTACTCTATCAGGATATATCAGCTGCTAAAACAGTACAAGAAGATTGGTTGGCGGGAATTCGGCGTTGAAGAGTTAAAAGATATTTTGGGAATAGATAAGGGGAAATACTCACAATTTAAGCAATTTCGCCAATGGGTCCTCAATCAGGCCAAAAAAGAGTTTGAAAAAAAAGATGAAGCCGGTTTTTCCCAGTGTGATCTGACCTTTAAATTGGAAACGATAAGGGAGGGGCGAAAAATTGTGCGAGTGAAATTTAAAATCATTCCCCTGAAGTATCAGGAAATACTCCCCTTTGCCAAATCTGGGCAGCTTCTACCGGTTGAACCGGATCGCACCGAAAATCAGGAAGTAATAGAGAAATTGGAATATTTCGGGATATCGACCCTGAGAGCTAAGGTTTTTATTGAAGACCTTGGCAAAGAGAAGACAGAGCAAATCCTGAAGTATTACGCCCAATGCCTCGCTGCAGGAAAGGTGGAAAAGACGGATGGAGCATTTCTGGCATATCTGCTCCGTGAACAGATAACTGGAAAAAGCCCTTTTGAGCATGACGCTGAGGGGAGGAAAAAGGAAATCCGAAAGATTGAGTTACAGCAGGAAGAAGAGGAGAAAGAAAAACAACGTCTCAATGAGGAGCAAATAAAAAGATCCTTTGAGAAATTTCAAAGTCTATCTACCAGAGAAAAGAAGGAACTGCTTGCAACCTTTCGGGAACATCTGGTTGAGTTGGGCAATAAAGCTATGGTCAATGATTTTGACCGGGAAGGTATTGATTCAGAAAGGGTGGCGATGATGGCAGTTTTCAAGTTGTTCCTGAAAGAGCAATATTTCAATGAAGTTGGTGAATAAAATTTCATACATCTTTTAATTGTTCTGGTTTCCCTGTGATTTTGAGAATATGCTTTTCGTCATCATTTTTGACTAAAATAGCATGTTTAAGCCATTGTATTTTTTAATATATACCAAGAAACAAGATCTTGGTATTCTATATACCAAATTTGGAAGGCTGATCGTTCTTCACTTGGTATTGAAGGAAGAGTTTTATTATATTCTTTTTGATCCATTCTTTTTCTCCGTAGAATGTTAGAAAAATTTCGTCAAAGTATAATTCTAAGAGGTATTGAATACACCAAAAATAAATACCATACAAAATTTCTTCTAATTCTGTACTAAGAAGTTTGATTTTCAATTACTTGCTGTCTCTGAAAAAGGAAAAGGGACAGAAAAATTTGAGATATACGCAAAAATTGATGATCAAGATCTTATAAATGGCTCCAGAAAGGTGGTTTTATTGCTCCGGTGATTAAACAATTAAATTTCAAACAATAGTCCAGCATCAATCCCAATGCTGGCAAGGGTATTCACGATTTTGCCACTAAATGTTTTAGATATTTTGCCACCGGATCAATAATAGACAATTGAAAAACATCCGTCGCATGACATTTCACAAAGCATTCGAAATTCTGCAGGAGTTTGGAGCGGAGTCATTTGAGGTCGTAATAAAGAAAGAGAACCTATTTGATGGAGGAGCTTAAAAGATTCTAAATCTAATTTTTTCAGAAAAAAGTAGGGTGAACAATAAATGATCATTAGAAAAATCGAACATTTTCATATAACCTAATAAATTTAAACAAGAAAAACATTTACCATATAACAATTTTTACACTTGTCCTTTTCTGAAAGCTGAGCTATTTTATTGTCACAAATTGAGGTCATAACCGTATTGATAAAGTAAAGCGGTGACCAGAATATCTGTATATATAACCACCTAGGGGGGCCTTCAGGTTATATATTTTCATGTTTTTCCATAACTCTTAAAGGCAAAGCCTATTAGAGATCTTTTGTATTAAGAATGATTACTCTCCGGGGGGAGTAGGAACATTAAAAAACCACGATTGTTTTTTTTAAGCTGTGGTTGTCAGGTGGGGGGTTGCCTTTTTGAAAAATAAGAGTGTATTATTTTCTTTTTTTGGAGCGAGAAAATAATGAAAACAAATTGGAATCACTAAACAATATTTGAGAGATTTTAGAAAATGACAGTTTTTTGAAATTAAAAAGAGGCGGTCGTGGATAGTGCTGTAACACTACCCACGACCTTTAACCACACAGTTTAATTGGCATTAGGGACCATATGGTTACTACAAAAGTACACCAAAATTACAGGTTTGTAAAAACCTTCTTTCACGTTCTCTTATCGAATCCAATCTTTTTAAAAGTATTTTCGAAAAGGGCCTCTCTTTTTATCGCCTTTGAAATTTCCTTTGTTCCCGAAAAACAAAGCAATCCATTTGAAATAATCCAATTGTTTTTTATGGCGAGGAATGTCGCTATGCCTGATTACGAAAAAGAGCACTTGAGACGAACAATCGCAAAACTGAGACGAGAATTAGGATCTCGAATTCTTGACGCCTTACATGACCCCCAGGTGGAGGATATCAGTCGTAACAGCGATGGCTTTGTCTGGGTAAGAAGACAAGGGAAACCCTGGTCAAAAGAATTTGAACTGCACGACGTGCAGGCCCAAAACATTCTTTTGACTATCGCTAGTTCCTTAGGGGTTTCCATCACTCCGGAAGATCCGCATTTGGACGGAGAACTCATACTTGACGGATCTCGAATACACGGCAATTTGCCGCCGGAAACACGCAGGCCTTCTTTTACGATCCGGAAACGCCCAAGCCTGATTTTTACCTTAGAGGACTACGTTGAAAAAGAATCTCTCCAGGAGAGACATTATCACTATCTTTGCCAGGCAATAAAAGAACACAAAAACATTTTCGTTGTTGGTTCTACCGGATCTGGAAAAACCACCCTGGTAAACGCAATGATTCAGAAGATGGTCGAACTGACGCCGGAGGACCGGATTATCATTATCGAGGACACCGGGGAAATCCAATGCGCTGCACCTAACACAGAACAACTTTATACCACCCATAGCCGCAGTCTTGACCAACTTGTCAGGGAAACCCTGAGGATGCGACCCGACAGGATCATAATAGGGGAGGTAAGGGGGGCTGAGGCTCTCCACCTGCTGGAGATCTGGAACACCGGGCACCGGGGTGGGATCGCAACGGCTCACGCCGACACCGCATCTCCTCAAGCTGGATTGGAACGCCTTGAAATGCTGATCTCTCGCGCGAACGCCAAACTCAGCAATGATTTTATAAGCCGATTGATAGGCTCAACCGTTAACCTTTTGGTTTGTATCAAAGAATATAAAAAAAGGAGGGTGATAAACAACATTAGCGAAGTTCTTGGATATAGCAACGGAGAATATCAAACAAAATCAATTTAAAAAGGATCGAGAAATGAAAAAGCATCACCTTATGTTCCTTGTCTTTCTGGCTCTTGTTGTCGCTCCCGGTATTGTGCATGCCACTACGACAACAGGCGGCGGTTTGCCCTGGGAAAGCCCTCTGCAGACCTTCCGTGATTCGATTACCGGGCCTGTCGCCCTGGCCATTGCCGTCCTGGCAATAGCCGTTGCCGGAGCAATGCTGATCTTTGGGGGTGAGATAAACAACTTTGCCCGGATGTGCTGCTTTATCATCCTGGTTGCAGGTCTTCTGGTTTCGGCCAATAACGTCTTATCGACGCTCTACGGCTCCGGTGCCGTCGTACCGTCCTCTTTGGCCGCATTTCATGGAACACTCAACATGCCGAAGATCCTATGAACGAGCGACGAGAAATCCCGATTAACCACGCACTCTGCCGTCCGGATCACCTCTGGGGAGCCGAGCGTGAATTGGTCCTGGTCTCCTTGTTGATTACCGTCATGTTCATTTTCCTCGCCTTCAGCCTTACGCTCACCTGTTTTGCCGCCTTCTTCTGGTTTCTCACCTATGAGGCCTTACGGATGATGAGCAAGGCTGACCCGCTTATGAGCAAAATCTACATACGACATGTCAAGTTCAGGGATCTCTACCAATCCCATTCTACACCTTTCGTCGTGTGCCGGAAAAAATACAATGGATGGAACAAATGAAAAGCCTGAGCGCTTATAGAAGAACGGACCCGTCTTTTGCCGACCTTTTGAACTATGCCGCTGTGATAGATGACGGCATCGTGATTCTCAAAAACGGGGCCTTGATGGCCAGTTGGAGCTATAAAGGTCAGGATTCCGCATCCCTTACCTTTGAGGAACTCGGGAACCGAAGCGCCCAGGTCAACAACGCCCTGCAACGTCTCGGGTCAGGTTGGATGACCCAACATGATGTCTTCAGGATACAATCAAAGAGTTATCCCGAAAAAGCATCGTGCCATTTTCCAGACCCGATAACCGAGGCGATAGATGAAGAGAGACGGCAGGTCTATCAATCGGGGATCCACCATGAAAACATCCAGGTCATCACCCTGACATATCTTCCCCCCTCGATCAATAAATCCAGAACGAAGGCCTTGATGGTGGAAGGGGAGGAGACGTTTAGCCTGGAAGGGGTGGGGAAGAAAAATATTTCCTATTTCGTCAACTCATGCCGTGAATTTGAGTCATCGATGAGCGCTGTCTGTAAACTGGTGAGACTCAAGGGTGAAAAAATAGTTGTTGATATCCACGGGACGGAAGAGATCCACGATAACCAGCTCCGCTTTATCCATCGCTGCATAACCGGAAACGACCATCCGATAACCTTGCCTCCGGTGCCGATGTACTTGGATCGGGTTATAGGCGGTCAGGATTTTCTTTCAGGTCTCGTGCCGGTGATCGGCGGGAAGTACATCGGGGCCGTGTGTATCGACGGATTTCCACAATCGTCATACCCCGGAATTCTGGAAGGCCTTGATCAGCTCCAATTTGAATACCGATGGAACAACCGTTTCATTTATGAAGATCCGTTCGAGGCAATTAAAAGCCTGAATAAATTTAGGCGTCAATGGCAACAGAAAAAGCGCGGATTTATCGCCCAAATCATCAAAAATTACAATGCCCCTGTCGACAAATACGCGCAACAGATGGAGGCGAACACCGAAGACAGTATTTCCGAGGCCTTGGCTTTATCGCCCAAATCATCAAAAATTACAATGCCCCTGTCGACAAGTACGCGCAACAGATGGAGGCGAACACCGAAGACAGTATTTCCGAGGCCTCAAGCGGTGTGGTGTTGTTCGGATATTATACCAGTACCCTCATTGTCTTCGGCCATGAACCGGAAGAGGTAAAGACAGGCTGTGAAGCTATTCAAAGCTTGGTCAATAACCTGGGATTCAACGGCAGGATTGAGACGATAAACGCAAATGAGGCCTACCTGGGATCCTTGCCCGGCCACTCTTCCGAGAATATCAGAAGGCCTGTTATTCATACCCTCAATCTTGCAGATTTCCTGCCGTTGAACAGTATCTGGCCGGGGCATGACGATTGTCCGAATCCGTATTATCCGGCCAAGAGTCCGCCTCTGTTGTACACGTCGACAACCGGCAATACCCCGTTTCGACTCAATCTCCATGTTCAGGACCTCGGTCATTCGGTGATACTCGGACCGACCGGGGCAGGGAAGTCAACCCTTCTTGCCTTGCTTGCGGCACAGTTCCGCAAATACCGGGAGGCCACCGTCTTTATTTTTGAGAAAGGGTATAGCCTCTATCCTCTGTGTTCTGCGATAGGCGGATCACACTTTGATATTGGCAGCGATACGACACTTGAATTTTGCCCTTTAAGTGATCTGAAAACGGATGCCGAGCAATCCTGGGCGGAAGATTGGATCGTTAATGCCCTGAAGCTCCAGAATATTCAGATAAATCCAAAAAGAAGGGCCGCGGTGACCGCCGCGCTGCATCAGCACAGATTAAGCAGTGATAAGTCACTGCATGATTTTGTCGTCAATCTCCAAGACCATGAAATGTCTTTGGCCCTGGAGCGGTACACGGTGAATGATCACCAGAACTCGGCAATACTCGATGCGGAAGATGATACCTTTGAAACCAGCTCGTTCAACGTTTTCGAGCTGGAGCATTTGATGGAAATGGGCGATGACATGGTTTTACCCGTCCTGACCTATATTTTCCACAAGATCGAAAAAAAGCTGCATGGTCAACCGGCGGTGATCTTTCTCGATGAGGCCTGGATTGCACTGGGCCATGAGGTCTTTAGAAACAAGATAAGGGAATGGTTAAAGACACTCCGGAAAAGCAACTGCATGGTTGTTATGTCCACGCAATCCATTTCGGATGCGTCGAATAGCGGTATCCTTGATGTCATCAACGAATCATGCCCAACAAAAATATTCCTTCCAAACGCTGTTGCCAAGGATGAGAGCTCATCGAAGCTTTACCGGCGATTAGGGCTCAATGAACGTGAAATAGATCTTCTGTCAAAGGCTATTCCAAAGCGGGAATACTACTTCCGAAACCCGGAAGGGCGGAGATTGTTCAACCTGCAAATCGGCCCTTACACAATGGCCCTGGCCGGGGCAACCGGAAGAAACGATTTGGCGAGGATAAGAGATTTGCAACAAAACCATGGTGATAACTGGCTCAATCAATGGCTCCACGAAAAGGGGGTAAGCTGATGAAGAAAATCAGACTGTTAGCAACATTTATCACTCTTTTACCGCTTGTTTTTCCGGCAGGAAATGTAAAAGCAGGAATCGTGGCGGATGTTTATGAAGGTATTGCCACAGAAGTTACTCAGATAGCGAACAACATCGAGTTAATCAGTACCGATGCCGGGCAGTGGAAGGAAGTATACCAACAGGTTACACAGCTCGAACACGAAGTACAGATGATCACCAACCAATTAATCAACCTGGAAAAGCTGGCGGAAGATCCTTTATCGGCCATCCCTTTAACAAACACGTTGGAGCAACTCGATAACGCCATAAAACAAGGACAAGTGTTGTCGTATGCTTCCGCGAATATTGATGAAAAATACGCCGAGTTATTTCCTGGATATGAGACCTATATCAGTGAAGCGCTGACCAACGATGTAATGCAGCAAAAGTATCAAGACTGGTCACAAGGTAACATGATGAGCATCAAGGATGCCCTGAAAGAGGCGAATCTGCAAAATGAAACGATGTCCAATGAGAAAGAGAGGTTGAACACGTTAGAAACGATGTCTCAGACCGTTGATGGACGATTGCAGGCTATCCAAGCCGGGACCCTTGTTTCCATAGAAGAGGCCAAGAGCCTGCAGCGTCTTCGGAAGTTGGTCGCTGATAACAACCAGCTTCATGCCAATTACATGGCAAAACAGCAAGATGAAGAAGATGTTCACACAGCGCAATTTCAGCAAATGACGGGAGGTGGAGAGTCTCCTGCTTTAGGTTCGACCTGGGGGCAGGGGGTTAGCATTCAATCTCCGGTAGAATAACAAGGTTTTTCTTAATGGAGACAACCATGAAGATGAATATGTGGATCGTCTTGGTAGTAACCCTTGCTGCCATAATTGTCACCGCAACGGTTACTGTGAAAATCATGCAACATGACGATCATAGTAGATTTCAGCAGATGACAGGAGGTGGGGATTCTCCTCCGCTAGGTTCTTCTTGGGGTAAAGGGACGAGTATCCAAACTCCAATCAAGGATGGTAACGAGAATGAAAAAAATATGTACTCAAAAGATGGATGGGAAAAAGCATTGTCAAAAATGAAAAAGGGACCGGAAAAGAAATGAAAAAAAACCATATTTTCTCTCTTATTGTGAGCATATTTTTTGTTTTTTTTATTCAAAACCCAGCCCTGGCAGATGTTCCAACGACAGGTGCTCTCGACACGATAATGAATCAATTTATTTCGAATTCAAATCATTGGTTTGGAGTGCTTTCTTTTTATGCTATTCGCCTTTTCTGGATTTTAGCGGGAATCGATTTTGCTTGGATGGCAATTATGCTCATCCTTTCAATGGGGGATATTTCTGACTTTGCAGCTCAGACCGTAAGGAAAATAATTGTGTTAGGGTTTTTCTTGATGTTGCTTGTGTATGGCAATGTTTGGGCAAAAGATATCATTAATTCCTTTATACAAGCAGGAGGACAAGCAAACGCCAACGCTGGTGGAGCTGGAGCCGCTTATACAACACCATCAGCCATTTTTGAAACAGGGTATCAGTTGTGCGCTGTGATTTTCGATGCGATGTCCTTTACCACCCCCGTTGAATTAATCCCTTATGCCATAGGCGCAATAATCATCATGATCGTTTTTTCCCTTATCGCCGCGATGATGCTCATGATCTATGTACAGGCATATATTGTTATCAATGCTGGTGTCATTCTCTTAGGGTTTGGGGGGATCTCTTTTACAAGGGAAGTATGCCTAAAATATTTACAGGCTGCTCTTTCAACAGGCATTAAGCTCTTTCTCATGATTTTAATTGTGGGTTTATGCCAAGCAATTATGCAATCTTGGTTCGCCACATTTTCAAATGTGAATATTAAAGGAATGTGCCTGATTATTGGCGTTTCAATAGTTTTTCTTGCTCTCGTTAAAACAATCCCCGATATGGTCGGGGACCTTATCAACGGTTTCTCCTGGGGGACAGGAGAGTCTTTATCTCGAACAGCATTTAACGCAGGCCGGTTTGCAACAAGTGCAGCCCTTGGGACTGCTGCGGTTGCAAGCGGCGGTTTTATGGCCGTGAAGGAAGCGGCCAAGCTTCATAATGTTCAGAGCAGCACAGGAACAACTTCTTCCGGTCTCGTTTGGGGTGCTACAAAAAACCTGGCGTCGGCTGCCTTAAACGATGCGTCGGGAAAAGTCACAGGACGTGTCAGGAATTTCGGAACAATGGGCGGACGTATGGCTGCATCGATGCAGGAAAGCCGCCTATCAACTCCAACCCCCAACAAAGAGCCAAGCGAAGACGAGCGCTATATTTCTCCGGCAGTGGATTTAACAAAAGGAAGGGACGGCAATGAGTAAACAAAGTGATAACGGAAAATCATCTCCCTACCTTGAAGCAAGGCGGGAATGGGAAGAGATCTACGGCGGGTATGTTCATTCCGCCAGGACTTGGCGGATATTCGGTTTTATGGCTCTTATTATTGCCGCAGTCGCAACAGCCGGGGCAATCTATCTCTCCTGCACAAAAGAGGTAAGGGCCTACATCGTCCAGACGGACAGGCAAGGATCCATTCAGTCGGTGCGGTCAATTGACACCCAGACCGACCCGAAGGTGTTATCCGGGGTCGTATCGAAACAACTTGTCAACTGGATCAAAGACACTCGAGATGTAACCATAGATGCCCAAATCGAGCGGGAGCACGTGACCGAGGCTTATGCCTATATCCAGAAAGACACCCCGGCCATGAACAAGCTCAACGAGCATTTCAAGAACAATGACCCGTTTAAACGGGCCGAAAAAGATACGGTCTATGTTGATATAACCTCGATTCTTCAATTGAAAGACGGGGCCTATCAAATGCAATGGCAGGAAAAAACCATGGACCGGCAAACAGGCCGACTCATTAAAGCCGCCGAAACCTGGTCTGCTGTCTGCTACACCGAGATATTGCCACCACATGACGAGAGAAGCCTTTTACGGAATCCGACAGGCCTTGTCATCAAAGATTTCAACTGGAGCAAGGAGCTTTAAAATGAAGAACAAAACACTTTTCACCGTTCTCCTCATGCTGTCTTTTTCTGTTGTTGCCTACGGTGCTGACCTTGGCCAGGCCCCGGGCAGTGAGGTTGAGAACCAGGGCCAGAAAATGCAGCCGGCACCGATATAGCTTGTCAGACAGAAAGGGGAAGCGGATTCCCCTCGCAGAGCAGGCAAAAACGGATCACTCCGGCAATTCGCTATATCTCTTCTGAAAACGCCCCCTTGGACAAGAAGGCACGAAAGGCCGTCCGGCTTGCTGCCGAATGGCGGGGCAGGGCGGTCCTGCCTACTTTCGAGAAAGACGGAGCGGTTACCTACACCTTCGGGGAAACCGAGCCGGTTTTGGTCTGCAAACCGCTTATGGTCTGCGTGATCCGTCTGGAGCAGGGGGAAAAGATCATCGATAAGCCGCACTGTGGAGACGCGGCCCGGTGGGATATCACCCCCTCGGACAGTAATGGTGAACGACCACCCCATATCTACGTTAAGCCGTTGGACTCCGGCTTGGTAACGGATCTTGCCATCAATACGGACCGGCGAACCTATATCATCTCCCTCAAATCCCGAAACGATGTGTTCACCCCGCTGATTGCCTTTCGCTATCCCGAGAACGATCAGAAGGCATGGGCGGATTACATGGCAGAGCAGAAGGTGAGGGATGAAAAAAACGCACGTAACAGCAGGATAAAAGCGGCTGGACAGGGTTTTGACGCATCCAGATTGGATTTCAAGTACACGTTGACCGGGGACGACCCGAAATGGAAGCCGGTCAGGGTCTTCAACGATGGCCGCAAGACGTATATCGAAACCCCTAAGGTTATGCAGATGTATGAAGCACCGGTACTCTTGACCGTCAATGACGGTACGAAATCCCTGGTCAATTACCGGCTGCATGGCAGCACTTTTATCGTTGATCAGCTGTTTGATAAGGCCATTCTCATCTCCGGGGTAGGGGACGATCAGACCAAGGTCACCATAACCCATGCAAATTAAAGGAGGGGAAGATGAAAATGGTACTCGTCGTGATATCTTGCCTGCTTCTCGCAGCCTGCGCACCTGTGACCTATAAAAGCTATGCGACCATGGGCCTCGATCAAGCGGCCATGAAGCGCTTGGCTTGCGATATGGCGGAGCAAATCTCCGTCAACAACCCTGAAAAGAAAACGGTTTTTTATATCGAGCCCGATCAAAAAACAGAATTCGGTGGGCATTTGTCACAGGCCTTACGAGAAAAGGGCTATTCCGTCATTGAGGGAAAATCCGGGCAACTGACGGGTGATGAGAAAGAAATAATCTATACGGTTGATTGGACCTCCCCGGACGCTCTCTATACGTCTGTCATCGTTGGCAAGGCAACGATATACCAGGGCCTATCGGTTTGCAGACGGAAAATTTCAACCCCTCTCAACTGAAATCGTCGGAGTAACAAGCCATGAGTAATCTGCTCAATCCAAAAGCGACACCGACCAGGACCAAGCGGCTGAATAAAGTTCCGCTGGTCGTGGGATTTATCCTTCTCCTCGCGGTAGCAGGGGCCTTTCTCTACATGATTCAGATGTCGAGTGCGCGGCAGAAGCAACGGACGGTCGAGGAAAAGGCCCAATCCTATAATCCGGCCACCACTGCCGCAAACGAGTTTCTGGCCGGAAAACAACAATTCGGCTCAATAGGTGCGGAAAAGGCGAAAGAGCCGCCCAAGCATATCGAGAACAACAAAGGGCGCATTGGGAAAAAGGAGCAGGAAATATCCCCCGAAGAAAAAGAGCTGACCAGGATCCGCGAAGAGAAAATTAAAAAATACGAACAGGCCGTCAATGCTCCGACCTCCGTCAGAATGGAAAGATTGAATAATGGCGGTGCGGGTAACGTCGTCAGAGCATCAAGCAAAACATCCTTTTCTCTTTCTGGAGCAAACGGCCAGGACAGACACAGTGAGATTCAAAAACTCAAGGATAAATTACGGGAAGGCCTGTTGTCCGGCAAGGAGCCGAACGACCAGGACCACAAGACGGATTTCCTGGAAAGCCAATCCCTCACCGAATACCTGCCCCATACCAGGAAGAAACAGATAAGCCCCCTGGAGGTCAAGACCGGGACCGTGATTCCCGCGACCATGTTAACCGGCCTCAACTCGGATCTTCCTGGCATGATCCTTGCCCAGGTCTCGCAGAACGTCTACGACACGGCTTCCGGGAAATACCTGCTCATTCCGCAAGGCTCCCGCTTAGTCGGCAAATATGACAGCTATATCGCCTACGGTCAACGGCGGGCCTTGGTGGTCTGGAATCGTATTGTCTATCCGGATGGATCGACCATTGAGCTTGCCGGAATGCCCGGTACCGACCAGGGCGGCTTTGCCGGATTTGAAGACCAGGTGGACAATCATTATATGCGGATCTTTGGCTCGGCAATCCTCATGTCATTTATCACCGGGGCCTACGAGTATACACAACAGGATGATACAACCACCACCAACGGACAATTGACGGCAGGACAGGCCATGTCTCAGGCGGTAGCGCAACAGCTCACACAGACCTCTCAGGAGCTTCTCCGACGAAACCTCCATATTCAACCGACCATCGTTATTCGGCACGGCTACAAATTTAATGTGATGGTGGGCAAGGACATCCTCTTTCCCGACGTTTGGCAGGGGGAAAACGGATGATAGGGTTTAAGCAAAGCTCAGAGAGGATAGAAGCAACCAAGATTGTTGCCCTTCTTGTTTTTATACTCATTGGCGGGGGATGCCTCTATACACAGCTGGTGGCCTCTGCCTTTGGATACAGCGCAACTCTAGGTCCTGCGGTTTACAAACACATGTACTGGCCCTGGAAAGGGTTTGTCTGGTTGCAACAGGCAGGGGGGGACTACCAGGCCCTGTTCCATAAAGAGGCAATGTTGAGCGCTGCCATCACCTCGTTGGTTTTCGGTTTTAGTCTCTTTTATTTGGTGTCCAATAATGCGGTTTCAAGGGGTAACAAATCCTTATACGGCACGGCCTCTTTTGCCTCCTATAAGGACGTTCAGGCAACTGGTTTGATAAAAAAAGACAATGTTCCGTCTTCTTCCGTGGTCGTCGGCGGCTATAGGAGATGGTGGAATACGAAAATCCTCTATCACGACGGCCCGGAACATGTCATTGGCTTTGCCCCGTCGCGTTCCGGTAAGGGTGTTTGTCTGCTTCTGCCGACCCTCTACACCTGGACGGAATCAATCTTGATGCTCGATGTCAAGGGTGAAGGATTCGCCCTGTCCTCCGGTTGGCGGAAACGATATGGCGGAAACCTGATCCTTCGTTTCGATCCTACGGCGGAGAAGGGGACAGGGGGGGCGTATTTTAACCCCTCACCGAGATTAGAAGGGATTCCGAAAGGGCCGTTGCCGATTGTCAGATCATCGCCAACATGATTGTGGATCCCGACGGGAAAGGGCTGATAGAGCATTGGCAGAAGACGAGTTATGCGCTTATCACCGGTGTAATCCTGCATCTGCTCTATAAAAATAAGACAAACGGTGACCCGGTGCCGACCCTTGCCGAAGTGGATACGGCGTTGACGAGTCCGGATGCTCTCTTTGAAGAGATGCAGCAGAACGAATTTTACCATGGGGGAACGCATCCCATAGCTGCCGCTGCCGCTCTCGATATGGTCAACCGAGCCGATCGGGAACGTTCAAGCGTTCTCTCGTCAGCGGTCTCATACCTCACCCTCTATCGTGACCCGGTCCTTGCACGGAATACGTCCCGGTCTGATTTCCGGATAACGGATCTCATGAACAATGAAAAGCCCGTCAGTCTCTACCTGATCGTCAGGCCAAGCGATAAGGAACGGATCATGCCGTTGATCAGGCTGATCATAACCATGATAACCTCAAGATTGACCGAGGAAATGCAGTTCGAGGCAGGAGAACAAAAACAACATTACACCCACAAGCTCTTGTTGATGCTGGATGAGTACACCGCCCTGCGACGGATGGAGCTCCTTGAACAGCAATTACCCTTCCTCGCCGGGTACGGCATCAAATGTTACTTCCTGGTTCAGGATATTAAACAACTCCACCGGTGGTATACGGAGAACGAAAGCATTACCCCGAACTGTCACATAAAAATTGCATTCGCGGCTAACGAGATCCGGACCGCGCAATATATCAGCAACCAGTCGGGGGAAACCACCGTTATCAAGGTTCAGACCTCGGCCAGCGGCAGCAGGATGTCGGCTCTATTGAAAAACGTGAGCCGCCACTATACCGAGGTGAAAAGACCGCTTCTGACCCCTGACGAGGTTTTACGGTTGCCCGGTGCGAAAAAGAAGGGCGACAAGATCACCAAGCCCGGTGAGATGCTGGTTTTCGTATCCGGTTCCAACCCGATTAAGGGAACACAGCCCCTCTATTTCCAGATTCCGGCTTTTGCCGCCAGGTCGAAAGTGGAGCCACCGGAAACGAGCGATGCTCTTTAAGTTCTTTAAAACAACAGTCGTTATAAGCGTTCTTGTCATCCTGGCCGCTTTGGTTCTGTCTTGGGCGGGGATCGTCATCAACGTGACACCGAGCTACCCGCGAGGCTTTTACCTGGGCAGTTCCGTACCGGCAAGAATAGAAGAGGGGAGCATGGTGTTGTTCTGTCCGGATCTGTCCAACCAGGCAATCAAGACGGCATTAAAATACAGACTATTCCCCCCTGGCAGATGCCGAGGGGGGATAGCCCCGCTTATCAAGACAATAAACGGAATTCCAGGGGATTATGTGGGGAGGGAGAGAAACATAATCGACATCAACTATAAACCGATTTCCCGGTCGTTTGTCAAGTATCCGGACTTGTTCCCGCAGCCGGTAACACCTGGATATCACCACCTTCTTGCAAACAATGAGTATTGGGTCATGTCGGACGAGAATCCGGACTCGTTCGACAGCCGGTATTTCGGCCCGATCAAGCGTGATCAGATATGCAAAATTCTAAAACCACTTTTAACGGAATAAAGGGATTGCTCTATCCTGCAGCTGGTCTTGTTCTCGGTTTACTAGCCTGGCGGTCCAGGCCTGAACTTATGCCGTTATCTTTGTTTATGCCTGTCCTGTGGTATAGGTCAAAAGGGAGATTGCAGGCCTATGCAACGGTCGTACTCTATACCCTGGCCGCTACCAGATCTTTACCGGAAGGGACCGCCGCATACTACGGAATAACTCTCTTCAAGGCCTCCTTTTTTTGCGTGATAGGTGTTTTGTGGGCAAGCCTTCCCTCTCTATTTTTCCATTTCAAGAACATGACGTATAGAAAGAGGGGGCTCGTTGTCTCTCTTCTCCTCGTAACGGTCCCGCCCTTTGGCCTGACCGGTTGGGCGCATCCCTTTTCAAGCATCGGCATGTTCTGGCCGGGGGGTGGATTACTTGCCCTTTTTGTTGTTCTGGTTGGGTTGGTACTCGTCTGTCCGCTAAAGGTTGAAGTTCCTTTTTTCCTTGTTTGTTGTCTCACCCTTGCAGCTTTTATAGAGAATCAACACCTCGTAAAGCCCGACTCCCCATGGGTTGCGGTCAACACGGTTATTACCTGCAAGAAGCCGAAAATCGGGTTTAGCCTGCCAACATTATCCGATTTTGCAGACGATTATCACCATCAGGTTGAATCTATCAAGGCCGCTGCAGGGAGTATCGGCAACAGGTCCATCCTTCTTTTTCCGGAAAGCAGTGGCGGGACATGGCTTTTTGCAAACGCCGGTCTATGGCGGACCGGATTGAAGGGTTTGCATATCGCCTTGGTTGGAGCAACGCTTCTCGATAGCGGACATAAAGTCAACACGGTTATAGAGGTTACGCAAAATAAAGAAAAGGTCGTCTACCGACAACGAATGCCGGTGCCTCTGTCCATGTGGTGGCCCGGTCACAGGTATAGCTACACAGCAGGGTATTTCAAAAATCCCGTGACCGTCATTGGCGGGAAGAGGGTTTCGTTTTTCGTCTGTTACGAGCAGTTTCTTGTCTGGCCGGTTGTTGATTCGGCCCTCCATTCACCGGACCTTTTCTGTGCCACTTCAAATCTTTGGTGGGCGAGAAACACCAGCCTGCCGGTTATTCAAAAGAACATCATGCATTCCTGGGCACGTCTTTTCGGTGTGCCTTTACTTACATCAACGAATTCATAAGGGGGTTTTATGACTGACCTGAAACTATCCAAGAAGACCATGCAAAAACTCACAGACGTAGACGAGCTGAAAATTGCCGTTGCCTTCGATCCGGACGAGGCGGAAGAACTCGGTGCCGTTGAAGACGGCATGCCGGAGCAGGACGTCATCGACGCGGCCTTTGATGATTGCGAAGCTTGATTTGCAATCACCGGGCGGTTGCCTTGGCCCGGATCTTTGCGGAGCTGCCCTTATCGTGAAAAATTTTGATAGCAAAATAATGCATCGAGCTCAAACCCGGGTGGGAAAAATGATTGCAAGTTGGTCTGCCGGCACGAGCTCTTGCGCAAACTTTTGATAACACAGGAAGAATAAAATGGCGAAACGAAAAAATCCGAAACAAATGGATCTTTTCGGAGATTGGCTGATTACCGAAGCAATAATAAAACCGCCTGAAAAAACACGTTACATTCTCGCCCAATGTTTAGCCGACAAGCTGGACAAAGATGGTGAGATCTCGTCCAGGTTTTTAACAGCCGAGGCAAACCGTATTTTTAGCGGCACTCAAGCAGAGGGCAAGTATTCGTCTAAAGATGCCTACGATTCATTGGAGGTTGCTTTTAACCTTCATCTTAGAAGGACAGAACCAACAAACTGGATCAACAAGGATTCCAGTTGGGCCAAACAGAAAGCCCTTGAATTGACAAATCGTATATCTTCGTTACCGACGCAAACCAGGCGGGATGAGGAGATGGACGAATTCCAGCAGTTCAGCACGCCCCCGTCGCTTTCTTTTGTTGCTAATTGGGTTGCTAACGTCAAACCGACGGACAAAGTTTTGGAGCCTTCAGCCGGTACTGGTGATTTGGCGATATGGTCTGAAATCGCCGGTGCCGATGTTGTTCTTAATGAGCTTTCCAATCGTCGGCAGGAGCTTCTTTCAGGTTTGTTCCCTGATGCATCACTATTTAAAGAGAATGCGGAACAACTCGATAATGTCTTGCCTTCTGATGTTGCTCCAACCGTGATTATCATGAACCCCCCTTTTACTGCCACGGCTGGCCGTGTAAAAGGCCAACGGGACTCATTTAATGGTGCAAGACACATAGAACAGTCTTTAAGGAGGTTACAAGAAAATGGCCGACTTGTTGCTATTGTTGGCCAAGGTATGGCGATTGATCGCCCGGCTTTTCGTGAATGGTGGTCCGGCATTGAAGCTAAATATAATGTACGGGCCAACATTGGCATATCAGGGAAAGAATACGCGAAGTATGGGACCACCTTCGACAACCAAATTCTGGTTATCGACAAGAATGGATCCACTTTGCAACCGGTTTTAACGGGCAAGGTTGATTCAATTTCCGACCTTCCCAAACTACTAGAGGATATAAAAAATGAACGTCAGAACATTAAACGAAGTGTCTCTAAATCAGCAGTCAATGAAGATACTGGCCCGGTATCAGATACCATTCGACCAGGAGAGGGAGTTAGCAGCCCTGTGCCTGATAGAGCGGGCTCTCCAACGGAATCTTTTGGACACAGGGGAGATCGAGGAGCCTCAATTACTGATAGCCAAACTTCAAGCAAACCCTCAATTGGCAATGTCGTTGATGGCGGAATCGGAGCCGGGAATAGAATTCAAGATGGAGCTGGCGGAGGCTTTGGACGAAGCAGCGGCGCAGATTCTGGAGGAAATCTTGGCGTCGCTGAAAGCAAGGATGCCACTGTCGTATCTATAGAATCTGTTAATGACGTAAAATCCGAGTTTACTGAATCAGTTTTTTCTAATTATACTCCCCAGCGTTTAAAAATTCCTGGAGCTAAACCACATCCGGGAAAACTTGTTCAATCAGCGGCCATGTCTGCCGTGGATCCACCAACACCTGCGTACACACCAACTTTACCATCAAGCATTATAGATGACGGGTTGCTGTCCCTTGCTCAACTTGAATCCGTTGTTTATGCCGGGCAATCGCACACGCAATTGTTGCCGAATGGATCCCGTAAGGGGTTTTTTATTGGCGATGGTACAGGCGTAGGCAAGGGTAGGGAAATTTCCGGGATTATTCTCGACAACATGATGAATGGTCGGAAAAAGGCGGTATGGGTATCTTTTAATGAAGGTTTGATCGAGGACGCAAAACGAGATTTTTCAGGAATCGGTGGAGATCCGCACCAGATATTTTTTCAAGGGAAAACCAAGGCTGGTGCTGAAATTCTACAGAGGGAGGGGATTTTATTTACAACGTATTCAACCTTGCGCGGTGGAGAAAGAAAACAAGCCAACGACCAGGGCCAGAATATGGGAAAAACTCGCGCTCAACAAATAGTTGAATGGTTAGGAAAAAATTTTGAGGGTGTTATAGCCTTTGACGAGTCTCATAGTATGGCGAATGCCATTGCCATTAAAGGCAAACGCGGGACCAGAAAACCATCTCAACAGGCCCTTGCCGGGATCAATTTACAACATGAACTGCCTAACGCAAGAGTTGTCTATGTTTCTGCCACAGGAGCAACCGAAATCAGCAATCTTCGATATGCTGATCGTCTCGGTTTGTGGGGAGAGGACACAGCGTTTGCCGATGTAAATTCATTTATCGAGAATGTATCTAGGGGCGGTATTGCCTCTATGGAGTTGGTCAGCCGTGACATGAAGGCGATGGGCATGTATATCTCTCGTTCTCTTTCTTATGATGGAGTCACATATGAACGGCTTGAGCATCAATTAAACGATTTACAAAAAGACATTTACAACGAGTTGGCGGGGGCGTGGCAGGTTGTTCTCAATAATGTGGATCACGCTCTTGAAGTTACCCGGGCCGGAAAAAACGGCCATGCTAAAAGCGCTGCGCTTTCTCAATTTTGGGGAGCACACCAACGGTTTTTCAATCAAATCATCACAGCGATGCAAACGCCGACTGTCATTGATGATATTCGGCGACAACTTGAGGGAGGTAATTCGGCAGTAATTCAGCTTGTGAACACCAACGAAGCTGCTCAAGAGCGAATTGTTGCCGATGCAGTGGCAAATAAAACCGCCCTTGAAGATCTTGATTTTACCCCTCGTCAAATGGTGGTCGATTATGTCAGAAACGGCTTTCCCGTCGCTGCCTTTCAAGAGTCTACGGACGTAAACGGCAACGCCGTATTTGTCCCTGTCCTTGATTCAGGAGGAAATCCTGTTTTTGATCGTGAAGCTATCGCCTTACGTGATGCTTTGCTCGAAACTCTACACGAGATTCGAGTACCCGAAAATCCACTCGATTCTATTATTAATGCCTTTGGACCTGAAAGAGTTGCCGAAGTTACCGGACGAAGCAGGCGTTTCGTGCATCTTAGAGACGATGACGGCAATCTTACAATTGTAGAACAAAAACGCGGGAAAAAATCGTCTCTTGCTGACGCCGATGCTTTTCAGAATAACAAAAAAGATATCCTTGTTTTCTCGGAAGCAGGGGGGACCGGGTATTCTTTCCATGCTGATAATACATCCGCCAATCAAAGAAAGCGGATTCATTATATTCTTCAACCAGGCTGGCAGGCTTCAAAGGCCGTGCAAGGTTTTGGCCGTACTCACAGGACGAATCAATCATCTGAACCTCATTATGTTTTACCCACCACTGATCTTAAAGCTCAGAAGCGGTTTGTATCGTCTATTGCACGAAGGTTGGACCAGCTTGGGGCATTGACTCGTGGACAACGCGAGGCGACCAGCCAAGGTATTTTTACTGCGTCGGATAACCTGGAAAGTGAACACGCTTCTACAGCTTTAAGAAATTTTTTCCATGATCTTTATCTTGATAAAACAACTCTTTCCTTTGCCGACGTTTCTGAGCAGATGGGGCTGAAATTGTTTGACGAAAACGGCTCTTTTAATGATAGCAAGATACCGTCTATTCCTCAGTTTTTGAATCGTCTGTTGTCACTAAAGACGGATATGCAAAACGCAGTTTTCAATGAATTTGAAACCCGTCTTATAGAGGCCGTCGAATACTCCAAACAGCATGGTCTTTATGACACCGGTCTACAGACCCTGAAAGCCTTAAGCATCAAAAAGACCCGTGATGATGTTGTTTTTAAAGATAAAAACACAGCGGCACAAACTCGGTATATTGAACTGGCGGTTACCAACGAGATTAAATATAAGAGTTGGGAATCCGTAAAAAGCATATCTGAAAATCGCCTGAAAAATGATGACTTGAGCGGTTGGTTTGTCTCCGAGTACGGCAAAAACAAGGGCGGTGTTTTTTATCTTCGAGATATTGGTGAAAGGCTGGATTCTGAAGGTAATACAGTCCATCGTGGCGTTATCTATCCTATTCGGGATGGTGACCACAAATATATCAATAATACTGACGAAATTTTTAGGGGCGAAGCTTTCAGGTATGTTTCAGGGAAACATCAACAGATTGTTCTCTCAAGGCATATAGAAGAATCAGAAGCTGAGAAGTTATGGAATGATCAAATTGAGAGCGCTCCTAAAACCTTAACCAAAACTGAAGGAATGATTATTGGTGCGATCCTTCCAATTTGGGATCGGGTTGAAGGATCTGAAATCATAAAACGATTACAGACAGATGACGGCGAGCAGTTATTAGGCAGGATGCTGGGAGCGAGGGCAGCAAAACAAACTCTTAAAAATTTAGGGTTTGTTTCGAGTATCAAGGATAAATCACCCAATGATTTGTTCTATTCAATCAAGAATGGCAGTAAGGCCATTCTTGCCAATGGCTGGGAAATCTCAGTATCCAAAGTCAATTTTGAAAACCGTATTGAGGTTAAAGGCCCCACTTCTTTAACTGAGGCTGAAAAGCGGCTGCTAAAAGAGCAGGGAGCCTTCGTAGAGCGTATTAGCTGGACAGAACGAGCGTTTATCCCAACAGGTGAAGACGGAAGAGCTATCTTTGAACGGATTTGTGCATCCAAGCCTGTTGTAGATCTGATAGACAAAAATCAAGACAAAGACATTAAACAAGGATTTGGCGTCCCGGATATTTCAACGAAGGCCCCGCGTATAGAGCAACAGCCATCCCCGCAAACTCCAAATATTTCCGCTGATCGTAAACAGAGCTTCCCCACACCCTCGGGCGAGGATCTGGCAGATACAGATAAGTCCTCGTATACAAAGGAGATAAATTCAATGAAAAAAGACACCACGAGCAC